>NZ_JBFTLJ010000004.1:0-743884 GCF_056396385.1 Variovorax sp. 05T418 | reverse complement strand
CTGCCGGGCATCGGCCCGGTCGCGACCATCGCGATGCTGCTGCCCGCCACCTACGCGCTGCCGCCCGTGTCGGCGCTGATCATGCTGGCCGGCATCTACTACGGCGCGCAGTACGGCGGCTCGACCACCGCCATCCTGGTGAACCTGCCGGGCGAATCTTCGTCGGTGGTGACCGTGATCGACGGCTACCAGATGGCGCGCAAGGGCCGTGCGGGTCCGGCGCTGGCCGCGGCGGGCCTGGGCTCGTTCTTCGCGGGCTGCGTCGGCACGCTGATCCTCGCGGCCTTTGCGCCGCCGCTCACCGAGCTGGCCTTCAAGTTCGGCCCGGCCGAGTACTTCTCGCTGATGATCCTGGGCCTGATCGGCGCCGTGGTGCTGGCTTCGGGCTCGCTGCTCAAGGCCATCGCGATGATCGTGCTGGGCCTCTTGCTGGGCCTTGTCGGCACCGACGTGAATTCGGGCGTGGCGCGCTACAGCTTCGACGTTCCGGAACTGACCGACGGCATCGGCTTCGTGGCCATTGCCATGGGTGTGTTCGGCTACGGCGAAATCATTGCCAACCTTTCGCGCCCCGACGACGAGCGCGAAGTGTTCACCGCCAAGGTCTCGGGCCTGTTCCCGACCAAGGAAGACTTCAAGCGGATGATTCCCGCGGTGCTGCGCGGCACGGCGCTGGGCTCTTCGCTCGGCATCCTGCCCGGCGGCGGTGCGCTGCTGTCGGCTTTCGCGGCCTACACCATCGAGAAGAAGACCAAGCTGCATCCCGGCGAAGTGCCGTTCGGCAAGGGCAACATCCGCGGCGTGGCAGCTCCCGAGGCGGCCAACAACGCCGGTGCGCAGACCTCCTTCATCCCGCTGCTCACGCTGGGCATTCCGCCCAACGCGGTGATGGCGCTGATGGTGGGCGCAATGACGATCCACAACATCCAGCCCGGCCCGCAGGTGATGACCAGCAACCCCGAGCTGTTCTGGGGCCTGATCGCCTCGATGTGGCTTGGCAACGCGATGCTGATCATCCTGAACCTGCCGCTCATCGGCATGTGGATCAAGCTGCTGTCGGTGCCCTACAAGTTCCTGTTCCCGGCGATCGTGCTGTTCTGCGCCATCGGCGTGTACTCCACGAACAACAACACCTGGGACATCTGGATGGTCGGCATCTTCGGCTTCGTGGGCTACACCTTTTTCAAGCTGGGTTGCGAGCCTGCGCCGTTGCTGCTGGGCTTCATCCTCGGGCCGATGATGGAAGAAAACCTGCGCCGCTCGCTGTTGCTGTCGCGCGGCGACTGGAGCGTGTTCGTCACGCGTCCGATCTCGCTCGGCCTGCTGCTTGCCGCTTTGCTGCTGCTCGTGATCGTGCTGCTGCCGGCGGTCAAGGCGAAGCGCGAAGAAGCCTTCGTCGAGGATTAAACGGCCCACCCCCGTCCCTCGCTCACTTCGTGTAGCTCGACTCCCCCCTCAAGGGGGCAACACCAGCGGCCCGGCAAAGCCGGTTCCGCGGTGTTCCACGAATAAAAACGACGGCGCCTTCTGGGCGCCGTTTTCTTTTTCAGGGCTTGTTTGCGCGGGGCGGTTTCATGTGCTGTCGTGCCATGGCCAGAAAGGCCAGCGCCGCCGGGCTCAGCGGATGCTTGGCCAGCCGCACCGCGACGACCGGGTATTCGAGCGCCGGGCGCGTGACAGCCACCGCGCGCAGGTTGCCGGGCATCAGCACCTCCACATAGCGCGGCAGGAGCGCCACACCCGCGCCCGCCTGGATCAGGCCGAAGGCCGTCGACAGCATCGACACATGGTGGACCACGCGCGGATACACATTCGCCATGCTCGACAGCTGGCGGCTCACGGCGCGCCACACGTTGGCGTCGGGGTTCACGTGGATGAAGGGCAGCGCCTCGAGCTGCCGGGCATCGACCACCACGCGCTGCGCCAGCGGATGGTCGTCGCGTACGAAGAGGGCCATGCGCTCGGTGAACAGCGGCTCGGTCGCCAGCTCCGAGTGCTTCTGGCCGATGTCCGAGCCAAAGCCCAGGTCGGCCTCCTGCGAGAGGATGCGCGAGATCATCTGCTCGGCGGTGCTGTCCAGCAGCGTGGTGGCCAGCGTGGGGTGCTTCTGCGAGAAGCGGCCGAGCATCGGCGGCAGCAGGGCGCCCGCCGTGAGGTGGCCCACTGCCAGCACCACGCGTCCTTCGCGCAGCTGCGACTGCGAGCGGCAGGCGTCCACCGATTCATCGATCATCCGCAGCGCCCGCACGGCGGTCTCGACCATCACTTGGCCCGCGCTCGTGAACTGGATACGGCGGCCGCGCACGATGAGCGGCTGTCCGAGCTGCTCTTCCATGCGCTTGACCAGGTGGCTGATGGCCGGCTGCGTCAGCTGCAGGCTTTCCGCTGCCAATGTGAAGCTGCCCGACTCGGCGACCGCCGCCAGCGCCCGCAGCTGCTGCAGCGAGACTTCCTCCGTGGCGTTCTTCGTCATAAGCAGCACTCATAGTTGAATAAGCTGGATTATCTGGCTTGATGTGCGGCGGCTGCATAGCATGCGAGCTTTTCTCCACCGGGCCAGAATCAGCACCATGAAAAGAATCCAGTTCCTCCAAGCGGCCGCGGCGGCGCTTTGCGTGGCTGCATCGACGGCCAGCGTGGCCCAGGGCTATCCGAACAAGCCGGTGCGGCTGATCGTGCCGTTCCCGGCGGCCGGCGCAACCGACCTCTTCGCCCGCACGCTCGGACAGAAGATGAGCGAAAAGCTCGGCACCTCGCTGATCATCGACAACAAGCCGGGCGCGGGCGGCGCCATCGGCTCCGACATGGCCGCGAAGGCGCCGGCCGACGGCTATACGCTGCTGCTGGCCACCACCAGCACCCACTCCATCGGGCCGGCCATCACCAGCAAGCTGCCCTATGACACGGTGCGCGACTTCACGCCCATCGCGCATGTGGGCGATGCGCCGAGCATCATGCTGGTGCCGGTCAACTCGCCCGCAAAGACCGTGCGCGAATGGATTGACCACGCAAAGAAGAACCCCGGCAAGCTCAACTACGCGTCCAGCGGCAACGGCACCATCGTGCAGCTCACTGCGGAGCTCTTCAAGGCGCAGGCCGGCGTGTTCGTGACCCACATTCCCTACAAGGGCACGGCGCTGGCCATTCCCGACCTGATCAGCGGCAAGGTCGACGTGCTATTCGATTCGCTTCCCACCGGCATGCCGCACGTGCGCGACGGCCGGCTGCGCGCGCTGGGCGTCACCACGCCCAAGCGCAGCCCGCTCGCGCCTGAACTGCCGCCGATCGCCGACACGCTGCCGGGCTTCGAGTCGAACACCTGGTTCGGCTTCTACGGTCCCAAGGGCCTGCCGGCGGACATCGTGGCGCGCGTCAACAAAGCCGCGAACGAGGCACTGGCCGATCCCGAGGTGAAGGAAAAACTGTCGCGCCTGGGCATCGAGCCTGCCGCCGCCGGAACGCCCGAGCAGTTCGCCAAAATGGTGGCGGCCGACGCTGCCAAATGGAAAAAGATCGTGGTCGAGCGCAAGATCACCAACGAATAAGCGAGCACATTCCCATGAATTTCGACTTCAGCAACCCCTACCTCTCCACCCGCATTCCGATCTTCGCGCGCAACGTGGTGTCGACCTCGCACCCGCTCGCCTCGCAGGCGGGGCTGCGCATGCTGCAGCAGGGCGGCAATGCCGTCGATGCGGCCATTGCCACCGCGGCCGTGATGACGCTGGTCGAGCCCGTGAGCAACGGCCTGGGCAGCGACGCCTTCTGCATCCTGTGG
This sequence comes from Variovorax sp. 05T418, assembly GCF_056396385.1. Lineage (NCBI taxonomy): Bacteria > Pseudomonadati > Pseudomonadota > Betaproteobacteria > Burkholderiales > Comamonadaceae > Variovorax > Variovorax sp. 05T418. Next base: position 740,106 of record NZ_JBFTLJ010000004.1, on the reverse strand, counting down.
GACGGCAAGGAACTGCACGGCCTCAACGCCTCGGGCCCCGCGCCCAAGGCCTGGACGCCCGACTACTTCAAGGCCAAGTACGGCGCCGACGCCGCCACGCCGCCGATGCGCGGCATCGATTCGGTCACCGTGCCGGGCGCGGTGCGCGGCTGGGTGGCGCTCAGCGAGCGCTTCGGCAAGCTGCCTTTCGCCGACCTGCTGGCACCGGCCATCGACATCGCCGAGCGCGGCTACCTGGTGCCGCCGGTGGTGCAGCAGAAGTGGGCCGCGGCCATGCCGGTGCTGGCATCGGTGGCGGGCTTCGCGCAGACCTTCATGCCCTGGGGCCGCGCACCCGAAGTGGGCGAGCTGTTCCGCTTCACGGCCGCCGCGCGCGCGCTCAAGGCCATTGCCCGCACCAAGGGCGAGGCCTACTACAGCGGCGAGATTGCCGAGGCGCTTGCCAGGTTCTCGAAGGAGCAGGGCGGCTCGCTCACGGTGGCCGACCTCTCGGCCTACCAGCCCGAATGGGTCAAGCCGATCTCGCGCGACTACCGCGGCCACACGCTGCACGAGATTCCGCCCAACGGGCAGGGCATTGCGGCGCTGATCGCGCTCGGCATCTTGGAAAAGTTCGACATCGCCTCGCTGCCGGTCGACTCGGTCGCTTCGCAGCACCTGCAGATCGAGGCGATGAAGCTCGCCTTCGCCGACGTCTACCGCTATGTGTCGGAGCCATCGTCGATGACGGTGACACCCGCGCAAATGCTCGATGACTCCTACCTCGCATCGCGTGCGAGACTCATCGACGTGAAAAAGGCACAGGACTTCAAGGCCGGCAACCCCGTCAAGGGCGGCACCATCTACCTCACGGCGGCCGACGAGAGCGGCATGATGGTGAGCTTCATCCAGAGCAACTACATGGGCTTCGGCTCGGGCTGCGTGGAGCCCGAGTTCGGCATCAGCCTGCAGAACCGCGGCCATGGCTTCAGCCTCAAGGCCGAGAGCCCGAACGTCGTGGCGCCGGGCAAGCGGCCGTTCCACACCATCATCCCGGCCTTCCTCACCAAGGACGGCCAGCCGGTGATGAGCTTCGGCGTGATGGGCGGCAACATGCAGCCGCAAGGCCACATGCAGACGCTGGTGCGCATGCTCGACTACAAGCAGAACCCGCAGGCCGCCTGCGATGCGCCGCGCTGGCGCTTCAACGCGGGGCTCGAGATCAACGTCGAGGCCGCAATGAACCCGGCCACGGTGCAGGGCCTGCGCGAGCTCGGCCACCACCTGGACGTGATCGACGACTCCTATCAGGACTTCGGCGCCGGCCAGTTCATCTGGCGCGCGGGCGATCCGTCGGTCGAAGGCTACGTGGCCGCCAGCGATCCGCGCCGCGATGGCCTGGCGGCAGGCTTTTGACGGCTACGCGATGATCGGGGAATGACCAAGTCCGCCGTACAGACCGGCATTCCCTCTTCTTCAGCCAGCGGCGCGAGGAGCCTTGCGCCCGGCCTCATCCTCGCCTCGCTCGGCGCGGTCGCGTTCAGCGGCAAGGCCATCATCGTCAAGCTGGCCTACCGCTACGGCGTGGATGCGATCACGCTGATCATGCTGCGCATGCTGTTCGCGCTGCCGCTGTTCGCGCTGATGGCGTGGTGGGCCGGCCGCGGCAAGCCCGCGCTCACCTTGCGCGACTGGTTCGGCGTGGCCGGGCTCGGCTTCTCGGGCTACTACCTGGCGAGCTTTCTCGACTTTGCCGGGCTCGCCTACATCTCGGCCAGCTTCGAGCGGCTCATTCTCTATCTCAACCCCACGCTGGTGCTGCTGTTCGGCTGGCTCCTGTACCGGCGGCGCGCCACGCGGCCGCAGGTGCTCGGCATGATCGTGAGCTATGCCGGCGTGCTGCTCGTGTTCGGGCACGAGCTCTGGATCGGCGGCGGCGGCAAGGGCGGCGGCGCGGCGGCCTGGGGCACCTTCCTCGTGTTCCTGAGCGCCGTGAGCTATGCGGCCTACCTTGTCTACAGCGGCGAATTCGTCAAGCGCCTGGGCTCGCTGCGGCTCGTGGGCCTAGCCACCACCGTGGCCTGCCTGCTGTGCATCCTGCAGTTCGCGCTCACGCGGCCGATGAGCGCCGCAATGCAGGTGGCGCCCGAGGTCATCTGGCTGTCGGTGCTCAACGCCACGCTGTGCACGGCGGTGCCTGTCCTCATGGTCATGATGGCCATCGAGCGCATCGGCCCGGCCATGGCCGCGCAAACCGGCATGATCGGGCCGCTGTCGACCATCCTCATGGGCGTGGTCATACTCGGCGAACCGTTCACCGCGTGGATCGCGGCCGGCACGGTGCTCGTGATTGCGGGCATCTTCGTTTTCACACGCACGGGGCGCTAGCGCTCCTGCAGTCAAGGAGCAACAACATGGATTTGGGCATTGCAGGCAAGACCGCGCTGGTGTGCGGCGCGAGCAAGGGGCTGGGCTACGGCTGCGCCGAGGCGCTGGTGCGCGAGGGCGTGAACGTGGTGATCGTGGCGCGCGGCGCCGAGGCGCTCGAAGCGGCGGCTGCGAAGCTGGCCGCAGCGGCAGCCGGCTCGCCGGCGCCTTTCGTCAAGCACGTGGCCGCCGACATCACGACCGAGGCCGGCCGCGCGGCGGTGTTCGCGCTCGGCCACGACTTCGACATCGTCGTCACCAACGCCGGCGGCCCGCCCCCGGGCGATTTCCGCAACTGGGACCGCGAGGCATGGATCAAGGCCGTCGACGCCAACATGCTGACGCCGATCGAGCTCATCAAGGCCACGGTCGACGGCATGGCCAAGCGCGGCTTCGGACGCATCGTCAACATCACCTCGAGCTCTGTGAAGTCGCCCATCGACATCCTCGGCCTCTCCAACGGTGCGCGCAGCGGCCTCACGGGCTTCGTGGCCGGCGTGGCGCGCACGCCCATCGCCGCGCAGGGCGTGACCATCAACAACCTGCTGCCCGGCTCCTTCGACACCGACCGCCTGAAGGGCACGATGGCCGGCGCGGCGCAGAAGTCGGGACAAGACTTCGACACCGTGTGGGAAGCCCGCAAGAAGAACATTCCGGCCAGGCGCTTCGGCACGCCCGCCGAGTTCGGCGCGATCTGCGCCTTTCTCTGCAGCATGCAGGCCGGCTACATGACGGGACAGAACGTGTTGGCCGACGGCGGCGCCTACCCCGGCACGTACTGAGCTCGCCCCCAGGCTGCGCGCGCTTCGTGTCGCGCGCGGCTATGGGCGCCGTGACGAGATCACGATCCCGCCCACGATCAGCGCAAAGGCCGCGCCGTGGTACCAGTGCGGCGGCTCGCGCAGGAAGGCCGCGGACAGCAGCGCGGCGAACAGCGGCGTGAGGTTCATGAAGAAGCTCGCGGCCTGCGGCCCCGCATGCTGCACGCCGCTGCCCCAGCAGCGGTAGGCCACCACGGCCGGGCCGATGCCGATGAAGGCCAGCGCCGCCAGCAGCGGCCATCCGAGCTCCATGCGCGCATCGGCCAGCGTCCATTCCCCGGCCGCGAACAGGCCCGACCATGCGAGGCCGAACACCAGCTGCGCCATCAGGAACGCGGCCCAGTCCTGCCGCACGTCCTGCGGCTCGCGCGTGCGCGCGAGGAACCAGCTGTAGAACGCCCAGGCGATGGTGCCCAGGATCATGTAGAGATCGCCCGGCACCAGCCGCAGCGCGAGCAGCTGCCGCCATTCGCCCCGGCTCAGCACCAGCAGCACGCCCAGCATCGAGAGCAGCGAGCCGCCGATCTCTCGCCCGCCGACACGCGCGCCGAAGAAAATGCCGCCCACCGCCAGCATCCACAGCGGCAGGCTGGAGCCCACCAGCGTGACGTTGATCGGCGCGGAGGTCTGCAGCGCCAGGTACTGGAATGCGTTGTAGCTGCCGATGCCCAGCAGCCCCAGCACCGAATAGCGCTTCCAGTGCGCCCACATCGGGCTGCCGCGGCGCAGCACCGGCCATGCGAGCGGCAGCAGCAGCACGAACGCGATCACCCAGCGCACGAAGTTCAGCGTGAGCGGCGACACCAGGTCGCGCACCAGGCGGCCGACCACCGCATTGCTCGCCCACAGCAGCGGCGGCACGGTGAGCAGGAAGACGGTGGAAGGCGTGAGGCGCTGCTGGATCTGCATGGCCGCCGACTCTACCGGGCATTCCCCGCCCCCGTCGCGCGAAGGCCAAACGTGGCACCATGCGCCTCTTCTTTTCTGTGCGACTGGAGACTGCAAAGATGATGAGCAAAGCCGTCCGTATCGACCGCCATGGCGGCCCCGAGGAACTGAAGATCGTCGACGTCGAGGTGGGCGAGCCCGGCCCCGGCGAGATCCGCATCCGCCACAAGGCCGTGGGCCTGAACTTCATCGACACCTACCAGCGCAGCGGGCTCTATCCGTTCCAGATGCCGCTGCAGCTGGGCATGGAAGCCTCGGGCGTGGTCGAGGCCGTGGGCGAAGGCGTGGCGCACCTGAAGGCCGGCGATCGCGCCGCCTATGCGAGCCAGCCGCCCGGTGCCTACAGCGAGCTGCGCGTGATGCCGGCCAAGAATGTCTGCAAGCTGCCCGATGCGATCTCCTTCGAGACCGGCGCGGCCATGATGCTCAAGGGCCTCACGACGCAATACCTGCTGAAGAAGACGCTGCCGGCCGAAGGCCTGCAGCCCGGCGACTTCATCCTGTTCCACGCAGCGGCCGGCGGCGTCGGCCTGATCGCCTGCCAGTGGGCCAAGGCGCTCGGCCTGCAGCTGATCGGCACGGCCGGCAGCGACGCCAAGTGCAAGCTCGCGCTCGAACACGGCGCGGCGCATGCCATCAACTACAGCACCGAGAACTTCGCGGCCCGCGTCAAGGAGATCACCGGCGGCAAGGGCGTGAAGGTGGTGTACGACTCGGTCGGCAAGGACACCTGGGAAGGCTCCATCGACTGCCTGCGCCCGTTCGGCCTGCTGGCTGTGTTCGGCAACGGCTCGGGCCCGGTACCGCCGATCAGCCTGGGCACGCTCGCGTCCAAGGGCTCGCTCTACGTGACGCGACCGACGCTGTTCACGCACATTGCCACGCGCGAGAGCACGCAGGCCATGGCCGACGACCTGTTCGCCGTGGTGCAGAGCGGCGCGGTGAAGATCCCGATCGACCAGCGCTATGCACTGGCCGACGTGCAGCAGGCGCATCGCGACCTGGAAGCGCGCAAGACCACCGGCTGCACCATCCTCACGCTCTGAGGCCGGGCCAGCCGCCGTCCTACCCGCGGTGGGGTGTCATGCCTGCGTCTTGTGCAAGGCGCACTTTGTAGCCTTCAGCAAAGCCAGCGAAGGCCCGCGCCATGGACACCGTCAGAACCTTCATCGTCGAGGACAACCCCGCCATCCGCGAGAACCTGGCCGGCACGCTGCGCGAGGTGGCGCGGGTCGATCCGGTGGGCCAGGCCGAAACCGAGAACGAGGGCGCGCGCTGGCTCGCGGGCAACCTGTCGCAATGGGACCTGGCCATCGTCGACCTGTTCCTCAAGGACGGCACCGGCTTCGGCGTGCTCGAGGCCTGCCGCAACCGCGATCCGAACCAGAAGATGGTGGTGCTCAGCAACCACCTGACGCCGCAGATGCGGCGCAAGTGCGCGCAGCTGGGCGCCGATGCGGTGTTCGACAAGGCCACCGAGCTCGACGACCTGGTCGATTTCTGCCTGCGCCGCCGGCAGGAGCAGTTCTCAGTCCCGCCGTTCCCGGCGGCGCACTGACCGACCCGACGCCAGATCAGCCCTCGATCTTCCCGAGCCGCGATTCGCGCAGCCGGCTCGGCGCCAGCGCGCCCGCCGATTCGAGGATCGGATAGGCAATGGAGCAGATGTGCGAGTTGATCCGCTTCAGGTCGCTGATCAGGTCGATGTGCAGCGAGCTGGTCTCCATGCTCAGCGTGGTGCGGTCGGAGAGGCGGTCGAGGTGGGTGGTGGCATAGGCCCGCTCGAGGTCGCGGAAGCGAGCCTTCTCCTCGAGCAGCCGCTGCGCGTCGCGCACGTTGCCGTTCAGGAAGACGCTCATGCTCAGCCGCAGGTTGGCGACCAGCCGCCCGTGCAGCTCGACGATTTCCGCCATGCCCGCCTCGGAGAAATTGCGCTGTGGCTTGATCTTCTTGTCCTCGATGTCGATGATCACGCGCTCGATGATGTCGCCGATCTGCTCCATGTTGATGGTGAAGCTGATGATGTCGGTCCAGCGCCGGCTTTCTTCCTCGCCCAGCGCCTCGCGCGAGATGCGCGTCATGTAGTACTTGATGGCCGAGTAGAGCTCGTCCACCGTGTCGTCGAGCTGCCGCAGTTCCTGCGCCAGGCGCAGGTCGTTGTGGCGGATCACGTCGAGCGTGCCGATGAGCATGGTCTCCACCACGTCGGCCTGGTGCAGCGCCTCGCGCGCCGCGTTGGAAATGGCGAGCGAGGGCGTCGACAGCGCCGACGGGTCGAGGTGATGCGGCCGCGTGGAGGTGGCCGGCAGCGGCGGCACCGGCAGCATCTTGGTGACCAGCGCGGCAACCCACTGCGTGAGCCCGATGAAGCCCAGGCTGATGAGCACGTTGAACGCCAGGTGGAACAGCACCACGCCGTGCGTCGCGTTCGGCACGTGCGGCTGCACGTAGCGCAGCCAGAGCCCGACGAAAGGCGCGACGATGGCCACGCCCAGCCCCTTGAACAGCAGGTTGCCCACCGTGACCTGCCGCACCGGCACCGCGGACTTGGCCGTGGTCAGCACCGCCAGCAGGCCGCTGCCGAGGTTGGCGCCCAGCACCAGCCCGAGCGCGACATCCAGCGGCACCACGTTGGAACTGGCCATGGCCGCCACCAGCAGCACCACCGCCAGGCTCGAATAGGCCACGATCGCCAGCGCCGCGCCGATGGTGATCTCGAGCAGCACGTCGCTGTTGAGCGAGGCCAGCAGCACGCGCACGGCCGGCGCCGAAAAGAGAGGCTCGGTCGCTTCCACCACCAGCTGCAGCGCCAGCAGCATCAGCCCCAGCCCGATCAGCACGCGCCCCACGCGGCCCGCCACGCTGGCCGAGCGGGTGATGAACAGCACCACCCCCACGAAGATGAACATCGGCGACAGCCACGAGAGATCGGCCGAGAACAGCACCGAGATGAGCGCCGTGCCCACGTCGGCCCCGCGCATCACCGCCAGCGCCGCCGGCAGCGTGACCAGGCCCTGCCCCACGAAGGAGGAGGTCATCAGCGAGGTGGCGGTGCTCGACTGCACCAGGGCCGTGACGCCGATGCCCGACAGCGCGGCCGTGAACCGGTTGCGCATGCTCTGCACCAGGATCTTGCGCAGGTTGGCGCCGAACACGCGCAGCACGCCCGTGCGCACGAGGTGCGTGCCCCACACCAGCAGGGCAACGGCGGCGAGCAGGTTCAGGAGGTGCTTCATGGATGCCGGTTTCTATCCTTTTCGTTTTTGTTCGTTTGCGGCCCCATTTTCCACATGAATGGCCTCAGTCGATCAACGCTCCGTTGTCATGGAAGGGAAAAGGGCCTTCGAAAGTGCCGGAAGCTGCCAGATGGGTCACGAGCCGGCCGTCCCGGGCCGACCAGGCGTGAATCTTGAAGCCCGGGGGCTCCAGCGTCCAGGCCGAGGCCGCATCGGGCGACAGGTCCAGGCAGACCTGGTGCGCCGGCGCCGGCGAAGTCGATGCGATGCTGCCGCCAAAGCGCACGTCGATGGCGCGGTGCAGGTGGCCGCAGATCACGCGCTCCACGTTGCGGTGCCGCGCGACCAGGGCCTCGAGCGCCTCGGCGCCCTGCAGCAGGCCGATCTCGTCCATGTGGCCGATCAGCGTGCGGAAAGGCGGGTGGTGCATGGCAATCACCACCGGCTCGCCGCGGCAGGCATCGAGCTGTTCCTCGAGCCAGGCCAGGCGCTCGCTGCAGAGTTCGCCGTGGCTCGCGCCCGGCACGCAGGTGTCCAGCGTGAGCAGGCGCAGCGCGCCGATGCGTACCGAATACTGCACGAAGCCGGCCGAGCCCACGCCCGCCGCCAGGTAGGCGTGGCCGGGAAAGCTGCGGCGCAGCTGGCCGCGCTCGTCATGGTTGCCGGGCATCAGGTAGACCGGCATCGCGAGCGGCGCCAGCAGGCGCGCCAGGTGCTCGTATTCGGCCGCGCGGCCGAAGTCGCTGAGGTCGCCCGTGATCACGACGGCGTCGGGCTGCTGCGGCAGCCGCAGCACCGACTGCACCGCGCGCTCCAGGTAGGGCGCGGTGTCGATGCGGCCATAGGCCAGGCGTCCCGGCTCGCGGATGTGCAGGTCGGTCAGCTGGACCAGGAAGGTGGTGTCTTGTGTCGTTGTCGTCGTCATGCGATGGTCTCCTGCGAGGTCATCAGGCGGTCGGGCTGGATGCGCAGGCCCACCGGATCGCCGGGCCCGAAGGGTGTGTCGCGGCCCACGTCGGCCACCAGCAAGGGCTGGTCCTGCACGCGCAACTGCAGCTGCACGCGGTCGCCGAGGAAGGTGCGGCGCTCGACCGTGGCGGTGCCCCAGTCGGGCCGCGGCGCGCTCACTTCGACGTCTTCGGGGCGCACCAGCAGCATCGCATGGCTGCGCCAGGCGGGTGGGCAAGGCAGGGTGCTTCCGCCGAGTCGGACAACGCCTTGCGCAATGGCGTCGGCTTCGCGCGCGAGGCGGTTGACGCGGCCCAGGAATTCGGCAACGAAGGGATGCGCCGGTGCGCGGTACAGCTCTTCGCCGCGGCCGATCTGCACGATGCGCCCGGCGCTCATGACCGCCAGGCGGTCGGCAATGGCCAGGGCCTCCTGCTGGTCGTGCGTGACGTGGATGGCCGTGATGTGCAGCCGGCGCAGCAGTTCGGCAAGCTCGTCGCGCAGCGACTCCTTGAGCTTGGCATCGAGCGCGGCCAGCGGCTCGTCCAGCAGCAGCACGCGCGGGCGCACGGCCACGGCACGCGCCAGCGCCACGCGCTGCCGCTGGCCGCCCGAGAGCTCGGCGGGGCGCTTGTTCTCCAGGCCGCCCAGGCGCGTCAGGTCGACCAGCTCGCCCACCGCGCGCCTTTCCTCTTCCGGCGCCACGCCGCGGATGCGCAGCCCGTAGCCGATGTTGGCTGCCACCGTCATCTGCGGAAACAGCGCATAGCTCTGGAACACCATGCCCACGCCGCGATGCTCCACCGGCCGATCGGTGACCTCCTGCCCGCCGAACACGATGCGGCTGCCTTCGTCGGGTGCTTCGAGCCCCGCGATCAGCCGCAGCAGCGTGGTCTTGCCGCAGCCCGAGGGCCCGAGCAGCGCAAGCACCTCGCCGGCCTCCACATGCAGGTGGGTGGGCAGCAGCCCGCGCGTGCCGTCGGCGTAGGTTTTCGCGCAGTTCGCGATGTCGATGGGAATGCGTTCAAGTTCCATGGCGTTTCTGCATCAGGTTGGCAAGATATTGAAGGCCCCACAGCACCGGAAGAATGACCGCGAAGAAGACCAGCGTATAGGCCGATCCGATCTCGATGCGCATCGAGGCATAGCTGTCGGCCAGGCCCACGGGCAGGGTGCGCGTGAGCGGCGTGTGCAGCATCCACGTGAGGTTGAACTCGCCCACCGAGAGCGTGAACACCATCAGGCTGCCGGCCACGATGGCGGGGAACACCGCGGGCACCAGGATGCCCATGAAGCGCTGGCGGAAGTTCGCGCCCAGCGAGCGGGCCGCCTCTTCGAGCGCGAGCAGGTCGTCGCGCTGGAAGGCCGAGCTCACGGTACGCACCATGAACGGCAGCGTGAACACCATGTGGCCCACCAGGATGAAGGCGAAGCTCTGGCGGAAGGCCGTGAGCTGGCCGTAGGCAAGGATCAGCGCCAGCGCCGTGGCCAGTCCCGGCACCGCCACCGGCAGCGTGAGCAGCTCCTCGAAGATGTGCGCCGCGCGCGAGCGGCTGCGCGCCAGCGCATAGGCGCAGGGCACGCCCAGCAGCACGGTGCCGATCACGCAGGCCAGCGCCAGCGCGAGCGACCAGCCGACGGTGCCGCCGTAGTTGTCCCATACCTCCCCGAGCCAGCGGAGCGTGAGGCCGCTCTTCAGGCCCGCGCTGTAGTTGTTGACCAAGCCGGCCATCACCGACAGCAGCATCGGGGCGATCATGAAGAAGCTCACGAGCACGGTGATGGCCAGCAGGAAGGGCGCCCGGGGTTGCGTGTTCTTTCGCATGGGGGAGTTCCTTGATGATTCAGCGCGCGACGGGGTTGGCGCCGAAGCGCCGCGCGGCGAACAGCACCAGCCAGGTGACGAGGCCCAGCGCGATCGAGAGCGATGCGGCGAGCGCGAAGTTGGCGTAGTTGGTGAACTCGTTGTAGATGGTGATGGGGATCACCTCGAACTTGCTGGCCAGCGTGAAGGCGGTGCCGAAGGCGCCCATCGAGGTGGCGAACAGGATCGCGCCGCATGCGAGCGTGGTGGGCGCGAGTTCGGGCAGCCACACGTCGCGCGCGACGCGCAGCCGCGAGGCGCCGAGCGAGCGCGCGGCTTCTTCCAGCTGCATGTTCATGGCCTCGGCCGCGGCAGCATAGGTGGCAATGGCGCGAGGCAACGAGAAGTAGAGGTAGGCCAGGAACAACCCGAGCAGGCCGTAGGCGAAGGTGATGCGCTCGCCGAACAGGCTGTCGCCGATGTCGGCCACCAGCCCCTGCCGCCCACCGAGCAGGATCACGAAGAAGCCGATGATCACGCCTGGAAACGAGAGCGGCAGCGTGAGCAGCGACAGCAGCATGCGCTTGCCCGCGAAGGCGTGACGCGCAAGGTAGATGCCGACGGCGGCGCCGAGCAGCAGGGTTGCCAACGTCACGGCCACAGACAGTGCCACGGTGTTGGCCATGCTCTGCAGGTAGCGCGAGTCGGTGAGCACTGCGAAGTAGGTGGACCAGCCCTTGCTCGCCGGCAGCGTGAGCAGGCGCACCACCGGCAGCAGCCAGAAGGCCGCGAAGAAAACGGCGGCGGGGGCTGCGCAGGCCAGCAGGCGCCAGCGGGGGTTCCAGGCGTTGGGTTGCTTCATCTCAGTTTTTCATTACGCGCTTGTGTTCTTGTCGCTGTTTTGTTCGGGGCGTGTGCACAGGCCACCGGGTACTCCCCTCCGCAAATGTCCCCCGCCTTCGGCTCCTCCTTTATTTCGCTGCGGGGAGCACCCGATGGCCTGTGCACCAGGGCACGCTCTGGGTGTACCGCTGATCAACGACCGCTCTGTCCAACGCACCCGCTGATGGGGTGCCTTGCGCAGCGAAATCAAGGGGAAGGCCGCAGGCCGGAGGACATTCGCGGAGCAAGGTACCCCATCAGCGGGAGCGCGCCCTGAACGCATCCGGGACAAAACTCAGCGCACTTCCTTGAGATACCGATCAGAGAACGCACGCTGCGCCTCGGCCATGCGCGCGTAGTCCACGCTCTTCGCGCGCGCGTATTCGGTAGCAGGAAGGAACTGCGCCTCGATGTCCTTGGGCATGGCGCTCGCGCGCACCGGCCGCAGATAGGCCTTGGCCCAGATCGCCTGCCCCTCGTCGGACAGCACGAAGTCGAGCACCTTCTTGCCCTCGGCCGCATGCGGCGCCTTGGCGACCAGGCTCATCACGTAGGGTACGGCCAGCGTGCCTTCGCTCGGAATGACGAAGGCGACGTTGGCCTTGTCCTTGTACTTGGCGCGGTAGGCATTGAAGTCGTAGTCCAGCAGGATCGCGATCTCGCCCGACAGCACGCGCGCGTAGGAAGTCTGCTTGGGCACGATGGGCTCGTTCTTCTGCAGCGCCTTGAAGTAATCGATGGCCGGCGCGAAGTTGTCGAGCGTGCCGCCGCGTGCCTCGTTCACCGCCACCGCGCCGACATAGCCCACGAACGCCGAGGCCGGATCGAGGTACCCGATCAGGCCCTTGTATTCGGGCTTGAGCAAGTCGGCCCACGACTTCGGAATCGGCTTGCCCTTGAGCGCATCGACGTTGACCATGAAGCCGAGCGTGCCCGAGTGGATGGTGAACCAGTTCCCGGCCGGGTCCTTCAGGCCGTCGGGAATGTCCTTCCACGCGGCCGGCTTGTAGGGCTCGACCACGCCTTCCTTCTGCGCCTGCACCGCGAAGGTCACGCCCAGGTAGGTGACGTCGGCCACGGGGCTCGCTTTCTCGGCCACCAGCTGCGCGAGCGACTGGCCCGAGTTCTTGTTGTCGGCCGGCACGGTGATGCCGGTCTTGGCCTTGATGGCCTTGAGCTGCGTGCCCCAGTCGGCCCATTCGGTGGGGCAGTTGTAGCAAATGGCGGTCTGGGCCATGGCGCTGCCAGCGGCAACGAGCGCGGCGGCGATCAGGCCGAGGCGAGCCATGCGGGAAATACGGAGGGACATGAAAGAACTCCTTGGATGGGTATATGGAGACAGAGGCGAGGTGATCGATCAGTCGTTGGCGGCGTCGCGCGCGGCCGCGCACGATTCGCCATCGCGGAAGAAGTACGGCAGCAGCAGGCTCGCATCGGCCTGCAACGCGGTGCCGCCGGCCATCGCCTGGATCAGCAGCTCGACGCTGCGGCGGCCGATGTCGTCGTTGGGCTGCGCGATGGTGGTGAGCGCCGGCGTCAGGTCTTCGCCGAGCGCGATGCCGTCGAAGCCGATGACGCTGAGGTCGTCCGGCACCGCAAGGCCGCCCAGGTGCGCGGCGCGGATGCTGCGGATGGCGAGCAGGTCGTTCGAGCAGACCAGCGCGGTGGGCCGGCCAGGCGCCCGCAGCACGCCGGCGAGCGCATCGACCGCGCTTTCGACAAACGGCACCTCGATCAGCGGCGGTGCCTTGAGCCCGGCATCGGCCATGCCCTTGCGGTAGCCGCGGTAGCGCTGTTGCGCGCGGTCGGACGCGGCGAGCGTGCCGCTGACCATCGCGATGCGGCGATGCCCGTGCAGCACCAGCCGCGCCACCGCATCGGCCACGGCCGCTTCGCCATCGACGGTCACGCAGGGATGCCCGGGATGCCTGTTGTAGGCCAGCACGTAGGGCGTGCCGGCGGTGCGCAGCCGGGCCAGCGCGGCCGACGTGGAAGGATTGGAGACCACGAGGATCAGCCCGTCGACATTGCCGGCCAGAAGCAGGTGGACCGCGCGCTCTTCCTCGTCGAGCTGGTAGCCGGTGGTGACCGGAATGATCGCGTAGCCGCCGGCGATGGCCGCGCGCGCGATGCCCTGCAGGCATTCGGCAAAGGTCGGATTCAAGAGCGTCGGCAGCACCACGCCCAGCGCACGGCTGCGCTGGGTGCGCAAGGTGCGCGCGCTGGCGTTCGGCACGTAGTCGAGTTCACGCGCCACGCGCTCCACCAGCTCCCGCGTGGATCGGGTCACCTTGTCGGGGAAATTGAAGGCCCGCGACACGGTGGCCACGGAAACCCCGGCTTTGGCTGCAACGGCTTGGATGCTCATTCGTGCGGTGTCATGTAATCGATTACATTTCACCGCGGCAGTATGACCCCGCCATGACAGCCGATGAAGTGGGGAGAAACCCTCGCGAGCGTGAGAGCCCATCTTGCTCCCTCTCCCTCCGGGAGAGGGCCGGGGTGAGGGCAGGCGGCATTGAACACACGACAAAGCGTCCGGCATGCGGCGCGGTGTGGACGGCCCCTCTGTGCCGCCGAGGAGCGCAGCGTTTCGCGGATCAGGGCTCGCAGCTGTTTGAGCCGCAGGCGAGTTCTGCGAGACCCCGCGAAACGCGAGCACCGCAGGGCAGCCGCGAAGCGGCCGGCACAGTGGGGCCGACCGCGCCGCGCCGCCTGCCGGGCGCTCCCCCTAAAGAAAAACCGTCACTTTCCCCGCCGAACCCGCCGTATCTCATCCAGCACCAGGCAGATCGCCCCCAGCGTGATCGCACTGTCCGCCGCATTGAACGCCGGGAAGTACCAGTTGCCCGCGTGGAAGCTCAAGAAGTCCACCACGTAGCCGTGCATCATCCGGTCGATCACGTTGCCGATCGCCCCGCCCAGGATGCAGGCCATCGAGAACGAAAACAGCTTCTGCCCCGCGTGCGACTTCAGCATCCAGATGATGAACACCGCGGCCGCCACGCCAATGGCCGTGAAGAACCAGCGCTGCCAGCCCGAGTGGTCGGCCAGGAACGAGAACGCGGCGCCCGTGTTGTGCGCGCGAACCACGTTGAAGAAGCTCGTCACGTAGGTTGCGTCGCCCAGCTTGTAGTAGCCCAGGATCAGCGTCTTGGTGAACTGGTCGATGATCAGGATGATCGCCGCCAGCCCGAGCCATGGCCAGATGCTGCCGCTGCGCGAGCGCGATGCCGACATGGTGCGTGCCGCCGCCATCAGGCAAAGCTCCGCGGCTCGCCGGCACCGAACAGGTTGCTCGTGCAACGGCCGCAGATCGTCGGATGCGCCGGGTCGTGGCCCACGTCGTCGCGGTAGTGCCAGCAGCGATCGCACTTCTGCGCCGTGCTCGGCGTCACCACCGAAGACAGCGCCTCGCCCGCCGCCAGTTCGATGGCGGAAGTGATGAAGACGAACTTCAGGTCGTTGCCCAGCGACTCCAGCAGCGCGAAGTCGTCGGCCGGTGCGCTGAGCTGCAGCTTGGCCTGCAGCGACGAGCCGACCTTGCCTTCGGCGCGCACGGCTTCGATGTCCTTGTTGACCACGTCGCGGATCTCGCGGATGCGGCTCCACTTGGCGAGCAGTGCCTCGTCGGGCGCGGCGAACTTGCTGTAGGTCTGCGCAAAGATCGATTCGCCCGGCTTGCCCGTGCTCACGAACTTCCATGCCTCTTCGGCCGTGAAGCTCAGGAACGGCGCCATCCAGCGCAGCATTGCCTGCGAGATGTGCCAGAGCGCCGTCTGCGCACTGCGGCGCGCCAGCGAGCCCGGCGCGGTCGTGTAGAGCCGGTCCTTCAGGATGTCGAGGTAGAAGCCGCCCAGGTCTTCCGAGCAGTAGATCTGCAGCTTGGCCACCACCGGATGGAACTCGTACACCTTGTAGTGCGCAAGGATCTCGGCCTGGAACTGCGCCGCGCGCGAGAGCGCATAACGGTCGATCTCGAACAGTTCCTCGAGCGGCACGGCATCCTTCGCGATGTCGAAGTCGCTCGTGTTCGCCAGCAGGAAGCGCAGCGTGTTGCGGATGCGGCGGTAGGCATCGACCACGCGCGCGAGGATCTTGTCGTCGCCCGCGATGTCGCCCGAGTAGTCGCTCGCGGCCACCCACAGGCGGATGATTTCCGAGCCCAGCTTGTTGCTGATTTCCTGCGGGTCGATGCCGTTCTTGAGCGACTTGCTCATCTTGATGCCCTTGGCATCCACCGTGAAGCCGTGCGTGAGCAGGCCGCGGTAGGGCGCGCGGCCTTCCAGCGCGCAGGCGATCAACAGCGACGAATGGAACCAGCCGCGGTGCTGGTCATGGCCTTCGAGGTACAGGTCGGCTTCGGGGCCGCTCTCGTGGTGCACGTTGGGGTGCGTGCCGCGCAGCACGTGATAGAAGGTCGAGCCCGAGTCGAACCACACCTCGAGGATGTCGGTGCTCTTGGTGTAGTGCGGCGCGTCTTCGGCGCCCAGGATTTCTTCAACCGTGACGCGGCTCCAGGCCTCGATGCCGCCCTTCTCGACGATGTCGGCGGCCTGGTCGAGGATTTCCATCGTGCGCGGATGCAGCTCGCCTGAATCCTTGTGCAGGAAGAACGGGATCGGCACGCCCCAGCTGCGCTGGCGGCTGATGCACCAGTCGGGCCGCCCGGCGATCATGTCGTGCAGGCGGGCCTTGCCGTTCTCCGGATAGAAGCTGGTCTGTTCGATGGCGTCGAGCGCGGTCTGGCGCAGCGTCTTGGGCGCCTTGTCCTTGGTGAACACGCCTTCGCCCTCGTCCATGCGGATGAACCACTGCGCCGCGGCGCGGTAGATCACCGGCGTCTTGTGGCGCCAGCAATGCGGGTAGCTGTGGGTGATGGTCTCGGTGGTGAGCAGGCGATTGGCATCGCGCAGCGCCGCGATGATGACCGGCACGGCCTTCCAGATGTTCTGCCCGCCGAACAGCGGGAAGTCGGGCGCGTAGCTGCCGTTGCCCTGCACCGGGTTCAGGATGTCGTCGTAGGCCACGCCGTGCGCGATGCAGGAGTTGAAGTCGTCCACGCCGTAGGCAGGCGAGGAGTGGACCAGGCCGGTGCCATCGGTGGCGGTGGCGTAGTCGGCCAGGTACACCGGCGACAGGCGCTGGTAGCCCGCATCAACGTCGTACAGCGGATGCTCGAACTCGAGCCCGCCGAGCTTCTCGCCCTTGACCGTGGCCAGCACCTTGCCGTCGAGCGCATAGCGCGTCATGCACATCTCGACCAGCGAGTTGGCCAGGATCAGGAGGCCGCGCTCGGTGTCGACCAGCGAGTACTCGATCTCCGGGTTCAGGTTGATCGCCTGGTTGGCCGGGATGGTCCACGCGGTGGTGGTCCAGATCACGGCAAAGATGTCGCCGAGGATCGTGTGGTCGGTGCCGAAGGCCTTGAGCACCTTCTCGCGCTCATGCGCCTTGAAGGCCACGTCGATGGTCTGGCTCTTCTTGTCGGCGTATTCGATCTCGAATTCGGCCAGCGACGAGCCGCAGTCGAAGCACCAGTACACGGGCTTGAGGCCGCGGTAGACGAAGCCGCGTTCGATCACGCGCTTGAAGGCGCGCAGCTCGCCGGCTTCGTTCGCAAAGTCCATCGTCTTGTAGGGATGGTCCCATTCGCCCAGCACGCCCAGGCGCTGGAAGTCGGCCATCTGCTGCGCGATCTGTTCCGTGGCGTAGGCGCGGCTCTTGGCCTGCATCTCGTCGCGGCTCAGGTTGCGGCCGTACTGCTTTTCGATGGCGTTCTCGATCGGCAGGCCGTGGCAGTCCCAGCCGGGCACGTAGAGGGCGTCGTAGCCTTCGAGCTGGCGCGCCTTGGTGATCATGTCCTTCAGGATCTTGTTCACCGCGTGGCCCATGTGGATCTGGCCGTTGGCGTAGGGCGGGCCGTCGTGCAGGATGAACTTGGGCGCGCCGTGGCGGGCGTCGCGGAGGCGCTGGTAGCGGCCTTCGTCGTTCCATTCCTTGACCCAGCCCGGTTCGCGCTTGGGCAGGTCGCCGCGCATCGGGAAGGGGGTGTCGGGCAGGTTCAGCGTGGAACGGTAGTCGGTGGGGGAAGCGGCGTCAGACATGTTGGAGTGCGAAACAGAGGGGCTTCGACAGGCTCAGCCCGAACTGCATTTGAGCGGTCGGTGCGGAAGAAAAGCCGTTCGCCCTGAGCTTGTCGAAGGGCGGCAGCACGGTGCGTGCAGGGCTAAATTCGGTCGCGCGTGGTCTGGCGGTGGGTTTCGGCGTGGGTCGACGCAAAGAACGCGCGCGCGTCGCGCCCATCCTTTGCGATGCCCGCAGTCAGGGCCTCGAGGCTGGTGTAGCGCAATTCGTCGTGCAGTTTGTGCAGGAGTTCCACGCGGACGATTTTACCGTAGGCCCCTTCGGCTCCCAGATGCGAGGGCCACTCCAGGCAATGCGTCTCCAGCAGCACGCGGCCCGCGTTGACGTCGTTGGCATCGAGCGAGGGGCGCACGCCGAGGTTGGCCACGCCGGGCAGCGGCTGGTCGGCCAGCCCGTGCACCAGCACCGCGAAGATGCCGCTGGCCGCCGGTTTCCAGTGCTTGAAGCGCAGGTTGAGGGTGCGGAACCCGTCGTCCTTGCCGGGCGCCGAGGCGCCCAGCGCGCGGCCGAGCTTGCGGCCATGGACCACGTGGCCCGAGATCGTGTAGGGCCGCCCGAGCAGATGCTGGGCATCGGCCATGCGGCCCTCGGCCAGCGCCTCGCGCACGGCCGAGCTGGAAACGCGCAGGCCATGGACCTCGTAGCTGTTCATGCGCGCCACATCGAAGCCGTGCGCATCGCCGGCGGCGTCGAGCATGGCGTAGTCGCCGGCCCGCCGGGCGCCAAAGCGGAAGTCGTCGCCCACCAGCACGTAGCGTGCGCCCAGGCCGTCGATCAGCACGTTCTGGATGAAGGCTTCGGGCGACTGGGAGGCCAGCCGGCCGTCGAAGGGCAGCACCACCGTCTGCGCCACGCCGCAGGCCGCGAGCTCGGTGAGCTTGTCGCGCAGCGTGCCGATGCGCGCGGGCGCCAGGTCGGGTTTCTTGGTGACGGCGGCGAAGTAGTCGCGCGGATGCGGCTCGAAGGTGAGCACGCAACTGGGCAGCCCGCGATGGCGCGCCTCGGTCTGCAAGAGCGCCAGCATGGCCTGGTGGCCACGGTGCACGCCGTCGAAATTGCCGATGGTGAGGGCGCAGGCCGGAGCCACGCCCGGGTGCCGGAAGCCGCGGAAAACCTGCATGGGTGGGTATCTTTTTGATAGCGCCTTTTGCCCGTCGAATGGGCACATCAGGCCGTTTTGTCACAAAGCCGGTATATTGTGACTCAGTGCGTCGCCTGAAGTGGTCTCCGGCGCGCTCCGTGTCCCTGGTCTTTCCGTGATTCTTCCCTTTTTGAGGAGGCGTGTGGTGAAGGTCTTGAAGCTGTCGGCCCAAGGGCTGCCCCAGTCATGGATATCGCTCGAACAGGCGGTCATCCACTATGCAGCGGACGAAGTCCGCTGGGAGGTGGGCGCGCAGGTGGCCGTGTTCCGTGGCGGCCACAATGCCATCACCGGCCAGCAGTCGCAGATCGCGATCAACAGCATCATCGGCACCAAGGGCGTGCCGCGCATCAACCCCTTCACCCAGCGCCCGGGGCTCACCAACAGCAAGCTGTTCTCGCGCGACCGCAACATCTGCGCTTACTGCGGCGGGCATTTCCATGAAGACGAGCTCACGCGCGAGCACATCATTCCGTTCGCGCAGAACGGCATCGACACCTGGATGAACGTGGTCACGGCCTGCCGGCCCTGCAACCACCGCAAGAGCAGCCGCACGCCCGAGCAGGCCAACATGCCGCTCTTGTACGCGCCCTACGTGCCCAGCCTCTGGGAAGATTTCATTTTGCGAAACCGCCGCATCCTGGCGGACCAGATGGAATTCCTGATGGCACACCTGCCGCAGAGTTCGCGGCTGCACGACACCTAGCGCTTCCAGTCGGGCGGGCGCTTTTCGATGAAGGCCTGCACGCCTTCCAGCGCGCTCTCGTCCATCATGTTGCAGGCCATGGTCTGGCTGGCATCGGCCAGCGCGGCCTCGATGCCGGTTTCGAGCTGCCGATAGAACAGCGCCTTGCCGAGCGCAAGCGCCTGGCGCGGCTTGGCGACGATGCTGGCCACCAGCGCCTCCACCGCGGCGTCGAGCTGGCTGGGCGGCGCCACCCGGTTGACCAGGCCCTTCTCGCGGGCTTCCTCCGCGCCGATGAATTCGCCCGTTACCAGCATCTCGAAGGCCTGCTTGCGGCCCAGGTTGCGCGACAGCGTGACGCTCGGCGTGGCGCAGAACAGGCCCACGTTCACGCCGCTGACCGCGAAGCGCGCCTCGCTCGAGGCCACCGCCAGGTCGCACACCGCGACCAGCTGGCAGCCCGCGGCCGTCGCGATGCCGTGTACGCGCGCGATCACCGGCACGGGCAGGCGCTGGATCGACAGCATCATCGCGCCGCAGCGCTCGAACAGCCGCTGGTAGTAGCCGAGCGAGGGTTCGGCGCGCATTTCCTTCAGGTCGTGGCCCGCGCAGAAGGCCTTGCCCGCTGCCGCGATGACGACGGCGCGCACGGTGTCGTCGGCCGCAATGTCAGCGAGCGCCTGTTCGAGCGCGCCCAGCATGCCTTCGGAGAGGGCGTTGAACGAGGCCGGGCGGTTCAGCGTCAGCGTGGCCACGCCGCGCGCATCGCGTGCCGCCAGCACGAAGGGAGAAGTCGTGTCATTCATGTCCGTGGCCCTCTTTGCTCTTTGATCAGTCAGTAGGTCAGCTCGAGCACCGTCACGTGCTGCTGCGCCGCAGGCCATGTCAGACCGGTGATGCGCTCCGCGTTGAATTCACCGGTCACTGCGCGCTGCGGTTGCGCGGCGGCCAGGCGCAAACGCGAACTCGACACGCCGGAGCCCTTGGGCGGCACACCGGGCGGCGGGCTCTGGCCGTCGAAGCGCATGGTGTCGCGCTCTGCATCGAAGTAGCCGCGCGGCCGCGTGAAGACGACGACCGCCTGGGCGCTGCCATCGGCCGGCGTGAGGCGTTCGGGCCGCAGGTTCACGACGCGGCTGCTGCGCGGAAACGGGCTGCGGTAGATGTGCGTGATGCCGTAGCCGGGTGCGCTGAGCACGAACTCGTAGGCCGTGTCGCCGCGCGCATCGAACGGACCCCAGCGGCCATCGGCGCCGATGCTCTTGCTGTGCACCGCATCGCCGCGCCGTGCGCCCGTGGCCGGATCCACCGCGTAGACGGTGGCCTGTCCGCCATTGAGCGAAAGGTTCTCCGCGCCCACCGCGCGGCCGTCGAGCACGACGCTCGCCTCGGGTGCCACCGCCGTGCTGCGCGGCGCTTCGCCGGTCAGGAACTGCCAGGTCGCCGCGAACGCCGCGGGCGAGAACGAGGTTTCCCGGTGGTCCACGCGCGGCAGCACCAGGTTGGTCGCGCCCTTGAGCGCCGGCCCGTCGAAGCCGATGTTCGTCGGCTGGCCCGGCACCCCGATCCACACGCCGTCGGGCTGGGCGTACTTGTCGTTGTTGTCCGAGCGCAAGGTGAGCCACTTCACGCCCGGCGTGACCTCGTCGCCGTTCGGCCCCTTCGGTGCGTTGAGCTGCTGCATGAAGCCCGAGAGCCCCGAGAACTCGTTGTTCTCGCGGAAGCCCTTCACGGCCCAGATGCCGTGCGCCGGATTGCCGCCCAGCACCACGTGGCTCACGACGGCCGCGCCGCCGCCGTTCTGCACGTAGTTGCGGATCGTGTTGCCGCCGCGCGAATTGCCGATCAGCACCACCTTGCCGGCGCCCGTGGCTTTCAGCACCTTGTCGACCTCGGCCTTCAGGAAGAGGGCCGAATCGGCGGTCGAGCTGCGGCCCGGCTGCGCCACGGCATCGTCGTCGCGCGCCAGTGGATAAGGCTGGTCGAGCGCAAAGAGCCGGTCACGCGGCCAGCCGTTCGACTCGAAGCGCCAGATCGTGGTTTGCCAGAGCGCGGCCGAATCGCCGTTGCCGTGCATGAAGACGATCGGCGGGCGTTCGGTGTACGAAGGCGAAGGGACGGTGGCGCAGGCGGTCAGCATGGCGGTCGATGCGAGGCCGAGGGCCAGCAGGGTGCGGCGTGATGGCATGTGATGTGTGTTCCTGGCAGGGTTCCAGTAAGAACGCCCGCCGGCGCAAGGCGGGCGGGCGTTGGATGCTATGGGAAAAACTCCGTCAGGCGAAGACGCCGGCCGTGTCCTGCATGCGCGCCGACACTTCGCCCAGGTGGTGCAGCGTGTCGCCGAAGGTCATTTCGAGCTGCGTGAGCTTGCGGAAATAGTGGCTGCCGATGTATTCGTCGGTCACGCCGATGCCGCCATGCAGCTGCACCGAATTCGCCGCGACAAAACGCATCGACACGCCCAGCTGGTACTTGGCGCGTGCCAGCGCCTGGCGCCGCTCCTCGGCGGGCGCATTGAGCTTGAGCGTGGCGTAGTAGCTCATCGAGCGCGCGAGCTCGAGCTGCATCTTCATGTCGGCCACGCGGTGGCGCAGCGCCTGGAAGGTGGAGATGGTCACGCCGAACTGCTTGCGCTGGTTCATGTAGTCGACGGTGAGGGCCAGGGTCTTGTCCATCACGCCGACCGCTTCGGCGCAGGTGGCGGCAATGCCGACGTCCACCGCGTATTCGAGCGCGGCCAGGCCGTCGGCCGTGACCAGCGTGGCGTCCGCCTTGTCGAACACCACCTCGGCCGCGCGGCCGCCGTCCTGCGTGCCGTAGCCGCGGGCCTCGACGCCGCTCGCGCTGCGTTCGACCAGGAAGAGGGCGATCTTGCCGTCGACCTTGGCCGGCACCAGGTAGGCGTCGGCTTCGTCGCCCACCGGCACCACGCTCTTGGCGCCGGTCAGCGACCAGCCCTCGCCGGCCTTGGCCGCATGGGCCTCGCACACGTCGAGGCGGTAGCGCGACTTGCGTTCCTGATGAGCCAGCACCACGATGGCCTGGCCGCCGGCGATGCGCGGCAGCCAGTTGTCCTTGGTGTCGGCACTGGCGTAGCCGCTGAGCACGGCGCCGGCGATCAGCGTCTGCGCAAAGGGCTCCAGCACGATGCCGCGGCCCAGTTCTTCCATCACCACCATGCCGGCCACCGGGCCCATGCCCAGGCCGCCGTCGTCCTCGGCGATGTAGAGGCCGCCCAGGCCGAGTTCGGCCAGTTCGTCCCAGGCCTCGCGCGAGAAGCCGCCCTGGGCCTCGATGCCGCGGCGGCGTTCGAAGTCATAGCCCTTGTCGACCCATTTGCGAACGGCGTCGCGCAGCTGTTCCTGGTCGTCGGTGAAATTGAAATCCATGTTCTTGTCTCCTCAGCCCAGCACCGTCTGGGCGACGATGTTGCGTTGCACTTCGTTCGAGCCGCCGTAGATGGTGGTCTTGCGCATGTTGAAGAAGGTCGATGCAAGCGGTGCAAGGGCAGGGTTGCCGCCCGGGAAGTTGCCCTGCCAGCCGGCTTCCATCGCTTCGCGGATGAGCGGCAGCGAATAGGCGCCGCCGGCCAGCATCATCAGTTCGCTGTAGCGCTGCTGGATTTCGCTGCCGCGGATCTTGAGCAGGCCCGCGACATCGAGCGAATTCTTGCCCGAGGTGGCGGCCGAAAGCACGCGCAGCACCATCATCTCGAGCGCGACAATGTCGACCTCCAGCTTGGCGATCTCGTCGCGGAAGCGCTGGTCGTCGTACACGCCCTCGCTCTTGGCGATGCGCTTCAGGCGCTCGAGCTCGCGCTTGGCGCGGTTCACGTCGGCGATGTTGGTGCGCTCGTGCGAGAGCAGGTGCTTGGCGTAGGTCCAGCCCTTGTTCTCTTCACCGATCAGGTTCTCGGCCGGCACCTCGACGTTGTCGAAGAACACCTCGTTCACTTCATGGCTGCCGTCCAGCAGCTTGATCGGCCGCACCGTGACGCCGGGCGACTTCATGTCGAGCAGCAGAAAGCTGATGCCGGTCTGGGGCTTGCCCTCGTTGCTGGTGCGCACGAGGTTGAACATCCAGTCGCCATACTGGCCGAGCGTGGTCCAGGTCTTCTGGCCGTTGACGATGTACTTGTCGCCGTGGCGCTCTGCCCGGGTCTTGACCGAGGCCAGGTCGGAGCCCGAGCCGGGCTCGCTGTAGCCCTGGCTCCACCAGACCTCGCCGCTCGCGATGCCGGGAAGAAAGCGCTTCTGCTGCTCGGCATTGCCGAAAGCCATGATCACCGGGGCGACCATCACGGGGCCGAACGGGATGATGCGCGGCGCGCCGGCCAGCGCGGTTTCTTCCTCGAACAGGTGGCGCTGGATGGCGGTCCAGCCCGGGCCGCCGAATTCCTTCGGCCAGCCGTAGCCGAGCCAGCCCTTCTTGCCAAGAATCTTGGCCCAGCCCTGCAAATCGTCGCGCGTCAGCTCGAGCGCGTTGTGCACCTTGTGCGAAATCTCTTGGGGAAGGTTTTCTCTGACCCAGGCGCGAATTTCTTCGCGGAACTGCTGTTCTTCGGGCGTGAAGCTCAAATCCATGCGTGCCTCGCTGTGTTGATCGGTCCGCCGCCGTCGCGGCTGCGGCGGCATGTCTCCGGAGCTTCGAGTTTTAGCACGGTCGTGCTGTGAATCGGTGTCCGCGCGGCGACAACGCGGGCGGAGCACAGATAATCCCGGCCTCCCATGAAGAACATCGTGATCCTGATCTCCGGCGGCGGCTCCAACATGGCGGCCATCGTGCGCGCCGCCGAGCGCGACCGCTGGCCCGAGCGCTTCGGCGCGCGCATTGCCGCGGTCCTCAGCAACAAGGCCGACGCAGGGGGGCTTGCCGTCGCCAGGGCCCACGGCATCGCAACCGCCGTGGTCCCGCACAAGGAGTTTGCGACGCGCGAGGCCTTCGACGAGGCGCTGGCGAAGGCGGTCGACGCGCATTCGCCGGCGCTGGTGGTGCTGGCGGGCTTCATGCGCATCCTGACGCCGGGCTTCGTCGGGCGCTACGCCGGCCGCCTGGTCAACATCCACCCCTCCTTGCTGCCGGCCTTTGCGGGGCTGAACACGCACCAGCGGGCCATCGATGCCGGCTGCAAGGTGGCGGGCGTCACGGTGCACCAGGTCACGACGGAACTCGACCACGGTCCGATCCTGGACCAGGCGGTGGTGCCGGTGCTGCCGGACGACACGGCCGCCACGCTGGCCGGCCGGGTGCTCGCGCAGGAGCATCAGTTGTATCCACGCGCCATTGCCGCGTGGCTTGCAGATACATCAAGTCACACGTCTTAAATTTGTTTATATTCGCGGGTTTTCGGGAGCACGAATGAAAACCCAATCGCTACTGTCCGCGGTCGCCGGCGCTGTCCTGTTGTCGGCCTGCGCCGCGCCAGCCCCCGCACCAGCCCCCGCATCCGCATCCGCTGCACCACCCGAGCCGGTGTTCCAGTGCAATGCGGATGGCGCGCGCTTCGCCGTCGGCCAGCCGCTGTCGCCCCAACTCGAGGCCGCCGCCCGCGTGCGCGCCGGTGCGGGCACGGTACGTGCGCTGAAGCCCGGCGAGGCAGTGACGATGGAACTCAACGGCGGGCGCCTGAACCTCGACGTGGATGCACGCGGCCGCGTGACGGACGTCCGCTGCGGCTGAGGCGTGCCGGGGCCGGCGCCGTCGTCGAATACCTGGTGTTCTAGATCGGCGCGAAGCGCCGTTGGATGACGCCGTCGATCTCCACCGTGCCCTCGAACATCGCAGCCGGGCGGACCCACAGCCCTTTCGCGCCATAGAGCGCGCGGTACAGCGTCATCGGCTCCAGCGTTTCGCTGTGGCGCACGGTGCCCAGCACCTCGTATTCGCCGCCCTTGTAGTGCCGATAGCGGCCGGGGGGCGTCTCGATCAGGGGTGGCAGGTCGTTGTCGTCGTTCATGTTCTTGCTGGCCTTTCAATGGGAGGCTGGTGGAGGAAAGTCGGATGGATCGCGCTGATTTTGTTCACCTCGTCAGGCTGAGCGAGCATGCCAGCGCGGACGACAGCGCGCGCTACCGGCGCGGCGTCGCGGCTTTTGCGGCGCTCGGCTATCTCTGGGTGCTGGCTTGCCTTGCGCTTTCGGTCGGCATCATTGCCTGGGTCGCGCTGGCGGCCGGACGCGGGCGCTTCGGCTTCACGCGCGGCTGGCTGCTGCTGTTCGCCCTGGGCCTGCTCTGGGCCACGCTGCGCGCGCTCTGGGTCCGGTTCGACGAGCCTGAAGGGCGCGAGCTTTCGCGCGCCGATGCGCCCGCGCTGTTCGAGGCGCTCGAGCGCATCCGCAAGAAGATCAAGGGGCCGCCGGTCCACCGCGTCTATCTCGACGACGAGTTCAATGCCAGCATCCGGCAGGTACCGCGCTTCGGGCTGTTTGGCGGGGCGGTCAACTCCCTGAGTATCGGGCTGCCGCTGCTCATGATGCTGGACCGGTGGCGGCTGCTGTCGGTGCTCGCCCATGAATACGGGCACCTGCGCGGCAACCACGGCAAGCTCAGTGCCTGGATCTACCGCACGCGGCTTTCATGGCTGAAGCTGGACGCCAGCCTGCAGCGCGACGAAGGCGTGATGGCGCTGGTGTCGCAAGCCTTCTTCCGCTGGTACTTTCCGCGTTTCGCGGCGCGCACCTTCGCGCTCGCGCGGCAGGACGAATACGAAGCCGACCGCATCTCCGGCCGCCTGCTGGGCACGCCCGTGGCCGCGGCCGCCTTGACCGAGATCGCCATCAAGGCCCGCTGGTATGCCGACGAGTTCTGGGCCTCGCACTGGGCGCGCGCCGAACGCGAGCCGCAGCCGCCCGGTCCCTTCGAGGCCCTGAGCCAGCGCGCCGCCACGCCGCCGGACGCCGAATTCGCGCGCCAGGCCCTGCGCGAAGCCATGCGGCGCGTGAGCGACCTGGAAGACACCCATCCCGTGCTGCGCGACCGGCTCGAGGCGCTCGGCCAGAAGGCCGTGGTGCCGCCCTGGTCGGTCGAACCCGCGCTGGGCATGCTGGCCGACAGCGCCAAGTGGATCGCGCATTTCGACAACCAGTGGCGCCGTGCCCATGCCGGCGACTGGAAGCAGCACCACGCGCATCGCTCGCGCATCCGCGAGCGCGTCGAGCTGCTCGCGGCGCGGGGCGAGCGCAACACGCCCGACGAGCTGGTGGAGTGGGCGGATGCCGAACGCCGGCTCGATCCGGCCGCCCCGGTGCGTGCCCGCTATGAGCGCGCACTCCAGATCGCGCCCGAGCACTCCGGCGCCCTGCGCGGACTGGCCCAGATGCTGCCCCTGCGCGACCGCGCGGCGCGCCTGGCGGTGCTCGAGCGCCTGTACGGCTCCAGCGCGGCGAGCCGTTGGTGGGCCGCGAAAAGTGCCGTGGCCGCGCTCGAGGACCCCGATGCGGGCGCGCACGACGAGGACGCGCTCAAGCTGTGGCGCGGCCGCCTCAAGGAGGCCGAGGAAGCCGAGGCCCGCGCCTGGGAAGAGATCACCGAGACGCCTTTCTTCAGCCAGATCGCCCGGCACGACCTGGGCGACCACGAACTGGGCGAGCTGCGGGCCGACCTCGCGCGCTGCCTGCCCGTCTCGCGGGCCTGGCTGGTGCGCAAGATCCTGCGCGAATTCCCGTGGCGCCGGGCCTACGTCGTGTTCGTCGAGTTGCCGGGGCTGGACGACGACGACCGCTGGCAGCTCTGCCGCCAGCTCGAACACACGTTGAGCCTGCCGGGCGCGGCGCTGGTGCTCTGGGCCGGCCATTCGCCGACGCTGGAGGAGATCGAGCGGCAGGCTTTCGGGGCGATCTGGACGCGCACCGCGTAGCGGGCCGCCCGGCTGAGACAATCGGGGCATGCACCCCAAAGCCCTGTTGGAGGCCACCGCCGATCTGGTCGGCCTTGTCCTGAAATTCGATCACCCGGCCGACCAGGTCGTTTCGCGCTTTTTCCGCGACCACCGCGAGTTCGGCCCGCGCGAGCGCGCCACGCTTGCCGAAACCGTCTACACCGTGCTGCGCAAGAAGCTGCTGTTCGACCACCTCTCGCCCTCGGGCAGCGGCTCGAAGGAGCGCCGCATGGCGATCCTGGGCTTTCACGGCCCGCGCGACTTCCTCAAGAGCGCCCTCAACGACACCGAAAAGCGCTGGCTCGACAACTGCGACGCCGTCAAGCCGGACGATCTGCTCGAACGCCATCGCCACAACCTGCCCGAATGGCTGGTGGGGCCGCTCAAGGCCCAGCTGGGCGACGGTTTCTGGGCCCTGGTCGAAAGCCTGCAGCAGCCCGCGCCGCTCGATCTCCGCGTCAATGCGCTGACCGACAAGCGCGCCGAAGTCAAGGCGGAGCTTGCGAAGGCTGCTATCAAATCGGAAGCAACGCCGTTCTCGCCCTGGGGCCTGCGCATCGACGGCAAGCCCGCGCTGACCAAGCTGGACGCCTTCGCCCGCGGCGCCGTCGAGGTGCAGGACGAGGGCTCCCAACTGCTCGCGCTGCTGCTGGATGCCAAGCGGGGCGAGATGGTGGTCGATTTTTGCGCCGGCGCCGGCGGCAAGACGCTGGCCATCGGCGCGACCATGCGCAACACCGGCCGGCTCTACGCCTTCGACACCTCGGCCCACCGGCTCGACGCGCTCAAGCCGCGGCTCGCTCGCAGCAAGCTGTCGAACGTGCATCCGGCCGCCATCGCGCATGAGCGGGACGACCGCATCAAGCGCCTGGCCGGCAAGATCGACCGCGTGCTGGTGGACGCGCCCTGCTCGGGCCTGGGCACGCTGCGCCGCAATCCGGACCTGAAATGGCGCCAGTCGCCCCAATCGGTCGAGGAACTGACGGTCAAGCAGGCCGCCATCCTGCAAAGCGCGGCGCGCCTGCTGAAATCGGGCGGACGGCTGGTCTATGCCACCTGCAGCGTGCTGCCCGAGGAAAACGAGGCCATTGCCGAGGCTTTCAGCGCCGCCAACCCCGATTTCGTGCCCCAGGACGCCGCGGAACTGCTGCAGGGGCTCAAGGTGGAGGGTTTCGAGGCGCTCTGCGCAGGCGGAGCGGACGGCCGCCGCTATCTGCGGCTGTGGCCGCACCGCCACGCCACGGACGGTTTCTTTGCCGCGGTGTGGAACCGCAAATAGGCACGACACTCCAAATTAGGGTAAATCTGCGCCTTTAAGGAAGGGCAAAGGGCCTCATTTTGGCCCTGCCGCCTTAAAATCGCGGGTTAACTGAAAGGCTGCACCTTCGTGTGGCCATGGAGCACTTAATTCAATGTTGATTCCTGACTCTGCCGTTTTGAGCGCGGCCATCGACTGGCTCGGACACGGCTTGTGGGACCTCACATGGTGGCAAGTCGTGCTGTACACGCTCGTCACCACGCACATCACGATCGCTGCGGTCACGATCTTCCTGCACCGCACGCAGACGCACCGGGCCATGGATCTGGGCCCGATCCCCTCGCATTTCTTCCGCTTCTGGCTGTGGCTCGGCACCGGCATGGTGACCAAGGAATGGGTGGCCATCCACCGCAAGCACCACGCCAAGTGCGAAACCGAAGAAGACCCGCACAGCCCGCAGGTCAAGGGCATCGACGAAGTCCTGTGGCGCGGCGCCGAGCTGTATCGCGCCGAGTCGAAGAACAAGGAAACGATGGAGCGCTACGGCCACGGCACGCCCGACGACTGGCTCGAGCGCAACCTGTACACCCGCTACAGCTGGCAGGGCGTGGGCCTGATGCTGGTCATCAACCTGGCGCTGTTCGGCGCGCTCGGCCTCACGGTCTGGGCCGTGCAGATGCTGTGGATCCCGATCACCGCGGCCGGCATCATCAACGGCATCGGCCACTACTGGGGCTACCGCAACTTCGAGGCGCCCGACGCCAGCCGCAATGTCTCGCCCTGGGGTCTGATCATCGGTGGCGAAGAGCTGCACAACAACCACCACACGTATCCCACCTCGGCCAAATTCTCGGTCAAGAAGTACGAATTCGACATCGGCTGGGTCTACATCCAGATGATGCAGAAGATCGGCTGGGCCAAGGTCAAGAAGGTGCCGCCGAAGATGCTGATGGGCGACATCCAGCCCGTGGCCAACGAGAAGACGCTCGAGGCCGTCATTGCCAACCGCTATGAAGTCATGGCCGGCTATGCCCGCGAGATGCGCCGCGTCACCAAGGCCGAACTGGCTGCGCTCAAGACCAAGGGCGGCGACATTTCGGTGCTCAAGGCGGCCAAGAACTGGCTGCATCGCGACGACGACAAGGTACCCGCATCGGCCCGCTCGCACCTCGTGCAGGCGCGCGCTGCCCACCCGGTGATCGACAAGATGGTCACCATGCGCGAAGAGCTGCGCCAGCTCTGGCTCAACACCTCGCAGTCGCGCGAGCAGCTGGCGGCCGACCTGGCGGCCTGGTGCCACCGCGCGGAGGCCAGCGGCATCGCGGGCCTGCGCGAGTTCTCGACCCGCCTGCGCGCCGCACGCGCCTGATCAGGCAGGCGTCCGCGCCCGTCAAGAAGCCGGCCTTCGGGCCGGCTTTTTTACGCCTGTCGCACTGCGCCGCGCTGCGCGTGATTCGACAGGCAACAAAAAACCCGCTGGGGTGAGCAGCGGGTTTTTCGTGGGGGAAACCGGGCCGAATTACTTCAGCTTGATTTCCTTGTATTCGACGTGCTTGCGTGCCTTGGGGTCGAACTTCATGATCGACATCTTTTCAGGCATCGTCTTCTTGTTCTTGCTGGTCGTGTAGAAGTGGCCGGTACCCGCGGTGGATTCCAGCTTGATCTTTTCGCGTCCGCCTTTGCTCGTTGCCATGATTCAGCTCCTTAAGCTTGGCCGCGTGCACGCAGGTCTGCGAGCACGGCGTCGATGCCGTTCTTGTCGATCAGGCGCAGTGCGGCGCTCGAAACACGCAGGCGAACCCAGCGGTTTTCAGTCTCGACCCAGAAACGGCGGTATTGCAGGTTCGGCAGGAACCGGCGCTTGGTTTTGTTGTTGGCGTGGGAAACGTTGTTTCCGACCATCGGGCCTTTGCCCGTTACGTCGCATACGCGTGCCATGAGGACACTCTTTCTTGAACAGCTGGCACCGGCGCAATCGTGGCGATTGCAGGTGTTTTGCAGCTTGACCTCGCCAGAAAACGGGTGGCGGTACCCCGGCTTTGCCTGGATTCTCGGCCCCGGTTGAAAGGGGCTATTTCGGCAAAGCCTTGGATTATAGCCCCTTTGGGGCCACTCGCTTAAAGCGTGCCGTCCTGCTCGAGGAAGCGCTGGGCGTCCAGCGCGGCCATGCAGCCGGTGCCGGCGCTCGTGATGGCTTGGCGGTACACGTTGTCCTGCACGTCGCCGGCGGCAAAGACGCCCGGAATGCTGGTCATCGTGGCAAAGCCCTGCAGGCCCGAGCGGGTCAGGATGTAGTTGTCCTTCATTTCCAGCTGGCCCTGGAAGATGTCGGTGTTGGGGTGGTGGCCGATCGCGATGAAGCAGCCCTTGAGGTCGATCTGCTCGGTGGCGCCGCTTTGCGTGTTCTTGATGCGGATGCCCGTCACGCCCGTGTCGTCGCCCAGCACCTGGTCGAGTTCGTTGTGCAGCTTCAGGACGATCTTGCCTTCGGCGACCTTCTCCATGAGCTTGTCGATCAGGATGGGCTCGGCGCGGAACTTGTCGCGGCGGTGCACCAGCGTGACCTTGTTCGCGATGTTGGCCAGGTACAGGGCTTCCTCGACGGCGGTGTTGCCGCCGCCGATCACGCACACTTCCTGCTCGCGGTAGAAGAAGCCGTCACAGGTGGCGCAGGCCGAGACGCCGCGGCCCATGAATTTCTGTTCCGAGTCGATCCCCAGGTACTTGGCGGAAGCACCCGTGGCGATGATCAGCGAATCGCAGGTGTAGGTGCCGCTGTCGCCGGTGAGCGTGAACGGCCGCTTGCCGAGGTCGACCTTGTTGATGTGGTCGAAGACGATCTGCGTCTTGAAGCGTTCTGCGTGCTCGAGAAAGCGCTGCATGAGCTCGGGGCCCTGCACGCCATGCACGTCCGCGGGCCAGTTGTCGACCTCGGTGGTCGTCATCAATTGGCCGCCCTGGGCAATGCCCGTGATGAGCAGCGGCTGGAGGTTTGCGCGGGCTGC
Source organism: Variovorax sp. 05T418 (assembly GCF_056396385.1). Lineage (NCBI taxonomy): Bacteria > Pseudomonadati > Pseudomonadota > Betaproteobacteria > Burkholderiales > Comamonadaceae > Variovorax > Variovorax sp. 05T418. Next base: position 708,950 of record NZ_JBFTLJ010000004.1, on the reverse strand, counting down.
GTAGACGGCGGCGGTGTAGCCGGCCGGGCCGGAGCCCAGAATCAAGACCTTGGCGTGTTGGGGAGCGGACATGAGTGGAAAACCTAGGATTTGCGCTGCTTCAGCGTGTACATTTTCAGGGTGGTAGCGATATATGTGGAGTATCACCGCTCGGTTCAACACCGGGTGCACGGTGTTTTCAATGCGCGCGATTGTAGTAATCCATCGGGCCCACGATGGACGAGCTTGCGCACGCCGTATCAGGGATTGATAAATGTCGATGCTGTCCAATCTTGAGTTGCTGCGGCGCGTTCCGCTGTTTGCCTCGCTCACGTCCTCGCAGTCTGCAAGCATTGCGGATGCGATCATCAAGAAGCGCTTCAAGCGGGCCGAAGTCGTTGTCGAGCAGGGCAAGAAATCCGACGCGCTCTACATCATCCTGACCGGACGCGCGCGCGTGACGAGCGCCGACAACCGCGGGCGCGAGGTGATCCTTGCCACCTTGCATCCCGGCGACTACATCGGCGAGATGAGCCTGATCGATGACGAGCCCCATTCGGCCACGGTGCGCACCGAGATCCAGTGCGACGTACTCATGCTGGACCGGGACGCCTTCGCACGCTGCCTGCCCGAGAACTCCTCGATGGCCTACAACATCATGCGCGGCCTGGTGCAGCGCCTGCGCCATGCCGACCGCAAGATCGAGTCGCTTGCGCTGATGGACGTCTATGGGCGCGTGGCGCGCTCGCTGCTCGAGTTCGCGATCGACGATGGGGCAGGCAACCTGAAGGTGCGCGACAAGATCTCGCGCCAGGATCTCGCGAAAATGGTGGGCGCCTCGCGCGAAATGGTGAGCCGCGTGATGAAGGATCTCGAGGAGCGCGGATTTGTCCAGACCCAGGACGACGGCTCCATGATCGTCAAGGACCGGCTCTTGTCCCTGGCTTGAGCCGCCGGGTCCGGCGCTTCAGGCGGCCGCACCCTTTTGTTGTAGTGTTCAGGCATCCAGCCGCCGTTTCGAAGGATTGGGTGCCGCGTTTTTCATGACCTATTCGCTCAATACACTTCAATCTTCTTCTGCCGCCGAGGGGCAGCCGGTGCGCCTGCGCGCCATGCGCTTCGCCCACGAGATCACGCTGGTGGCGGGCTTTGCGGGGCTCTTGTTCTGGCTGCTGGCCATGCTGAGCTTCACGCCCTCCGATGCGGCCTGGTCGACCTCCGGCACCGGCGGCGAGATCAAGAACTGGGGCGGGCGCATCGGCGCCTGGCTGGCCGACGGCAGCTATTTCCTGGCGGGCTATTCGGTCTGGTGGTGCCTCGCGGCGGGCCTGCGGGCATGGCTTTCGTCGCTGGCCAACTGGCTGCGCGGCGGCGAGGCCGCGCCGGCCGAGCAGCCGGTGCGCGGGCGCTTCAACCGCAGCCGCCTGGCGTTCTGGTTCGGCCTGGTGCTGCTGCTGTGCGCGAGCGTGGTGCTCGAATGGTCGCGCCTGTACCGGCTCGAGTCCCACCTGCCGGGTTCGGGCGGCGGCGTGCTGGGCTACCTGGTGGGGCCCGCAAGCGTGCGCTGGATGGGCTTTACCGGATCGGCGCTGGTGGCCATCGCTGCCGGCGTGATCGGCTCGGCGCTGGTGTTTCGTTTCTCATGGAGCCAGATCGCCGAGCGCATCGGCGCGCGGGCCTATTCGCTGTTCGAGTCGCGCCGCGAAAAGCGCGAAATGGCGGCCGACATCGCCATGGGCAAGCAGGCCGCCCGCGAGCGTGCGGAGGCCGAAGACCTGCCGTTCTCGCGTGCAGCGGACGGTGGCGAGCCGGCGGATTTCGACGGCGACGAAGAACTGCGCATCGAGCCGCGCCCGAAGCGCCGCGCGGCGTCGCCGCCGGTGCAGATCGAGCCCGCGATGACCGAGGTGCCCAGGAGCGACCGCGTTGTCAAGGAGCGCCAGAAGCCGCTCTTCAAGGAACTGCCCGACAGCAAGCTGCCGCAGGTCGACCTGCTCGACGCGGCGCAGGCGCGCCAGGAAACGGTCTCGGCCGACACGCTCGAGATGACCTCGCGCATGATCGAGAAGAAGCTCAAGGACTTCGGCGTCGAAGTGCATGTGGTGCTGGCTTCGCCGGGCCCGGTGATCACGCGCTACGAGATCGAGCCGGCCACCGGCGTCAAGGGCTCGCAGATCGTCGGCCTGGCCAAGGACCTGGCGCGTTCGCTCTCGCTGGTGTCGATCCGCGTGGTCGAAACCATCCCGGGCAAGAACTACATGGCGCTCGAGCTGCCGAACGCCAAGCGCCAGTCGATCAAGCTCAGCGAGATCCTCGGCTCGCAGGTCTACAACGAAGGCAAGTCCTTCCTGACGATGGGCCTGGGCAAGGACATCATCGGCAACCCCGTGGTGGCCGACCTGGCAAAGATGCCGCACGTGCTGGTGGCCGGCACCACCGGTTCGGGCAAGTCGGTGGGCATCAACGCGATGATCCTCTCGCTGCTCTACAAGGCCGAGGCACGCGACGTCCGCCTGCTCATGATCGACCCGAAGATGCTCGAAATGTCGGTCTACGAAGGCATTCCGCACCTGCTGGCGCCGGTGGTCACCGACATGCGGCAGGCCGCGCACGGCCTGAACTGGTGCGTGGCCGAGATGGAGCGCCGCTACAAGCTCATGAGCAAGCTCGGCGTGCGCAACCTGGCCGGCTACAACACCAAGATCGATGAAGCCAAGGCGCGCGAGGAGTTCATCTACAACCCCTTCAGCCTCACGCCCGACGACCCCGAGCCGCTCAAGCGCGAGCCGCACATCGTGGTGGTGATCGACGAACTCGCCGACCTGATGATGGTGGTGGGCAAGAAGATCGAAGAGCTCATCGCCCGCCTTGCGCAGAAGGCGCGCGCCGCCGGCATCCACCTGATCCTGGCCACGCAGCGGCCCAGCGTCGACGTGATCACCGGCCTCATCAAGGCCAACATTCCCACGCGCATCGCGTTCCAGGTGTCGAGCAAGATCGACAGCCGCACCATCCTCGACCAGATGGGCGCCGAGGCGCTGCTGGGCATGGGCGACATGCTCTACATGCCGAGCGGCACGGGCCTTCCGATCCGCGTGCACGGCGCCTTCGTGAGCGACGAGGAAGTGCACCGCGTGGTGGCCTACCTCAAGAGCCAGGGCGAGCCCGACTACATCGAAGGCGTGCTCGAGGGCGGCACGGTCGATGGCGAGGGCGACATGCTGGGCGAGGGCGGCGACGCCGAGAAGGACCCGATGTACGACCAGGCGGTCGAAGTGGTGCTGAAGAACCGCAAGGCCAGCATCTCGCTGGTGCAGCGCCACCTGAAGATCGGCTACAACCGCGCGGCGCGGCTGGTGGAAGACATGGAGAAGGCGGGCCTGGTCAGCGCCATGAGCGGCAGCGGCCAGCGCGAGATCCTGGTGCCGGCGCGCGCCGAATAGCCGGCGCATGCCTGCGCACCTGGGCGTTACCCACTGACAGCCACGTTGCAAAAGCTGCAATAACGTTGCAAAACTTCATGAAGCCCCGCACATGGCGCAACGCGCAGCGGGGTATGGTCCTGTCAACGCCATCGCTTTTTCCGAGGAGCCCCAATTGAAAATTCGCCATTGGCTGTTGATCGGCCTCCTGTGTTCCGCCAACGCCTGGGCCGGCGGCCTTGAAAGCCTCGAGGCCTTCGTGAAGACGGTCAAGTCGGGCCGCGCCGAGTTCACCCAGACCGTGACGGCGCCGCCGCGCGAAGGGCAGCCCGGCCGCACCAAGACCTCCACCGGCACCTTCGAATTCCAGCGGCCCGGCAAGTTCAAGTTCGACTATCAGAAGCCCTTTGCCCAGAGCATCGTGGCCGACGGCAAGACGCTGTGGCTCTACGACGCCGACCTGAACCAGGTCACGCAGCGCGCCCAGTCGCAGGCGCTCGGCTCCACGCCCGCCGCGCTGATTGCCGCGGCACCCGATCTGCGGGCGCTGCAGGCCGACTTCACGCTCGAGGCCGCGCCCGAGCGCGACGGCCTGCAGTGGGTCAAGGCCACGCCCAAGAACAAGGACGGCCAGCTGCAGAACGTGCAGGTCGGCTTCCAGGGCGACGCGCTGGCGGCGCTCGAGATCCTTGACAGCTTCGGGCAGCGCTCGGTGCTCAAGTTCAGCAAGGTCGAAGTGAATCCGGCGCTGCCCGCCAGCGCGTTCGAATTCAAGGCGCCCGCCGGCGCCGACGTCATCAAGCAATAGCCACCGGACGCACCGCAGGTTTGGCCACCAGTTCGCATCAACCCCTTGCCGAGCGCCTGCGTCCGAAGACGCTCGGCGAGGTCATCGGCCAGCAGCACCTGCTGGGGCCGGGCATGCCGCTGCGCATTGCCTTCGAATCGGGCCAGCCGCATTCGTGCATCCTCTGGGGGCCGCCCGGCACCGGCAAGACGACCATCGCGCGGCTGATGGCCGATGCCTTCGATGCGCAGTTCCTCAGCATCAGCGCGGTGCTCGGCGGCGTGAAGGACATCCGCGATGCGGTCGAACGCGCCACGGCGGCGCGCGACGGCCTGGAGCAGCGGCGCACGATCGTCTTCGTCGACGAGGTGCACCGCTTCAACAAGAGCCAGCAGGACGCGTTCCTGCCGCATGTGGAATCGGGGCTCTTCACCTTCATTGGCGCCACCACCGAGAACCCCTCGTTCGAGGTCAACTCGGCCTTGCTTTCGCGTGCGGCCGTGTACGTGCTGCAACCGCTCACCGAGGCCGACCTCAAGCAGATCGTGGCCAAGGCGCAGGCCATCCAGGCAGTGCCGGGCATCGAGGACACGGCCATCGACCGGCTCGTCGCCTATGCCGACGGCGATGCGCGGCGCCTGCTCAACACGCTCGAGACGCTGGCCGTCGCGGCCCGCGCCGAGAAGCTCGGCCACATCACCGACGAATGGCTGCTGCGCGTGCTCGGCGAACGCATGCGGCGCTACGACAAGGGCGGCGAGCAGTTCTACGACACCATCAGCGCGCTGCACAAGTCGGTGCGCGGCAGCGACCCCGACGCCTCGCTCTACTGGTTCGTGCGCATGCTCGACGGCGGCGCCGATCCGCGCTACATGGCGCGCCGGCTGGTGCGCATGGCCAGCGAGGACATCGGCCTGGCCGACCCGCGCGCGCTGCGGCTCGCGCTCGACGCCGCCGAGGTGTATGAGCGCCTGGGCACGCCCGAGGGCGAACTCGCGCTGGCCGAGTGCGTGGTCTACCTGGCGATGGCGCCCAAGTCGAATGCGGTCTACACCGCCTACAACGCCGTGCGCGCGCTCATCAAGAAGGACAGCACCCGCCCGGTGCCGATGCACCTGCGCAACGCGCCCACCAAGCTCATGAAGGACCTCGACTACGGCAAGGGGTACCGCTACGCGCACGACGAGGAAGGCGGCTTTGCCGCGGGCGAGCGCTACCTGCCCGATGGCCTCGAGGGCCAGGTTTTCTACCAGCCCGTCGAGCGCGGGCTTGAAATCCGCATCGCGGAGAAGCTGCGCGAACTGCGCCGCCTGAACGGCCAGCGCGAGGAGTGATACGCCTTTTCGCCATGCGCGTACGCCATGCATGACTTCACTCGCATACAGCATGGCATGAGCGGGTAAACCCCGGGCAAGGCGCACCAAATCGGCGCTGGTGGGTGCTTACAATCCCGCCCACAAATCAGCCAGCGGCACATGTTGGCTGGTTTTTTGCTTATCAAGCCAAGGTGCCAAACCGGTGCCAAGGTGGGTGAACAGCACCCCGCAACGGTGCAACAAATAGGGAACGCGTTATGGAAATATTGCTGCAGCAGATCATCAACGGTCTGGTCCTGGGCAGCATGTATGCCTTGATAGCCTTGGGCTACACCATGGTGTACGGCATCATCAATCTGATCAATTTTGCGCACGGCGAAGTGCTGATGGTGGGGGCGCTCACGAGCTGGACCATCATCGGGCTCATGAAGGAATCCATGCCCGGCACGCCCGGCTGGCTGATCCTCATCATCGCGCTGATCATCGCCTGCATCGTTGCAGCCACGCTCAACTTCGTGATCGAGAAGGTCGCCTACCGGCCGCTTCGCAACAGTCCCAAGCTCGCACCGCTCATCACGGCCATCGGCATGTCGATCCTGCTGCAGACGCTGGCCATGATCATCTGGAAGCCCACCAACAAGGCCTATCCCAACCTGCTGTCGACCACGCCCATCGAGGTGGGCGGCGCGGTGATCTCGCCCACGCAGGTCATGATCCTGAGCGTCACGGCGTTCTCGCTCGTGGTGCTGATGTGGCTGGTCAACTACACCAAGCTCGGCCGCGCGATGCGCGCCACCGCCGAGAACCCGCGCGTCGCGGCGCTGATGGGCATCCGGCCCGACATGGTCATTTCGGCCACCTTCATCATCGGTGCCGTGCTCGCGGCCATCGCGGGCGTCATGTACGCCTCCAACTACGGCATCGCGCAGCACGCGATGGGCTTCCTGCCCGGCCTCAAGGCCTTCACCGCGGCGGTGTTCGGCGGCATCGGCAACCTGGCCGGCGCGGTGGTCGGCGGCATCCTGCTCGGGTTGATCGAAGCCATCGGCTCCGGCTACATCGGCACCCTCACGGGTGGCGTGCTGGGCAGCAACTACAGCGACATCTTCGCTTTCATCGTGTTGATCGTCATGCTCACGCTGCGGCCCTCGGGCCTGCTCGGCGAGCGCGTGGCGGATCGGGCCTGAGGAGCAGCACACCATGAAGAACAGCAAGAACCTCGCGCTCTACATCCTGGGCGTCGTCGCGGTGCTCGCACTGCCGATCTTCCTGCAGAGCCAGGGCAACGCCTGGGTGCGCATTGCCGACATCGCATTGCTCTACGTGATGCTCTCGCTCGGCCTGAACATCGTCGTCGGCTATGCCGGCCTGCTCGACCTGGGCTATGTGGCCTTCTTTGCGATCGGGGCCTACCTGTTCGCGCTGATGGGCTCGTCGCACCTGTCCGACACCTTTCCGTGGTTCAAGGCCATGTTCCCGAACGGGCTGCACACCTCGCTGCTCATCGTGATACCGCTGGCGCTCGTGGTGGCCGGCATGCTGGGCGTGCTGCTCGGTGCGCCCACGCTCAAGCTGCGCGGCGACTACCTGGCCATCGTGACGCTCGGCTTCGGCGAGATCATCCGGGTGTTCCTGAACAACCTCGACCAGCCGATCAACATCACCAACGGACCCAAGGGCATCACGGCCATCGACTCCGTCAAGTTCTGGGGGCTCGACCTCGGCAAGGCGTGGAAGTTCGACGGCTTCTCGATCTCCTCGGTCACGCTCTACTACTACCTGTTCCTTGCGCTGGTGGTGGCCACGATCATCATCTCGCACCGCTTGCAGATGTCGCGCATCGGGCGCGCCTGGATGGCGATCCGCGAAGACGAGATCGCCGCCAAGGCCATGGGCATCAATACCCGCAACATGAAGCTGCTGGCCTTCGGCATGGGCGCGAGCTTCGGCGGCGTGTCGGGCGCCATGTTCGCGGCCTTCCAGGGTTTTGTCTCGCCGGAGTCGTTCAGCCTCATGGAGTCGGTGATGATCGTTGCCATGGTGGTGCTGGGCGGCATCGGCCACCTGCCGGGCGTGATCCTCGGCGCCGTGCTGCTGGCTGCGCTGCCCGAGGTGCTGCGCTATGTGGCCGGCCCGCTGCAGGCCATGACCGACGGCCGCCTCGACGCGTCCATCCTGCGCCAGCTCTTCATTGCGCTGGCCATGATCATCATCATGCTGGTGCGTCCACGCGGCCTCTGGCCTTCGCCCGAGCACGGCAAGACATTGCAGCGCAAGGGGGCCGCTGCCCCCGGCGCACCGGTGGCGCCGGGGTCGCTGCAGACCCATGCGCCGGGCATCGAGACGCCGGCCGACGAACTGCCGGGTGCGGCCTCGCGCCCCATGTCGATCAATCCGTGAGCCGAAGGAGAAAATCAACATGACGACAGACACCATCCTCGACGTTCGCGGCATCTCCAAGCGCTTCGGCGGCCTGCAGGCGCTTTCCGACGTCGGCATCACCATCAAGCGCGGCCAGGTCTACGGCCTCATCGGCCCCAACGGCGCCGGCAAGACCACCTTCTTCAACGTGATCACCGGGCTCTACACGCCCGACAGCGGCAGCTTCGAGCTGGCCGGCAAGCCCTACCAGCCCACGGCCGTGCACGAAGTGGCCAAGGCCGGCATTGCGCGCACCTTCCAGAACATCCGCCTGTTCTCCGAAATGACGGCCCTCGAGAACGTCATGGTGGGGCGGCACATCCGCACGCATTCGGGCGTGTTCGGCGCGATGCTGCGCACCGGCAGCTTCAAGGCCGAGGAAAAAGCCATCGCCGACCGCGCGCACGAGCTGCTCGAGTACGTGGGCATCGGCAAGTTCGCCGACTACAAGGCGCGCACGCTGTCGTACGGCGACCAGCGCCGGCTCGAGATTGCGCGCGCACTGGCCACCGACCCGCAGCTCATCGCACTCGACGAGCCCGCCGCCGGCATGAACTCGACCGAGAAGGTGCTGCTGCGCGAACTGATCGACCGCATCCGCAAGGACGACCGCACCATTCTCATCATCGAACACGACGTCAAGCTCATCATGGGCCTGTGCGACCGCGTCACCGTGCTCGACTACGGCAAGCAGATCGCCGAAGGCACGCCCTACGACGTGCAGAAGAACGAAAAGGTGATCGAGGCCTACCTCGGCACCGGAGGACACTGAAATGGCGACGACGACGATGACGAGCGCAGAAGAAACAACAACGACGGCAACGGCAACTGCAACCCCGCGCAAGACCGCGGCCAACGCCCCTGGCAAGACGCTGCTCAAGGTCAGCGGCCTCAAGGTCGGCTACGGCGGCATCCAGGCGGTGAAGGGTGTGGACTTCGAGGTCCACGAAGGCGAACTGGTGTCGCTGATCGGCTCCAACGGCGCCGGCAAGACCACCACAATGAAGGCGATCACCGGCACATTGCCGGCGGGTGCCGGCACCATCGAATTCCTGGGCCGCAACATCAAGGGGCGCGGCGCCTGGGACCTGGTGGGCGAGGGCCTCGTGATGGTGCCCGAAGGCCGCGGCGTGTTCACGCGCATGACGATCACCGAGAACCTGCAGATCGGTGCCTACATCCGCAAGGACAAGGCCGAGATCGCGAGCGACATGGAGCGCGTGTTCGTGACCTTCCCGCGGCTGCGCGAGCGCAAGGACCAGCTCGCGGGCACCATGTCGGGCGGCGAACAGCAGATGCTGGCCATGGGCCGCGCACTCATGGCGCGCCCCAAGGTGCTGCTGCTCGACGAGCCCACCATGGGCCTGTCGCCGATCATGTGCGACAAGATCTTCGAGGTGGTGCAGACCGTGGCCGCGCAAGGCGTGACCATCCTGCTGGTGGAGCAGAACGCCAACCGCGCGCTGCAGCTGGCCGACCGCGGCTACGTGATGGAGTCGGGCCTCATCACGATGACGGGCGACGCCAAGGATCTGCTGAGCGACCCGCGCGTGCGGGCCGCCTACCTCGGCGAATAAGCTCCAAGGGTCAGTCGACCCTGGCGCCGGTCGCCTTCACGACGGCTTCGTACTTGGAGAGTTCGCTCTTCATGAACGCGCCGAACTGCTCGGGCGAATTGGCGACCGGCTCGGCCAGCAGCGTGGCAAAACGGGTCTTCGTTTCCGGTGCGTTCAGCGCCGCCACGAAGGCCTGGTTGAGCTTCACGACCACGTCGTGCGGCGTGCCGGCCGGTGCCACCAGGCCCCACCAGGTGTCGATCGAGAAGCCCTTGAGCGTGTCGGCCACCGGCGGCAGCTCGGGCATGGCGCTGCTGCGCTGCAAGGTCGTCACGGCAATGGCCTTGAGCTTGCCCGAGCGGATGTTCGGCGCCGCCGTGGCCAGGTTGTCGAAGTTGAAGTCGACCTGGCCCGAGAGCAGCGCCAGCTGCGCCGGATTGCCGCCGTTGTACGGAATGTGCAGCGCGAAGATGCCGGCCTGCTTCTTGAACAGCTCGCCCGCCAGATGCCCGGCGCTGCCGTTGCCGCCGCTGCCGTAATTGAGCTTGGCGGGGTTGGCCTTGGCGTAGCGGATCAGGTCGGCCACGCTGTTGATCTTGAGGCGCTGCGCCGTTTCCGCATTCATCACCAGCACGTTCGGCACGCGCACCATCTGCGTGATGGGCGCGAAGTCGGTCGCCGCGTTGAACGGGATCTTGCTGTAGAGCCACGGATTCACCGCGTGGGTGGCGGTGGCCGCAATGCCGATGGTGAGGCCGTCGGGCGCCGCCTTGGCCACGATGTCGGCGCCGATGTTGCCGCCCGCACCGGGCTTGTTGTCGATGATGACCGTGCCCAGGGAGTCCTTCACGCGTTCGGCCAGCATGCGGGCCGTGACGTCGATGGGGCCGCCAGCGGCGTAGGGCACCACGAGGCGGATCGGGCGCTGCTGCTGGGCCGCGGCCTGGCCAGCGGTGGCCAGCAGCGTGGCGCCGGCGAGCAGCGCGAGGAGGAAGTGTCTCGTCTTCATTCTTTGATGTCGTCTCGGAGAAAAGGGAAAGCGGGGATCAGGGAAGCGCCTTGTCGGCCTCGGTGGTGAACGCGTCGGCGAAGAATTCTTCGTCGGGCAGGCCGGCCAGCGCCACGTAGTCGTGCCGGGCCGAGTCGACCACGATCGGCGCGCCGCAGGCATACACCTGGTGGCCCGAAAGATCGGCAAAGTCCTCCAGCACCGCGCGATGCACGAAGCCCGTGCGGCCGTTCCAGTTGTCTTCCGGCGTGGCGTTGGAGATGACCGGCACGTAGCGCAGGTTCGGCATCTCCTTCAGCTGTTCGCGCACCCAGGCGTCCATGTAGAGGTCTTCGGGCCGGCGGCCGCCCCAGTAGAGCGTGGCGGCCCGCTCGATGCCCTTGAACTTCATGTGCTCGAGCAGCGCCTTGATGGGCGCAAAGCCGGTGCCCGAAGCCAGCAGGATCATCGGCTTGGCCGAATCCTCGCGCAGGAAGAAGCTGCCGTAGGGGCCTTCGATGCGAAGGATTTCCTTTTCCTTCATGGCGCCGAACACATGGTCGGTGAACTTGCCGCCCGGCAGATGCCGCAGGTGCAGCTCGATGCCCGTGCCCGGTTCGGCCAGCGTGTGCGGCGCATTGGCCATCGAGTAGCTGCGGCGCGCGCCGTCGCGCAGGATGAATTCCACATACTGGCCCGCATGGAACTGCAGCGGCTCGCCGGCCGGCAGCTGCAGGCGCAGCTTCATCACGTCGTGGGAGAGCCGCGTGAGCGCCAGCACCCGCACCGGCATCTTGCGGATCGGCAGGGCGCCGGCCTCGGTGACCTGGCGCGACTCGAGCACCACGTCGCTCTTGGCATGGGCGCAGCAGGTGAGCACGAAGCCGGCCAGCTGCTCTTCGGCGCTCAGCGCCTTGCTCTGGTGCGGCCCGAGCTCGACCTCGCCCGAGAGCTTCCGGCACTTGCACGAGCCGCAGGCGCCATCCTTGCAGCCATAGGGAAGGCCGATGCCCTGGCGGATGCCGGCCGCGAGAATGGTTTCGTCGCCATGCACCACGAAATGACGCCCGCTGGGCTCGACGGTGATGGAAAAGCCCGCTTCATGCGGCGCTGCAACAGTCATCGGTATTCTTCGGCTTGTTTCAGCCTGGGTCTGAAAAGGGAAAGGAACTCGGATTTTGCCTTCAATCAATAGCCCTTCCGGCGCGCTGCCGGCGCGCTTTCGCCGCGAACGCCTGCTGATCGTGGGCTGCGGGGACGTCGGCCAGCGCGTGGCACGCAGCCTGCGCGGCCGCATGCAGCTGGTGGCGCTCACTTCATCGGGCGAACGGGTGCCGGCCCTGCGGGCGGCGGGCATCCGTCCGCTCCAGGGCAACCTGGACGATCCGGCCACGCTGCGCCGCCTGGCCGGCGTGGCCACCCGCGTGCTGCACCTGGCGCCACCGGCGCGCGACGGCGGCGCCGCCTGGTGGCGCGACCAGCGCACCACGGCGCTGGCGCGCGCGCTGCGGCTGCGTTCCGTGCCGCTGGCGTTCGTCTACGGCTCCACCAGCGGCGTCTATGGCGACTGCGGCGGCGCGCGCGTGAGCGAAACGCGCCCCGTGCGGCCCGACACGCCCCGCGCCCACCGCCGCGTGGACGCCGAGCGCGCGGTGCGCTGGCTCGGCCGCAGCGCGGGTGTGCGCGCCAGCATCCTGCGCATCCCGGGCATCTATGCGCCCGACCGCGAGGGCGGCACGCCGCGCCAGCGGCTCGCGCGCGGCACACCGGTGCTGCGGCGCGAGGACGACGTGTTCACCAGCCACATCCATGCCGACGATCTTGCGCGGGCCTGCGTGGCGGCGCTGTTCCGCGGCCGGCCGCAGCGCATCGTGCATGCCTCGGACGACACCGAGCTGCGCATGGGCGACTACATCGACCTGGCGGCCGACCTGTACGGCATGCCGCGCCCGCCGCGCGTGGCCCGCGAGGAAGCCCAGCGCCAACTGCCCTTGCAGCTGCTGAGCTTCATGGGCGAATCGCGCCGGCTCGACAACACGCGGCTCAAGCGCGAACTGCGCGTGCGGCTCGCGCACCCGACGGTGCACACCGGCCTGCGCGAAGAAGCAGCAGCAGCCTGAAGCCGTGCCGAACCTGCCCGCGAAGGCCTTTCATTTCGTCGACGCTGCCAACTGGCCGGCGGTGCAGCAGCAGGGGCTGTGCAGCACCGACGAGCTGCTGCGGCGCGGCGCCTTCGGCGCTGAAGTCGAAGCCTCGGTGCGCGCGCACCGGCCCGAGGGCGTCACGCTGCCCGACGGCCGCTACATCCGCGACCAGCGTCCCATGCCGCCCGGAGCACTGGCACGCTGCCTCGATCCCGGCCTGGCGCCGGCCGACTGGTATGTGCTGCTCAACGGCTGCGTGTTCTTCTGGCTGGGCCCTGAAAGGGTGCAGCGCCATCGCGCCGCCCTGCGCGGCCGGCCGCAGGTGCTGCTGACTTTCGACGCGCATGCGCTGGCGGCCGCCTACGAGGCTGTCGCGCACGTTACGCCATTCAACGTCGGAAGCGCCCTGCGCAAGGCTGCACCGCGCGGGCTGCGAACGCTGGTGCCGCTCAAGCAATGGCAGGCGAAGGGATGGGCGTCGGAGGCGCTGCCGGAGCAGGCGGTGCGGGCTGCGAGCCATCGGCCGGCCGAGCTGGTGCTGCGCGCCGCGGCCGTGCCGGACGCGATGCGCCATGTCACGGCGACCGAAATGATCGGGGCTGCGTGAGGGCAGGCAGAAAAAGAGGGAGAGGGGGTGGTGCCCGGGGCCGGAATCGAACCGGCACACCTTTCGGTGGGGGATTTTGAGTCCCCTGCGTCTACCAATTTCACCACCCGGGCACATCCGGAAGGAAGCCCAAAATTATGGCACAGTGGCTGCCATGAATTATCCGACGATCGAAGACGCCATCGGCAAGACCCCCCTGGTGGCACTGCAACGCATCGATGCGGCCGAAAACGCCAGGCGCGGCAATGTCATCCTCGGCAAGCTGGAAGGCAACAATCCCGCGGGCTCGGTGAAGGATCGTCCTGCGCTTTCGATGATCAAGCGCGCCGAGGAGCGCGGCGAGATCAAGCCCGGCGACACGCTGATCGAAGCCACCTCGGGCAACACCGGCATCGCGCTGGCCATGGCCGCGGCCATCAAGGGCTACCGCATGGTGCTGATCATGCCGGAGGACCTGTCCGTCGAGCGCGCCCAGACCATGAAGGCCTTCGGCGCCGAGCTGGTGCTCACGCCCAAGAGCGGCGGCATGGAATACGCGCGCGACCTGGCCGAGCAGATGGTGGCGCAGGGCAAGGGCCGGGTGCTCGACCAATTCGCCAATGCCGACAACCCGCGCATCCACTACGAGACCACCGGCCCCGAGATCTGGGCCGACACCAAGGGCAAGATCACGCATTTCGTGAGCGCCATGGGCACCACCGGCACCATCACCGGCGTCTCGCGCTTCCTGAAGGAAAAGAACCCCGCGGTGCGCATCATCGGCGCGCAGCCGGCCGAGGGCTCGCGCATCCCGGGCATCCGCAAGTGGCCGGCCGAATACCTGCCCAAGATCTACGACCCGAGCCGGGTCGACGATGAAATCAGCGTGAGCCAGGACAACGCCGAGGAGATGTGCCGGCGCCTTGCGCGCGAGGAGGGCATCTTCGGCGGCATCTCCGCGGCCGGCGCGCTCTGGGTGGCGCTCGAGGTTGCCAAGACGGTCGAGAATGCGACCATCGTGTTCGTGGTGTGCGACCGCGGCGACCGGTACCTGTCGACCGGCGTCTTTCCCGCCTGACCGAAGCCATGGCCCATCCCAAGTTCTGCCAGGCCTGCGCCACGCCGCTCGAATGGATCGCACTGATGGAAGACGGCGGTCCCAAGGAGCGCCTGCGCTGCCCCTCCTGCGGCCACACGCACTGGAACAACCCCACGCCCGTGCTCGCAGCCATCGTCGAGTACCGCGGCCAGGTGCTGCTGGCGCGAAACGCCGCCTGGCCGGTGAAGATGTATGCGCTGATCACCGGCTTCATGGAAGCCGGCGAAACGCCCGAGGAAGGCATTGCGCGCGAGGTCAAGGAAGAAACCAACCTCGACGTGAGCGCGACCCAACTCGTGGGCGCGTACGACTTCCAGCGCATGAACCAGATCATCATCGCCTACCACGTGGTGGCCGATGGCGAGGTCAAGCTTTCGCCCGAGCTGCTGGACTACCGCCTCTACGACCTGCCCGATCTCAAGTGCTGGCCCGCGGGCACCGGCTATGCGCTGGCCGACTGGCTGCGCACGCGGGGGCACGAGCCGGTGTTCTTTACCGCGGCGGAAAACGAGGAACGGCGGCGCGGCCTGAACCTGCCGCCCGAGGAGCCGAAGCATGCAGGTTGACCGCGAACTCGATACGCGGGGCCTGAACTGCCCGCTGCCCATTCTCAAGGCCAAGAAATCGCTCAACGACATGGCGAGCGGCCAGCTGCTGAAGGTGGTGTCGACCGACCCGGGATCGCTGCGCGACTTCCAGGCCTTTGCGCGGCAGACCGGCAACGAGCTGGTCGAGCAGCAGACGATCGGCAGCGACTTCATCCACGTGCTGAAGAGGCGCTGAGCGCCGGAAAAGAAAAGGGCCCCGCCGGGCCCTTTTTCTTCAGAGCTCCAGGCTCTTGAGGTATTCGCGGAACTGCCCGCCGACCTCGGGGTGCGCGAGCGCAAGCTCCACAGAGGCTTGCAGGAAGCCTTCCTTGCTGCCGCAGTCGTAGCGCGTGCCCTTGTAGGCATAGGCGTAGACCGCTTCCTTCTTCATCAGCGCCGCGATGCCATCGGTGAGCTGGATCTCGCCGCCCGCGCCCTTGGGCTGGTTGCGGATCTCGTCGAACACGCCGGGCGTGAGGATGTAGCGGCCCGCCACGCCAAGGCGCGAAGGTGCCTTGTCCGGCGAGGGCTTCTCGATCATGCGATCGACCTTCACGAGGTCGTCGCCGATCGATTCGCCCGCCACGATGCCGTAGCGCTTGACGTGTTCGAGCGGCACTTCCTGCACCGCGAGCACCGAAGCACCGAGCTTGCCGAAGGCGGCCGTCATCTGCGCGAGCACCGGTGCGCCGCCCACAGGGCCGACCATCAGGTCGTCGGCCAGCAGCACGGCGAAGGGCTCGTTGCCCACCAGGTGTTCGGCGCACAGCACCGCATGGCCGAGTCCCAGCATGCGCGGCTGGCGCACGTAGGAGCAGGTCATGTCGTCGGGCATGACCGAGCGCGCGATGTTGAGCAGTTCGAGCTTGCCGCTGGCCTCGAGCTGGCTCTCGAGTTCGTAGGCGGTGTCGTAGTGGTCTTCGATGGCACGTTTGTTTCGGCCAGTTACGAAAATCATGTCGCGAATGCCCGCCGCGTAGGCTTCCTCAACCGCGTACTGGATGAGTGGCTTGTCGACAACCGGCAGCATTTCCTTGGGCTGCGCCTTGGTGGCGGGCAGAAAGCGGGTGCCGAAACCTGCAACAGGAAATACGGCCTTGCGGATGCGTGTCGAGGGAGTGGGCATGGACAATTTGGGCGTCTGTTCGTTCAGTTGAAGAAGAGGGTTCGATGGATCAACGGCGGCACGGAAAGGCCGTCGTTGCCATGCTAAACCTTGCCCAGGCCCGCGTGTGTCAGCCGAGACGCACAAGCTGGTCGCGAAGACGCTCCAACATGGTGCTGAAATCGGCCAGGCGCTTGCGCTCCTGCTCGATCACGGCCGGCGGTGCCTTGGCCACGAAGGCTTCATTGCCGAGCTTGCCGTTCACCTTGAGGATCTCGCCCTCGATGCGGGCAATTTCCTTGCCGATGCGCGCGCGCTCGGCGGCCTTGTCGATCTCCATGTGCAGGCACAGGCGCGCCGTGCCGACCACGGCCACGGGCGCCGCTTCGGCCGCCGCCGACCAGGAAGCCTCGTCGTCGAAGACCTTCACTTCCTTGAGCTTGGCCAGTGCCTGCAGCACCGGCGCCGCGTCGCGCAGGAAGGCCGCGCCCTCGGCATCGTCGGCCACCGCATAGAGCGGCAGGCGCACCGCGGGCGACACGTTCATTTCGCCGCGCAGCGTGCGGCAGGCATCGACCAGCGCCTTCAGGCGCGCCACATGCGCCTCGGCCGCTTCGTCGATCTTCCCGGGCTGGCTCTGGGGGTAGGCCGCGACCATGATCGATTCGCCCTCGCGTCCGGCGACGGGCGCCACCTTCTGCCAGAGTTCCTCGGTGATGAACGGAATCACCGGGTGCGCGAGGCGCAGCAAGGCTTCGAGCGTGCGGATCAGCGTGCGGCGCGTCGCGCGCTTTTGCGCATCGTCGCCGGTCTGGATCTGCACCTTGGCGATCTCCAGGTACCAGTCGCAGAACTCGTCCCAGGCGAACTGGTAGATGGCGTTGGCCACGTTGTCGAGCCGGTATTCCTCGAAGCCCTTGGCCACTTCGGCCTCGACGCGCTGCAGCTGCGATGCGATCCAGAAATCGGCGCGGCTGAACTTCAGGTAGCCATGCGCAGGGCCGCCCACCTTGCATTCTTCTTTCGTGTGCTCGCGCAGGCCGCAGTCCTGCCCTTCGCAGTTCATCAGCACGAAGCGCGTGGCGTTCCAGAGCTTGTTGCAGAAGTTGCGGTAGCCCTCGCAGCGCTTGCTGTCGAAGTTGATGCTGCGGCCCAGCGATGCGAGCGAAGCGAAGGTGAAGCGCAGCGCATCGGCGCCGAAGGCCGGAATGCCATCGGGAAATTCCTTCTGCGTGTTCTTGCGCACGGCAGGCGCGGTCTCGGGCTTGCGCAGGCCCTGCGTGCGCTTGTCGAGCAGTTCGGGCAGCGCAATGCCGTCGATCAGGTCGACCGGGTCGAGCACGTTGCCTTCGGACTTGCTCATCTTCTTGCCCTGTGCGTCGCGCACCAGGCCGTGGATGTAGACGTCCTTGAACGGCACCTTGCCGGTGAAGTGCTTGGTCATCATGATCATCCGGGCGACCCAGAAGAAGATGATGTCGTAGCCCGTCACGAGCACCGTGGAGGGCAGGTACAGCGCGAGGTCCTCGGTCTTCTCGGGCCAGCCGAGCGAGGAGAAGGGCACCAGCGCGGACGAATACCAGGTGTCGAGCACGTCCTCGTCGCGGCGAAGCGTCTTGCCCGGCGCCTTGGCCTGCGCCTCGGCCTCGTCATGCGCCACGTACACCTTGCCGTCCTCGTCGTACCAGGCCGGGATCTGGTGGCCCCACCAGAGCTGGCGCGAGATGGTCCAGTCCTGGATGTTCTCCATCCAGTGGTTGTAGGTGTTGACCCAGTTCTCGGGCACGAAGCGCACCTCGCCGGTCTTCACCACGTCGATGGCCTTCTGTGCGATCGAGGTGCCGTCGGCGCCCGGACGCGTCATGGCCACGTACCACTGGTCGGTGAGCATCGGCTCGACGATGGCACCGGAGCGCGCGCAGCGCGGCACCATGAGCTTGTGCTTCTTCACCTCGACCAGGAGGCCGAGCGCATCGAGGTCGGCCACGATGGCCTTGCGTGCCACGAAGCGGTCCATGCCGCGGTACTTCTCGGGCGCGTTGTCGTTGATGGTGGCGTCGAGCGCGAGGATGCCGATCAGCTCGAGCTTGTGGCGCTGGCCGACCGCGTAGTCGTTGTAGTCGTGCGCGGGCGTCACCTTGACCACGCCGGTGCCGAATTCCTTGTCCACGTAGTCGTCGGCAATGATGGGAATGAGCCGGTCCACCAGCGGCAGCCGCACCTGCTTGCCGATCAGCTGCCGGTAACGCTCGTCCTCGGGGTGGACCATCACGGCCGTGTCGCCGAGCATGGTCTCGGGCCGCGTGGTGGCCACCGTGAGCGTGCCGCTGCCGTCTGCCAGCGGATAAGCGATGTGCCAGAGCGAGCCGTCTTCCTCTTCGCTTTCCACTTCGAGGTCGCTCACCGAGGTCTTGAGCACCGGGTCCCAGTTGCCCAGCCGCTTGCCGCGGTAGATCAGGCCTTCTTCATAGAGCGAGACGAAGGTCTGCGTGACCACCTTGGACAGGTCCTCGTCCATCGTGAAGTATTCGCGGCTCCAGTCGACCGTGTCGCCCATGCGGCGCATCTGCTCGGTGATGGTGTTGCCCGACTTTTCCTTCCATTCCCACACGCGTGCCACGAAGTTCTTGCGGCCGAGGTCGTGGCGGCTGATCTTCTGTTCCTGCAGCTGGCGCTCCACCACGATCTGCGTCGCGATGCCCGCATGGTCGGTGCCCGGCACCCACAGCGTGTTGTCGCCCTTCATGCGGTGGTAGCGCGCCAGGCTGTCCATGATGGTCTGGTTGAACGCATGGCCCATGTGCAGCGTGCCCGTCACGTTGGGCGGCGGCAGCTGGATGGCGAACGAATCGGCGCCTTCCTTGGGCGCCTGCGTGCCGCGAAAGCCCGCCTTGGCGTAGCCGCGCTTTTCCCACTCGGGGCCCCAGTGCGCCTCGATGGCGGCGGGTTCGAACGACTTGGAGAGGCTCTCCAGTCCAGGCTGGGCGGAAGGGGTGGTGGGTTCGCTCATGGGAAATGCAGAAGCGGCGCCTTCGGGGGTGCCGTGGGGACAAGATGGGATAGCCGGCGATTTTACCGGGGCCGCCCCGGGGCAGGCCCACCCCACATAATTCCGGGATGCTCTTCCTGCTCTCCCCTGCGAAATCGCTCGACTACGACACCCCCGTTCCCACCGAAGTCCCCGCCACCCAACCCCATTTCGAAGCCCCCCGAGGCCCCTCGGCCGAACTGATCAAGCTGCTGCGCGAGAAGTCGCCGCAGCAGATCTCCGAGCTCATGCACCTGTCGGACAAGCTCTCCGCGCTGAACGTGGCGCGCTACCAGGCCTGGTCCGGCAAGAGCACGCCGAAGAATGCGCGCCAGGCCGCCTTCGCGTTCGATGGCGACGTCTACGGCGGGCTCGATGCGCGCTCGCTCACGCCCGCGCAGCTGGCCTGGGCGCAGGAGCACGTCTGCATCCTGAGCGGCCTCTACGGCCTGCTGCGTCCGCTCGACCTGCTGCAGCCCTACCGGCTGGAGATGGGCACGCCGCTTGCCAATCGGCACGGCAAGGACCTGTATGCCTTCTGGGGCGCGCGCATTGCGGAGCACCTGAACCAGCGCCTGGCGGCGGACCGCACGCCCGTGGTGGTCAATGTGGCCTCGCAGGAGTACTTCAGGTCGGTGGACCGGAAGGCGCTCAAGGCGCGCGTGGTCGAATGCGTGTTCGAGGAGTGGAAGGGTGACCGCTACAAGATCGTGAGCTTCTACGCCAAGCGCGCCCGCGGCCTGCTCGCGCGCTGGGCGGTGCTGCACAAGGCCGCCACGCCCAAGGCGCTGGAAAAATTCGATCTCGAGGGTTATGGTTTCGATGCCACGGCGTCGACGGCCGAAAGGCTGGTGTTCAGAAGGAAATTTGGATGACCCCCAGTCTTCGCGCACTTCGTGTCGCTGCGCCAACCCCCTTCCAGGGGGCAACACCGGCGGCCCGGCGAAGCCGGATCCGCGGTGTTCCTGGAATGGGCCATGGCAATTTCATGCCTTGCGGGGCTCGCTTCAGCATGGAGGAGTATTGAAGAAATGTCTCAACCGATCAGTCCGGAGCTCCGGGAATGGCTGGTGTCGCAGCTCGCGGCGGGGCATTCGGTGCCTGCGCTGCGGGCCTCGATGCGCGCGGCCGGCTGGCAGGACGCGGCCACCGACCTGGCGCTGGCGCAGCTCGAGGCCGGCTTTCCCCACGTGGAAGTGGCCCGGCCGCGGCGCACCGAAATGCCCGGCCCCGACCTCGAAGGCGCGCCGCTCTACATCGACGCGGGCGACCGCCGCGTGCAGGTGCTGCAGACCATGCGGCATCCGCGCGTCGTCGTGTTCGGCAATCTGGTATCGCCGGAAGAGTGCGAAGGGCTGATTGCCGCGGCGCGGGTGCGGCTGGCGCGCTCGCTCACGGTCGAGACGCGCACCGGCGGCGAGGTGCTCAACGTCGACCGCACCAGCGAGGGCATGTTCTTCGAGCGCGGCGAGAACGACATCGTCGCGCGCCTCGAGCAGCGCATTGCCGCGCTGCTGCGCTGGCCGGTGGAGTTTGGCGAAGGCCTGCAGATCCTGCGCTATGCGCCCGGCGCCCAGTATCGGCCGCACTACGACTACTTCGACCCCGGCGAGCCCGGCACGCCCACCATCCTCAAGCGCGGCGGCCAGCGCGTGGCCACGCTCGTGATGTACCTGCAGGAGCCCGGGCAGGGCGGCGCCACCACCTTCCCCGACGTGGGCCTGGAAGTGGCGCCCGTGCGCGGCACCGGCGTGTTCTTCAGCTACGAGGAACCCGACCCCGCCACCCGCACGCTGCATGGCGGCGCGCCCGTGCTCGCGGGCGAGAAGTGGGTCGCCACCAAGTGGCTGCGCGAGCGCGAGTTCAAATAAACAGACACGGGAGCGCCATGAAGCTGCTGGCCAACGGATTGCAGATCGAGGTCGACGACACCGGCGGCGAAGGCCGCCCGGTGGCCCTGCTCATCATGGGCCTGGGCATGCAGCTGGTCGGCTGGCCGCAGGACTTCGTGCAGGCGCTGGTCGATGCGGGCTTTCGCGTGGTGCGCCACGACAACCGCGACATCGGCCTGAGCCAGGGCTTCGACCATGCGGGCACCGGCAACATCGTGTGGGGGAGCATTCGACAGAAGCTGGGCCTGCAGGTCCGATCGGCCTACACCTTGCAGGACATGGCGCGCGATTCGCTGGGCGTGCTCGACGCATTGGGCATCAAGCAGGCGCACGTCATCGGCGCCTCGATGGGCGGCATGATCGCGCAGCACCTGGCCGCCGAAGCGCCCGAGCGCGTGGCCAGCCTCGTGAGCATCATGAGCTCCAGCGGCGCGCGCGGCCTGCCCGGACCGCGCAGCGACGTGGCCGCCATGCTGCTGCGCCGGCCGCTGGGCGGCGGCGAGGCCGAGCTGGTGGCGCACAGCATCCGGCTGCTCAGGCTCATCCAGAGCCCCGCCTATCCGCAAAGCACCGAGGCGCTGGCAGAGCGCCTCACCTTCAGCATGCGCCGCGCCTATCGCCCGGCCGGCATGTTCCGCCAGATGCTCGCCATTGGCGCCGATGCGCGCCGCCCCGAAGTGCTGCCGCGCATCAAGTGCCCGACACTGGTGCTGCACGGCGAAGCCGATGCGCTGGTGCCGATGGCCTGCGGCCTGGACACCGCCAAGCGCATTCCGGGCGCAAAGTTCGTCAGCATTCCCGGCATGGGCCACGACCTGCCGCCCGAGGTCTGCGCGATCCTCGCCAATCACATTGCGCCGTTCCTGCATGCGGCCGAAGAACACCACAAGCCATGAGCCTCGACAACATCCCCCCCGCCAACCCCAACACGCCCGAGCAGTCGCAGCTGGGCCGCGCCTCGGCCTATGCCGACAAGTACGACCCCTCGCTGCTCTTTCCGATTGCGCGCAGCACCCAGCGCGAAGCCATGGGCATCGCCGCCGGCGCGCTGCCCTTCTTCGGCGCCGATCTCTGGACCGCCTTCGAGGTGAGCTGGCTCAACCTGCGCGGCAAGCCGCAGCTGGCCATCGCGCACTTCACCATCCCCTGCGAAACGCCCAACATCATCGAGAGCAAGTCGTTCAAGCTGTACCTCAACAGCTTCAACAGCAGCGCCTTCGCGAGCGTCGAGGCGGTGCGAGACCGCCTGCGCGCCGACCTGTCCGAGGCACTCTGGCGCGGCAGCGACCAATCGGCCGGCATCGGCGTGAAGCTGCTGGCACCCGACATGTTCGACCGCGAGCCGGTGCACGAGCTCGACGGCCTGGACCTCGACCGGCTCGACATCGAGTGCACCCATTACCAGCCTGCGCCCGAGCTGCTGTCCAGCGACAGCACCCAGCCGCCGGTGAACGAGACGCTCACCAGCCGCCTGCTCAAGAGCAACTGCCTCGTCACCGGCCAGCCCGACTGGGGCAGCGTGCAGATCCGCTACAGCGGCCCGGCCATCGACCAGGCCGGCCTGCTCGCATACATCGTGAGCTTTCGCAACCACAACGAGTTCCACGAACCCTGCGTGGAGCGCATGTTCACCGACATCTGGCGCCGCTGCCAGCCCAACAAGCTCGCCGTGTATGCGCGCTACACGCGGCGCGGCGGGCTCGACATCAATCCGTTCCGCACCAGCTGGCCGCAGGCGCTGCCGCCGAACATCCGCACCGCGCGGCAATAAGGGGCAAGGGCGCCGCCGAAGCCCCTCTTCGGAAATCCGGAACCCGCAGCGCGGCCCCTGTGGCATTCTGGAACTGCCCGCGACACTGCGGGCGGCTATCCGGAGCAGACACACATGGTTGAAGGAAAAGTAGTCGTCGTCACCGGCGCGGGCGGCGGCATCGGGCGCGACATCGCGCTGGCCATGGCGAGCCATGGCGCGAGGGTGGTGGTGAACGACATCGGCGCGGCCCTTGATGGTGCGGGCGGCAGCGCCGGCCCCGCGCAGCAGGTGGTCGACGAGATCCGCGCTGCGGGCGGACAGGCGGTGCCCAACACCGACAGCGTGGCCGATGCGGCCAGCGCGGCGCGCATCGTCGAGTGCGCGGTCGAGAGCTTCGGGCGCATCGATGCGGTGGTCAACAACGCCGGCATCCTGCGCGACCGGTTCTTCCACAAGATGTCGGTCGACGAGTGGGACGCCGTGCTCAAGGTGCACCTGTACGGCGCCTACTACGTGAGCCGTGCGGCCGCCACGCACTTCAAGGAGCAGAACTCGGGCGCGATGGTGCACATGACCTCGACCTCGGGCCTCATCGGCAACTACGGCCAGGCCAACTATGCGGCGGCCAAGCTCGGCATCGTGGCGCTGTCGAAGTCGATCGCGCTCGACATGCTCAAGTTCAACGTGCGCTCCAACTGCATCGCACCGTTTGCATGGAGCCGCATGATCGGCGCCATTCCCACCGACACCGACGAGCAGCGCGCCCGCGTCGACAAGATCAAGCAGATGACGCCCGCCAAGGTGGCGCCGCTCGCGGTGTACCTGGCAAGCGATGCGGCCGGCGCGGTCAACGGCCAGATCTTCTCGGTGCGCAACAACGAGATCTCGCTCATCAGCCAGCCGCGGCCGGTGCGCTCCATCCATCGCTCCGAGGGCTGGACCCCGCAAAGCATTGCCGAGCACGCCATGCCCGCCATGCGCGCGAGCTTCCATCCGCTGGACCGCTCGGCCGACGTGTTCAGCTGGGACCCGGTCTGAGCGGGGCCCGCTCCTGAGGTCAAACCCTGAGGCCGGCGCGCGCAGCGCCATTCGCCGGACAATGCACGCTTCCTTTCTTTCTGGCGCGCTTGTCCGGTGAACCTGCATTTCGACCTGTTCGACCTGAAACTGTTCGTCTACGTGGCGGACGCGCGCAGCCTCACGCGCGGCGCCGAGAAGGCCTGCATCTCGCTGGCGGCCGCGTCCACGCGCATCAAGCAGATGGAAGAGGCCGTGGGCGGCAAGCTCTTGCACCGCAGCGCGCAGGGCGTGAGCCTCACGGCGGCAGGGCAGGCGGTGCTCTACCACGCCAAGCGCGTGATGCAGCAGATGGAGCACCTGCGCTGCGACATGCAGGATTTCGGCAAGGGCATCAAGGGCCATGTGCGCGTGTTCGCCAACACCACCTCGATCACCGAATACCTGCCGCAGAAGCTGGCCGGCTTTCTCACGCAGCATCCGGCGGTGCAGGTGGACCTGCGCGAATACCTGAGCGAGGAGATCGTGCGCGCCGTGGCCGATGGCGAGGCCGACATCGGCATCCTGGCCGGCGACGTGCACACCGGCGAGCTCGACGCGCGCCCCTTCGGCCGCAACCAGCTGGTGCTGGTGGTGCCCGCCGCGCACCACATGGCGGGTGCGGCCTCGGTGGCCTTTGCCGACACGCTCGACGAGCAGCACGTGGGCCTGCACCACGGCAGCGCCATCCACCGCTTTCTGCAGCGCCGGGCCGAGCTGGCCGGCCGCGGCTTCAACCCGCGCATCCAGGTCAGCAGCTTCGAGGCGATCTGCCTGATGATCGAGGCGGGCGTGGGGGTGGGCGTGCTGCCGGCCTCGTCGGCGCAGCGGCTGTCGATGGCGATGCGCATCGCAACCGTGGCGCTCAGCGATGCCTGGGCCGAGCGCGAGCTCAAGCTCATCGCACGCAGCCGCGAGCAGCTGCCGGCCTCGGCGCGCGAGCTGTTCGACCACCTCATCGCGCCCTGAAGAAGAGGGCGCGCAGGGCATGTCCGCCGACCTGAAGTCGCTGCGCCTGTTCGTGGCCGTGGCCGACCACGGCAGCATCAGCGAAGGCGCCAAGCGCTGCCACATCGCGCTCGCGGCCGCGAGCAAGCGCATCTCCGACCTCGAGGCCCGCGCGCGGCCGCCGCTGCTGGTGCGCCATGCGCGTGGCGTGACGCTCACTTCGGCGGGCCACGGCCTGCTGCTGCATGCGCGCGCCGTGCTCTCGGCCATGGACCGGCTGGGCGCCGAGCTCGACGACTTCCAGAACGGCGTGGCGGGCGTGGTCAGCATCACGGCCAACGCGTCCACCATCGCGCAGTTCCTGCCCGCGCAGATCGGCTCCTTCCTGCGGCTGCATCCGGTGCTCAAGATCGACCTGCAGGAGCGCGCCAGCACCGAAGTGGTGAAGGCCGTGCAGGCCGGCCTGGCCGACATCGGCGTGATCGAGGGCAACACGCCCGCCGACATGCTCGAATGCCTGTCCTACCGCAGCGACGAACTGGCCGTGGTGGTGGCGCGCGACCATCCGCTGGCCAGGCGCAAGCGCATCGGCGTGGAGGAGGTGCTGCGGCACGACCATATCGTGGTGCGCGAAGGCACGGCGCTGCACCGCGTGCTGCTGAACGCGGCGCTGGAGGCGCAGCTGCCGCTCAAGGTGCGCATGCAGGTGGGCAGCTTCGACATGGTGTGCCGCATGGTGGAGCAGGGCGTGGGCATCGGCGTGCTGCCGTATGCGGCCATCCTGCCGCAGCTGCAGATACTGAAGCTGCGCTGCCTGAAGCTCGATGCGCCGTGGGCGGTGCGCCGCCACCTGCTGTGCGTGCGGCGGCAGCAGGACCTGACCGCGGCTGCGCGCTCGGTGCTGGAGCACCTCGGCCGGCCGGACTGAGCCCCGAGCCTTCGCGCGGCGCGAAGCCTCGCGCCCGCCAAAAACGAATTGTTCTCCGCGGCCTGCGCACCAAGAATCGTGCAGCCGAAGCAAAGCAACAGGAGACGTTCTTGAAGATCATCCGCGTCAGCGCCACGCCGCTGAACATTCCCGTCACCATCGATGTGCTGGGGCTCAACCAACAGACCTCGCTCTCGCTCTGCCTGACCGAGATCGAAACCGACACCGGCCTTGTCGGCCATGGCATGACGGCCATCACCGAAGAAGAAATCATTGCCGCCGCCGTGCGCGAGGTGGCCGGCCCGGCATTGATCGGCGAAGACCCGATGGCCACCGAGCGCCTGTGGGACAAGCTCTACTGGCTGCTCTCGCCGCGCGGCCAGACCGGCTATGCGAGCCACACCATTGCCGCGCTCGACATCGCGCTGTGGGACCTGAAGGCCAGGGCGCTCGGCCAGCCGCTGTGGCGCTTGCTGGGCGGTGCGCGCTCCAGGGTGCCGGTCTATGCGACCTTCGGCTTCGGCTTCTTCGAGCGCGACCAGCTCGCCGCCGCCGCCAAGCTCTGGGTCTCGCAGGGCTTCCGGCGCCTGAAGATGACGGTCGGCGGCCATGCGCTCGCGCGGCGCGACGAGCCGCGGCCCATCGACGAGGTCATTGCCGAGGACGTGCGCCGCGTGGCGGCCGTGCGCGAGGCGGTCGGTCCTGATGTGAAGCTGTACGTCGACGCCAACTGCGGCCTCGACCTGTTCCACGCCACCGAACTCGCGCGCCGCATCGAGCCCTACGGCATCAGCTTCTTCGAGGAGCCGCTCACGCAGAACGACGTGCGGCAGATGGCCCAGCTGCGCGCGCGCACCAGCATTCCGCTGGCCTGCGGGCAGAACGAAGGGTTGGCCTTCCGCTTCCGCGACCTGCTGGTGAACCAGGCGGCCGACGTGCTGCAGCCCAACGTGACCATCTCGGGCGGCTATTCGCAGTGCCTCAAGATCGCGGGCATGGCCGCGGCCTTCAACGTGCCGATCGACAACGGCGGTGCCTGGCCCTTCCACAACATGCACCTGCATGCGGGCGTGTCGAACGGCGGCATGGCCGAATACCACTACGTGGCCGTGCAGATGCTCAAGCAGGTCTTCGACGGCCTGCCGGTGCCGCAGGACGGCTGGCTGCAGCTGCCCGAGACGCCGGGCCTGGGCTTCGCGCCCAATGCGGATCGCGTGCGCGAGCTCGCGAAGCTGCCGACTTCGCGCGGCAAGGGCAAAGCATAAAAATGGACGCCCCCGAAGCGCCTTGGGCGCTTCCCCCCCCCTGGGGGGCGCACCCGGCGGCCCGGCAAAGCCGGTTCCGCGGGTGCACTTGAATGAGCCGCGCAGACGGCGACGGACCGATGACTATTGGAGACATGATGAAAGCCAGAGAGATTGCTCGCCCTGCACGCCGCCAGGCGCTGCGTGCCGCCATGGCCCTGGGCTTTGCGGGAACGCTCGCCGCGCCCGCCGCCTGGGCCCAGAAGTACCCCGACAAGCCGATCCGCCTCGTGGTCGGCTATTCGGCCGGCGGCGGCGTCGATGCGGTCGCGCGCCTGCTCGGCACGCGCCTGTCGGCGGTGCTCGGACAGCAGGTGATGGTCGACAACCGCACCGGCGCCACCGGCATGATTGCCGCCGAATACGTCGCCAAGTCGGCGCCGGACGGCTACACGCTGATGATGGGCGACAGCGCGCTGCTGGCCGCCAAGCTGCTGCAGCCGAAGGCGCCGGTCGATCCGCTCACCAGCTTCAGGCCCGTCGCGGGCGCCTTCGTCTCGCCGCTGATGATCGTCACAGGCAACGACTTCCCGGCCAGGACGCCGGCCGAATTCGTGAAGGAGATCAAGGCCCGGCCGGGACACTATTCCTACGCCACCTCGGGCGTGGGCACGGTGCACCACCTGGGCTTCGAGATGCTCAAGCAGACCAGCGGCAGCAAGGTGGTGCACGTGCCCTACCGCGGCGCCGCGCAGATCGTGCCCGACGTGGTCGGCGGCCAGGTGCCCATCGGCGTGGTCAGCGCCACGGCCGGCATGGCGCAGGCCAAGGCCGGCAAGCTGCGCGCGGTCGCGCTGATGAACACCGCGCGGCTCGAAGGCGCCGAGAGCGTGCCGCCGCTGGCCGATGCGCTGCCGGGCTTCGACGTGGCGCCGCGCATCTTCGTGCTCGCACCCGCCGGCACGCCCGACGAAATCGTCGACAGGCTCTCGGCCGCGGTGAAGACCGTGCTCGACACGCCCGAGGCCGGCGCCGCGGCTGCCGCGCAAGGCACGCTGCGCGCCTACGCCACGCCGGCGCAGCTCGGCAAGGACATGGCGGAGGAGACGAAGCGCTGGCAGCGCATCATTGCCGAGCAGAACATCGTGGCGGAGGGCAAGTAGATGGCGCGGCCGCACCTGGGCCTGATCGTGCCGCCGGCCGCCGGCGCGGTGCCGGTGGACGGCCCGCTGCTCTACGGCGAGCGCATCCGCTTTTCAGCAAGAGGCTTGGGACTCGGCGAAATCTCGACCCGCGGCTACACCGAAGTGATCGACTCGGTCGTCGACAAAGCGCTGGAACTCAAGGCAGAGGGCGCCAGCGCCGTCTCCCTCATGGGCACCTCGCTGAGCTTCTTCCGCGGCGTCGCCTTCACGCGTCAACTCCAGCGCGAGATGGAACAGGCGACGGAGCTGCCCTGCACGACGATGAGCGACGCCATCATCGCGGGCCTGCATCACCTGAAGGTTCGACGCGTGGCCGTCGCCACCGCCTACATCGACGAGGTCAACACGCAGCTGCGAACCTACCTTGAACAGAGCGGCTTCGAACCGCTGGCGCTCGAAGGCCTGGCCATCTCCGATGTGCAGGCCGTGGGCCGGGTGCCGACCCAGGTGCTGGTCGACCTGTGCCTCAAAGTGTTCGAAGACCAACCCGGCGCCGATGGCCTCCTGATCTCGTGCGGCGGCCTCGTCACGCTCGATGCCGTGCGCGAGGTCGAGGCGCGCCTGCAGGTGCCCGTGGTGTCCAGTTCGCCCGCGGGCTTCTGGGACCTCGTGCGCACCGCGGGGCTCGATGCGCGCTCGCCGGGGCAGGGCCGGTTGTTCGCCTGAAGGGCCTCAGCCGAGCCAGCGGCCCACGCGCGGCGCAGACTCGAGCTGCCAGATGCGTTGGCACAGCGCCTTCGCCTCGTCGGCCGTGGCGCCCTCGCCGTAGTGCGCGAGGCGCTGCATCTTGTCCTCGATCTCCGTGCGGCTCAGGCTGTTGCCCGGGTCGCCCTTGGGCTCGTCGACGCGGCCGGCCAGCGTGCGGCCGTCGCGGGTCTGCACGCTGACCTTGCCGATCCAGCGCGCGGGGTAGGCGGTGTCGACTTCGGCGTCGAGTTCCATCGCCACCTTGTCGCGGAACGCGGCCACCTCGGGCGCCAGAAAGTCGCGGTCGAATTCGCCCAGGCCGGCGCGGCCGTGCACCGCAATCAGGCTCAGCACCGTGCCCATCGAGAACTTGCCCTGGTGCACGGTGGCTGGCACCGTGACGCGGCCCAGCACGTCGATGGCGCCCTGGTGCACGTGCGCGGTCACGCGGGCCACGTCGCCGTGCGCGAGCTGGTGCTCGCTCATCACCTGCAGCAGCGCATCGGCCGCGGGATGCGTGTGGCGGCAGGAGGCGTGGTACTTGAACGAGGTTTCGGCCAGTGCCCAGCGCGTGCCGAGGCGGTCGGTGAGCCGCGCCGGATCGGCATCGCTCGACATGCCGACGCCCAGGCCCTGTGCGCCTTCGAGCACTTTCGCAGCGCCCGTGAAGCCGTCCTGCGCGAGGTAGGCCGACATCAGTCCGCTCGCGGCCGCATGCGCGCAGTGCAGCTGCTTGGAATCGGCCGCATCGCGCAGGAACTCCCACACGCCGGCCGATTGCGTGCCGGCCGAGCCGAAGGCGTGCAGCATCTGCTGCGGCGCAAGTTCGAGCAGCCGGCCCACTGCCGCGGCCGCCGCGAGCGTGCCCGCCGTCGCGGTGGTGTGGAAGGTCTTGTAGTGCGAGCGGCCCAGGAACTCGCCCACGCGGATGCCGACTTCGTAGCCCGCGACCACGGCCGTCAGCAGCTGCGCACCGCTGGCGCCGATGCTCTGCGCCACGGCCAGCGCGGGTGCAATGACCACGGCCGCGGGATGGAACACCGAGCCGTTGTGCACGTCGTCCTGCTCCACGTAGTGCGAGGCCGCGGCGTTGACGAGCGCGGCGAACACTGGCGAAGTGGTGCGGCGCGAGGTGAGCATTTCGCTCGGCCCCTCGGCCGGCCCCATCGTCTGCGCGAAGCGCTCGATGCTGCGCACCGGCCGTGCCGTGCGCGCCGCGAGCACCGAGCCCAGCCAGTCGAGCATCAGGTCCTCGGTGCGGCGCAGCACGGGGGCGGGAATGTCCGCTAACTTGAGTTGGGCGGCGAAGGTGGCGAGATCCCGGCTGGGATGATTCGATGAGGTGGTCATGGAGTGCCTTCAGAACGAACGCGGCAGGCCGAGCATGTGTTCGGCCACATAGCTCAGGATGAGGTTGGTCGAGATCGGTGCCACCTGGTAGAGCCGCGTCTCGCGGAACTTGCGCTCGATGTCGTATTCGCACGCAAAGCCGAAGCCGCCATGGAACTGCAGGCAGGCATTGGCCGCCTCCCAGCTGGCCTTGGCTGCCAGGTACTTCGCCATGTTGGCCTGCGCGCCGCAGGGCTCGCGCGCATCGAACAAACGGCAGGCCTCGTAGCGCATGAGGTTCGCGGCCTCGATCTCGATGAAGGCCTCGGCAATCGGAAACTGCACGCCCTGGTTCTGGCCGATGGGCCGGCCGAACACCACGCGCTCCTTGGCGTAGGCCGTGACCTTGTCGATGAACCAGTAGCCGTCGCCGATGCATTCGGCCGCAATGAGCGTGCGCTCGGCATTGAGGCCGTCGAGGATGTACTTGAAGCCCTGGCCCTCTTCGCCGATCAGGTTCTCGGCCGGGATCTCGAGGTTCTCGAAGAACAGCTCGTTGGTCTCGTGGTTCACCATGTTCAGGATGGGCCGCACCGTCATGCCTTGGCCGATGGCCTCGCGCAGGTCGACGATGAAGATCGACATGCCTTCGGACTTCTTCTTGACCTCCGCAAGCGGCGTGGTACGCGCCAGCAGGATCATCAGGTCCGAATGCTGGATGCGCGAGATCCACACCTTCTGGCCGTTGATGACGTAGCGGCCGCCCTTCTTCACGGCCGTGGTCTTGATCCTGGTGGTGTCGGTGCCGGTGCTGGGCTCGGTCACGCCCATCGACTGCAGGCGCAGCTCGCCGGTGGCGATGCGCGGCAGGTAGTTGCGCTTCTGGGCCTCGCTGCCGTGGCGCAGCAGCGTGCCCATGTTGTACATCTGGCCGTGGCAGGCGCCCGAATTGCCGCCCGAGCGGTTGATCTCTTCCATGATCACCGAGGCTTCGGTGAGCCCGAGGCCGGAGCCGCCGTACTCCTGGGGAATGAGCGCGGCCATCCAGCCGGCTTTGGTGAGCGCGTCGACGAATTCGGCCGGGTAGCCGCGGGCCTCGTCGATCTTGCGGAAGTACTCGTTGGGAAACTGCGCGCACAGGTCGCGCACGGCATCGCGGATGTCGGCAAAGCGGGTGTCGTTGTGGTTGTTCATCTCGTTCAATCCTGGCGCGGGCCGCCGGCTTCTTTTTCGACGCGCTGCCAGATCTCGATGGCCATCGGGTCGTCGATTTCCTCCAAGAGGTGGCCCACGAGCCCGATGGCGCGCGCCATCACGCCGAGGCCGCGGATGATCTTCCACGGAAAGCCGAACTCGGCCGCAATCGCACCGATGGCGCCCGTCGCATTGATGGGCAGCGACTTGCCCGAGACGCGCTCGGCCTCCTGCTGCACCGCCTGCATCAGCGCCACGTAATGGCCCGAGAGGCCGTTCTCCTCGGCGATCTGGAACAGGCGCGGCGTGCGCGGGTCGATCGGCTTGTGCAGCGGATGCCCCAGGCCCGGCACGATCTGCTTGCGCGCGCGGTGGTCGGCCACGATGTCCTTCGCCATGTCGGCCAGCGGCCGCGCCGGCTTCTCGCCGAAGGGAATGGCCTCGTAGAGCATCTTCGCTGCGCCTTCGGTGCTGCCCACGAACACCGTGCCCAGCCCGCACAGGCCCGCGGCCACCGCGGCCTGCAGCGCCTCGGGCGCGCCTGCATAGGTGAGGCGCGCGGCCAGCGCGCTGGGCGTGATGCCATGCTCGACCAGCGTGACGACGATGGCGTTGAAAGTGACCGACTCCTGCGGTGTCGGGATGCGGCCCGTGAGCTCCAGGAAGGCCATGTCGCCGAGGTTCAGGTGGCCGAGGATCTCGGAGGGCAGGTCGCGCCCGCGCACGGTGATTCGGTCGGGCGTGCTGTGGCCGAGCTCGGTGTGCAGGGATTTCTTGATCTTTGTGGTGGTCATGCGCCGAATCTATGCCGCCCTCGCGCGAGGCGGGTCTGTGAATGCGAAACCCTCCCTTCGGCAAATGCAAATGCCGCGCGGCGGGGCGTTCTGTCACGCTGCGGCGATGGACACAGAATCACTTTCCGCCGTGCGCGATGCTGCGCTCGACTACTTCGTTCGCAGCCGTTCCATCCAGCGGCGGCGCGAGCGCATGGAGCGGCCCGATGCCGACGAGGCGCAGGGCTGGAGCGCCATGGCCGAGCTGGGCTGGACCGGCATGCTGGCACCCGAGTCCGCGGGCGGGCTGGGGCTGAATCTTGCGGGCGCCGCGCAGATCCTGCGCGCTGCGGGCGAGCATGTGGCACCCGAGCCGCTGCTGGCGGTGGCGGGCTTGAGCGCCATGCTGCTCGCGCGGCTCGCGGCTCCGGCCGCGCAGTCGCTGCTGGCCGAACTGGTCGCGGGCCGCAGCCTGCCTGCGCTGGCCTGGCAGGAGAGCGCCGGCGACCTGAGCGCCGTGCCGCTCGCCTGCGGTTGCGAGCCGCGCGCGGGGCATGCGGGCGGCGTGCTGCTGCAGGGCGAGAAGCTCATGGTGCTGCCCGGCGCGGCCGCCAGCGGCTGGCTGGTGTCGGCGCGCGGCAGCGACGACGCGGTGCTGCTGTGGGTGCCGCGCGGCACGGCCGGCGTGAGCGAAACCCTGGTGCCGCTGGTGGACGGCAGCCAGGCTGCGAGCCTGCGCTTCGAGCAGGTGGCGCTGCCCGCGGATGCGGTGCTGGCCGAAGGCCCCGCCGCGCAGGACGCGCTGCGCCATGCACTCGCGGCCGGCCAGGTCCTGCAGGCGGCCGAGCTGCTGGGCGTGGGGCAGGCGATGCTCGCGCAGACGCTGGCCTACCTGCGCACCCGTTCGCAGTTCGGCAAGCCCATCGGCAGTTTCCAGGCGCTGCAGCACCGCTGCGTGGACATGTTCATCCACCTCGAAGTGGCGCAGGCCGCGCTCGCCGAGGTGCTGGCACTGGCGGACCAGGGGCTCCCGGCCGAGCGGCTCGAAGCCGAAGCCAGCCGTGTCAATGCCCGCTGCACCGCCGCGGCGCTGCAGGCCTCGCGCACGGCGGTGCAGCTGCATGGCGCCATCGGCTACACGCAGGAGTGCGACCTGAGCCTCTACTACAAGCGCACGCTGTGCCTTTCGGCGTGGCTCGGCAACGTGGCCGCGCACCAGCGCCGGCATGCCGCGCTGGCCGACGGCGGTGAAGCGCGGGCGGGCACCGCCGCATGGGAGGGCGAGTTTCCGCGCAGCGCCGACTGGCATGCGATGCCCGAGGCCGAGTTCCGGCGCATGGTGCGCGCCTTCCTGCAGCAGCGCTATCCGCAGCAGCTGCGCTACCTGTCGCACCGCGCGCGCTGGAGCGAGATCCGCGAGTGGTATCTCACGCTGTCGGCGCAGGGCTGGATCGCGCCGGCGTGGCCCCAGGTGCATGGCGGCATGGGACTGCCGGCCGACAAGCTCATTGCATGGATCGAGGAACTCGAGCAGCACGGCGTGGCGCGCGCGCCGGACCAGGGCATCGTGATGATCGGCCCGCTGCTGATCCAGCATGGCACGACCGGGCAGCAACAGCGCTTCCTGCCGCGCATCCTGAGCGGCGAGCATGTGTGGTGCCAGGGCTATTCGGAGCCCAACGCCGGCTCCGACCTGGCGGGCCTTCGCACCGAGGCCGTGGCGGGGCGCGATGCCGAGGGCGATCACTTCATCGTCAATGGCCAGAAGATCTGGACCACGCTCGCGCAGGACGCCAACCACATCTTCATGCTGGTGCGCACCGACAAGGCCGCGCGCAAGCAGGAGGGCATCAGCTTCCTGCTGTGCGACCTGCGCACGCCGGGCATCACAGTGCGGCCCATCCATACGCTCTCGGGCGAGCCCGAGTTCTGCGAGGTGTTCTTCGACAGCGTGCGCGTGCCGGCCGAAAACCTCGTGGGCAAGCTGCATGGCGGCTGGACGATTGCCAAGGCGCTGCTGGGCTTCGAGCGCATCTTTCTCGGCAGCCCCAAGCAGTCGCAGTACGCGCTGGGCCAGCTTGCGCGGTTGGCGCAGGCGCGGCGCCTATTTGCGGACCCGGTGTTCGCGCAGCGCTTTGCCGCACTGCGGCTCGACGTACTCGACCTGTCGGCTGCATACACGGGCTTTGCCGACATCGTGCGCGCGGGCCAGCCGCTGCCGGCGTCGGTGTCGTTGCTCAAGATATGGGCCAGTGAAACCTACCACCGCATCGGCGCGCTGCTGGTCGAGGCCGGCGAAGAGCAGGGCGCCGTCGCGGGCGACCAGCTGCTCGACGGGCAGAGCTTCAACGTGCTGTCGCCGCTCATCGGCTCCACCGCCGCAATGATCTATGGCGGCACCAACGAGATCCAGCGCAACATCCTTGCGCGGCAGGTGCTGGACTTGCCGGCCTGATCGATGCGAGCCGCCGAAGAAATACACAACAGGAGACAACGCCATGACATCGACTCACTTCTCGCGCCGCCACCTCATGGCCGCGATGGCAGGCAGCGCGGCGCTGTCTGCACTGCCGCATCGCGCCTTCGCGCAGCAGCCTCTGCCGCCGCTCATCAAGCTGGTGGTCGGCTATTCGGCCGGCGGCCCGGTGGACGGCGCGGCGCGCCTGCTTGCGCCCGCGCTGAGCCAGGAGCTCGGCACGCAGGTCATCGTCGACAACCGCCCCGGTGCCAGCGGCTCGGTGGGCGGCGATGCGGTGGCCAAGGCCGTGCCCGACGGCGCGCTGCTGTTCTTCGGCGCAAGCCCGACCATCACCATCAATCCGAACATCCAGCGCAGGATGCCCTTCGATCCGATGAAGGACCTGACGCCCATCGCGCCGCTGGTCGACTACACCAACGTGCTCGTGGTCAACAAGGACCTGCCGGTGCACAGCGTGGCCGAGCTGCTGGCCTATGCGAAGGCGCGGCCGGGCAAGGTGTTCTACGGCTCGGCCGGCATCGGCGCGTCGAATCACCTGAGCGGCGCGCTGCTCGAGAAGATGACCGGCGTGCAGCTCACGCATGTGCCCTACAAGGGCAGCGCACCCGCATTGGCCGACGTGATGGGCGGCACCGTGACGATGATGTTCGACATCATCGCCACCTCGCGGCCCTTCATCCAGTCGGGAAAGATCCGCGCGCTGGCCGTCACCTCGCGCCAGCGCAACCGCATGCTGCCCGAGGTGCCGACCATGATCGAGTCGGGTGTGGCCGGCTACGACGTGGGCGGCTGGTTCGGCCTCTATGGCCCTGCGCGCATGGACGCGGCGCTGGTCGCGCGCCTGAACGCGGCCGCGCACAAGGCGCTGGCGCGTGAGGATGTCGCCCATCGGCTGCGCGAGCAGGGCTACGAGGTCTGGAGCGGCGGCGCGGAGCTGCTCGCGGCCAAGGGCCAGGCCGACCGCAGGCTCTGGGCCACCGCGGCGCAGGGCATCGAGGCGGAATGAGCGAAATGCCGGCACCCACGCGGATCCACGAGCTGCTCGAAGCGCGCGCATTGCAGTCGCCGCGCGACGCCTTTCTCTTCGAACCATCGGGCACCGTGTCGTACGGCGCGCTGCAGGCCATGGCCGAGGCGGCCGCGCAGGACCTGTTGGCCGCCGGCGTGCGGCCGACCGACCGCGTGCTGCTGGTGGCCGAGAACTGCGCCGCGCACATCGCGCTCATCATGGCGTGCAGCCGCATCGGCGCATGGTCGTGCGGGGTCAATGCGCGCATGTCGCCCGGCGAGGTCGCGGCCATTGCCGACCGCGCCGATGCGCGGCTGTGCTGCTTCACCACCGATGCCTCGGACGCCGCGCGGCAGCATGCCCAGCGCGCCGGTGCGGTGCCCTCGGCGCTGCCGGGCGTGATGCGCTCGGCCGTGCGCGCCGAGGCCAGGCCAGAGGCCGATCCCGCGCTCGCGGATACCGCGGCCATCATCTTCACTTCAGGCACCTCGGGTACGCCGAAGGGCGTGATGGTGTCGCACCGCGGGCTGCTGCATTTCGGCCGCGTGTCGGCCGGCGTGCGATCGCTGGGCGCGCACGACCGGGTCTACGCCTTCCTGCCGATGACGCACATCTTCGGCATCGGCACGGTGCTCATGGCCGCGCTCACGGGCGGCGCGGCGCTGGTGCTGCGCGCGAGCTTCTCGCCGGCCGACATGCTGCATGCGCTGGCGCATGAAGAGGTGTCCAACCTGCTCGGGCCGCCCACGATGTATGCGCGGCTGCTGGCCCACATCGAGGCCGGGCACGGTGCGCCGCGCTTTCCGGCGCTGCGCTATGCCTACACCGGCTCGGCGCCGCTCGATCCAGCGCTCAAGCAGCGCGTCGAGGCGCTGTTCGGCCAGCCGCTGCACTACGGCTATGGCTTGTCGGAGTACGCGGGCTCGGTGTTCCTCACGCGCGTGGAGGCACCGCGTGCGGACACGGCCGCGGGCCATGTGGTCGAGGGCGGCGAGGCGCGCATCGTGGGCCCCGATGGCCAGGACCTGGCGCCGGGCGAGACCGGCGAGATCTGGCTGCGCGGGCCCGGCCTCATGCTGGGCTACTTCCGCGATGCGGCGGCCACGGCGCAGGTCATGCGCCCCGGCGGCTGGTATGCGAGCGGCGACCTCGGGCGCTTCGGTGCGGACGGTGCGCTGTTCGTGGTCGGCCGGCTCAAGGAAATGATCATCCGCTCGGGCTTCAACGTGTACCCCGCGGAGATCGAGGCGGTGATCGGCCGCTTCGCCGGCGTGCACCTTTGCGCGGTGGTGGGCGTGCCCGAGGCCGACGGCAACGAGCGCATCGTCGCCTTCGTCGAGATGAAGCCCGGCGCCGTGCTCGATGAACCGGCGCTGCGCGCCTACCTCGCGGAGCACCTGTCGCCCTACAAGCGGCCCGCGCGCATCGAGACCGTCGACGCCATGCCGACCACGGCCAACGGCAAGCTGCTCAAGCGCGAGTTGCAGGCGCGCGCCACCCGGCCCTAGCCGAAGATGCAGGCGCGGCCCTTCTGCGTGTCCATGTACTCGCGCACGCGGGCGATGCGCCCATCGCGCAGTTCGAAGATGAAGCAGTAGTCGTTGTCGTACCGGCGGCCGTTCGCGAGCGTGGCCTGCAGGCGCAGCTCGACGATCACGGTATCGCCCTCGCAATAGCGGCTGCGGAAATCGACCGCGACATCGGAGACGAAGAGCGCCGGAAATCTCTCGGCCAGGAAATGCACGATGGCGTGGGGGCCGATCATGTGGTCGGGCGCATCGAGCGCCAGCGCGGTGGCATTGCCACGCGGCGCAAGCCATTCGGCATCCTCGGTGAACCAGGATGCGATGCGTTGGGGGTCGCGGCTTGCGAAAGCCTTCCAGGCGTCGGCGATGGTGCGCTTGTTCTGTTCGGAGTTCATGCGCCGACCATAGGCGCGGCCCGCGGCGCCCGCACGCCGGTTTCGGACATTTCCTGCAAGGAGCCGCGCCGCCGTCCGCCAGTGCCGCGCCGCAGGGGCGCGCATCGTCCCTGCATCGACACACCAAATACAGGAAGCACGCCATGGCAGACGACCCGAACAAGCGCGGCCCGCAGGACCGGACCCGCATCAATGTCAACGAGCCGCACGAGGTGCGCTATTGGACCGAGACGCTGGGCGTGACCGAGGCGCAGCTGCGTTCGGCCGTGGCCGCCGCGGGCGTCGAGGTGAAGGACGTGCGGGTCTACCTCGGCAAACCCTAGGCGGGTGGCGAAAGCGTAGGTACGCTCCTACACCCGCTGCGGGGGGCGGGACCGATACTTTGGCTTTCCTTCGCTTCAGGACGCGCAAAGTGAACGAGCCGAATGCCGAACCCCGCACCAGCAGCAGTGGTCCGCGGGCCTGCCACCCCCTCACCGAGGCGAAGCCTTCGGCTCTCCGCGCCCAATGAAGGCCTCGCCCGGAGCCCGAAGCTGGATCGCCGCCGGCGTACGCCACGAACTGCTCACCCGCGCCTTGCCGGCACTGCGCCACGACATGGCGGCCCCGGTGTCGGTGATCCGCATGGCGCTGCTCATGCTCAAGCGCCAGATCGGCGCGCCGGTCATCGATGCACCGGTCTGCGAGGAGCGCGTGGCGCTGATCGACAACCAGGTGTCCGAACTCGTCGAGGGCATCCGCTCGCTGCGCGACTGGGAGCTGGCCACGACGGATGACGGCATCACGCGCAGCGCGCTGGTGGCGCAGTGCGTGGGCCTGATGCGCGCAGCCTTCGACATGCACGGCGTCGAGCTGGCTGTCGATGCCGCGCTCGAACCGCGCGAGGGCGAAACGCGCTGGCCCCAGGGCGCCGCGCTGCGCTACCTGGTGCTTGGCGGCCTCGGATACCTGCACGACGGCGCATCCGAAGCCGGCGCGATCCGCATCGAGGCCGATGGCGGCAACGCGCTTCGCCTCAGCGCCTTGCCGCGCGAATCCGCCGGTGCCAGCCCGGTGCTCGACGCGCACCGCGCCCCGCGTGCGCTGGCCATCGACGCGATTGCGCTCCAGAGCCTGGCGGAAGACCTGGGCTACACCGTGGCGCTCGAGCGCGACAGCGTGCGCTTTCCGCTCGCGCCGGGCTGAGGCCTTCGTCGTTCTTCTTCGGCCTTGCGCCGGCCGTTGGCGCTGCGCGCCTCGCGCTGCTGGCGCGCCTGGCCTTGCCGATGCATCCGCAGGAAGGCGAGCAGCCGCTGTTCGGCGGCGTGGAGCCCGCGCGTCTTGCGCGCGGCGGTACGGGCCGACATCTTTCGCAGCAGTTCGGCCGCGGGGTCTTCCTCGTCGCCCGCAAGCGCGCTGCCCAGCGCCAGCACGGCCGGGTGCACGTAGGCCTTCTTGCAGACCGCGGGCGTGTTGCCCAGCTGCCTGGCCACGGCGGCCAGTATTTCCTTGGCGCTGTAGCGCCTGCCGTCGGCGGCCGTGCGGCCCGGTTCGCAGGCAAGCCGCGTGAGCTCCAGCGCCTGCACCGTGCCGTGCCAGGTGCGGAAGTCCTTTGCGGTGAAGCGCTCGCCGGGCGAGGCTTCGGCGATGTAGCCGTTGACGTCGGTGGACGAGACGCTGCGCAGCTCCCCGTCTTCGTCCTGGTACTGGAACAGCGCCTGGCCGGGCAGCTGCTGGCATTGGCGCACCACCCTGGCCACGCGCGGATCGTCGAGCCGGGCTTCATGCATCACGCCGCTCTTGCCCCTGAAGCGCAGCCGCAGCGCCGCGCCCTGCACGGCCGCGTGCCGGTTGCGCAGCGTGGTGAGGCCGAAGGAGCCGTTGCTGCTGACGTATTCCTCGTTGCCCACGCGCAGCAGCGTGGTGTCGAGCAGCCGCACCAGGGCCGCCAGCACCTGCTGGCGACCGGGCGCCTTGGCCGTTGCCGCGCCTTCCTGCAGGTCGCGCGCGACGCGGGCGCGGATGCGCGGCAGCGCGAGCCCGAAGGCCTCGAGGCGCTCGAACTTGGTCTCGTCCTTGAAAAGCCGCCAGTCGGGGTGGTAGCGGTACTGCTTGCGGCCGCGGGCATCGATGCCGGTGGCCTGGAGGTGGCCGTTGGGCAGCGGGCAGATCCACACCTGCGTGTAGGCCGGCGGAATCGCCAGCATGCGGATGCGGGAGAGCTCGTCCGCATCGCGCACCCAGCGGCCCTGCGCGTCGCGGTAGCGGAAGTGCTCGCCGTGCTTCAGTCGCCGGATGCCCGGCATGTCGGGGTTCACGTAGACCAGGCCGTTGGCAATGGGCGCGGCCGTCGGCGAGGGCCTGGAGGGCGGGGCGGTCGATCTGGAGCGGGCCGGCATGGGGTTTGCGTGGTGACGGTACCCAGCGCTTGTGCCTGCACCGACAATCGCCGCCTGTAGGACGCCGCAATCGCCGCTGGTGCGATGGAGGCGCTTTGTTCTTTTCCTGGAGTCCCAAAGAAATGATGTTCTTCCATCGGCCGTTTCCGTCTTCCTGCGTGCGCTGGCTCTCGGCCTGCGGTGCGGCGCTGCTCGTTGCGGCCTGCGCTTCCCCAACTTCGCCGACCTCGCCGGTATCGGCTGCACGCCCAGCTGCTGCTGCTGCCGCACCCGTCAAGGTGAAGGTCTTCGTCGCGGCCATGTTCGAGATCGGCCAGAACACCGGCGACCGGGCCGGCGAGTTCCAGCACTGGTATGAGCGCTACTGGAAGGGCGCCGCGCCCATGGCGGTGCCCGGCGCGCTGCAGCCGGTGTACTGCAATGCCGACGGCGTGTGCGGCGCGGTGCTCGGCATGGGCAAGGTCAACGCCTCGTCGTCGATGCAGGCCATCCTGCTGAACCCGCAGTTCGACTTCTCGCAGGCCTACTACGTGATTTCCGGCGTGGCCGGCACGCCGCCGGCGCGCGGCACCATCGGCGAGGTGAGCTGGGCCACCTGGCTCGTGGACTACGACCTCGGCCACCGCTGGGCGCCCGAGGAGAACAAGCCCGGCGAACCCACCTTCATGCCGCGCAAGGGCTACGAGGAATACCGCCGCTTCAAGCTCAACCCCGACCTCGTGGGCTGGGCCATGAAGCTCTCGTCCGACACGCCGCTCAAGGATTCGGACAGCGCGCGCAAGTACCGCCTGCGCTACCCCGATGCGGCCGCGCGGCGCGCGCCCTTCGTGGCCACCGGCACCCACATGACCGGCGACACCTTCTTCCACGGCCCCGGCATGTCGAAGCAGGCGCAATACATCGCCAGGCTCTACGGCGCCGACGACTACGTGATCACCGAAATGGAAGCCGCCGCCATCACGCTCGTGATCAAGCGCACCCATGGCACCGACCGCGTGATGAGCCTGCGCGGTGCCGTCAACTTCGACCAGGGCAGCCCGAAGGAAAGCACGCTGCAGCACCTGGACCCGGCCCCGGGCGAGACGGCGGGCGGCTTTGCCGAGACGGTGGAGAACATTGCGCTGGTGGGCACGCGCGTGGTGGACCACATCGTCGCCAACTGGCCGCAGTGGCAGGCCGGCGTGCCCAAGCCCTGAGCGGGTTCAGGGCCGCACCGGCTGCAGGTGCCACGTCACGTTGAAATCGAAGGGCGTCCAGCGGCTCACCGTGACGCCCGCCTGCCGCAGGCCGCGGCCGGTCCAGGTGTTGCAGGTCTCGAAGAGGTGGTAGCCGCCTTCGGCCTCGTAGAAGGCGTCGTCGTTGCCGTAGTGGGCGCCGGCAACGGGTGTCGCGCCGCCCGAGGCGAGCGTCGCCTGCACGTAGCCCGCGAGCTGCGCGTACTGCGCCTGTGAGAGCGGCAGGTGGAAGGCGTTCCTGGTCAATGAGGTACGGCTGAGGTAGGTCACATGCAGCAGCGCGCGGTTGCCGCCGAGCAGGGCGCCCAATGCGCGCGAGGCCGTGAGGTCGGCCCAGGTGGGCGTGTGCAGGTAGAACTCGCGGTCGCCCCAGCCGATGGCGATGAACTCCGCATCGGGCGGCACGGCCTTGAAATGCGCGAACGGAAAGAGCTGCTGCCAGTCGACGGTGGCCGAGCGGATCGGAAACACCAGGTCGGTGTGGATGCCGTTGCTCAGCACCCAGGCCTGGACGGCGGGCGGCGGCGCGGGCGCCCGTGCATTGGCCGGCCAGAGCATCAGCGCGCAGGCCGCGCCCACGTACAGCCCCGCGGCCAGCGTGAAGCCCAGCAGCGTGAATGCGATGCGCCGGAGCCAGCGTCTGATCACGGCGCCGGGTGTTTCAGAAGAGCGACGCGGTGGCCGAGGCCGCCTCCGCCGACGCGCGCGAGGCCGGGCCGACCACAGCCGGCGCCGTGGCCTCGGGGCTGCCGGCCTTCGCAAGCGCGCCCACGCGCACGCCCAGGAGGCGCAGCGGGCGCTCCAGCGGAACGCGCTTCAGGCACAGCCCGCCGACCTGGCGGATGGTCTTGCCGTCGGCGGTGTGGCGCTCGATGGTCTGGTCACGCGTGGCGATCTTGAAATCGTCGTAGCGCAGCTTGATGCCGATGGTCTTGCCCACGTAGCCCTTGCGCTGCAGGTCTTCGGCCACCTTCTCGCACAGGTGGGTGAAGATCGCGCCCAGCTCGGCGCGGTCGCGCACCGCATGCAGGTCGCGGTCGAAGGTGGTCTCGCGGCTCATCGACACGGGCTCGCTCTCGGTCACCACCGGCCGGTTGTCGCGGCCCCAGGCCACCTCGTGCATCCACGCGCCCGTGGACTTGCCGAAGTTCTGGATCAGCCAGTCGCGCTCGCGCGCCGCGAGCTGGCCCACGGTCTCGATGCCGAAGCGCTTGAGCTTCTCGTCGGCCTTGGGTCCGATGCCGTTCACCTTGCGGCAGGGCAGCGGCCAGATGCGCGTCTGCAGGTCGTCTTCGTAGACCACCGAGATGCCGTTGGGCTTGTTGAACTCGCTCGCCATCTTGGCGATGAGCTTGTTGGGCGCCACGCCGATGGAGCAGGTGAGGCCGGTGGCGTCGAGGATGGCCTTCTGGATGAGCCGCGCGAGCGATCGGCCGCCTTCACGCTGGCCGCCGGGCACATCGGTGAAGTCGATGTAGACCTCGTCCACGCCGCGGTCTTCCATCAGCGGCGCGACCTCCCTGATGACCTGCTTGAAGGTGCGCGAATACTTGCGGATCTCCTCGAAATCCACCGGCAGGATGATGGCCTGCGGGCACAGCTTGGCGGCCTTCATGAGCCCCATGGCCGAGCCCACGCCGAACTGCCGCGCCGGGTAGGTGGCGGTGGTGATCACGCCGCGGCCCACGTAGTCTCTCAGCCGCGGAAAGGCCTCCACCGGAATGTCGGCCAGCGTGCCGCCCTCGGGCACGTGGCGGATCGCCTCGTCCACGCTGCGCCGCCCGCCGCCGATCACCACCGGCAGGCCCTTGGGCTGCGGATAGCGCAGCAGCTCGACCGACGCGTAGAAGGCGTCCATGTCGAGGTGGGCGATGCGGCGGATCGGGGGCGTTGGAACGGTCGGGGAGCTCACGGCATGGATTGTCTCGCGGCCGGGCGATGTTCGCCTGCCGGGCGGCCGCGTGCAAGAATGCGGCCGATTTGCAGGCTGGCCCTCCGGTGGCATGGAAAGGAATCTGGCATGGATGACGAAGTCGAAGGCATGACCATCGCGCTGACGCCGGTGCAGATGGCCGCGGTTCTGGGCGGGGAGGACGTGCCCGAATCCGCGAGCCTGAGCAACCGGCTCTGGGGCACGGTGGGGCTGGTGGGCGGCGTGGTGGAACTGGTGGGCGCCGGCATCCTGTGCGTCGCGCCCGAGCCCACGATGGTGACCAAGGCCGGCTGCGTGGTGCTGGGCGTGCACGGCTTCGACACCCTGGCGACCTCGGGCCGCCAGGTCTGGACCGGCACCCCGCAGCGCACCGCCACCGCCGTCACCGCCAGCTCGGCGGCCGAGGCGCTGGGCGCCTCGCGTGAAACCGC
The DNA here is from genome assembly GCF_056396385.1 of Variovorax sp. 05T418. Classification (NCBI taxonomy): domain Bacteria; kingdom Pseudomonadati; phylum Pseudomonadota; class Betaproteobacteria; order Burkholderiales; family Comamonadaceae; genus Variovorax; species Variovorax sp. 05T418. The sequence continues at coordinate 665,537 of NZ_JBFTLJ010000004.1, read as the reverse complement.
CGATGGCATCGGGCTTGCGGTGGACGTGGCGGTGCCGCTGGTGGTGGCTTCGGGGCTGGGCGCTGCGCGCATCGTCGCCGTGATGCGCGGCGGCCGCATCCGGCTGGTGGAACATGAGGCCGCGGCGGGATCGCGGCTGGGCGGCCACACCATGGCGCGCCACGTCGGGCAGACCGATGCCCAGCTGCTGGCCAGGGTGCGAACCGCCACCCGGCCGGGCCCGCGGGCGGTGTCCACCTTTGCCGACCTGGCCACTGCAGAACGCGCGATCACCGAGACGCTGCGCGCCAACGCCGCCGCGGTGCGCGCCTGGTCGCGCGGGGCGGCCGCGGGCAGCAAGTCGCCGGAGCTGGAGCACGTGCTGGGCTACGTGGTGGGGCGGGGCGTGCAGTTCGGCAGCACCGCCGTCAACGACCTCTCCGGCGTGCGGATCATCCTCAAGATGGAAACCTACAACGGCAAGCCGTTCTACATCCTCACGGCCTATCCGATCTGAGCCGCGCGGCGCCGCGAGCGCCTACAGGAAGGACGGGGCTTCGCCCGTCGTCCACACGTCGGCGCCGAGTTCTTCGGCCAGGCGGGCCAGCAGCCTGGTGGTGCGCTCGCGCAGCGGGGCAATGCGGGCCTGCAGGCCGGCCCGGGGCAGCGCTGCGGCCTGGACGGTCGCGTCGGAATCGGGGTCGCTTTCGCGGATGTAGAGCGTGCCGTTGCGGGCCCAGGCCTCCACCGCCCAGCCCTGGTCCTGGTCGGCATAGACCATGCCTTCGTCGTGCCCCGCCACGGCGGCAAGGAAGTGGTCCATGGAAGAGAACGTGTCGTACCAGGGGAAGGACAGGTGCACGTCCGCATCCTCGTTGTCCAGCCGCAGATCCATCCAGAAATACTGGCGCACCTGCTGGAGTTTCAGCCCGCGCTGCCGGGCCAGTGCAGCCACCCGGCCGTAGTAGGCAGCAAGCTCCGCCTCGTGCCCGATGGCCTCCGGAACGCTCACCCGCAGGCGCTCGGCGCGCGGGAATTCCGGCAGCGCGAGCGGCTCGGGCGGGCGGTCCCGCACGGGATGGAACTCGTCCCACAAATGAAATGCGATCTCGGGCTCCAGCGAGTTGATCGGCTTGGCTTCGGCGAACCAGGGTTCCACTTGCGCGCTCCTCTGAATGGTCGGGCGGACGATGTTAGCCCGAGGCGCAGCCGCGCACTCTGCGGCATGTCCGGCGCGCATTCTTCTCAGGGCGGCGGCACCATGTCGCGCATGAGCTTGTCCAGCGCTTCGTCGCTCATCTGCTCGGCCGGCGCCAGCGCAGTCGGCGAAGTGCGCAGCCAGCGCGTGGTCACGGGCAGCGCCATCACCAGCGCGGCCACGGTGGCGAGCACCGCGAGGTAAGGCGCGAGCGCGCGCGCGACGGCGGCCGCAGGCGGCCGCGGCGCGACCTGGCCGCGCGCGAGCACCAGCGCATAGCCGAAGGGCGGCAGCAGGAAGCCCGCCTGCAGCACCAGCAGGGTCAGCTCGGCGATCCATGCTGCATCGTCGAGCTGTGCGAGCACGGGCGGCATCACGATGGGAACGATCAGGAAGATCAGCTCGAAGGCATCGAGCACGAAGGCGAAGGCCAGCAGAACGGCCAGCACCACGCCCAATCCCGCCATAGGGTGGCCCTGCAGCGACAGCACGAGCCGTGCAATCAGCCCGTCGGTGCCGAAGCCGCGCAGCAGCAGAGAGAAGGTGGTGGCCGCCACCAGCAGCGCATACAGCGCGCCGGTGAGCGCCATGGCATCGTCGAGCACCTGCCACAGCACCGGGCGCGTGAGCTGGCGCGACGCCAGGCCCCAGCCGAGCAGCAGCACACCGGCCGCGGCCGCGCCTTCGACCGCGCGCACCTTGCCGAGCGTGACCAGCACCAGCAGTGTGCCGATCAGCAGGGGCACGAGCAGCAGCGTCCAGCCCTCGCGCCGGTTCAATGGCTCCCGTTGCACCGGCGGCCGCGGCTTGCGCCGTGCGCCGAACCACGCCACCGCGAGCCAGCCGGCCAGCAGGACGGCGGCGGGTACCAGTGCCGCCTGCAGGATGTCCTGCGTGTTGACGATGCGGTTCGCGGCGCCGGCGGCGGCCGTCGGGAGCCCCAGCTCGCGGGCCATGTTCGTCCCTTCGGTGTGGGCGCGCAGCATCGCGTCGCCGAGCAGCAGCAGCACGAGCGAGGGCGGCACGCTCACGCCCAGCGTACTGGTGAGGGCCACGAGTGCGGTGCGCTGGGCCGGGGGCACTCCCTCGCGCGCCCAGCCCTCGCCCGCGGTGCGCGCCAGGGTGAGCAGGCTGGCGCCGACCGAGCCGTTCATCGGTGCGAGCATCAGGCCCAGCAGCATGCCTGCGAGTTCGGGCGCGGCCCGCGGTGTGATGCGTGCGAGCACCTTGCGCAGGCCGGTGTACAGGTGCTCGGCCAGGGCCAGCCGGTTGAGCAGCGCACCGACCAGCCCATACAGCGCCAGCGCCTGCAGCAGATCGTGCTCGAGCAGGCCGACGATGCGCCAGGGCAGGTTCTGCAGGAGCGCCAGGTCGAAGGCACCGAGCGCGAGGCCCGCAACAGCGCCCAGCGAGCATACGCCGAGCAGCACGGCGTAGGTCGGCCAGCCGGTGGCCATCATCAGCACCAGGGCCAGCGCAAGCAGGGCGAGTCCGGTCCATGCCATGGCGTTGCCTTTACGACCGCCGCCGCTCGCACCAGAGGTCGAGCGCGCCCTGCACCGCCAGCAGCGCCGCGAGCAGAAGCAGCGCAACCTTGATCATGAAGTAGCCCGGGTTGAAGGTGTCGGGAAAGCGTTCCAGCGCCGTCACCGCATCCGCGACCGGCACCGCGGCGCTGCAGACCAGGAACAGCGCCCAGGGCAGCACGCACAGTGCCGCGCCGATGCGGCGCAGCCGCGCGATGCGGCTCGTGGTGTCGGCCGCGAGGTCGGGCCGCGCCACCAGGTGCGCGCCGCGCCGTCCGGCATGCCGCAGCGCCACCGCCACGTAGAGCGCGAACAGCCACTGCGCGAGATCGTTGGCCTGCGTCGGCCCGCTGCCGGATCGAGTCAGGTCGCGCAGCGGCCATTGCACGAAGAGCAGCAGCGCGATCGCAATGGCCAGCGGCATCGCGGCGCGATCGATCAGGTCCAGCACGCGCAGCGATGGCGGCGCTGAAGGCGAATCGGTCGGTTTGGGATGTTCCGGCGGGAGCGTCATGTCGCGGGCAACCCTATCGCCGCAACCTGACCGCCACCTGCGGCAAAAAGGGCACGGCTTGCGCTCGGCGGCATGCCGGTGCCATCATCCGCGCCATGCAGACAGTTTCCTCCATCCTGTGGCGCAGGCTCGATGCACCGGGCCATGACGCCTGCCGGCTCGAGCGCAACGCGACCGCGTGGCAGCTCGACGGCGCCGCCGTGTTCCGCCTCGAGGACGGCCGCATCGGCCAGCTGCACTACCGCGTGCGCTGCGACCTGCACTGGCACACGCAGTGGGGCACCGTGCGCGGCTGGCTCGGCGGCGGCGCCATCGACCTGGCCATTGCCCGCGATGCGCGCGGCCACTGGAAACTCAACGACGAGGCGGTGCCCGACCTGTCGCACTGCACCGACCTCGACCTGGGCTTCACGCCCGCCACCAACCTGCTGCAGCTGCGCCGGCTCAACCTGGCAAAGGGCGAGGGCGCCGATGCGCCGGCCGCCTGGGTCGACCTGGACGGCGGCGGCGTGCTCAGCGAGCTGATGCAGCGCTACGAGCGAACCGCGGACGACGCCTATGCCTACGAGGCCAAGCGCTTTGACTACGCGGCCACCCTGCGCGTCACGCAGGACGGCTTCGTGCGCGACTACCCGGGCCTCTGGAGCGCCGAAGCCTGATGGTCGCCACGGCATTGATGACCCACAGCAAACCACTTCTTCGCACCTTCGCCTTCACGCTGCTCGGCACCATGGCCGCGCTGTCGGCCGAGGCCGCCGCCTGGGGCCCCAGGCCCGCGGCCTGCCCGGCGCCGGTGCCCGCGCAAACGCGCTGCTACACCGGTGCCGATGGCGCCGGCGCGCTCTACTGGATCGCCATTCCGCAGGCATGGAACCGCGTGCTCGTGATGCACGCCCATGGCGGCCCCGAGACCGGCCCGCCCAGGCTCGAGCGCAGCGAGGAAGACCTGAAGCGCTGGGCCGTCACCGTGAAGGCCGGCTACGCATGGGCCGGCTCCACCTACCGCCGCGGCGGCTACGGCGTGACCATGGCCGCGGAAGACACCGAGCGCCTGCGCCGCATCTTCGTGCAGCGCTTCGGTCCGCCGCGGCGTACGCTGCTGCATGGCCAGAGCTACGGCGCGGGCGTGGCCGCGAAGGCGGCCGAACTCTATGCACCGGCCGGCGATGCCAAGAGCCCGTACGACGGCCTGCTGCTCACCAGCGGCGTGCTCGGCGGCGGCAACAGCGCCTACGACTTCCGGCTCGACCTGCGCGTGGTCTACCAGTACGTGTGCCGCAACCATCCCAAGCCCGACGAGCCGCAATACCCGCTGTGGCAGGGCCTGCCGATGGACTCGAAGCTCACGCGCGCCGAGCTGGCTGCGCGCGTCAAGGAATGCACCGGCGTCGGCCTGCCCGCGGCGCAGCGCACGCCCGAGCAGGCCGCGCGGCTCAAGACCATCCTGTCGGTGGTGAAGATCCAGGAGCGCTCGCTGCCGGGGCACCTGAACTGGGCCACCTGGCTGTTCCAGGACCTGGTGCAGCAGCGCCTGGGCGGACGCAACCCCTTCGGCAACATCGGCGCGGCCTACCAGGGCTCGGTCGACGATGCGGCGCTGAATGCCGGCGTGGCGCGCTATGCGGCCGACCCGCAGGCCAAGGGCGCGCTCGCCGCCGACAGCCAGCCCACCGGCCGCACCGCGCTGCCCACCGTGGCGCTGCATGCCATCGACGACCCCACCGCTTTCGTCGAGCTCGAGAACGCCTACCGGCGCATCCGCGATGCCGCGGGCACGGGCGGCACGCTGGTGCAGAGCTTCAGCGCCGAGCGCGAGCACAGCTACCTGAGCGATTCGGAATACCCGGCGCTCTTCGAAGCCCTGATGGACTGGATCGACAAGGGCGAGAAGCCCACGCCCGCGAGCCTGGCGCAGCGCTGCGCGGCGCTGATGCCGCGCTACGGCACCGACGGCAGGAACGGCTGCCACATCAAGCCTGAATGGCAGGCGCCGGCGCTCGAAACCCGCGTGCCCGTGCGGGCTCCTTGAGCGAGGCGAGGCAGCAAGCGGCGCAGGCTCAGTGGTCGTGGTGCAGGTAGCTCGCCTGCCGCGGCAGCCGCAGGCTCACGAGGAAGGCGATCACCATCATCGCAGTCACGTACCAGAAGAAGGCCGATTCGTGGCCCAGCGACTTGAGCCCCAGCGCCACGTACTCGGCCGAGCCGCCGAAGATCGCGTTGGCCACGGCGTAGGCCAGGCCCACGCCCAGCGCGCGCACCTCGGGCGGAAACATCTCGGCCTTCACGATGCCGCTGATCGAGGTGTAGAAGCTCACGATCGCCAGCGCCGCGATGATCAGCGCGAAGGCGGCCACCGCGTTGGTGGTGTGCTGCAGCGCCGTGAGGATCGGCACCGTGGCCAGCGCGCCGAGCCCGCCGAACAGCAGCATGTTGTTGCGCCGCCCGATGCGGTCCGACAGCGCGCCGAACAGCGGCTGCATGCACATGTAGAGGAAGAGCGCGCCGGTCATCACGTAGCTGGCGGTCTTGATCGGCAGGTGCACCGTGTTCACCAGGTACTTCTGCATGTAGGTGGTGAAGGTGTAGAAGATCAGCGAGCCGCCGGCCGTGAAGCCCAGCACCGTCAGGAAGGCCGGCATGTGGTGCCTGAAGAGCCCGGTCATGCTGCCGGCCTCCTTGTTGGCCTTGGCTTCGGCGCTTTGCGTCTCGTGCAGCGTGCGCCGCAGCAGCAGCGCCACCACCGCGGCCACCGCGCCGATGACGAACGGAATGCGCCAGCCCCAGGCCTTGAGCTCGGCTTCGGTGAGCAGCTGCTCGAGCACCACGATCACCAGCACCGCCAGCAGCTGCCCGCCAATCAACGTGACGTACTGGAACGACGAGTAGAAGCCGCGCTGCCCGCGCAGCGCGACCTCGCTCATGTAGGTGGCGGTGGTGCCGTATTCGCCGCCCACCGACAGGCCCTGGAACAGGCGGCAGACCAGCAGCAGGAAAGGCGCCCAGGCACCGATCTGCGCATAGGTGGGCAGGAAGGCAATCACCAGCGAGCCGCCGCACATCATCGACACCGAGATCAGCAGCGAGGTCTTGCGCCCGACCCTGTCCGCAATGCGCCCGAACAGCCAACCGCCGATCGGCCGCATCAGGAAGCCCGCCGCGAACACGCCGGCGGTGTTCAGCAGCTGCACCGTCGGGTCCGACTTGGGAAAGAACGACGACGCGAAATACAGCGCCGAGAAGGCATACACGTAGAAGTCGAACCACTCGACCAGGTTGCCCGACGAGGCCGCCATGATCGAGAAGATGCGGTGGCGTTTTTCTTCTGCCGTGTAGTGGGGAGGGGGTGGTGATGCGAGGGCCGATGAGCTCCCCGGATTGGAAGTGGCTGCGCTCATGATGCGTTGTGCCGCCCGTACAGGCGATGTTGTTGGAAGCAACATTTTCTGCACCCGCGCATATGCGCGCTGTCAGCCAGCGCCGCAAGCCTGATGCCCGAGGGGTTTAGAAGCTACCCGGCAGCAGGATGCTCGAATCCACCTTTTCGATGTCGGTGCGTCCGCAAAAGGCCATGGTGATGTCGAGTTCCTTGTGGATGATCTGCAGCGCGCGCGTCACGCCGGCCTGGCCGTGGGCGCCCAGGCCGTAGAGAAAGCTGCGGCCGATCAGCGTGCCGCGGGCGCCGAGCGCGCGCGCCTTGAGCACGTCCTGGCCGCTGCGGATGCCGCCGTCCATCCACACCTCGATCTCGCGGCCCACGGCATCGACGATGGCGGGCAGTGCCGCGATGGAAGAGGGCGCGCCGTCGAGCTGGCGCCCGCCGTGGTTGGAGACGATGAGAGCGTCGGCGCCGCTCGCGGCGGCCAGGCGCGCGTCTTCCACGTCCATGATGCCCTTGAGGATCAGCTTGCCGCCCCAGCGCTTCTTGATCCATTCGACGTCGGCCCAGCTCAGTGCCGGGTCGAACTGCTCGGCCGTCCAGGACGACAGCGACGACAGGTCCTTCACGCCCTTGGCATGGCCCGCGATGTTGCCGAAGGTGCGGCGCTTGGTGCCGAGCATGCCCAGGCACCAGTGCGGCTTGGTCGCCAGGTTGATCATGTTGGCGATGGTCGGCTTGGGCGGTGTCGACAGGCCGTTCTTGATGTCCTTGTGGCGCTGGCCGAGGATCTGCAGGTCGAGCGTGAGCTGCAGCGCAGACACGTTCGCGGCCCGGGCTCGCTCGATCAGGCGCTCGATGAAGTCGCGGTCCTTCATCACGTAGAGCTGGAACCAGAACGGGTGCCGGCCGGTGTGCTCGGCAATGTCCTCGAGCGAGCAGATGCTCATGGTCGAGAGCGTGAACGGAATGCCGAAGGCCTTGGCCGCGCGCGCGCCCAGGATCTCGCCGTCGGCATGCTGCATGCCCGTGAGGCCGGTGGGCGCAATGGCCACCGGCATCGCAACGTCCTGCCCGATCATGGTGGAGCGCGTGGAGCGGCCCTCCATGTTCACGGCCACGCGCTGGCGCAGCTTGATCTTCTGGAAGTCGCTCTCGTTGGCGCGGTAGGTGCTTTCGGTCCACGCGCCGGAATCGGCGTAGTCGTAGAACATCTTCGGCACACGCCGCTTGGCGATCACCCTCAGGTCTTCGATGCAGGTGATCTTGGAAAGGTCGGCCACGGGGGAGTCTCCTGGGTAGTCTCTGTTGTTCGATCGCGCGAGCGGGGATTATGGGCACGCTCCGCCGCGGGCCGAGTGTGGCGTCCGAATGGGACCCCGATCTGAAAAATACCCGGGCCGGACCTGAAAAGAATTCAGTCAGTCCCGCAGCGCCTGCCGCAGCCATTCGACGAAGGTCGCGCACTCCCAGCGCTCCATTGCCCCCGGCCGCCAGCACAGGAAGTAGGCGTTGGGCGAGGGCACGCTCTCTGCCGAAAGCCGCACGAGGCGCCCGTTCTCCAGCCAGGCGCTGCCGAGCTTCAGGTGCATCAGCACCACGCCGAAGTCTTCGGCCGCGGCATCGAGCGCCAGGCCCAGGTCGTTGAACTGGTGGCCCGTGGCCGGTTCCGGCAGGCCGATGCCGCGGGCCTTGAACCAGGTGCGCCACGACTCGAGCGGCGTGCGCAGCAGCTGCACGCGCGAGGCCTCGGCATCGGTCGCAAAGCCGTCGAACGGCCCGTGGCGCTGCAGGTACGCCGGGCTGCAGGCGGGCGCGACGTCATCGGCCAGCAATTGGCAGAACTCGCGGTCGTGAAAAGGCCCGGTGCCGAAGCGCAGTTCCAGGTCGGCCTCTTCGGCCGTCATGTTGCGCACCGGCATGGTCACCTGCAGCATCAGCTCGATGTTCGGATAGGCATCGCGAAACCGCGCGAGCCGGGGCAGCAGCATCTGGCGGGAGAAGGTGGGCGTCACTGCCACCCGCAGCCGGCGCACCTGCGATGCGGGCTCGCGGCCAGGCACCCGCTGCAGCGCCGCAATGGCCTCGCGCACGCGGGCCAGGTAGGCCACGCCGTCGGCGCTCAGGCCGAAGTCGTTGCCTGTGAAAAGCCTGAGTTCGAGCAGCGTCTCGAGCTGGCGGATGCGGTGGCTCACCGCGCTGGGCGTGACGCTGAGCTCTTCCGCTGCAATGTTCACGCTGCGCAGGCGCGCCACGGCCTCGAAGGCCTGCAGGCCCTGCGTGGAGGGAAGTCGCGTCGATGCCATGGGTGTTTTCCGGGAGCGATCTTATCGATGCAGCGTGGCGGCCAGTGCCTCGAGCAGGCGCCGCAGGTCGTCGACGGCTTCGCGCGCCAGCGCGGCGCCGCCCATCTGCGCCTTGACGATGGCGCCGTCCACACCCAGCGCCGCGGCCTGGGCGAGCGCCATGCGCGCGGGCAAGGCCGCGGGCAGCAGGCCGGCAATGACCTCCACCATCTCGCGCTTGTGCTCGCGCGCGCGCTCGGCGGCGCCCTCCACGCTGCCGCCCACCTCGGCCACCGCGTTGATGAAGGCGCAGCCGCGAAAGGCCGGGTCGGCGAACCATTCGGCCATCGCGTCGGCGAGCAGCAGCAGGGCCCCGGCATTGCCGGCGCGTTCGTGCGCGCCGCGGCGCCCCAGTGCATCGACGAACCAGGCCATCCATCGTGCATGCCGGTGATCGAGAAAGGCGCGCACCAGGTCGTCCTTCGACGGGAAGTGCCGGTAGAAGGTGACCTTGGTCACGCCCGAGGCAGCAATGACGCGGTCGATGCCGGTGGCGCGGATGCCGTCGGCATAGAAGAGGTCGTGCGCCGTGAGCAGGATGCGCTCGCGCGCGGGCAGTGCGGAGATGTCCATGGGGCGATTGTAGGCATGTAGACAGGTCTGTCTACATGTGGCACATTGCGGGCCTTCGCCATCCCTTCCTTCAACGAAAGACCGCCATGGAATCCCGCCCGCCGCTGCCTCCCTTCACCCTCGAAACCGCAACGAAGAAGGTGCAGGCCGCCGAAGACGCCTGGAACACGCGCGACCCGGTGCGCGTGAGCCTGGCCTACACGCCCGACACCGAATGGCGCAACCGCGCCGACTTCGTCAACGGCCGCGAGCAGGTGGTGCAATTCCTCACCCGCAAATGGGAGCGCGAGCACGACTACCGCCTGAAGAAGTCGCTCTGGGCTTTCATGGACAACCGCATCGCGGTGCGCTTCGAGTACGAATGGCACGACGCGGCCGGGCAATGGTTCCGCAGCCACGGCAACGAGAACTGGGAATTCGCCGAGAACGGCCTGATGCAGCGGCGCTTCGCGAGCATCAACGACCAGCCCATTGCCGAGTCGGAGCGCAAGTTCCGCTGGGAACGCGTATGAGGGCCGCCGTCCGATGCCGATCGCCCGGCACGGCTGTTGCTTGCTGCTGGTGACACACCCCATCAGGAGCAAACCCGCATGAACCGCAACGACGTCACCGAGAAAATCATCACCGTGAAGGTGTCCAAGGGCATCCAGTGGGCCGACGTGGCAAAGAAGGTCGGCCTCTCCAAGGAGTGGACCACCGCCGCCTGCCTTGGCCAGATGACGCTCGACGACAAGCAGGCCAAGGTCGTTGGCAAGATTTTCGGCCTCACGGCCGCAGAGCAGAAGTGGCTCCAGGTGGTGCCCTACAAGGGCTCGCTGCCCACGCCGGTGCCGACCGATCCGCTCATCTACCGCTGGTACGAGGTGGTGAGCGTGTATGGCACCACCATCAAGGAACTGATCCACGAAGAATTCGGCGACGGCATCATGAGCGCGATCGACTTCAGCATGGACATCCAGCGCCAGGCCGACCCCAAGGGCGACCGCGTCAACGTGGTGCTGTCGGGCAAGTTCCTGCCCTACAAGACCTACTGACGCGGTCCCTCGGAACGAACCTCAGAACGCCGCGTGCTCGGCCGGCCTTGGCCGCCACGCGGGGCGCCGCGGGGCCGAGATGCTGCTGCCCTCGATGGCGCCCGCAATCGAGCGGGCCACGGCCTCCGCGGGCACCGCGATGCGCCGCCGCGTGACCATGCGCTCGAAGCTGCTGCAGGCTGCGATGCGGTCGGCCAGCGTGCTGTCCGCTTCGCTCACGTCGGGGCGCACCACCGTCACGCGCAGCTTGCCCGCATGCTCCTGCCGCAGGCCTTCGGAGATGGCGTCCACCGCGTACTGCGTGCCGCAATACACGGCCGAGTTGGGCGACACGCCCTGTGCGGGCACCGGCGCCACATTGACGATGTGGCCCCAGCCCTGTTCCTGCATCGTCGGCAGCACTGCCGCGATGCCCAGCAGCACGCCGCGCAGGTTGACGTCGAGCATCAGCTCCCATTCGTCGACCTTGCGGGTCCACAGCGGCGACAGCGGCATCACGCCCGCGGCGTTCACCAGCACGTCGATGCGGTCGTGCGTTTCGAGTGCGAATTCGGCAAATGCTTCCACGTCGGGCCGGTAGGTGACGTCCAGCCGCTGGAAGTGCGCGGTGCCGCCGGCGGCGGTGATTTCCTCGGCCAGCGCTTCGAGCCGGTCGGTGCGGCGCGCGCCGAGCACCACCTTGGCGCCGCGCCGCGCCAGGAGCCGCGCGGCCGCCGCGCCAATGCCACCACTTGCGCCCGTGATGAGGACGACTTTTTCCTGGATTGCGCTCATGAGACTCTCCTCGTGCGATGGGTGTGGACCATGGCGCAACGCTGCGCCGGGCATGGAGGCAAGTCTCGCGCGGATGCGGCTCCGGGCGTTATCCGGATCGAACAAGCTTCTTGCCTGATCCTGCAAGACCTGCGGCCCGGACCGCCATGGCGCCGAGCGTGCGCAGGCCCTTCTCGATGCGCGCGTCCCAGCCGTGGCCGCCGCTCAGGCGCAGGCAGTGGGCGTACTTGCCGCTGGCCGAGAACACCACGCCGGGCGCAAAGCAGATGCGTTTCTCCAGCGCCTGCGCAAACAGGAGCCGCGTGTCCGCGGGCTCGGGCAGTTCGACCCACAGCACGAAGTTGCCGGCCGGCCTCGACACCTTGGTGCCCGGCGGGAACGCCTGCTCGATCACCCGCGTCATGCGGGCCAGCGTGTCGGCGAACTCGCGCCGGACGCGGCGCAGGTGGCGGTCGTAGTCGCCGTTCGACAGGAAGGTGGCGAGCGCCACCTGCGTCAGCACCGGCGTCGCCAGGCTGGTGGCGAACTTGGTTTCGAGCACGCGGGCCATGTGGCGGCGCGTGGCGATCCAGCCGATGCGGTAGCCCGGCGCGAGCGTCTTGGAGAACGAGCCGCAATAGATGACGTTGTCGTGCGTGTCGAGCGCGCTGAAGGGCAGGGGCCGCTCCTCGCCGAAATGGACGTCGCCGTACACGTCGTCCTCGATCAGCGGCACGCCGTGTTCGGCCAGGATGCGCAGCACGGCGCGCTTGTTCTCTTCGGGCATGGTGCAGCCGAGCGGATTGCTGAAGCTCGACGCCAGCACGCAGGCGCGCACCTTGCCCGAGGCCACGACTTCGCGCAGCGCATCGACCGCGACGCCGGTGTCCGCATCGGTCGGCAGCTCGACCACCTTCAGTCTCTTTGCGCGCAGCACCTGCAGCAGCCCGAAGTAGGTCGGCGACTCGATGGCGACCGTGTCGCCCGGCTCCGTGACCGCATCGAGCGCGAGCGCCAGCGCCTCGGTGCAGCCGCAGGTGATGGCGATGTCGTCGGGTGCCAGCGCCTGTCCGAAGCGCAGCGCGCGGCGCGCGATCTCCAGCCGCAGCGACATCTCGCCGTGCGGCGGCGAGTAGGTGTTGCACTGGCTGCCCTTCACGCGGGCCGTGCGGGCCAGCACGAGGTCGAGCCTGGAGGAAGACAGCAGCCGCTGGTTGGGAATGGCGCAGCCGAGCGGCACGAAGGCTTCGTCCGACGCGTGCTTCAGCAGGTCGAGCATCAGGCCCGAGAGCTCCACCTTGGCAGGCCGGATCGAATGGCGCGCGGTGGTGGGCACGGGCAGCGCGGGCGGCGGCTTGGCGACGTAGTAGCCCGACTGCGGCCGCACTTCGAGGATGCCGCGGTCTTCGAGCAGGCGGTAGGCCTGCACCGCGGTGCTCAGGCTGGTGCGCTGCTGCGTGCTGATCTCGCGCAGCGACGGCGCCCGCGCGCCCGGCTTCAGCGTGCCGCGGCCGGCCAGGCCGGCCACGAAATCGGCAATTTCTTCATAGCGGAACCGGGGAGATTGCGACACGGATCACTCCTGCTGGCGTGGATGGCACTGCACCCAACTGTACTGCACCAAATTTCAGAAAAGTGTGGCTGTTATCGCCGGTCATGAAACTGCAACATCGGAGCCATCGACAGCAACGGATCAAGCGGCAGTTCATGGCACGGTTTCCCGACAACGAAATCATTTCCCTCGTCAGCAAGGCACCGCGCTTCGACCTTGCCGAAAGCGTGGGGCCGAGCGTGCGGCTGTCGGAGCTGGCGGGCATGGCCTTCGGCGAGGATGCGGATTTTTCGCTGGACTACGGCACCGCGGCCGGCAGCCCCGCCCTGCGCCAGGAAATCGCGAACGAGCATGGCGTCGAGGCCGACGACGTGGTGGTCACGGTCGGCGGTGCCCACGCGCTGTTCCTGATCGCCTTCACGCTGTGCCAGGCGGGCGACGAAGCCGTCGTGGCCGAGCCGGTGTTCCCGTTGGCGCGCAACGCGCTGGCCGCCGTTGGCGCCACCACGCGCGCGCTGCCGCTCGGCTTCGACACCGGCTACCGCATCGACCTGGACGCGCTGCGCCAGTTGCTTTCCCCGAAGACCAGGGTGCTGAGCCTGGCCTCGCCGCAGAATCCATCGGGCGTCGCGATTCCGGCGCAGACCTTGCGCGAGATCGTGGCGATGCTGGCCGAACATGCGCCGAAGGCCTGGCTCGTGATCGACGAGACCTACCGCGAGGCGGCCTATGGCGACGATGCCGCGGTGCCCCCTGCTGCCGGGCTGGGGGACCGGGTGATCTCGGTGTCCTCGCTGTCCAAGTGCCATGGTTCGGCGGGCCTGCGCATCGGCTGGGCCATCACGCGCGACACAGCGCTGCGCCAGGCGCTGGTCACGGCGAAGTTCAGCACGGTGATCTCGTGCTCGCCGGTCGACGAGGCGCTTGCGCTGGCCGTGTTCAGGCAGCGCGACCGGATCATCGGCGAGCGTCGCAAGCTCCTCGCGCAAAACCTGCAGCTCACCGAGGCCTGGGTGTCGCGCCACGCCAGCCATATCGAGTGGGTGCGGCCCGATGCCGGGGCGCTGTGCTGCATGCGGCTCAGGCGCGAGCTCTTCGACGCCGCGGCCGTCGAGCGCTTCTATGCGGCGCTGGCCAGGTACAGCACGCGCGTCGCGCCCGGTCCGTGGTTCGGCGACAACCCGCTGGTGTTCCGGCTGGGATTCGGCCTGCCGACGCTCACGCAGCTGGCAATTGCGCTGGAGTGCGTGTCGGTGGCGCTGATGGAGGCTGCGAAGGCGGGTGCCTAGGGCCGCTCAATAAGGCGGCGCCTTGCGCGCCCGCTGCGCGCGTGCCGCCTCGGTCCACCATGCCAGGTCGTCGGCGAACCTTCCGAAGGAGCGATCGAGCGATTCGCCCGCGCTGCCGGTGGGCTTGCCGCTCGCATCGAGCGTCTGCGAGATCGGGCCGATGGCCAATGTGCTCGACACCACGACCATGCCCATCTCCGACAAAACCGAATGCCACACGGTGCCCGAGCGCACGCCCGAGAACCGGCCGGCCGAATAGCTCGCGATGGCGGCGGGGCGCCAGAACCATTCCTCGAGGAAGTGGTCGGTCAGGTTCTTCAGGCCGGGCTGCGGGCCCCAGTTGTATTCGCCGGTCACGAAGACGAAAGCATCCGCGCCGCGTATCTTCTGCGCCAGCGCTTCCATCGCCGCGGGCGCGGTGCCGGGGGGATATTCCTTGTACATGCGGTCGAGCATCGGCAGGCCGACGGCCTTGGCGTCGATCAGTTCGGCCTCGGCGCCGCGCGCATCGAGGCCCGCCACCAGGTAGTCGGCCAGGCGGATGCCCATGCGGTCCGAGCGGTACGAGCCATAGAACACCAGGATCCTGTCAGCCATCTCTGCTCCGTTCGAGGCCGGAATGGCCCGCGTGAATGAACGAACGAAGGCTACAGCATCGACCCGCCCGCACCGCAATTGGTTGCAGCAAGTTCCGGGCGGGCTGGCTACCATGCCGGTCCATGAACCCGCTGCCCATTCTTCGCACCGCCGCCCTGCCGATGTTCGCCCTGCTGCTTGCGGGGCCTGCGGGCGCCGCGCCGTCGGCGCAGCTTTTCGATGCGGTCAAGAAGCCGGAGTCGCTCGATGCGGACTGGCGCGCGCAGCTTTGTGCGCTGTTGCCGCAGCCCTGCGATCCGCAGGCGCTGGGCCTGTACCGGCCGCGCGGCGGCGCAGCGGGCGACTACGCGGTGTTCTCGGGCGAGCCGCTGGCCATGGCGCGCGTCAAGCGCATCGCGGGCACAGGCGCGTGGCAGCTGAACCGCCTGCACGACTTCAGCGGCTATGCGGCCGCATTGCTGAAGAAGGCGGCCGACCCGGCCACCGCGGACGCACGCATTTCGCTGGCGCCGGCGCTCTATCCGCTGGCCGAAGGGCAGTGGGCCGTGGCGGTGCTCCAGACCATGTCGGAGATGTACTCGGGCGGCGGTGCTTCGTTCAGCAAGGCCGACTTCGTTCCGCTCGAGGATGCGAGCCGCGCCGTGCATGAAGGCATTCCTTTTTCGTGCTCGAAGATGGTCCGCGCCTGCTTCAGCGAAAAGGAATACAAGCAGTCGAAGCACTGCCACGACGAAAGCAGCGGCAGCCTTCGCATCAGCTACGGCGAACCCGCGAGCCCGGGTGGAGCCTACGCCTGGCAGTACACCTGGCTGCAGAGCGAATGGCCACAGAACACGCCGGCCAGCGAGACCACCACCACGCGCCTGCACTTCACGGCCCGGACCACCGAAAGGGCGAGCTTCTGCGGCGGACCGCAGTAGGCGGCAGCGCCGCGCGCTCTTCTCTTCTCAGTGCCGCGGAACCGTCACCGCGCCCACGTGCATCGAGCGCCCCGCGCCAAGGCCCGCCATCACCAGCGCAATGCCCAGCCCGATGAAGAGCCATGACGACGCGCGGAAGCTGCCGGTCCAGCCGTGCAGCAGGCCCGCCACCAGCGGCCCGCAGGCAGCCACCACGTAGCCCACGCCCTGCGCCATGCCCGAGAGGTGCGCCGCCACGTGCGAATCGGGCGAGCGCAGCACCATGAAGGTGAGCGCCAGCGCAAAGGTGCCGCCCTGAGCAATGCCCAGCAGCACGGCCCACAGCCACACGCCGCCCAGCGGTGCGAACAGCATCGCCAGCATGGCGGCCACGGTGATGACGGCCAGCACCACCGCCAGCCCGCGCTGGTTGCGCAGCCTCACGGCCACTGCGGGAACGATGAGGCAGGTCACGACCTGCGTCATGACCGCCAGCGACACGACGTAGCCGGCCGTTTCGCCGCCGAGTCCGCGTTCGCGCAGGATGGGCGCGAGCCAGCCCATCACGGTGTAGGCCAGTGCCGATTGCAGGCCCATGAAGAAAGTGACCTGCCAGGCCAGCCGGTCGCGCCACAGCCCGCGCACCGTGAAGCCCGATTCGCTGGCCACCGGTTTCAGCGGCAGCGCCTGCGGCGCCCAGATCAGCGTGACCAGCAACGCGGGCACCGCCCACATCGCCAGCGCATAGGTCCAGCCGCCGCCCAGCGCATGTTCGAGCGGCACCGTGAGGCCCGCCGCGCTGGCCGCGCCGCCGCACACCGCCATGGTGTAGAGGCCCATCATCAGCGCCGCCTGCCTGGCGAAGTCGCGCTTCACCAGGCCCGAGAGCAGCACGTTCGACACCGCGATGCCGCTGCCCGCGATGGCCGAGGCCACGAACAGCAGCGGGATGCTGCCGGTGCCGCGCAGCAGCGTGCCCACGAGGATGAGCACCATGCAGGCGAGCAGCGTGCGCTCGGTGCCGAAGCGCCGGCCCAGGCCCGGCGCCAGCGGCGCGAACACGCCCAAGCAGACGATCGGCAGCGTGGTCAGCAGGCTCGCGGCGGTGGCCGAGAGTCCGGTGGCCGCGATGATCTCCGGCAGCACCACCGACAGGCTGGCGAACACCGGCCGCAGGTTGAAGGCGATCAGCACCACGCTCGCACCCAGCAGGATGCGCCGGCCCAGGCCGGCCGCCGGCGTGGGGCGCGGCGCGGGCGTGCTGTCGGCCTCGGCGTCGATCAGCAGTTCGTCGGCAGCGCGGGCCGTCCGGAATGCCACCGCGCTCATCGGACAGGCTCGGCGTCTTGCGCCAGCGCGTCGATCATCGGCGACATGAAGGCGCGCACCGCCTCGGCGGCGCGGTCGGGGTCGCGGCTTGCAATGGCCTCGAGGATGGCGGTGTGCGCAGCCGTGTCGGGTTCGGGCAGGCTGGTGCCCATCGTGCTCGCGATGGTTTCCTTGATGTAGCCGGCAATGAAGCGGCAGGTTTCTGCCAGCGCGAGGTTGCCCGAGATGTCGACGATGGCCAGGTGGAAGGCCAGGTCGCGCTCGATGAAGCCCGCGCCGCCGTCGCTCGCGTCGGGCACGCCGCGCTTGTTGAGCAGGCTGTTCAGGTTGCGCAGGTCCTTGGCGGTGTGGCGCACGGCGGCCAGCCGCGCGGCCTCGACCTCGAGCGCGCGGCGCACCTCGAACTGGTCGCGCAGGCTTGCGCGCCGCATCTTCTGCAGGCTGGCCGACGGGTCGAAGCCCGAGCGCACATAGGTGCCCGAGCCTTGCCGCACTTCGAGCAAGCCGCGCGAGACCAGCGTCTTCACCGCTTCGCGCACGGTGCCGCGGCTCACGCCGAGCAGTTGCGCGAGCTGCGGCTCGATCGGAATGCGCGATCCGACGGTCCAGCGGCCGGCCGCGATCTCGGCGCGGATGCTGTCGGCGGCACTGTCGGCCAGGGAGGTTCGGGGGGCTTGGAGGAGCATATGAATAAGAAAGACCTAATTCATTCAATCATTGGATGAATTTTCGCGCGACTGCAATGCCGCAGTCGAAAGCAGGGGGATTCGGGTGGCCGCCGGCGCGTCTACCGGCGCGCGCTTTTCGCGACCACGCCCGCGCCGCGCACTTCGAGCTTGCGCTGGTCGACCACCTTGCCGGTGGCATCGGCGAGTTCGATCACGTGGCGCCCGGGCCACGGCAGCCACTGCGCGCTGTTGCCGCGCGCAAACAGCTTGCCGTCGATGCGCCATTGCACGCCGCGGCCTTCGGACTCGAAGCGCACGCGCTGGTGCAGCGGCGGAATGTCGGGGTCCAGCGCGATGATGGTGCCGTCGGCCGGCGCGGTGATGCGCGGCGCGGCCCCGGCGCCTGCCGGCGTGCCGGCGCTGTCGAGCGCGAAGAGCGGCTGCTCCGTGCCCTGCAGGAACCATTCGCTGCGCGCCGCCTCGAGCGGATTGCCGTCGGCGCCGGGGCCGAACGCCACCTGCGCCTCGACCAGGCCGGCCGGCGGCCGGGGCGCGCGGCTCGGCTCGCGCGCGTGCAGGAAGCGCATCACCTCGGCCCACACCGGGGCCGCGCCGCTGGTGCCGCTCACGTCCCACATCGACGCACCGCTCGCGTTGCCGACCCACACGCCGACCGTGTAGCGCTGCGACCAGCCCACGGCCCAGTTGTCGCGCATGTCCTTGCTGGTGCCGGTTTTCACGGCGGTCCAGAAGCGCGTGGAAAGAATGCTGTCGAGCCCGAAGGTGCGCGTGCGTGCGTTCGCGTCGGACAGGATGTCGCCGACGATGAAGGCCGCGCGCGGATCGAGGACGGGCGCAGCCGGCGCCGGCACGGGAGGCCGCGCCATCAGGGTGGGCGGCCCGTAGCGCCCGCCATTGGCCAGCATGCGATAGGCGTTGGCGAGCGACAGCAGCGACACCTCGGCGCTGCCCAGCGCCAGGCTGTAGCCGTAGTAGTCGCCGCTTTCACGCAGCGGCAGGCCGGCCGCGCGCAGCTGGCGCGCGAACGATTCGGGCGACACCATCACCAGCGTGCGCACGGCCGGCACGTTGAGCGAGGCGGCCAGCGCGGTGCGCGCCGATACCGGCCCCTTGAACTGGCGGTCGTAGTTCTGCGGAATGTAGAGCCCGCTCGCGGTGCTGATCTGCGCCGACGAATCGTCGATCAGCGAAGCCGCCGTGAGCCGCCGCTCGGCGATGGCCTGCGCATAGAGCAGCGGCTTGAGCGTGGAGCCGGGCTGGCGCAGCGCGGTGACCGCATCGACCTCGGCCGCCTGGCTCAGCGGGCCCGAGGAGCCGACCCAGGCGAGCACTTCGCCGCTCGCGTTGTCGAGCACCACGAGCGCGCCGTCTTCCACGTGGCGGCCGCGCAGCTCCTTCAGGTGGCGCTGCAGCGTGGCCAGCGCAAAGCGCTGCAGCGGCGCGCGCAGCGTGGTCCGCACGGCGGCCTCCTTGCCGGCTGCTGCCTGGCGCGAGGGCGGCGCGGCCGTTTCGCCGGCCTCGCGCAGTTCCTTCAGAACTCGCCGCGCCGCATGCGGCGCAATGCCTTCGGTCGCATCGAAGGCCCGCCGCTGCACCGCCGCGCTCGTGAACATGTCGAGCGCATCGCAATCGATCTTCTGCCCCGGCTCCATCGCGCGCATCACCTCGCAGGCACGCTGCGCCACCAATGCGGGCTTGGCGTTGGGCGCGCGCACCAGTGCCGCGGCCACGCTGGCCTCGCGCGCGTCCAGGCCACTGGGCGCCTTGCCGAACAGCGTGCGCGAGAGCGCGTCGATGCCCACGATCTCGCCGCGGAAGGGCACGGTGTTGAGGTAGGCCTCCAGGATCTGGTCCTTGCGCCAGCTGCGCTCCAGCTGCGCGGCTGCCACGGTCTGGCCGATCTTCTGCGTGAAGCTGCGCCCGCTGTTGGCGCGGCGCAGGTCTTCGTCGAGCAGGCCCGACAGCTGCATCGTGATGGTCGATGCGCCGCGCGTGCGGGTGTTCCACAGGTTGCCCCAGGCGGCGGACGACACCGCGCGCCAGTCGATGCCGCTGTGCTCGTAGAAGCGCCGGTCTTCGCTCAGCACCATGGCCATGCGCAGCGCGGGCGAAACATCGGCCAGCGCCACCCACTGGCCGCGCCGCACGCTGGCATCGGTGCGCACGCGCTGCAGCAGCTCGCCGTTGCGGTCGAGCACCGCGGTGTCGGAAGGGCGGAACTCGCGCTTCACCTCGTCGAAGCTCACGGCGCCGGCAGCAACCGGCAGCGTGCAGGCGATGGCTGCCAGCGCTGCGGCAAGGCGGCTGCGGCTGGCGGGGAAGGGCGGGCGGGGCATGGCGGTGGAAAGCGGAAATCGGCGGCGTGGCGGCGCCATTCTCGGTGAAGCGGCCACGGGAACTGCACCTACTTGCGAACGGGTGCGCCGCCGCCTGCGGCCGCAGGAACTTGGCGCCAAAGTCCGCAGCATGTTCCACATCCGGTAACCAACTTCACGTCCCGGCCTCATGGCGGATACGCAGCCGAGACGCAGATGGCCTTCAATGCAGTTGCCGGCTTGCGCGAGGCGAGCCGCCTTCCTACAACTCCAAGGAGAAACCAAATGATGATGACGAAGACATTGGCCCTTGTGCTTGCCGCATCGGCCGTGCTGGCCGGCTGCGTTGTTGCACCCTATGACCGTCCGGCGCCGCGTCCGCACTACGGCTACGGAGACCGCGACCGCGACGGCGTGCCCAACCGCTATGACCGCGATCGCGACGGCGACGGCATACCGAACCGCTACGACCGCAACCCGAACAATCCTTACCGCTGAGCCTGGCCGCCGCGCGCCTCAGGCGGGCCGGCGCGCGAGCAGCGCCCACACGCCCGCCGCACTCAGCAGCGAGCCGCCCGCAAGGTTGAAGCGCCGCTGCGCGCGCGGCGAAGACAGCAGCTTGCGGGCCGATCCCGCGAACACGGCATAGAACGTGGCATTGAGCGCAGCCATCGCCACGAAGGTGACGGCCAGCACCCAGAGCTGGCGCGTCATGTCGGCCGCGGGGCTCAGGAACTGCGGCAGGAACGCCACGAAGAACACGATGCCCTTGGGGTTGAGTGCCGTCACCAGGTAGGTGTTGGCGAACAGCCGCCAGCGCGAATCGGGCGCCGCGGGCGCCGCGATTTCGGCGCCGCCGATGCCTGCGCGCAGCAGCTTGATGCCGAGGTACAGCAGATACAGCCCGCCCACCCACTTCACCACCGTGAACCAGAACGCCGACGCGGCCAGCAGCGCGCCCAGGCCGAGCAGCGACACCACCAGCGCGGTGGAATCGCCGAGCGCCACCGCGGCCACCAGCGGCACGTTGGCGCGCCGGCCGTGCGACATGGAATAGCTGATCACCGTGAGGATGGTCGGCCCGGGAATGATCAGCAGCACGGACGATGCGGCGACGAAGGCGAGCCAGAGTTCGATCGGCATGGGTTCTCCAGAAAAATGCAGTTGGCAGTCAGGTGCCGAAGCGCGCGGCCGACCTGGCCTTTGCGCGTTCGGCTTCGATGGCGCGGTCGCGCGGCTCGGCGGTGGTGACCAGCGAACCGATCAGCCGTGCGGCGCTCGCGGACACCTCGTCGACCGCGCGTTCAAAGGCTTCCTGGTTGGCCTTGGACGGCACGCTGAAGCCGCTGAGCTTGCGCACGAACTGCAGCGCGGCGGCGCGGATCTCCTGCTCGGTGGCGGGAGGCTCGAAGTTGTAGAGGGTCTTGATGCTTCTGCACATGGGGCGCTCTCCGGTTGCATGCAGTGGATGCTTCAGTCTAGCGAAGCAGCGCCATCGCGCGGGCGTCGTGGTAGATGCCGTCGACCCGGCTTGCGCGGCGCAGCAGGCCTTCGTGCTCGAAGCCGAAGCGCTCGTACAACGCCTTCGCATTCAGGTTGTCCGCGCGGACGGCAAGCTCGATGCGGGTGAGGCCGCGCGCCCATGACCTGTCGATGGCCGCCTGCAGCAGCTTGGCGCCGAGTCCGAGCCCGCGTGCCTCGGGCAGCAGCGCGATGCCGAGCAGGCCGATGTGGGCCCTCGAGTGACCGAAGACCGGCGACACGTCGCACCAGCCCACGACCTTGCCGCTGCCATTCACCGCCACGAAATGGGGAAAGCCCGCCGCCAGCACGCTGCGGTAGAAGGCCAGCGATTGTTCCCAGGGCGGCGCCTGCATGAGCGCAAGGTACTTCCGTTCGCGCGCCACCACGTCGAGCGCCTGGTGCAGGCTTTCGAAGTGGTGCTCTTCGGTGGCGACGACGGAATGGTTCACTCGATCAGCCCGCGCTCGGCCGCCTGCGCCTGGTTCTCGAAGATCGCCATCGCGGTCTTCATGCGCCTGAAGCCGAGCTTCTCGTAGAAGGGCTCCTTGCCGGCCACCGCATAGAGAATGATCTTGCGGTGCCCGCGCGAGAGTTCCAGCAGCCGCGAGACGATCTGCCTGCCCAGGCCGATGCCCTGGTGGCTCGGGTGCACCGCCACGTCGCAGATGTAGGAGCAGTCGAGCCCGTCGGCCATCGCGCGGCCCGCCCCGACGAGCCGTCCCGCGTCGAACACCAGGCACTTGAACATGCTGTTGCCGAACACGAGCTTCAGGCCGCCCGGCTGCTTGTTGCCCAGCGGTGCGGCCTGATAGAGCCGCGAGAGTTCGTCCCAGTCGAGGCCTTCGAGCGAATCGCGCCATTCGAGTGTCATGAGCCTGCCTTGCCGTTGCCGTGAATGTGCCCGCTACCCTGCGGCGTTCAACCGCAGGATGGCCTCCGCCACCGCGTCGATGCCCGCGTCGGTCAGGTCGGGCGCCGCCACCTGCTGGCGCAGCGGCCACTTCTCGAAATGGCGCGCCTGCGAGCGTTCGTAGTGCGGATCGTAGTGAAGCGCCATCAGTTCGGCAAAGAGCTGCGGCAGGTTGCCCGCGAGCGCCCATTCCTGCCAGCGCTGCACCACCGCCTTGCCCTGCATCTCCTTGAGCCTGTCGAGCTGGCCCGCCAGCGCGGCGCGGTCGTCGCCCAGGTAGGCGTAGTCGCGCAGCAGGTAGTCGAGCCGGGCGGCCGCGTCGGCCTGCACCTCGATGCAGTCGGCCGCGCGCATGTGCGCGACCAGCGGAATGGGCACCGAGAGCCGGCCGATGCGCGCGCTTTCGCCTTCCACGTAGAGCGTGCGCGACACATCGAGCGCATCGAAGCAGGTGGCGATGCGCGTCTCGAACTGCTTTTGCGAGGGCTGCGGCACGCCGGGCAGCGCGCCCAGCAGCGAGCCCTTGTGGCTCGCGCAGTGCTCCAGGTCGAGCACCTGTTCGCCGCGCGCGGCCAGCGCCTGCAGGACGCGCGTCTTGGCACTGCCGGTGGCGCCGCAGATCACCTTGAGCCGGAGCCTGGGCACCGTGGCCTCGATCTGCGCCAGCACGTGCTGGCGATAGCTCTTGTAGCCGCCGGCGAGCTGCTGCGCGTCCCAGCCGACCAGGCGCAGCCAGGTCACCATCGAGCCGCTGCGCAAGCCCCCGCGCCAGCAATACACGAGCGGGCGCCAGTTCGCGGGCTGCTCGGCAAAGCGTTCGCGCAGGTGCCGCGCGAGGTTGGCCGCCACCATGGCGCCGCCCACGCGCCGCGCCTCGAAGGCGCCGGTCTGCTTGTAGATGGTGCCGACGATGCGGCGCTCCTCGTCGTCGAGCACCGGGCAGTTGATGGCGCCGGGAATGTGGTCGAGCGCGAATTCGGAGGGCGAGCGCGCGTCGATGAGGGTGTCGAAGCGGTGCAGGTCGGCCACGCGCGTGGGCTGGTGGCGCGGGTTGTATACGGTCATGGCCTGGTGCGGTTGGAGGAAGGAGCGGACAACCTTCGATTGTAGAAACCCGGCCAGAATGCAGGGCAGGGGAGACACTGTCGTCTTCGGCTGCCAACGGCGGAGGTCGCATGATGCGCACATCGGTTCTGTTCATTCCTGTCTTCCTCTTCGGCGCGGCCGCCGCGGCCATGGGTGCGCAGGCGGCCGAGGTGGTGCGCTGCACCGATGCGGGCGGAGGCATCGTCTACACCGACGGCCCTTGCCCCGCCGGCAGCCGGCTCTCGCGCCAGGTGCCCATCACCGAACCGCTGACGGTGACGCCGTCCGCTTCCCCCGAAGAAGCGCGCCGGCCGGCATACACGCCGCCACCACCACCGCCGCCGCCCGCGGCCAGCAACGCGCCGCAGGGCCCGGCCATCATTCCGCGCAATGTCGGCGAGCCGCAGCGCCCCGCGCCCGAATCGCCGCCGGTCTATAGCTGGGGTCCCGACCCGTACTACGACCCCGGCCGCCCGATTGTTCGCCCGCCACGGCCTCCGCGCCCGCAGGATCCGGGACCGCCTCCGGGCCAGCGGCCCTGCCAGAACCTCGCGGGCATCAAGCGCAACAACTGCTGAATCGACGCAGCCGATGCAACTCCCCCACTGGACCGTGTACTGCGACGGCAGCGCGATGCCGAACCCCGGCCGCATGGGCGCCGGCGCGGTCATCACCGAGCCCGACGGCACCCGCCACACCCTCTCGCTGGCCAGCCATGCGACGGGCTGCAACAACGAAGCCGAACTCAGGGCGCTGACCCTCGCGCTCGAGGACCTCAAGGCCAGGGGCGCGACCGTGGTGCAGGCCTATACCGACAACAGCATCCTCGTCGAGCAGCTCGGCACGCCTGGCGCCCGGCCGATCGCGCGCATGGCCGGGTTGTTCGAGGATGCCCGCGCCTTGCTCGGCTCGTTCGAGGAGGCCAGCCTGCATTGGGTGCCGCGGCACCGCAACCACGAGGCCGATGCGCTCGCGCGCGCCTCGCTGGGCGTTGGGCCCAAGCCGGCGGCCCGCATGGCGAAGAAGAAGACGCAGAAGACGCGGCGGTAGGTGCGGCCCGGGGGCGCGGGGCAGAGGCCATATCATCCGCGGCATGACCGAAGCCAATCCTCTTCCCCCTCTTCCCGACCACCTGTCCACCGACCCGCGCAGCCCCCACCACGTGCCGGCTGTCTTCGAGCACGACATCGGCATCCGCTTCAACGACAAGGAACGCCTCGACGTTGAGGAATACTGCATCAGCGAAGGCTGGATCAAGGTGCCCGCGGGCAAGACGGTGGACCGCAAGGGCAAGCCGCTGCTGCTCAAGCTCAAGGGCAGGGTCGAGGCGTTCTACCGCTGAGGCTGAGCAGCACCGGGCACATGCGCAGTGCCCGAGCCCGCCGGGCGCTCCGCTCGGCCATGAAACGAACGATTCAACACAAAAAAGTCGGCGTTCTTGCATCTTTAGTTGTCGTACAACTGGATTCGAAAACCATCGAAAATGGCAGAATTCCAGCGACTCATCGGACATCGTATGAGTTGAAAAGTACCAAAGCGGCTCAACCGCTGCCTAACTGGAGACAAAAGATGAAACGCAGGAACTTCGTCATTTCGACACTTTCCCCCTTGGCGCTGAGCGCGTGCGGCGGCGGGGGAGACGGCCCCGGCTTCCCGCCGTTCCCGGTGCCGCCGCCGGCACCCGCGCCCGAACCTCCGCCGAGCACCGAGGCACTGGCGCGCAAGGCGATGCGGCGCGCCGCGGGCTTCATGGACGAGACGGTGTCCTATCGCGGCGGCTACGTCTGGGCCTACCTGCCCGACTTCTCCACCATCTGGGGCGAAATGGAGGCGCGCCGCACCATGTGCTGGATCCAGCCGCCCGGCACGCCGACCGCCGGCCATTGCATGCTCGATGCCTACCATGCCACGGGCGACGAACTCTTCTACAGCGCCGCCGAGCGCACCGCGCTCGCGCTGGTCGAGGCGCAGCATCCGGCGGGCGGCTGGAACTACATCCACGACTTTGCCGGCGAAGCCTCGCTGCGCGAGTGGTACGCCACCGTGGGCGCCAACGGCTGGCGGCTCGAGGAGTTCCAGCACTACTACGGCAACGCCACCTTCGACGATGCGGGCACGGCGGTGTCGTCGCAGTTCCTCTTGCGCATGTACCTGGAAAAGCGCGATGCGCGCTTCCTGGCGGCGCTGCAGAAGGCCATCGGCTTCGTCACGCAGGCGCAGTTCAGCTCCGGCGTGGCCGACGGCGGCTGGCCGCAGCGCTATCCGCCCTCGCCCGATGCGATCTCGTCGATGCCGCTGCCCAACCCGCAGCAGCTGCCTTCGGGCGCGACCGCAGGCATGGAAGACGGCGACTACACGCGCCACGTCACCTTCAACGACGACGTGGCGGGCGAGAACATCAAGTTCCTGCTGATGTGCGTGGTGGCGCTCGGCGACCAGAGCCTGGTGCCGCACATCACCCGCG
This sequence comes from Variovorax sp. 05T418, assembly GCF_056396385.1. Lineage (NCBI taxonomy): Bacteria > Pseudomonadati > Pseudomonadota > Betaproteobacteria > Burkholderiales > Comamonadaceae > Variovorax > Variovorax sp. 05T418. The sequence goes on along the minus strand of NZ_JBFTLJ010000004.1, from coordinate 639,585 downwards.
CGATGGACTGCCTGCGCCGCATGCAGCAGCCCGGGCCGCAGGCCGGCTGGGGCCTGCAGCACCTGGCCACGGACCAGAACGGCCGCCTGGCCGGGGCGCCCGCCGGCGCGCGCAGCTACGAGCCGCGGTCGCTGGCCACGCACACGACGCAGACCAACGTGCAGCAGCTGTTCAACTATTTCCGCCTGACGGGCGACCGCGGCTACCTGGCGCGCGTGCCCGAGGCGCTCGATTGGCTGGACAGCTGCAAGCTCACCGACACCATGATTGCGGAGAATCCGCTGCTCAAGGGCCGCACGCATCCCACTTTCGTGGAGCTCGGCACCAACCAGCCGCGCTTCGTGCACCGCTACGGTTCGAACATCCACAACGGCGCCTACTACGTCGACCACGACCATCGCAATACGCCCAGCCACTACTCGGCCGGCCGCGCCATCGACATTGCGGGCATGCGCCAGACCTACGCCCAGCTCAACGGCATGAGCGACGCCGCGGTCCAGCAGATGGTGGCGGCTTCTCCGCTGCGCCATGGCGAGCAGCGGCCGCTGCCCAAGTACTTTTCGCTGCGCGAAGTGGACTTTGCCGACCTGTTCGCCGACCGCGTGATGACAACCCCCGTGGTGAGCGCCGCCGATGCCGCGGCCGTGATGGACAAGCTCGACCCCAAGGGCTACTGGCTCGCGCCGCTGTCGGCCGTGACCAACCCCTACAAGGGCGATGGGCCTTCCACGCCGTACACGGGCGATGCCTACCGCAGCAAGCATGTGGGCGACGTGTTCGACACCTCGCCCTACGACCCGGCGGACCCGCCGCTGATCGAGCCCTACGTCAAGAAGGAGCAGCCGCAGGGCATCACGGTCGCGAGCTTCGTCGCCAACATGGGCAAGCTGATTGCATTCACCGCGCCGGTCGCCTAATCTGTCCTGGATCATGCAGAAAGCGCTTCGTGCCATCCGCGGCGACATCACCACGCTGCAGGTCGATGCCATCGTCAATGCGGCCAATTCCTCGCTGCTCGGCGGAGGCGGCGTCGATGGCGCCATCCACCGCGCGGCGGGGCCCGAGCTCCTGCATGAATGCCGCCTGCTGTCGGGCTGCAAGACCGGCGACGCCAAGCTGACCCGGGGCTACCGGCTGCCGGCCCGCTTCGTCATCCACACCGTCGGGCCGGTCTGGCGCGGCGGTGCGAGCGGCGAGCCGGAGCTCTTGGCCTCGTGCTACCGGAAGTCGATGGAAATCGCCGAGCAGCACGGCGTTCGCACTATTGCGTTCCCCTCGATCAGCACGGGCATCTACGGCTACCCGATCGAGCTCGCGGCGCCCATTGCGGTGGCCACGGTCCGATCGGCGCTGGCCGCGAGTGCCAGCGTGCAGGAGACCACGTTCTGCTGCTTCTCGGACGCGGACCTGGCGGTGTACGAAGCGGCGCTTGCGGCGGCGGGGCCGGCATAAGCAGGCCCCGCCACTTCTTTTCTTACTTCGCCGCCTCCACCTTCACGCGCGCATTCGGCGTCTCGCCGAACATCTCGGGCGCGTACATCGCCTCGACGCGGCTCGGCGGCAGCGCGAAGTCGCCCACGTTGTTGAGGCGCACGGTGTATTCGATCTTCACCACGCCCTTGGGCAGGTACTCGTAGTAGCTGCGGAAGGCCTCGAAGCTGCGCTCCTCGAAGGCCAGCCAGCCGGCGCCCGACTTGCGCTCGCCCTGCGTGGCGATCTGCGAGTCGCGGCCAAGGCCCGTGCCCAGGATGGTGGCGCCGCCCGGGATCGGGTCGCTCACCACCACCCAGGTCATGTCGGTGCTGGCGTTCACCTCGACGGTCACGCGCAGCACGTCGCCGCGCGTGTACTTGCCCGCGGTGGCCTGCTCGACCGGCGTGATGGTCTTCTTGATCGCATAGCCGGCGGCGAACGGCGCCTTCAATTGCACCGCGGCAATCGACTGCATCGTGAGCCAGGGCTTGCCGCTGCCCTGCTGCGTGACCAGCAGCGTGTCGCGCACCGGCGTGCCCGCGGGCGATGCGGCCCAGGGCAGGAACATGCTGTTGTTCTTCAGGTTGCCGGGCGACGCGGGCGCGCCGAAGAAGGTGCTCTGGTTGGGCGCGCCGGCCGCGTCGGTGGTCTTCACGCGCTCGACGCTGCGCCAGTCGACCTGCGCCTTCACGGCGCCGAGCGTGGCGGCCGTGACGCCGGCCACCGGCGTGCTCTCGAACACCTTGGAGAACTTCTCGAGCGCAAGCCCGCCCCACAGGTTGGCGGTGGTGGTGTGCCAGGCGCCGTTCTGCTGGCGGCCGATGAAGCCGTTGGCCAGTTTGCCGATGTCGTCCTTCCAGGCCGGGTCGTCCATCACGCTGAGCAGGAGGCGCGCGGTGTTGACGTCGCCGTTGGTCATGAGCCACCACCAGTAGTCGTCCTGCTCGGTGCTGAAGATGAGCTTGGTGCCCTGGTAGGACAGGCGCGCCTTGAGCACGTTGTTGGCCTCATCGAGCCGCTGCTGGCGCTGCGGCACGTCCTGCACGCGTTTCAGGATGTTGAGCCAGTCGATCACCGCGCTGGTGGGCCACTGGTTCGGCGCGATGGTGATGCTGCCGAGCATGCTGCCCTTGGCCGTGCCGTAGCGCGACAGGGCCTCGAGCGCGGCGAGCTTGCGCACGTCCAGGTCCTTGCGCGGGCTCCAGAACTCGCGCTGGATGCGGCCTTCGACAAAGGCGATGAGGCCCGACTCCATCGGCGCGCGCGCCGCGTCGGGCAGCGCGAAGGCGGGGTTCAGCGCCGCCGCCTCGTGCGTGGCCGCCAAGAGGTACGAGGTGAGGATGTCGCTGCCGCGGTTCGATTCGCCGTCGCGCGGCGGAAAGTAGCTGGCCAGGCCGTCGCTGTCGAGGTAGGTCGGCAACTGGGCCATCACGCCCTGCCACATCTTCGCGTCGCGCAGGCCCACCGACTTGCTGGTCTTCTGCTCGAGGCAGATGAACGGGTAGTTGGCGAACCAGTCGCGCACGCCCGGCAGGCCCTCGGCCAGCTTGGGTTGCAGCGACAGCTTCAGGCCGCCGCGGCCGGGCAGGGCGTCGGCGGGCGGTGCCACGTCGATGGTGAAGGGGCCGTCGAGCTGCACCAGCGTGGCCTGCTGCACCGTGAGCGGCACCGACGGGATGATGCGCTGGCGCACCTTGAGCGCATCGCGCGCGCCGCCGATGGTGTCTTTCGCCTCGATCTCCCACAGGATGGCTTCGGCGCGCGTCTGCGCGAGCTGCGCGGGCGCGGTCACGGTCCATGCGACTTCGCGCGCTTCGCCGGCCGGGATGTCCACCGTCTGCGGCGGGAGCGTGAGCAGCGTGGCGCGCGGCGCAGCCTCCACCTTCATCGGTTTTTGCGTGGTGTTGCGCAGCGTGATCTGGGCGCGGAACTGGTCGTCCTCGCGCACCAGCGGCGGCAGGCCGCTGATGATCTGCAGGTCCTGCGTGGCCTGGATGCTGGCCTGGCCGGTGCCGAACAGGCTGGTGCCCGAGTCGGCCACGGCCACGATCTTGAAAGTGGTCAATGCATCGTTGAGCGGCACCGTCACCACGGCTTGGCCGTTGGCGTCGAGCACCACCTTCGGGTTCCACAGCAGGAGGGTGTCGAGCAGCTCGCGCGTCTGGCCCTTGCCGCCGCCGCCGCCCGCGGGCACGGCCTTGCGCCCGTAGTGGCGCCGGCCGACGATTTCCATCTGCGCGGTGGAGGTGGCAACGCCCCAGCTGCGCCGCTGCAGCATCGCGTTGAGCAGGTTCCAGCTGTCGTTGGGCATCAGCTCGAGCAGCGCCTGGTCGACCGCGGCCAGCGCCACTTCGGCGCCCGCCGCGGGCTTGCCGTCGGGCAGCTTGGCGGAGATGGTGATCTGCGCCTTGCTGCGCACCGGGTAGCTGGGCTTGTCGCTGGTGACGGTCACGTCGATCTGGTGCGCGCGCGTGCCGACGCGGATCTCGGCCATGCCGAGGCGGTAGGCGGGCTTGCTGAGGTCGACCATTGCGGTGGGCGCGACGTATTCCTTGCCTTCGTACCAGAAGGCGGTCCACCACTCGCGCGGTGCCTTGAAGCCCCAGGTGAAGAAGCTGTACCACGGCACCTCGCGCAGCCGGCCGCGCAGCGCGAGCACGCTCACGTAGGCGTTCGGCCCCCACTCGGGCCTGACCTGCAGGCTCACGGTCGGGTCCTTGCCGTCGAGCTGCACCACGTGGGTCTCGATGATGCCCTCGCGTTCCACCGACACCAGCGCAGTGGCAAAGCGGAAGGGGCTCCTCACCTGGAACTTGGCAATCTCGCCGGGCTGGTAGCTCTTCTTCTCGGGCAGCACGTCGATGCGGTCGTTGTCCTCGCCGCCGAACCAGAGTTCGCCCTGCTTGGTCACGTACACCGAGCTGGCGGCGCGGCTGTCGCGGCCTTCGCTGTCGGTGGCGCTGGCCACCAGCTCGACCTCGCCGGCTTCCTTGAGCTCGGATTCGCACAGCAGCAGTCCGCGCGCGTCGCTCTTGCCGCTGCAGACGGTGCCGATGTCTTTCGTCTCGGTCTTGTTGTCGTAGGTGTAGAAGCCGCCCACCATGCGCTTGCGGCTGGTGGTGGTGATGCGCGCCACGGCGCGCACGTTGAGCGTGACGCCGGCCTGCGGCTTGCCCGAGAGGTCGAGCGCGAGCGCCTGGTACTTGAGCTTCTGGCTGGTCGAGACCCAGCCTTCGGTCTTGATGCCGGCGATCACCGAGGCGGGCCACAGCGTCTGCGTGCTGCGGATGGTCTGCACCTCGCCGTTCGGGTCGGCATAGGTGGCTTCGAGCAGCAGCTCGCGCGCGGCCTTCACCTTGGGCACCTTGTCGATCGTGAGCTTGCCGGCGCCGTCCTTGTTGAGCGTGAGCGGCAGCTTGTCGGCGATCACGCGGGTGTCGCTGGCGCTGTTGATGTCTTCCTCGGCGCCCGCGGTGTCGGCCGCCGCCGCGGCGGGTGCCTGCGAGCTGTCGGCCTGCACGCGCGGCGGGCTGAAGCTGAAGGCCTCGTGGTCGGCAAAGCCGAGGCTCTTGCCGCGCACCATGGCCGACACGCGCACCGGCAGGTTGGCGGCGCCGCCGCCGGCCACGTAGTTGATCTGCACCTCGGCCGGCACCGAGGCCACGCTCACCAGCGGCTTCTTGTCGGTGGGCGCGATGCGGCCTTCGAGCACGGGCAGGCGGAATTCCTCGACGCGGAACTGGCCGGTGGCGAAGCTGCGGTTGTAGCCGCCTTCGTCGTCGACTTCGACTTCTTCCTCGGAATTGCCGCTGTTCGCGTCCTTGCCCTTGCCGCTGCGCAGCATCACTTCGTACACGCCGAGCTTGGCGGCCGGCGGAATGGCAAAGCTGTTCTCCGCGCTCAGGCCGCCGGTCGGCGTCTTGCGCCAGGCCAGCGGCTGCGTGAAGCGCTGGCCGCTGCCGGTGTGGGTGATGACCAGCGTGTCGGGCCGGTTCTCGGGCAGGCCGAAGCCCTTGCTGGTCTGGGTACGGATCAGGTGCTTCATCGACACCGTCTCGCCGGCGCGCAGCAGGGTGCGGTCGAAGATGGTGTGGGCCACGCGGTCGGGCTCGGCCTGCAGGCTGGTGGGCACGTTGAAGCGCCAGGGCTCGATGCCGCGCTGCCAGTCGCTCCAGGTGAAGGCGAGGTCTTCCACGCCCTTGTCGTCCTTGGCGCGGGCGCTGACGAACCAGGCGCCCGCGTTGTATTCGTCCGGGCCGTTGCAGTTGGGCGCATCGGGTGCGATGCCCGTGAGGTTGACGATGCCGTTGGCGTCGGTGGTGCCCGATGCGACGGCAACGCCGCGGCAGTCGGACACGCGCACCTCGGCGTTCGGCACCACCTTGCCCTTGTCGAGCGTGGTGACCCAGGCCATCGAGTTCTCGCGGCCGAGCTTGAAGTGCACCGCCAGGTTGGTGGCCAGCGCGGTGGTGCGCACATACATCGTGCGGTTGGCGCCGTAGCGCTCGTCGAGCAGCGCATCGCCGAGCTTTTGCGAAGCGATCTCGAGCACGTGGAAGCCCGGCGTCAGCGGAATGCCGATGACCTCGAAGGGCCGCGGATCGCCGCTCTCGGCCTTGGGCATGTCGAGCGCCTTCACGCCCGGCTGGCCCGCCAGGAGCGACAGCATGCGGCTTTGCACATGGGTGCGCTCGCTGGTCTCGATGACGGCGGGCAGCGCGCCCTTGACGTCCTTGCGCGCCTGTTCGCGGCTCACGGTGTATTCGTCGTAGCGGCGCACCTTGCGGAACCACGCGATGATCTCGGCGTCGGTCTTCGGGTTCATGTCGCTGACCTTGCCGGGCGTCAGCGCCTGCACCATCAGCGCGGGTTCCACGCGCCGCACGGTCACCGGCATCATGGCCGGCGTGCCGGGCTCGGCCAGCCGCTCGACCACGCCGAAGGGCGAGGCCGCGAACTTGGCCAGCGGCGGCATCGCGCCGGTGGCCACCTTCAGCGGAAAGCTGCCGGGCGAGGCCAGCGGCCGGCCCGAGGCGTCTTCGAACTTGGCGGGCAGCTCGATGCTGAACTTGGTGTCCTCGGCGAACGGCGGGCTGAAGCTCGCGGCGCTGACGACGTCGTCTTCGCTCGGCGTGCCGCCGTCGTTCTCGAGCGTGGCGGCAATCGACTTGCCGCCGCCCTTGAGCTGGATCTGCGAAGCCATCTTGCGCGTGACCGGCGCATTGAACTGCAGCTGCATCGGCCGCAGCGGCAGGCAGGCGGCCTGGGCGTTCTCGCGCTCGCAGCTGAAAGACACCGCGAAAGGTTCGCGCACCTGGAAGCTCAGGCGGCGCTCGACGTTGTTGGCCACGCCCGAGGGCGTGGCCACGCCCTTGCCGTAGACGATCTGCACCTTGCTGCCCGGCGTGAGCGTGCGGTTGCATTGCAGCGCGATGAAGCGCAGCGGGTCCTTGGCGGCTTCCGCCTCGCGGCCGAAGGCCTTGAGGAGCCCGGCACGCTGCTCGCCTTCGAGCAGCCGCACGGGAATGCGCTCGCCGATGCCGTCGGCCGCGCACCAGACGTTCTGGCGCACGCTCTCCACGGTGGCGGCGCCGTTGAGCTCGAGCACGAACATCTGCTGCTCGTCGATCCGCCCATAGCTGCCCGGCATGTGGTTGCGCACGAACGGTCCGCCGCTATTGAATTGATAGCGTTCCGGCCCGGTCAGCTCCCCGCCCGAGGCGGGCTTGAAGCCGGCAATCCGCGTGACAGTGCAGCGCACGCCGGGCGGCAGGTCGTTCTCGAAATCGTAGACCCAGGCTTTTGCATCGGTCCAGCGGCCGGTGCCCTTGCCGGCCTGCGCGTCGGTGCAGCTCACGGCAAGCGGCGCGGGCGCCTTCGGATCGCCGAAATTGACCGCGGGCTGGTCGAACTTGGCGACCACCTGGCGCACGCGCGCCACTTCGCCCTGCGGCGTCAGGCTGGTGATCTGGAGGGCGAGGGCCGGGACGGCGAGCAAGGCGCTGCCGGCCAGAAGCAATGCTGGAATGGTTCTTTTCAATTTTTTCTCCACCTGGAAGCAGCGCGCAGCGTAGCCGATTTGAATGGCGCTCCGGCAGTGCCAGTCGTCATATGCCTTGGCCGCTCTTCATACAATCGGCACTGTCGTGCGTGCGCCGCGCGGACCGCCACCAAGACCTCGCCGCCGACCGATGAAACGCTACTGGGAAATAGACGCCTTGCGCGGGCTGATGCTCGTGCTGATGACCGTCACCCACCTGCCCACCCGCCTGACCGACCCGCTGGGCCAGCCCTTCGGCTTCGTCTCGGCCGCCGAAGGCTTCGTGCTGCTGTCGGCCTTCGTGGCCGGGCTGGTCTACAGCCGCATCGGCTACGTGCGCGGCGTCGACCCGATGCGCCAGGCCTTCTGGCGGCGCGTGCTCAAGGTCTACCTGTGCCAGGCGGCGATCCTGCTGTTCCTGTTCACCGTGATTGCCGCGCTCGGGCTGCACATCGACCAACCGGCGGTGAAGAACCTGGTGTCCTACTACCTGGCCGAGCCGCGCGACGGCTTTCTCTTCGGGCTGCTGCTGATCTACGAGCCCGCGCTTCTCGACATCCTGCCGATGTACATCTTCTTCATGCTGATGAGCCCCTGGGTGCTGGCCTTTGCCATGCGCCACGGCTGGACGCTGGTGATGGCCGCCAGCGTCACCCTGTGGGCGCTCGCGCAGTTCGACTTGAGCGAATGGATCTACGGGCTGGCGGTGCACCACCTCGGCCTGCCGGTGCCATTCCACGAGATGGGCGCCTTCAACAGCTACGCCTGGCAGTTCCTGTGGTTTGCCGGCCTGTGCCTCGGCGCCAGCCGCAACCTGCCCGGCGCGCGGCCGCTGCGCTTTCCGGCCTGGCTGTGGATGCCCGCGCTGGCCATTGCGCTCTACGGCTTCTGGTGGCGCCACCACGGCATCAACGGACAGGCGCCGTTCGGCGGCGACGTGGAGATGAACCTGCTGTTCGACAAGTGGCAGCTCGGGCCGCTGCGCCTCGTGAACCTGGTGGCGCTGGGCATCCTGGCGGTGCGCTTCGGGCCCGGGCTCATGCGCAGGATTCCTCGCCTGCACTGGCTCGAGGCCATGGGCGCGGCCTCGCTGCCGGTGTTCTGCGCGCACCTGGTGGCGGTGCTGCTGGTGCTGGCCTTCTACGGCGACAGCCAGACCGCCCGGCCCTGGTGGGGCGACGGCCTGCTGCTGCTGGCGGTGTTCGCGGGCATGTACGCGGTGGCGCGCTTCACGCGCGGGGCCGACCTGCCGCCGCCGGCGGAAGACGTGCCGACGGAGACCGCGCGGGCCTGAGCCTGGCCGGGAGCGCCGCTCAGGGCAGGGCGGCCGCCGGCGCCGCGACTGGCGCGGCCCCTGGCAAGTGGCTGGCGATAACCGACTGCCAGAGCCGGTAGCCCTCGTCGGTCATGTGCAGCCGGTCGCTCCTGAACAGCTCGGGCCGCGGCCGGCCGTCGGCGCCGAGCATGGGCGTGAAGACGTCGATGTATTCGCTGTCGGGCAGCCGGTTGAGGTAGGCCGAGATCACGTTGTTGGTTTCGCGGATCTGCGGCATCAGGTGCTCGCGCGAGGGGCTCGGCTTGATCGAGATGAAGCTGATGCGCGTGTTCGGAAGCTCCGCGCGCACCGCATTGGCAAAGCGCGCAAAGCTCTCGAGCACCTGCAGCGGCGTGCGGCCCTCGGCCAGGTCGTTGTCGCCGGCGTACACCAGCACCTGCCGCGGCCGGTAGCGCACCACCAGGTCGCGCGCGAACAGGCTGCAGTCGGCCAGGGTCGAGCCGCCGAAGCCGCGGTTGACGATGCCGGGCACCTGGCGGAAATCCTGCGCGAGGCTTTTCCACATGCGCACGGTGGAGCTGCCCACGAACACCACGCCGCCGGGCGCCGGGAACTGCTGCTGGTCGGCCCGGAAGAAGGCGGCCAGCTCGTTGTGCCAGCGCGCCTTGGCCGCCAGGTATTCGGAGGAGGAGGCGGCCGCATCGGCCGCCGTGCCGTCCAGCGACTCGTAGGGCAGCACGGCATTGTGGTTCTGGGCCTGCGAGGCGAGTGCGGTTGTCAGCAGCAGCGCGGCGGCCAGCGCGGTTTTCATCGAAGGCATCGGAAAGGCGGAACGCTGATCGGATCGTATCTGCGGATTGTGGGGCATGGAGCGCAGCCATCCAGTCCCCGCCCGAAGCCCCTCAAGAAACATCCCGCAACGTATACTGCCCCGCAAAATCGGAGCGGGGCGCACGGGCGTGCGGGCGGGGAAATGAAGCAAATAGCGATCGTCGTCGCGCTCTGCGTGGGCGCGTGGTACTTTTTCATCGGCGGGCGCAAGCTCGACGAGGCCATGGTGCGCAAGTACTACGAGAAAGAGGCGCACGCCATCTACTCGCGCGATGCCGAGCAGCTGTGCAAGCAGCTCAGCAAGAAGGCCGTGATCCAGAACAAGACGATCATGATGGGCCGCACGCAGGAGACCACCAGCGACCGCGAGCAGGCCTGCGACGGCATCCGCAAGTCCTTCAAGATGTTCGAGTCGGTGGGTGAGCGCATGGGCGGCATGCTCACCATCGAGTACGAGTACCACATCGACAGCATCGACGTGGCAAGCGACCGCAAGAGCGCCACCGTCGAAGGCACCAGCGTGCTGAAGATGGGCGAGGCGGCCATGCAGTTCAAGAGCAGCTTCACGCAGCGGCTGGAGCGCGAACTGGGCCAGATGCGGCTCGTGCACGGCGACGGCGTCACGGTGGTGCGCCTGGGCGGGCGCGGCGCCATGAGCCAGAGCGACTTCTTCAAGTAGCCGCGGGCAAGGCCATCATGCGCATCAAGGAATCGCTCCCGCCCCCGCCGCCTTTCTGGCACCGCCTCAACAGCTTCTTCGCGTTTCCGTTCCAGCTGCGGCCGTTCATGTACGGCCTGGTGCTCGCGTTCTGCAGCCTGCTGTTCGAGGCCATTCCTTTCCTGCATCCCGGCCTGTCGCTGGTCGTGATCGAGCTGGGCATCGTGCTGGCGGCCAGCCGCTACGGCTTCAAGGTCACGGCGCTCGGATCGCGCGGCATCTGGCGCTCGGCCGATTTTCCGCGCGAGCTGAACGAAGACTGGGTCAACCTGCCCTGGAAGCTGTTTGCCATTTCGGTGGTGCAGGGCGCGCTGATCGGCTGGCTCGCCTGGTACGAACCGGTGCTGGGCACGGTCGCGGTGTTCGTGGTGTCGTTCACCTTTCCGGCCGCGGTGATCGTGCTGGTGCAGTCGGGCAGCTTCTTCCAGGCCATGAACCCCGGCTACGTGATGGATGCGATGCGCATCATCGGCTGGCCCTATGCACTGCTGTGCTTCTTCCTGTTCCTGCTGAGCGCGGGTGCGCAGATTGCCATCGGCATGCTGCTGCCGATGATCGACGGCCTCATCATGCTGCCGATCGCCAATTTCGCGTTCATCTACTTCGGCTGGGTGATGGCGAGCCTGCTGGGCTACGTGATGTACCAGCACCACGACGCCTTCGGCATCGACCTCCTGCCCGGCGGCGGCGTGGACGACGGCGCGCCGGTGGACCGCCGCACGCCCGAGCAGATCGCCGCGCAGCGCACCGATGCCGAAGTGGCACAGCTCATCACCGACGGCGACGTGGCCGGCGCGCTTGGCGTCGCCTACGAGGCGCAGCGCGTGGCGGCGGCCGACGACCTGGCGGCGCAGCGCCGCTACCACCGCGTGCTGCTGCTCGCGCCCGAGAAGGCGTCCACGCTGCTCGACCAGGCGCGCCGCTTCATTCCGCTGCTGCTGCGGCGCGACCTGGCATCCGAGGCGCTCAAGGTCTTCAAGGCCTGCCGCGAAAAGGACAAGACCTTTGCGCTCGACGACGCCCCCACGGTCATGACGCTGGCCAAGGCCGAATGGCGCAATGGCGATGCGCATGCGGCGCTGGCGCTGCTGTCGGGTTTCGACCGGCGCTTTCGCGGCCATGCAGCCATTCCGCAGGCCTACGAACTGGCGGCCCGGGTGCTGGTGCAGGGGCTCGGCCGCGCCGACATGGCGCAGCCGATCCTGGCGACGCTCGAATCGCGTTTTCCGGACAGCGAGCAGACGCAGGAAGTGCGCTGGCTGCTGCGGCCCGCGGCCTGATCTCCAGCCGCGGTCAGGCGCGCTCGAGGGCGCGCGTCACCATGTCGTTGGGCGCGATCCGCAGCAGGTGCGGCAGCCAGCCGACGGCCATGTCGCGCTCGCCGGCATGCAGCAGGCCGTTGGCGCAGACCGACAGCGTGTCGGCCAGCTCCGGATGGTCGGGCGCGGTCTTCAGCAGCACGCGGCACAGCTTGTCGGCATCCTGGAACTGGCGCACGCGCGTGAAGCGGCGCGCCAGGCGGGCCATGTCGTCGGGCGGGAGGCGCGCGCCGGGCTTCGCCTGGTCGAGGTAGGTGGTGTAGCTGGCGTGCTGCAGGGCCAGGGTGTCGGGGTCGGTGGCGGGCAGGCGGAAGATGCGGCGCGCGGCCTGGTGGAAATCTTCGCCCGCGGGCTGCAGCCGCGCGGTGTTGAACCAGGCGCGCAGCGTGTCGGTGTCGCCGGGGCGCAAGGCGGCGGCGGCGCGCCACTCGGCGCAGGCGGGCTCGAACTTCATTGCCGCCGACAGCTTGCGCGCGGCGGCCACGTGCTGTTCGAAGCGGTCGTCGTCGGTCGCCATTTCCGATTTCACGGTCTCGGGCGCCTTCACGCGGCCCAGCCACATGGCACCGGCCATCAGCGCAGCGCCCGTCAGGAGGCCGCCCAGGTGCGCCATGTAGCCGACGCTCTGGTCACCCCACCATTGCTGCATCAGCTCGTTGGCGATCCAGGCCGGCAGCAGCAGGAGGGCAGGCGCCGTGACGTAGTTGAAATAGAAGAAGAGCTGGTAGAAGAACCGGATGCGCCGCAGCCGGTACATCACGGCGTACATGCCCATTAGCGCCGAGATCGCACCCGAGGCGCCAAGGCCGTGGCCGCCGTTGCCGGCATAGGCCCAGCCAGACAACAGCGAAGAGCCGGCGGCTCCGAGCAGGTAGAAGGCCAGGTAGGTGCCGCGCCCCAGCGCCAGTTCGACCGAGAAGCCGAACAGGAAGAGGAACAGCATGTTGCCCAGCAGGTGGCCGGTGTCGGCGTGCAGGAAGGCCGCGGTGATCCAGGTCCAGGGCTTGGGCTCGGCGCCCTTGTCATGGTCGAGCGACCAGCGCTGGGTGAAGGACGCCGGCCGCATCGCCTCGTACTGCTGGCGGTCGCGCTTCCATTCGGCATGGCGCGGGTTCGCGGGCGTGATGACCTCGCCGGCCTGCAGCTTCTGCAGGAATTTGCTGTCGTTCTGCAGGCTGTCGAGCAGCTGCGGATGGGTTTCCTCGTGCGGCAGCATGCGCCGCGCCTGCTTGCCGCGCCTGGGGTCCGTCTTCTCGAGCCACTCCACGAAAGGCGGCAGCTCCAGCTCGGGCAGCACGCTGTTCACGTAGTAGCGGGCCGCGCGCTCCTCGGCCTTTTCCTCGCTGCGCTGCGGCCCCCAGAACACGATCATGTTCACGAGGATCAGCAGCACCGTCATCCACGGTGGATTGCGCCAGCTCGGTTTGTTCTCGAGCGGGATGGCGTAGAACAAGCGGGGCCTTGGGCGTCAGGCCAGCCGGGCCCGGTGGCGCGCGATCTGCGCCTTCACTTGGGCCGGCGCGGTGCCGCCGAGGATGTTGCGCGCATTGAGCGAGCCGCGCAGGCTCAGCACGTCGTACACGTCTTTCTCGATGTTCGGGTTGAACTGCTGCAGCACGGCCAGCGGCAGCTCCGCGAGGTCGACCTTGTGCGAAGTGGCGGCCTTCACGGCGTGGGCCACGGTTTCGTGCGCGTCGCGGAAGGGCAGGCCCTTCTTCACGAGGTAGTCGGCCAGGTCGGTGGCGGTGGCGTAGCCGCGCAGCGCGGCGGCTTCCATGGCCTCGGGCTTCACGGTGATGCCGCCGATCATCTCGGCAAAGATCCGCAGCGTGTCCTTGAGCGTGTCGACGGTGTCGAACAGCGGCTCCTTGTCTTCCTGGTTGTCCTTGTTGTAGGCCAGCGGCTGGCCCTTCATCAGGGTGATGAGCGCCATCAGGTGGCCGACCACGCGGCCGGTCTTGCCGCGCGCGAGTTCGGGCACGTCGGGGTTCTTCTTCTGCGGCATGATCGAAGAGCCGGTGGTGAAGCGGTCGGCAATCTGGATGAAGCCGAAGTTCTGGCTCATCCACAGGATCAGTTCCTCGCTCATGCGGCTCACGTGCACCATGCACAGGCTGGCCGCGGCGGTGAACTCGATCGCAAAGTCGCGGTCGCTCACGGCGTCCAGGCTGTTCTGGCAGACGCCGTCCATCTTCAGCGTTCTGGCAACCAGTTCGCGGTCGAGCGGGTAGCTGGTGCCGGCCAGCGCCGCGGCGCCCAGCGGCAGGCGGTTGACGCGCTTGCGCACGTCCTGCAGGCGCTCGGCGTCGCGGCTGAACATTTCCACGTAGGCCAGCATGTGGTGGCCAAAGCTCACGGGCTGCGCCACCTGCAGGTGCGTGAAGCCGGGCAGGATGACCTCGACGTTCTTCTCGGCGATGTCCACCAGCGACAGCTGCAGCGCCACCAGCAGCTCGGCGATCAGGTCGATCTCGCCGCGCAGCCACAGGCGCACGTCGGTGGCAACCTGGTCGTTGCGGCTGCGGCCGGTGTGCAGGCGCTTGCCGGCGTCGCCCACGAGCTGGGTCAGCCGGGCCTCGATGTTCAGGTGCACGTCTTCCAGGTCGAGTTTCCACTCGAAGGCGCCCGATTCGATTTCAGCGCGGATCTGCGCCATCCCACGCTCGATCTCGGCGTGGTCCTGCTTGCCGATGATGCCCTGCGCGGCCAGCATGCCGGCATGTGCCAGGGAACCCTCGATGTCGGCCTGCCACAGGCGCTTGTCGAAGAAGACGCTCGCGGTGTAGCGCTTCACGAGGTCGCTCATGGGTTCGGAGAACAGGGCCGACCAGGCTTCGGATTTCTTGTCGAGTTGGTTTTGAGTCATGGGAGCCGTGGTAGAGGCAATAATGGGTTGGTTACCCGATGTATCAGTGATGCGCAATCCGGCGATTTTATCGGCCACCTCCACCCCCACGCCCCCGGCCCCGCCGGAAAGAGGGCGTTTGGCCGCGCGCGGCAGCCCGGGGCTGTTCGACGCCTGCCAGATCGGGGTGGTGCTGCGCGCGGTGCTGTTCGTGGAGGCGCTGGTGGCGGCCGCCACGCTGTTCGTGTCGGCTTCGCCCGGCGAATGGCTGGTGCAGACCGCCACTGTCACGGGCGGCGCGCTGCCCGCCACGCTGCTGTGGCTGGTGGCGGCCTGCGGGCTCAAGAAGCCGCTCGGGCGACTGCCGCGCCAGGCGCAGTACGCGGCCGGCGCCGCGCTGGGTGCCGTTTCCTCGCTCTATGGCTGCGGCCTGTTGCGGCTGACCGGCGTGCTGGGCACGGCGCCCTGGCTCGCGAGCGCCGTGGCGGGCGCCTTCGTCGCGGGCATGGTGATGGCGGCGATGGTGCTGCGCGCGCGCGGCCAGACGCCGGCCGCCATGACGGCCCGGCTGGAAGAGCTGCAGTCGCGCATCCGCCCCCATTTCCTGTTCAACACGCTCAACAGCGCCATTGCGCTGGTGCGGGAGGAGCCAGCCAAGGCCGAGACCATGCTCGAAGACCTGGCCGAGCTGTTCCGCCAGGCGCTGGCCGACCCGGGCGAATCGGGCACGCTGGCCGACGAGATTGCGCTGGCCGAGCGCTACCTGGCCATCGAGCAGGTGCGCTTCGGCGACCGGCTGCGCATCCGCTGGGACCTCGATGCCGCGGCCAGCAGCGCGCGGCTGCCGCCATTGCTGCTGCAGCCGCTGGTCGAAAACGCCATCAAGCACGGCGTGGAGCCCAGCCCCGAGGGCGCCAAGCTGCGCATCCGCACCGAGCGCCGCGGCAGCGTGGTGGTGATCGAGGTGGTCAACAGCCTGCCGCCCTTGCGCTGGGCCGACGAGCCCCTGCCGCGCGGCCATGGCATTGCGCTGGCCAACGTGCGCGACCGGCTGCGGCTGCTGCACGACATGCAGATGCAGTTCAGCGCCGGCATGGACCAGAAGAACTACCGCGTGCGCATTGCCATTCCCGCCGAATCATGACCCTCAAGACCCTGATCGTTGACGACGAAGCCCTGGCCCGCTCGCGCCTGCGCACGCTGCTGCGCGACTGCCGCTCGCCCGCCGCCGAAGTGGTGGCCGAGGCCGCCCAGGGCGCCGAGGCGCAGCGGCATCTCGCGGGCATGGCGCTGGACCTGGTGCTGCTCGACGTCCACATGCCCGGCATCGACGGCATCGAGGTGGCGCGCGCCCTGCGCGGGCGGGCCGACGCGCCGGCGGTGGTGTTCGTCACCGCCCACGCGGCGCATGCCGTGACCGCCTTCGACCTCGATGCGGTCGACTACCTGACCAAGCCGGTGCGCGCCGAGCGGCTCCAGCAGGCGCTGCAGAAGGCCGAGCGTTTTTTGAAGGAGCGGCGCGCGCTGCAGGCCGACGCGCTGCAGGAAAGCGTGCTCATCCAGGACCGCGGCCGCGCCGAGCGGGTCCCGCTGTCGGAGGTGCTTTACCTGAAGTCCGAGTACAAGTACCTCACGGTGCGCACCGCCACGCGCAGCCACATCCTGGATGGCTCGCTGAACGAATTCGAGGAGCGCTATCCCACCCGCTTCCTGCGCGTGCACCGCAATGCGCTGGTGGCGCGCTCGGCCATCCGCGCGCTCGAGAAATACGACGACGGGGAAGACGCCGAAGGCTGGGCCCTGCGGCTCGACGCGATTCCCGAACCCGTGGCGGTGTCGCGGCGACAATTGGCGGCAGTGCGCGAAGTGCTGAAGGAAGCGCGATGACAGATGACCACAAACCGGCCGGCGATGCCCCGGCCGAGGTGCCGCCCGAACCCGTGCTGGAGTCCCCGCCCGAAGCCGTGCCGCCCGAGCTGCGGCCGGAGCCCGAACGCCTGCTGCTGCACATGCCGGTCGACGTGCGCAGCGCCTCGCTGGTGGTGCTGGCCGTGCTGGCCAGCGTCTTCGCGCTGCGATGGGGCCAGGCCGTCTTCATCCCGCTGATGCTGAGCCTGCTGCTGACCTACGCGCTGTCGCCGCTGGTCGAGCGGCTGCACCGCCTGTGGCTGCCGCGCTGGATCGCCGCCGCGCTGATCCTCGTCGGCCTGTTCGGCGGCCTGGGCTGGACCGGCTATTCGCTTTCGGGCAATGCCACGCAACTGGCCGAATCGCTGCCCATCGCGGCCCAGAAACTGGGGCAGGCCATGCGCCGGAGCAGGAGCGCCAACGCCACGCCGCTCGAAAGCGTGCAGCAGGCGGCCGCGCAGCTTGAAAAGGCGGCCGAGGAAAACTCCGCGCGCGTCGCGGCCCGCAAGGGCGTTGCGCGCGTGGTCATCGAGCGGCCGTCCTTCAACGTGCGCGACTACCTGCTGAGCGGCACCGTCGGCCTGCTCGAGGCGATCGGGCAGCTCACGCTGGTCGCCTTCCTGACCTACTTCGCGCTGTGCTCCGGCGACACCTTCCGGCGCAAGCTGATCAAGATCACCGGGCCGAGCCTGCAGAAGAAGAAGGTCACGGTGCACGTGCTCGACGACATCACCCGCAACATCGAACGCTACCTGCTGGTGCAGATCCTGATCAGCGCGCTGGTGGGCGTGACCACGGGCCTCGCCTTCTGGGCCATCGGGGTCGAGAGCGCCGCCGTGTGGGGGATCATCGCGGCCGTGACCAACCTCATTCCCTACGTCGGCTCGGTGATCGTCATGGTGGCCGCCGGGCTGGTGGCCTTCCTGCAGTTCAACAGCCTGGAGATGGGCATCCTGGTGGGCGGCGTGTCGCTTGCCATCCACACGCTGGTGGGCAACCTGCTGATGCCCTGGCTCACCAGCCGCACCAGCCGCATGAACCCGGTGGCCGTGTTTGTGGGCGTGATCTTCTGGGGCTGGCTCTGGGGCGTGTGGGGGCTGCTGCTGGGCATTCCGATCACCATGGTGATCAAGTCGATCTGCGACCGGGTCGAAGACCTGCAGCCGATCGGGGAGCTGCTCGGGGAATAGCCGGCGCGGAATTTCCGGTGCGCTACATTATTGGGAATTCATTCCCAATAATGCCATGCCTGAGATCCCGCCTCCTTCCATGCCGGCCCGCGCCCGGCTGCTTTCCATCGATGCCCTGCGCGGCCTCGTGATCCTGTTCATGCTGCTGGACCACGTGCGCGAGACTTTCTACCTGCACCACCAGGTGCCCGACCCGATGGTCGCGGCCGAGACGCCGCCCGAGCTGTTCTTCAGCCGCCTGCTGGCCCACCTGTGCGCGCCGGTGTTCGTGTTCCTGACCGGGCTGTCGGCCTTTCTCTATGCCGCGAAGCAGCCCGGCGGCCGCGCGGCGGCTTCCTCCTTCCTGTGGAAGCGGGGCCTGTTCCTCGTGCTGCTGGAGGTCACGGTCATCAACTTCGCATGGACCTTCCAGTTCCCGCCGGCCAAGGTGTTCCTGCAGGTGATCTGGATCATCGGCCTGTCGATGCTGGCGCTGGCGGCGCTGGTATGGCTGCCGCGCAAGGTCCTCATCGTGCTGGGCATCGTGCTGGTCGCGGGGCACAACCTGCTCGACGGCCTGCACTTTCCCGTGGGCCATGCACTGCACGTGCCCTGGGCCATCCTGCATGACCGGGGCTGGATCGAACTGCCCGGTGCTGCACTGAAGCTGCGCACCTCCTATCCGCTGCTTCCATGGATCGGCGTGATCGCGCTGGGCTACGCCGCCGGGCCATGGTTCGCGGCCGGCGCCGATGCCGCGCAGCGCCAGCGGCGGCTGCTGGGCTGGGGCGCGGGGCTGCTGGCCGGCTTCGTGCTGCTGCGGCTGCTCGACGTGTATGGCGACAAGCCCTGGACGGCCGGCGACACCGCCCTGGCCAGCTGGATGGGCTTTCTCAACATCACCAAGTACCCGCCCTCGCTGCTGTTCGTTGCGCTGACGCTCGGCGTCGGCCTGCTGCTGCTGCGCGCGTTCGAGCGCCGGCAGGGTGCGGCATGGCTGGCGCCGCTGGCCGTGTTCGGTGCCGCGCCCATGTTCTTCTACGTGCTGCACCTGTACGTGCTCAAGTTCCTCTATCTCGGCGCCGAAGCGGCCTGGGGCCGGAACCAGGGGGCGCTCTTCGGTTTCGATGCGATGTGGATGGTGTGGGCCGCCGCGGCCGTGCTGGCCGTTGCGCTGTACCCCGCGGTGCGCGCCTTCGCCGGCCTGAAGGCGCGGCGCCGCGACATCGCCTGGCTCAAGTACCTGTGATGGCCATGGCATTCCTTCTTCACAACCCCATGCTGCGCGGCGCCGTCGCGGCTTCGCTGCTGTGGGCCGTGTCGGCGGCGGCCCAGGCCCACGGCATCTGGTTTGCCCAGCGCTCGGGCGACCTGGCCCTGATCTACGGCGAGGGCGGCGACGACCTCGACGCCGCCAAGCGCCTGCCGCTCATCAAGGCGGTGGCCGGCTACGACGCGGCGGGCCGCCCGGTGCAGACCGCGCTCGAAGCGGCCGGCAAGCTCGCGCTGGTCGACCTGCGCGAGCAGCCCGCCATCGTCGCTGCCGTGCTGGACAACGGCATCTGGACCAAGGCAGCCAGCGGGCAGTGGTTCAAGAAGCCCAAGGGCGAGGTGCCGGGCGCCTCGGCCAGCGGCCACAACTTCAAATACGCGGTGCATCTGCGCGCGCCGCTGGCCCGGCCGCTTGGAGGGCTGCCTGGCCATGCGCTGCAGATCGTGCCGGTCGATGCCGCGCTGCCCGCGATGCGCGGCGAACCGCTGCGCCTGCGCGTGCTCTACCGCGGCGAGCCCGCTGCCGGCGTGCCGGTGCTGGCCGACTTCGTCAACGACCCCGATGGCGAAGCGGTGCTGACCGCCGCCGACGGCACGGTCACGCTGCCGGTGCGCAACCAGGGACTCAACGTGATCGCCGCCAGGCTCGATGCGCCCGCGGACGATCCCGCCGCCACCGACAAGGTCGAGCACCTGGCCACGCTGTCGTTCCGGCTCGCGCATGCGCCGGAATGAGGAGGGGCAGGACATGATCCGCACGCAATCGGCATTCCCCGCCGCCCGTCCGGCCCCGTGCCGGCGTTTCCCGAGGGCCGGGCGACGCTGCTGGGGCGCCGCACTGATGATGCTCGGCGGTGCCGCGGCCGGTGCCGAAGCCCCGGTTGCCGAAGCCACCGGAGGCTTCGTCGAAGACACGCGATGGAGCCTGCTGAACCGCACCGTCCATGAACGCCGCGACTACCTGGACGGCGGCAGGAGCAACGGCGGGCGCAATGCCGTGCTGCCCAAGGCCAGGCGTAGCGACTACGCGCAGGAATGGGGCTACGGCCTCATGGGCGCGGTGGAGTCGGGCTTCACGCACGGCGTGGTCGGCTTCGGCGCCGATGCGCACGCCTACTTTGCGCACAAGCTCTCGGGCGACGACCTGCGCGTCGGCAAGGTCCGCATGCTGCCGGTGGACCGCCAGGGCTACGCACAGGACGGCATTGCGCGCGGCGGTGCGGCGCTGAAGGTGCGCATCTCCTCCACGGTCCTGAAGGTGGGCGAGCAGCGCGTCAAGGCGCCGATCTTCAGTTCTTCCGACACGCGCCTCTTGCCCGAGACCATGCGCGGCTGGCTGCTCACGAGCCACGAGATCGACAAGCTCACACTGCAGGCCGGCCATTTCACCGGCTCGGCCGACCGCAACGCGCGCGGCACCGCCAATCCGCTGGTCGTCAACTACCTCGACCCGAAGTCGCCGCGCGGCGATGCCTTCGACTTTGCCGGCGCGACGTGGAAGGCGGCGCCCGCACTTTCGCTCTCGGCCTACCTCGGGCGGCTGAAGGACACCTGGCGCACCGGCTACCTCGGCGCTTCCTACGCGATGCCGCTCGACCCGAAGCGCGCGCTGGCCTTCGACCTGCAGCTCTATCACAGCAAGGACACCGGCCGCGCGCTGGCCGGCCCGATCGACAACACCACCGCGAGCCTCATGGCCACCTACAGGCACGGCCCCCACCGCATGGGCGTGGGCTGGCAGAAGGTGGACGGCGACACGCCCTTCGACTACCTGACGCGCGGTGCCATCTGGCTCGGCAATGCCGCGCAGCTGTCCGACTTCAATGCGCCGCACGAGCAATCGTGGCAGCTGCGCTACGAAGTCGATGCCGCAAGCTGGGGCGCGCCGGGACTCGCGATGGGCGCCGCCTACATCCGCGGCAGCGGCATCGACGGCAGCCGCGTGCCCGCCCGCGGCGGCTATGCCTGGCTGGGCTACGGCAAGGACGGCCGGCACTGGGAGCGCGACCTCTGGCTGCGCTACACGGTGCAGGCCGGATCGGCCAAGGGATTGGCCTTGCTGCTGCGCTATGGCGAGCACCGCAGCAACAAGGCGCAGGCCGAACTCGACGCCCGCCAGATCCGCGTGGCCGTCGAATATCCGATCGGGAGCTGATGGTGCGAGACGCCGGCGAAGTTCAGCGCGCACGCCGCGCGCGCTCCAGCCGGCCGAAGCGCACGATCATCCACGGCCCCAGCAGCGCGCCGAGCCCGACCGAGCTCCATGCCGCCACCCAGCTGTACGTGCTGCCGAAGCCGAAGCGCGTCTGTCCCCAGTCCAGCACCAGGCCGAACACCCAGGGGCTCAGCGCACCCGCGCCGAAGCCCATCACCGAGCGCACCGAGTACGCCACGCCCAGCCGGTGCGGCGCCACCACGTCGGCCAGCGCGGTCGAATAGACGGAGGAGTCCGCAATCGCGAGCAGGTTGTAGAGGGCGGCCATCACGGCCAGCAGCCACAGCGGCCAGGTCCACATCCAGCCGAACGCGAAGGACATGCACAGGCTCATGAGCGTGGCGGCCATCATGATGCGTGCGCGGCCGAAGCGGTCGGACGCGGCACCGCCCCCGATGCTGCCGAACACGCTCACCAGGTGCGCGAACGCCGCCAGCGCAATGCCCGCGCCCTGCCACGGCGCGGCGCCGCCGGCCGATGCGACCAGGTAGGCCGGCAGCCAGGCCCACAGCGCCATCAGTTCCCAGCAGTGGAAGGCATAGGCCCAGTTGCCGGCCATCGCGGGCTTGTCTCGCACCGTCTCGGCCAGCGCATGCCAGGTGCCTTCGCGCGGCGGCGTTCCTGCGCCGGCGCGCGGTGCGGGCGGCCGCATGCGCCGCAGTGCCGGCACCGTGAGCAGCGCACCCGCGAAGGTGCAGCCCGCCGCCGCCAGCAGGCCGAAGCGCCAGTGCAGGGCGTGGCTGAAGGCCGCCACCACCGCCAGCGACAAGGCGTAGCCCATCGACGCCGAACCAAGAAAGAGTCCCATCGCCCGGCCGCGCACCGCGGGCTCGGCGTTGCGCGCGAGCAGCTGCAGGCCCGGCGTGTACGAGGCGCCCGCGCACAGCCCGGCCAGGCCGTAAAGCAGCAGCGCCGAAAGATGGCCGTGCGCGAAGGCGGCAAAAGCCAGCGCCGAGCATGCGCTGATCGCGCTGCCGATGAGGAAGACGCGGTGCGGGCCGTAGCGGTCGGCCAGGAGGCCCACGGTGAACAGCGAGCTCATGTAGCCGACGTGCCATGCGCTCTGGATCGAGCCGGCCTGCGCGGCCGTCATGTGCCAGTCGGCCATCATGAAGGGCAGCACGCCGGAATAGGCGGTGACCACCATGGCCTGCAGCAGCCGGCTCGCGCACAGCAGCGCGAGCCATCCGCGCGCGGGGGGCGGTTCAGCGCAGTGCACGTTGCATGAGCACGGTGTCGACCCACTGCCCGAACTTGAAGCCGACGTTGCGCAGCACGCCCGCCGTCTCGAAGCCCAGGCCCTGGTGCACGCGCTGCGAGCCCGCATTGGCGCTGTTGCCGATCACCGCCACCATCTGCGTGAAGCCGCTGTCGGTGCAGCGCCGGATCAGCTCCTGGAGCAGCGCACGGCCGATGCCATGGCCCTGCAGGCCTTCTGCGACGTAGATCGAATCTTCGACCGTGTGGCGGTAGGCGGAGCGGCTGCGGTAGGGGCTTGCATAGGCGTAGCCGGCCACCTCGCCGTCCTTCAGCGCGACAAGGTAGGGGAGGCCGCGCGCCAGCACGCCGGCGCGGCGCGCCTGCATCTCTTCGACGCTGGGCACTTCTTCCTCGAAGGAGCACAGGTCGTGCAGCACGTAGCGGCTGTAGATGGCCTGTACCGAAGGCATGTGGTGCGCCCCGGCGTCGAGGATTTCGATGGAGGCGAGAGCTTGGGTGGCTTGAACAGGCGAAGGCATGGTGCGGATCTTGACGCTGCGCAGACGATAAGTGAAGCTTCGCCGACTGATGCAAGGCATAAGGAATACTTTGGATAAGACGCTCAACCTCGACCAGCTCCGGTCCTTCGGCCTGGTGATCGAAACCGGCAGCTTCTCGGCTGCGGCCGACCGGCTCGGCCTCACGCAGCCCGCGGTGAGCCTGCAGGTCCGCCAGCTGGAGCGCAGGCTCGCGGTGCGGCTGGTCGAGCGCGTCGGCAAGCGCGCCAAGGCCACGCCGGCCGGTGCCGAGCTGCTGCGGCACAGCCATCACATCGAAACCGCGGTGGAGAACGCCATCGACGCGCTGGCGGACCATGCGAGCGGTATCACGGGCCGCGTGCGGCTGGGCACCGGCGCCACCGCCTGCCTCTATTTTTTGCCGGCCGTGCTGCGCAGCCTGCGCGAGCAGTTTCCGGCGCTCGGCATCGTGGTGAGCACCGGCAACACCGACGACCATGTCCGCAAGGTGGAGGAGAACAGCAGCGACCTTGCGCTGGTGACGCTGCCGGCCGCGGGCCGCTCACTGAGCGTGGTGCCGGTGCTCGACGACGAGTTCGTCGCCATCGGCCGCAGCGACCTTGCGCCGCTGAAGGCGCGCGTGGCACCCGCCGACCTGGCCGTGCTGCCGCTGGTGCTGTTCGAGCCCGCGGCCAACACGCGCAAGCTGGTCGACCGCTGGTTCGCGGCCGAAGGCCTGCAGCCGCAGCCCGTCATGGAGCTGGGCAGTGTCGAGGCGATGAAGGAAATGGTGGCTGCGGGGCTGGGCTACGGCATCGTCCCGCGCATGGCAATGACGGGCCGCGGCGCGCACCCGGGCCTGAAGATCAGCCGGCTGGCCCCCCGCATGCACCGCACGCTGGCCGTGGTGATCCGGCGCGACAAGCCGGTCAACAAGGCCCTGCGCGTGGTGCTCGATGCGATCCTCGCGGCGGGCGCACAGGCCAGCCGTGCTACTCGGCCGAAGAAGTAGCGAGCGCGGCGCCGCCGCGCGCCCGGCCCAGCGTGCCGACGATCAGCGCCGCGATCAGCACCAGCACGCCGCTGAGCACCATCGCGCTGGAGATGCCGTGGTTGTCGACCGTCACGCCGCCGATCAGCGCGCCGGAAGCGATTGCCACCTGGAAGCCGCTCACGAGCAGGGCCTGGCCGGCTTCGGGCGCGTCGGGCACGGCCTCCATCATCCAGCCCGTGAGCGCGACCGGGATCAGGCCGAAGGCCACGCCCCAGATCACGACCACCACCGCGCCGGGCACGAAGCCGGAGCCGATCACCGTCGACAGCAGGAGCGCGGTGGCGAGCATCAGCGCCGCCAGCAGAGTGGTGCCGCGCACGCTGCGCGCCACCAGGCTGCCGCCGAGGAAGGTGCCGACAAAGCCCACCGCGCCATACACCAGCAGCAGCGTCGAGACCGAGTTGGGCGCGAGGCCGAACACCTGCTGCAGCAGCGGCTTCAGGTAGGTGTAGGCCGCGAAGTGGCCGGCAATGAAGAACAGCACCGCGAGCAGCCCGACCTGCGCCATGCGCCGCGTGAGCGGCGTGAGCAGGTCGCGCGCACCGATGGCGCGCACCGGCGGTATCGCGGGCAGCAGCCACAGCTGCACCAGCAGCACCGCGGCCGCGAGCGCGCCGGTCACCGCGAACGAGGCGCGCCAGCCGAACTGCGTGCCCAGGAACGAACCCGCGGGCACGCCCAGCACGGTGGCGGCGGACACGCCCGCCAGCACCAGCGACATGGCGCGCGCCTTGGAGGCGTCCGGCACCAGCTGCGTGGCGGCGGCCGGCGCAAAGGTCCAGAAGCCGCCCACGCACAGGCCGAGCATCAGGCGCGCGACCAGCATGGTCGCGAAGTTGGGCGCAAAGGCGGCCAGCAGGTTCGAGGCGATCAGCAAGGTGGTGAGCGCGATCAGCACGGTGCGCCGGTCGAGCCGGCCCGAAGCGACGATGAGCGCGGGGCCGGCAAAGGCCGCCAGCACGCCGGGCATGGTGATCATCAGGCCGGCCGTGCCGTCGGACACGTTCAGGCCGCGGGCGATGTCGGTCAAAAGGCCGATGGGCATGAACTCGGTCGAGACCATGGCAAAGGTGCCGACGGCGATCGAGCCGACCGCCAGCCAGGCGGAGCGGGCGGTCCTGGCGGGTTCGGGCGCAAGATCGTCGATGCAGGGGTTGCTGCTGGGTGAATTCATCATGGGAAGAGGTCCTGGACCGCGTCGGCAAGCGCATACCGACACGTTGTTGCGAAAGGCTTCCCAGTGTCCTGGCGGACAGGCCCGCCACCAAGGGGCCTGCCGGCAGTAGTCAGTTTCCCGGCGGCGAACAATCGACCCTTTTGCCGTTCCCCACCTTCCCTAGATATGCGGTGCGCGAAGCTCCAGCACGCGCCCATCGGCAATGAACGAATCGCCCACCAGCACGCGGAAGGCCGCACCGGCAGGAAACCGGGGGCCGGCGGTCTGCGGCGACAGCAGCTCGATGTCCAGCGCATGCGGCTTGCCCCGCGCGAGCGCTCCCCCCGGCGGCACGAACCAGCGCGCCGAGAAGCCTTCGTTGCCGACCACCAGCGCGCAGCGGTATTCGCCCGGCGCGAGCGGCACGTCGTGCGAAGGCAGTGCCGGCGGGCGCAGCCTGAGCTCGGCCAGGAAGTGGGGCGTGAACGCGCGCGCCGCATCGAAGCCCGCGGGCTCGGCCGGCGCCGCGCGCCGCGGCAGCTTGCCGATGAGCCAGGCAATGACGTTGCCGATGATCGGCACCCACAGCACCATCAGCAGCGTGCCGATGTCGCGCGTGGTCGTGCCGCGCTCGGCGTAGTGCCGCACGATCGCGCCCGCGACCGCCAGGCCCAGCAGGATGAGGACGATGAGCCTGCGGCGGGCCTGGATGGTGGTCATCGTGGAGGCATTGCCCTTCGGTGCATTGGCCGTCATCCGGTGTTGCGCAGGCCGGCCGCCACCCCGTTGATCGAGATGTGGATGCCGCGCTGCAGCCGCTCGCCGCCTTCGCCCGCGCGGTAGCGGCGCATCAGCTCGACCTGCAGGTGATGCAGCGGATCGATGTACGGAAAGCGGTGGCGCACCGAGCGCTGCATCTCGGCGTTGCCTTCGAGCCTTTGCTTGGCGCCGGTGATGAGCGTGAGCGCATCGGAGGTGCGGTGCCATTCGGTGTCGATCATCGAGAACACCTTCTGGCGCAGCTTGCGGTCGGTCACCAGCTCGGCGTAGCGCGAGGCCAGCGCGAGGTCGCTCTTGGCCAGCACCATGTCCATGTTGGAGAGCAGCGTGCGAAAGAACGGCCACTGCGCATACATGCGGCGCAGCAGCGCAGTGCGCTCCTTGCGCGCGGCCGGCGTTGCGGCCGAGGCCAGGAACTGCTCCACGCCCGAGCCGAAGCCGAACCAGCCGGGAATGGTGAGCCGGCACTGGCCCCAGCTGAAGCTCCATGGCACAGCGCGCAGGTCGTCGATCTTGTGGCTCGGGTTGCGCGAGGCGGGACGCGAGCCGATGTTGAGTTCGGCAATCTCGCGGATCGGCGTGGAGCCGAAGAAGTAGTCGCCGAAGCCCGGGGTTTCGTAGACCAGCTTGCGGTAGGCCGACATGCTCGCGCTCGACAGTTCCCCCGCCGCTGAAAGGAACGTGGCGGGCGCCGACTTGGCCTGCGGCAGCAGCGTGGCTTCGAGCGTGGCGGCCACCAGCGTCTCGAGGTTGCGCCGGCCGATCTCGCGGTTGGCGTACTTCGAGCCGATGACTTCGCCCTGTTCGGTGAGGCGGATCTGGCCGCGCACCGTGCCGGGCGGCTGCGCGAGGATCGCCTGGTAGCTCGGTCCGCCGCCGCGCCCCACCGTGCCCCCGCGGCCATGGAACATGCGCAGGCGGATCGGGTTGGCCTTCTTCTTGTTGAGCTCGTCGAACAGCGCCACCAGCGCGATGCCCGCGCGGTAGAGCTCCCAGTTGCTCGTGAAGATGCCGCCGTCCTTGTTGCTGTCGCTGTAGCCGAGCATCACGTCCTGCTCGGCGCCCGAGCGCTCGATGAGCGCCTGGATGTTCGGCAGCGCATAGAAGGCGCGCACGATGGGCGCGGCATTGCGCAGGTCCTCGATGGTTTCGAACAGCGGCACCACGATCAGGTCGCAGGTGGCCTTGCCGTTCATCGCGCCGCGCAGGAGGCCCACTTCCTTTTGCAGCAGCAGGGCCTCGAGCAGGTCGCTCACCGTCTCGGTGTGGCTGATGATGTAGTGGCGGATGGCCGCCGCGCCGTAGCGCGCACGCGCGGTGCGTGCGGCCGCGAAGATCGCGAGCTCGCTCTGCGCCAGCGGCGAGTACTCGGCATCGGGCACGCGCAGCGGACGCGCGTCGTCGAGCAGCTTGAGCAGCAGCGTCTGCTTGGCTTCCTCGGCCAGCGAGGCGTAGGCCGGCTCGATGCGCGCGGTGGCCAGCAGTTCGGCGATCACGGCCTCGTGCTTGTCCGAGCTCTGGCGCAGGTCGACCGTGGCCAGGTGGAAGCCGAACACCTCGACCGCGCGGATCAGCGGCCGCAGGCGCGGCGCCGCCAGCACGCTGCCGTGCTTCTCGACGAGCGACTCTTCCACCGTGCGCAGGTCGTCCAGGAATTCCTCGGCCTTCGCATAGGGGTTCTGCGGCGGCACGGCGTGGCGCGCGGCCTCGCCGCCGGTGAGATCGCGCAGCGTGGCCGCCAGCCGCGCATACACGCCGGTGAGCGCGCGGCGGTAGGGCTCGTCCTTGCGGTGCTCGCTGGTGTCGGGCGAGCGCGCGGCCAGCGCCTGCATCTCGACCGACACGTCCACCAGCGTGGCGGACAGCGAGAGCTCGCCGCCGAGGTAATGCACTTCGGTGAGGTAGTGGCGCAGTGCCAGCTCGGCCTGGCGGCGCAGCGCGTATTCGAGCGTTTCGGCCGTCACGTTGGGATTGCCGTCGCGGTCGCCGCCGATCCACTGGCCCATGCGGAGGAACGGCGCCACCGAAGGCAGCACGCCGCCCTGGCCCAGCGCCTTTTCGAGGTCGGCATAGACGCGCGGAATCTCGCGCAGGAAGGTGGCTTCGTAGTAGCTCAGCGCGTTCTCGATCTCGTCGGCCACGGTGAGCTTGGAAAAGCGCAGCAGCCGCGTCTGCCAGATCTGCGTGACGCGGATGCGCATCTGCGTTTCGTTCTCGGCAAACTCGAGCGGCGTAAGCGCGTCCTTGGCGCCCGCGTAGGCGCTCTGGCGCAGCTTGATCTCGTCGCGCGTGGTGAGCAGCTGCGCAATGGCGCGCTCGGCATCGAGGATGCTCTTGCGCTGCACTTCGGTCGGGTGTGCGGTGAGCACCGGCGACACGTAGCTGCGTGCCAGCGAAGCCACCACCTCGTCGGGCTTGACGCCGGCCTTGCGGATGCGCGCAAGGGCGGTCTGCAGGTCGCCGTCGGCGCTTTCGCCCGCGCGCTCGGCCTCGGTGCGGCGGCGGATCAGGTGCCGGTCTTCGGCCAGGTTGGCCAGGTGGCTGAAATAGGTGAAGGCGCGGATCACGCGCACCGTCTCGGCCGCGCTCAGGCCCTTGAGCAGGTTCTTGAGCGCGCGGTCGGCCGCCTGGTCGGCATCGCGGCGGAAAGCCACCGACAGCGTGCGGATCTTCTCGACCAGCGCATAACTTTCCTCGCCCTCCTGTTCGCGGATCACGTCGCCGAGGATGCGGCCCAGGAGCCGGATGTCGTCGATCAGCGGCTGGTCTTCGGCTTGCCGGCGCTTGGGCGGCGCAGGAGTCTTGCTGGCTTTCATTTCGATGTTTTTCCTGGTCTAGAAAGAATGCGCCGCCTGCGTTGTTGCGGCGCAACATGCTAGCATTCCAGAGGTCTTCAACATGTACTTTTTGGGAGCGGCCTTGAGCAATATCGTGATCGCCACGCGCGAAAGCCGGCTCGCCCTGTGGCAAGCCGAGCACGTGCAGGCGCTGCTGCAGGAACGGGGCCACGCGGTCAGCCTGCTGGGCATGACCACGCGCGGCGACCAGATCCTGGACAAGTCGCTCAGCAAGGTGGGCGGCAAGGGCCTCTTCGTGAAGGAACTCGAACTCGCGCTCGAGGAAGGCCGCGCCGACGTCGCGGTGCATTCGCTGAAAGACGTGCCGATGGACCTGCCCGAGGGCTTCGTGCTGGCCTGCGTGCTGGAGCGCGAAGACCCGCGCGATGCGCTGGTGTCGCCGCGCCATGCCTCGCTCGACGAGCTGCCGCAGGGCGCCGTCGTCGGCACCTCCAGCCTGCGGCGCGTGGTGCTGCTGCGCGCCCTGCGGCCCGACCTGCGCATCGAGCCGCTGCGCGGCAACCTCGACACCCGCCTGCGCAAGCTCGACGAAGGCCACTACGACGCCATCGTGCTCGCGGCGGCCGGGCTCAAGCGGCTCGGGCTCGAGCATCGCATCCGGGTCGCCTTCGATCCCGACACGATGCTGCCGGCCGCGGGGCAGGGCGCACTCGGCATCGAGGTGCGGGCCGACCGCAGCGACCTGATCGCGCTGCTGGCCACGCTGTCGCATCCGCGCGATTGGCTGGCCACCGCCGCCGAGCGCGCGGTGAGCCGGTCGATGGGCGGCAGCTGTTCCATGCCGCTGGCGGCCCATGCGCGCTGGCAGGCCGACGGTGCGCTGCGCGTCGATGCGGCCTGGGGCGACCCCGAAGGCAACGCTGCGCTGGTGCGGGTCCATGCGCAAGCGCCGGCCGCCGACTTCGCGCAGGCCGGCGCCCTCGGCGAGCGTGCCGCCGCGCTGCTGCGCGACGCCGGCGCGCACTGAAGATTCTTCAAAGAGCGATGGCTGCCAAGCCCGTCATCGTCACGCGGCCGGCGCGCGAGGCCGCGCAATGGGCGGACGAATTCCGGGCCGCCGGGCTGGATGCCGAGGTGCTGCCGCTGATCGCCATCGAGCCCGCCATCGAGGTGGAGCCGCTGCGCGCAGCGTGGAAGCATCTTCCCGACTACGCGGCGCTGATGTTCGTGAGCGCCACGGCGGTCGAGCATTTCTTCCTGCATGCGGAAGAAGGGCAACGCGCAACCGGCCCGCGCTTCTGGGCCACGGGACCGGGCACGGCGCGCGCGCTCTTGCGGGCCGGCGTGCCGCAAGACGCCATCGACGCACCGCCTCCCGACGCCGCCCGCTTCGACTCCGAGGCGCTGTGGGAGCGCGTGAAAGGGCAGGTCGGCCAGGGCGTGCGCGTGCTGATCGTGCGCGGCGGCGATGCGGCCGGCCAGCCGAGCGGACGCGACTGGCTCGCGCGCGAGATCGACGCCGCAAAGGGGTTGCGCGACACGGTGGTCGCCTACCGGCGCCTGCCGCCATCCTTCGACGACGCGGCGCGTGCACTGGCACTCGACGGCGCCGCGGGGCGCGCGGTCTGGCTGTTCAGCAGCTCGGAGGCCATTGCCAACCTGTGCGATGCCATGCCGGGCACCGGCTGGCATGCGGCATGCGCGGTGGCGACCCATGCGCGCATCGGCGAAGCCGCGCGGGCCGCGGGATTCGGTGCGGTGCGCGTGTGCCCGCCGCTGCGGGAAGCCCTGGTCGCGTCGATAGAATCCTTCACATGAGTGCCGCGTCCCCGTCCGACGACTTCTCCCCCCCATCTGCCGCCGCGCCGGTGCCCGCCACGCTGGCGATGGCGCAGTCGCCCGAGTCGCAGGCGGCCGCCGCAACAATGCTCTCGCGCATCGGCTTCGGACTGCTGGCCATCGTGGCATTGGCGGCCCTGGTGATGACCATCTCGCTGTGGCAGAAGGTCGGCGGCATGCAGGAGCAGCTGGCGCGCCAGAGCGCCGATGCGCTGGCCCAATCGCTCGAGGCGCGCACGCTCGCCCGCCAGGCCATCGACACGGTGCGCGAGACCGCGGCGCGCGCTGCGCTCACCGAAACCCGCGTTGCCGAGGTCGCGCTGCAGCGCTCGCAGCTCGAAGAACTGATGCAGAGCCTCTCGCGCTCGCGCGACGAGAACCTGGTGGTCGACATCGAATCGGCCGTGCGCCTCGCCCTTCAGCAGGCGCAGGTCACGGGCAGCGTCGAGCCCCTGCTCGCGGCCCTCAAGTCCGGCGACCTGCGCATCGCGCGCGCCGCGCAGCCCCGGCTGGCGCCGCTGCAGCGCGCCATGCAGCGCGACGCCGACCGCCTGCGCAGCAGCGCGAGCGCCGACAGCGGCGAAGCCCTGCAAAAACTCGACGAGCTGATGCGCAGCGTGGACGACCTGCCGCCGCTCAACGCCGTGGCCATGCGCGGCTCGGGGCTCAATGCCTGGCAGCCGGAACCCATTCCCGCCGATGCCGCCTGGTGGGAGAGGGTGCTGCTGACGATACGCGCCGAAGCGCGGTCGCTGGTGCGGGTCGGGCGCATCGAGCGGCCCGAGGCGGTGCTGCTGGCACCCGACCAGACCTATTTCCTGCGCGAGAACCTCAAGCTCAAGCTGCTCAATGCGCGGCTTTCGCTGCTGTCGCGGCAGGTCGATGCCGCGCGCAGCGAACTCGCCACGGTGGCCGCATCGCTGAACCGCTATTTCGATCCCGCATCGCGGCGCACGCAGGCCGCCGCCACGCAGCTGCAGCAACTGCAGGCGCTGATGAAAACCGCCGAACCCCCGCGCATCGACGACACGCTGTCGGCGCTGGCCACGGCCGCGGCGGGGCGCTGAGGTGAGAGCCGCCCTCTGGCTCCTCGCGCTGTTCGCCGTCGCGGCGGCGGTGGCGCTGTTCGCGGGCAACAACCAGGGCACGATCACCGTGTTCTGGCCGCCCTGGCGGGTCGACCTGTCGCTGAACCTGGTGCTGGTCATCCTGCTGGCCGCGTTCGTGCTGCTCCATCTTGCATTGCGCGGCCTGGCGGCATTGTTCTCGCTGCCGACCCAGGCGCGCCAATGGCGGCTGCAGCAAAAGGAACGCATGCTGCACTCGGCCCTGCTGGACGCCATGGTGCAGCTGCTGTCGGGCCGCTTCTCGCGCGCGCGCAAGGCCGCGCAGGCCGCGCTGGTGCAGGAGAAAACGCTGGCTGCGCTCGGCGCGAGCCTGCCGCAGTCCCAGCAGGTGCGCGTGCTGTCCCACCTGCTGGCTGCCGAGAGCGCGCAGGCCCTGCAGGACCGGCCCGCGCGCGACGCCCACCTGCAGCAGGCGCTCAACGAAAGCGTCGAGCGCAACGTGCTCGCCAGTCCCGAAACGCGCGAGGGCGTGCAGCTGCGCGCTGCGCGCTGGGCACTCGAAGACCACGATCCCGCGGGAGCCCTGGCCCGGCTCGAGGAGCTTCCCCAAGGCGTGCAGCGGCGCACGCTCGCGCTGCGCATCCGGCTGAAGGCGGCGCGCCAGGACGGGCGCACGCTCGAAGCGCTGGAAACGGCGCGCCTGCTCGCCAAGCACCGGGCCTTTTCCGATGGCGCGGCGCTGAGCATCGTGCGCGGCCTCGCGACCGAACTGCTGTCGGGCGCGCACGACCCGGCGCAGCTGCTTCGCGCCTGGGCCGAGCTCGACGCGGCCGAGCGCGAAATGCCCGAGGTCGCGATTCACGCCGCCCAGCGCATGGTGGCGCTGCGCGGCGACCTGTCGCTGGCGCGCGGCTGGCTGCTGCCGGCCTGGGAGCGCATGGTGTCGCAGCCCCGGGGCCTGGGCGACACGCTGCGCGTCAAGATGGCGCGTGCCCTCGAGGCGGGGCTCGACTCGGTGGATGCCGATTGGCTGGCCCGCATCGAAACCGCGCAGCGCAACAACCCGCGCGACCCCAACCTGCAGTACCTCGCGGGCATGGCCTGCATGAAGCGCCAGCTCTGGGGCAAGGCCCAGCAGCTGCTGATGCAGGCCGGCCTGGGCCTGCAGGACACGGAGCTGTACCGGCGCGCCTGGCTGGCACTGGCCGAACTGGCCGAAACGCGCGGCGACGAAGAGCAGGCCGCAGCAGCCTGGAAGCGCGCAGCGCAGACCGAGAAGGCCTGACCGGCATCGGCAACGCGCTGCGGCGTTTGCCGCTCTTGCATTCCCCATAAAAAAACGGCGCCGATGTGGCGCCGTTCTTCATTGCCGCCGGGCCCTCGGGCCCGGGCTTCTTCTTCAGTTCACGCCTTGCGCATCGGAAGGTGCCTTTTCAAACGGCAGCGTCATCGCGCCGAGTTCGCGGCGGGTTTCAACCAGCACCAGCGGACCGTCGTCGAGCACGATCGCAGGCGGGCGCTCGCGCGGCACGTGCACCGGCTTCGGCTCGGCCGCGATCGCTGCGCGGGCCTGTGCAATGCGCTCGGCATCCGAGTTCACCCACTGCAGGCCCGAGCTCTCGGCGATCTGCGCGAGTTCGCTCAGCGGCAGCTCGAAGGGTTGCACCTTCGGCAGTGCACGGCCGTTGGCTGCAGCCGCGGGCTTGCTGCTGCTGCTCTCGACGGCGACAGGCGCCGCCGCGACTGCAGCGACCGTGGCTGCGGGAGCTGCGGGAGCGGCAGGAGCTGCTGCGGCCGGGCGATCGAAGTAGCTCCGTGGTGCCGGTTCGCGTGCTTCTTCTTCGCGCACTGCGGCGCGTTCGGCTGTTGCCAGCGGCTGGGGCTGCTGGCGTGCCGGTGCTTCGCCCGCCTCGGCGTTGTCGGCCGATGCGCCGGCCACGCTGGCTTCGCTGTCGTCGCGCGGACCGCGCTCGCGGCGGTCGCGGCCGTAGCGGTCGCGCGAACGGCCGCGGCGCTCTTCGCCTTCGCGGCGCGGTGCCTGCTGCTCGCCGCTGCCGGTTTCGCCTTCATTGGCGGGTGCCATTTCGGCGGCTTCGGCGATGCGGATGTCGGCTTCGTCGAGATTGGCCGGTGCCGCTTCGCCGTTGGCAAAACGCGGCTGGCCTTCGCTGCGGCGCTCGCGGCGGCCGTCGCTGCGCTCGCCTCGCGGCGCGCGCTCTTCGCGGCCACCGCGCGGGGTGCGTTCGGCCTGCGTGCCGTCCTGCGCGGCCACGTTGTCGCCGCCGGAGGCATCGCGCGGTGCATCGGTGCCATTGCGCTCGCCGCGTTCGGTCCGTTCACCGCGTTCGCCACGATCCCGGCGTTCGCCGCGGCCGCGGGGCGCGCGTTCTGCCGGCGCATTGCCTTCATCGCCGGCGGGTGCGCCCGATGCCAGCTGCTGGGCTTCGAGGCTGCCGTCGATCGGCTCGGCCGGTGCCGGCCGTGCCTCGCGGCCTTCGCCTTCGCGGCGCTCGCCGCGGCCACCGCGGCGCTGTTCGCCGTCGCGCGGGCCGCGTGCTTCACGGGGCTCGCGAGGTTCGCGTTGTTCACGGGGCTCGCGTTGTTCGCGCGGCTGGGCGGCTGCTTCGCTGCGGATCTCGCTGCCGCGGCCTTCGCGGCGCTCGCCACCGCGGCCGCCGCGGCGTTCGCCGTCGCGGCCACCGGAGCGGCTGCCGTTTTCACCGCGGCCTTCGCCGCCGCGGCCACCGCGGCGCTGTTCGCCATCGCGGGCGCCGCGCGCTTCGCCGTCGCGGCCCGGGCGGCCGCCGTCACGTCGCGTGGGCTTCGGAGGCTCGACCGGGATCACGGCCGGTGCGGGTGCCGGTGCCGGCGTGCCGCCGAACCAGCTCTTGATGCGGGCGAAGAAGCCGGTCTCGGCCGGTGCCGGTGCGCTCGCGACGGGCGGCGCGACCGGTGCCGGGGCCACGGCGGCCGGCGCACGCACCGGCTCGGGCCGGGGCGGGACCACGGGCGCGGGCGCATCGGGCAGCACGCCCTTGATGACCGGCGTCTGCTTGTTGGTGGGCTCCTGCGAGCGGCGCGTGACCGAGGTCGGGTCCTCGATCTCGTCGGCCATCTTGTAGCTGGCTTCGATGTGGTCCAGGCGCGGGTCGTCGTGCTTCAGGCGCTCGAGCTTGTAGTTCGGCGTTTCGAGCGTCTTGTTGGGCACCATCAGCACGGTGACGCGCTGCTTGAGCTCGATCTTGGCGATCTCGGGGCGCTTTTCGTTCAGCAGGAACGAAGCCACCTCGACCGGCACCTGCACGTGCACGGCGGCCGTGTTGTCCTTCAGGCACTCCTCCTGGATGATGCGCAGGATCTGCAGCGCGCTCGATTCGGTGTCGCGGATGTGGCCCGAGCCGCCGCAGCGCGGGCAGGGGATCGACGAGCCTTCGCTGAGCGCCGGCTTCAGGCGCTGGCGGCTCATTTCCATCAGGCCGAACTTGCTGATCGAGCCGAACTGCACGCGGGCGCGGTCTTGGCGCAGCGCGTCGCGCAGGCGGCTTTCGACTTCGCGGCGGTTCTTCGACTCGTCCATGTCGATGAAG
This sequence comes from Variovorax sp. 05T418, assembly GCF_056396385.1. NCBI lineage: Bacteria > Pseudomonadati > Pseudomonadota > Betaproteobacteria > Burkholderiales > Comamonadaceae > Variovorax > Variovorax sp. 05T418. The sequence goes on along the minus strand of NZ_JBFTLJ010000004.1, from coordinate 604,520 downwards.
TCGATGACGATCAGGCCGCCCAGGTCGCGCAGGCGCATCTGGCGGGCCACTTCGTCGGCGGCTTCGAGGTTGGTGCGGGTGGCCGTTTCCTCGATGTCGCCGCCCTTGATGGCGCGGGCCGAGTTCACGTCGACCGAGACCAGCGCCTCGGTGTGGTCGATCACGATGGCGCCGCCCGAGGGCAGCTGCACGGTGCGCGCATAGGCCGATTCGATCTGGTGCTCGATCTGGAAGCGGCTGAACAGCGCGGCGTCGTCGCGGTAGCGCTTCACGCGGGCGGCATGCTCGGGCATGACGTGCGCCATGAACTGCTGCGCCTGCTCGTAGATGTCGTCGGTGTCGATCAGGATGTCGCCGATGTCGTGATTGAAGTAGTCACGGATCGCGCGGATGACGAGCGAGGATTCCTGGTAGATCAGGAAGGCGCCCTTGCCGCCCTTGGCCGCGCCGTCGATGGCGGTCCACAGCTTGAGCAGGTAGTTCAGGTCCCACTGGAGTTCGGGCGCCGAGCGGCCGATGCCGGCGGTGCGCGCGATGATGCTCATGCCCTTGGGGTACTCGAGCTGGTCCATCGCCTCCTTGAGTTCGGCGCGGTCGTCGCCCTCGATGCGCCGGCTCACGCCGCCGCCGCGCGGGTTGTTGGGCATCAGCACCACGTAGCGGCCGGCCAGCGAGATGAAGGTGGTGAGGGCCGCGCCCTTGTTGCCGCGTTCTTCCTTCTCGACCTGGACGACCAGTTCCTGGCCTTCCTTGATGACGTCCTGGATGCGCGCCTGGTTGGCGGAAACGCCTTCGGCGAAATATTGCTTGGAGATTTCCTTGAACGGCAGGAAGCCGTGGCGGTCTTCGCCGTAGTCGACGAAACAGGCTTCGAGCGAAGGCTCGACGCGCGTCACGACGGCCTTGTAGATGTTGCCCTTGCGCTGTTCGCGCCCTTCGATCTCGATTTCGTAGTCGAGGAGCTTTTGCCCGTCGACGATGGCCAGGCGGCGTTCTTCGGCCTGCGTGGCATTGATCAGCATCCGCTTCATGATGCGTTGTCCTTATATGTATCGTTCTACAGGCCCATGACGGGCCAACGATGCACGGACGACGCCCGCGAAACGAGGGGAATTGCCGCTTGGCCCCGGATGTTGTCGCTGCCGCGCCGAGCGCGGACAGGCCTCTTGAGCGTCAGCTCAGGAAGACAGCCGGGGTGGGGGCGCGTGGATGGGCGCGAGCCAGGTTCGGTGTTGAGCAGCTATCTTATTGATAGCTGGTTGCGCAATGGTGGCGCGCGGTGCGGATGACTCAATGCCTGAGGCCGCTGGCAGAAGCCAGGTGGGCCAGCGCAGGCACATTTGAATCAGCAGCATCAACACAAGGGACTCGCTTCGATCCGCCGGCAGCTTGGAAGCTGCAGGCTGGGTATTCCGTATCGGTGTTTCGTGGGTGTCGGCTTGACTTGGGCGCCACGCCTGCCACTTTGCGCAATTGCGCGGGGTTTGCAGGTTCGGCGCCAAAGCGGCATCGACCTCGCAGCATGGTCCTGGGCGTTTGACTGCAGTGATCTAAACTTCTGTCTAATCAAGCACTTACACGACCGCGCTGGTGAAAAACATTATAGGTGCGAAGCAAGGCCCCGCGGCCGCTCCAAATCCCGCAGTTCCAGGCCCCGCAGTCCAAAAGGCTGCGGCGGAGGCCGGCGCGCCGCATGCGGCCATCAAGTTCATCACCGTCGATGCGGAATCCGCGGGCCAGCGGCTCGACAACTTCCTGTTCCGCCATCTGAAGGGCGTGCCCAAGACGCATGTCTACCGGATCATCCGCTCGGGCGAGGTGCGCATCAACAAGGGTCGGGCGCAGGCCGAGACCCGCATCGAGGCCGGCGACGTGCTGCGGCTGCCTCCCATCCGGATATCGCCGCGCGCCGAAGAGGGCGCCACGCCGCCCGCGCCGGCGCGCGAATTCCCGGTGCTGCTGGAGGACGACGCGGTGCTGGCCATCGACAAGCCCGCCGGCGTGGCCGTGCATGGCGGCAGCGGCGTGAGCTTTGGCGTGATCGAGCAATTGCGCACGGCGCGCCCGGGCGCCAAGTTCCTGGAACTGGTGCACCGGCTCGACCGCGAGACCTCGGGCATCCTGCTGGTGGCCAAGAAGCGCAGCGCGCTGGTGGCGCTGCAGGACCAGTTCCGCGAACGCGAGACCGGCAAGACCTACCTTGCGCTGGTCGAGGGCGCCTGGCCCGTCAACAAGAAGGTGCTCGATGCGCCGCTCGCCAAGTACCTGCTGCCGGGCGACGGCGCGGGCGCCGGCGAGCGCCGCGTGCGCGTGGTCGCCAAGGACCATCCCGACGCCATGCGGGCCGTGACGCTGGTGCGCGTGCTGGCGCGGCTCACGCTGCCGGGTGACGCCGCGCCGCTGTCGCTGCTGGCGGTCACCATCAAGACCGGCCGCACCCACCAGATCCGCGTGCACCTTGCATCGGCCGGCCATGCGATTGCGGGCGACGACAAGTACGGCGACTTCGAGCGCCAGCGCGTGTTGCAAAAGCTCGGCCTCAAGCGCATGTTCCTGCATGCCTGGCGGCTGCAGTTCAACCATCCCGCCACCGGCGAGCGCGTGGCGCTGCAGGCCGGCCTGCCTCCTGAACTGCATGCGTTGATGCCGCCCCAGGCGATCGAAGCGCTCGCCCAACATCCCACTGCCACGGCCAATGACTGATTCCTCCAGACCCCTGCGCTTCGACCTGATCGCCTTCGATTGGGACGGCACGCTCTACGACTCCACGCGGCTCATCGTGCGCTGCATCCAGGCGGCGGTGATCGACGTCGGCGGCGCCAAGCCGAGCGAGAACGATGCCGCATGGGTGATCGGCCTGGGCCTGGCCGAGGCTCTTGCGCGCGCCGCGCCCGACGTGCCGAAGGAAAAATACGCCGAGCTCGGCGCCCGTTACCGCTACCACTATCTGCAGCACCAGGACGACCTCGTGCTGTTCGACGGCGTGCTGCAGATGATCGATGCGCTGCGCGCGCGCGGCCACAAGCTCGCGGTGGCCACGGGCAAGTCGCGCCGCGGCCTGAACGAGGCGCTGAAGTCGGTCGCGCTGCGCGACCGCTTCGACGCCTCGCGCACCGCCGACGAGACCTTCGGCAAGCCGCATCCGCGCATGCTGCTGGAACTCATGGAAGAACTCGAGGTGCCGCCCGAACGCACCCTGATGATCGGCGACACCACGCACGACCTGCAGCTGGCGCTCAATGCCGGCTGCGCGAGCGTGGGCGTGAGCTACGGCGCGCACGAGCCCGAGAGCTTCGACGAGCTGAAGCCGCTGTTTGTCGCCCACTCGGTGGCCAGCCTGGAGGCATGGCTTCTGGAGCACGCCTGAAAATCGCGGCATGAGCGAAGAACAGCGCATTCCCCTGTGCAATGCCTCGGACCTGGTCGAAGGCAGCCGGGCCGTTCCCTTCGACGTGGTCTATGGCGGCGAAACCTGCCGGGCCTTCGCGGTGCGCTTCGAGGGGCAGCCGCATGCCTACCTCAACCGGTGCAGCCACGTGGCGATGGAGCTGGATTTCCAGCCCGACCGCTTCTTCGACGACAGCGGCCAGTGGCTGCTGTGCGCCACCCATGGCGCGGTCTACCGGCCGGACACCGGCGAATGCGCCGGCGGCCCGTGCCGCGGCGGGCTCGTGAAGATCGCCCTCAGCGAACGTGACGGCGTGGTGCACTGGCATACTGCCTGGAACCTCCATCCCCTGAGCTTTTGACAATGACCGACCCGAACCGCACGGAACCCGAAGGTTTTGATCCTTTTGAGCCGGCCACCCCCATTGCGTCCTCGCAGGGCGCGCCGAGAAACATGGCCAAAGACCCCACGCAGCGTCCCGGATGGGAGCGCGCAACGCTCGAGAAACTCGCCTTCGCCTCGCTCAACGAACAAAAGGCGGCGCGCCGCTGGAAGACCTTCACGCGCCTGTCGTGGCTCGCCTTCTTCATCTTCCTGGTCTGGCTGGCGATGTCGCGCAGCACGCCGAGCACCGCCAAGACCACGGCCCACACGGCAGTGGTCGAGATCAAGGGCGAGATCGCCAACGGCGGCGACGCCAGCGCGGAATTCGTGGTCGCGGCCATGAAGACCGCGTTCGAGGACGAGGGCGCCAAGGGCATCGTGCTGCTGATCAATTCGCCGGGCGGAAGCCCCGTGCAGGCGGGCATCATCAGCGACGAGATCAAGCGCCTGAAGGCCAAGCACAAGAAGCCGATCTACGCGGTGGTCGAGGAAACCTGCGCCTCGGCCGCCTACTACATTGCCGCTGCCACCGACAAGATCTTCGTCGACAAGGCCAGCATCGTCGGCAGCATCGGCGTGCTGATGGACGGCTTCGGCTTCACCGGCGTGATGGAAAAGGTCGGCGTCGAGCGCCGGCTGCTGACGGCCGGCGAGAACAAGGGCTTCCTCGACCCGTTCAGCCCGATGAGCGATGCGCAGCGCGCCCATGCGCAGGCCATGCTGAACCAGATCCACACGCAGTTCATCAACGTGGTGAAGAACGGTCGCGGCGACCGGCTCAAGCTCGACACCCCGGGGCTTTTCAGCGGCCTCTTCTGGAGCGGCGAGCAGGCCGTCGAGTTCGGCCTGGCCGACCAGCTGGGCAATGTCGATTTCGTGGCACGTGAAGTCATCAAGGCCGAAGAGGTCACCGACTACACCCGGCGCGACAACGTGGCCGAGAAGCTCGCGAAGAAATTCGGCGCGGCCATGGGCGCGGCCACCGTGCGCTCGCTGCAGTCCGCCACGCCGGCGCTGCGCTGAGGCCGGCAGCGGCGAGGCGTCTCAGGCGCGGCGGCTCTCGTCGCCCGTGAAGCGCGCCGAGGCCGCCAGCGCCGCGGCAAACACCACGACCACATAGAGCGCGGCCGTCAGCGAACTGGCCCGCGCGAGCAGCCCGATCACCGCCGGGCCGGCCATGAAACCCAGGTAGGCCACGGCCGAGACGGCGGCAATGCCGATGGCGGGTTCGACGCCGGGCACGCGCGCCGAGGCGCCGAACAGGATCGGCACCACGTTCGCAAAACCGATGCCGACGCCCGCGAAGCCGACCAGCGCGAGCCAGGGCAGGTCGGTCAGCAGCACCAGCGCCATGGCAGCCGCCGCAAGAATGCCGCTGCCGCGCAGCAGCGCCGTCGGCGAAAAGCGCGCGCGCAGGGCGTCGCCGCCGAAGCGCGCGGCCGCCATGGCGGCGGAGAAGCTCGCGTAGGCCAGCGCGGCCTGCTTTTGCGGGCTGCCGAGTTCCTGCTGCATGTAGAGCACGCTCCAGTCGTAGATGGCGCCCTCGGCAATCAGGCCCAGCGCGGCGAGCACGCCAAGCACCGCCAGCGTGCCGCGAGGCAGCCGGAAGCGATGGTCTGCCGGGGCCGCATCGCTCGCTATGGGCGGTTTGGGCAGCATGTGCATCGAGGAGAAGGCGACGACCAGCACCATCGCCGCAGCCACCCAGAGCAGATGCGCCTGCGCCCCGAGCCCGGCGGCCAGCGCCGCGCTGCCGCTCGCGGCGCCGGCCATGCCGCCCAGGCTGAACATGCCGTGCATGCCGCTCATCAGGGGCGTGCCGCCGCGCAGCTCGAGCTGCGCCGCCTCGGTGTTGATGGCCACGTCGAACACGCTGGTCACAAGGCCGAAGGCCGCCAGCAACGCCAAAAGAAAAGGATAGCCCGGCATCGCGATCAGGCCGGCGAGCAGCAGGGCGTAGATAGAGCCGCAGAGCGCAGCCATGCGGCGCGGGCCGTGGCGGCCGATCCAGCGGCCGGCGCTGGTCAGCCCGAACATCGCGCCGGCGCCGGCCGCGAGCAGCGCCAGCCCGAGCTCGGCCTCGTCGATGCCGTAGTGCGCCTTGACCGTCGGAACGTGGACGCCCCAGGTCGCAAAGATGAATCCGGACGAAAAGAATTGCGCACGCGAGGCCCAGCGCGTGCCGGCGGTCACTCCCATCGTCAACGCCCGATCGCGAACACGGCAGGCAGGCGTTCGTCCAATGTGCCCGGCTGCGCCTTGGCGCGCCAGGATTTCACGGTTTCGCTGCGCACGTGGGCGCTGGCGAGCGTGAGGCCGCGCGCCACCGCGAGCCGGGTGTTGTGCTGCAGCGTCTGCACCAGCGCCTGCAGCAGCGCCGCGTTGCGATAGGGCGTCTCGATGAACAGCTGCGTCTGGCCTGTCTTGAGCGCCAGCGCCTCGAGTTCGCGGATGCGCACCTGGCGCTCGCCGGCGTCCTGCGGCAGGTAGCCGACGAAGGCGAAGTTCTGCCCGTTGAGGCCGCTTGCGGCCAGTGCCAGCAGCAGCGAGACGGGGCCGGTGAGCGGCACCACGGCAATGCCCAGGTCGTGCGCGGCGCGCGCCACCGAGGAACCGGGATCGGCCACCGCCGGCATGCCGGCCTCGCTCAGCAGGCCGATGTCGTGGCCTTCGAGCGCGGCGGCCAGCAGCGGCCGGGCGTCGAACTGGCCGGCGTGGTCGCCCTTCTTGTGCACCTCGCGCGGCAGTTCGCGGATGTCCTGCGCCTGCAGCGGCGCCGCCAGCGGCGCGACGGCATCGATCCGCTTCAGGTAGGCGCGGGCCGACTTGGCGTTCTCGCAGATCCAGTGGGTGATCCCGGCGGCGGCCTGGATCGTGCCCAGGGGCAGGGCGTCCTGCAGCGGCGCCTGGATGTCGCAGCCGAAGTCGAGCGGCGCCGGAACGAGGTAGAGCTTGCCGTGCGTCACAGGAGTTCGACCCCCGCGGCGCGCAGCATCCGGCAGGTGCGGATCAAGGGCAGGCCGACCAGGGCCGTCGGGTCGTCGCTGTCGATCGCGCTCAGCAGGGCGATGCCGAGGCCCTCGCTCTTCGCGCTGCCTGCGCAGTCGTAGGGCTGCTCGGCCTGCAGGTACTGCTCGATGGCCGCGTCGCTGAGTTCGCGGAACACCACCCGCACCGGCGCCAGGTCGCGCTGGACGAAACCGGTGGCCTCGCAGACGACAGCCACCGCGGTCTGGAACACCAGCGTCTGGCCGCGCATCCGGCGCAGCTGGGCCGTGGCGCGCGCGTGGTCGCCGGGCTTGCCGAGCGCCTCGCCCGCCAGCTCGGCCACCTGGTCCGAGCCGATGACCACGGCTTCGGGAAAGCGGGCGGCCACGGCGCGCGCTTTTTCGAGCGCCAGCCGCTCGGCCAGCTCGCGCGGCGTTTCACCGTCCAGCGCCGTTTCGTCGACTTCAGGCGGCTGTATATCGAAGGGCAGGTGCAGGCGGTTCAGCAGTTCGCGCCGGTAGCGCGAGGTCGAGGCGAGGATCAGGGGGCGTTGCATGGGCCAGATTGTGCGGGAGCCGCGCAAAACCCTCAGGCATGCCTTTGGGGCGGTGAAGCGGCCGGCGCGCTAGACTGGCGTGGATGAAGAGAGAATTTGTTCCCCAACGGCTCGACGTGGCCGGCTTTGCCGCCGCTGCCGCCACCCTCGCTGCCACCGACCCGGTGCCCAACTATGTGCGCCTTGCCGCCGAACTGGCGGCCCCGGCGCCCGACGCCGTGGTCCGCTGGACGGCGACCGGCGAAGAGCGACCGGGCGCCGATGGCAAAGCCGTGCCCTGGCTGCATCTGGAAGCCGAAGCGACCGTGCCGCTGACCTGCCAGCGCTGCCTGACGCCTGTGGAGACGCCGCTGGCGGTGGACCGCTGGTTCCGCTTCGTCGCCGACGAGGCGACGGCAGAAGCCGAGGACGAGGAATCCGAGGAAGACCTGCTCGTCGTGAGCCGGGACTTCGACCTGCCCACCCTGATCGAAGACGAACTCCTGATGGAGATTCCCGTCATGCCCGTGCACGAGGTCTGCCCGGTCCCGGTGCGGCTCTCGTCCAGCGACGACGACTTCCAGGCGGCCGAAGAGGCCAAGCCGAACCCTTTCGCGGTGCTCGGGGCGTTGCGTTCGCGCAAGCCGGAAGAGGGCAAGTAGCCCTTTCTCGGCACCTGGGCTATAATCATGGGCTTCGCGCGCGCCGCCGTGAGCAGCAAGACAGGCAAGGGCATTCCATGCATGCCCCTGGATTGCCACCGCAAGAGAGCGCATCCAATCACTCACCTAACAGTCCAGGAGCCATCATGGCCGTCCAGCAAAACAAGAAGTCGCCTTCCAAGCGCGGCATGCACCGTTCCCACAATGCGCTGGTCGTGCCCGGCATTGCCGTTGAGCCGACCACTGGCGAAACGCACCTGCGCCACCACATCAGCCCCAACGGTTTCTACCGTGGCCGTCAGGTGCTCAAGAACAAGTCCGAAGCCTGATCTCGCATCCCAAGGCCGAGGCCCGAAGCTACTTTTGCCGTAGCGTCGGGCCTTTGTTTTGATGGCTACGCCTTCTTCCCCCGAATCCACTGCTGCGCCTTCCGCAATCACGCTCGCCGTGGATTGCATGGGAGGCGACCATGGGCCGCGCGTCACGCTTGCGGCCTGCCGCGCGTTCCTCGAGCGGCACAGCGAAGCCTCGTTGCTGCTGGTCGGTGCGCCGGCTGCGCTGGCGGGCTTTGCCGCGCATCCGCGTGCCCGCATCGTCGCGGCCAGCGAAGTGGTGGGCATGGACGACCCGATCGAAATCGCCCTGCGCAAGAAGAAGGATTCTTCGATGCGCATCGCGATCCAGCAGGTCAAGGATGGCGCCGCCCAGGCGGCCATCTCGGCCGGCAACACGGGCGCCCTCATGGCCATTGCCCGCTACCTGCTCAAGACGCTCGACGGCATCGACCGCCCCGCCATCGCGCCCCAGCTTCCAAACGCCAAGGGCGGCGCCACCACGGTGCTCGACCTGGGTGCCAACGTCGACTGCGACGCGGAAGACCTGCTCCAGTTCGCGGTGCTCGGTTCCGCGCTGGTATCGGCGCTCACGGGCAACGAGGCGCCTTCGGTCGGCCTGCTCAACATCGGCGAAGAAGCCATCAAGGGCAGCGAAACAATCAAAAAGGCCAGCCAACTGCTGCGTACGGCTGCCAACTCGAAGGATCTGAACTTCTACGGCAACGTCGAAGGTAACGATATTTTCAAGGGCACGACAGATATCGTCGTATGTGACGGTTTTGTTGGAAACGTGGCGCTGAAGGCCAGCGAAGGCGTGGCCTCGATGATCGGCGAGTTCATTCGCGTCGAATTCTCGCGGAGCATTTTCACGAAGGCCGCGGCAATTGTTGCTTATCCGGTTTTAAAAGCGTTTAAAAACCGGCTCGATCACCGTCGCTACAACGGAGCGGCGCTGCTGGGCCTGCGCGGCCTGGTTTTCAAGAGCCATGGCTCGGCTGACGAAGTGGCTTTCGGGCATGCGCTGGATCGCGCTTATGATGCCGCTCGCAACAACCTGCTCGATCGCGTGCGGGCCCGCATCGCTCACGCCGCGCCATTGCTCGCGCGGCAGGAGCCCGCGGTGCCAGCCGACGCGACGGCCCTTCACGTTTGATGAGCTCTTATTCACGCATCACCGGCACCGGCAGCTACCTGCCGCCGCGCCGGGTGACCAATGACGACCTTGCCAAGGAATTGGCAACGCGCGGCATCGAAACCTCGGACCAGTGGATCGTCGAGCGCACCGGCATCCACGCGCGGCACTTCGCGGCGCCCGAGGTCACGAGCAGCGATCTCGCCCTCGAGGCCGCGAGGCACGCACTCGAAGCCGCGGGCCGCAAGGCCGAAGACATCGACCTGATCATCGTCGCGACCTCGACGCCGGACATGGTGTTTCCGTCGTCGGCGGCCATTCTCCAGAACAAGCTCGGCGTGGCCGGCTGCCCGGCCTTCGACGTCCAGGCGGTCTGCAGCGGCTTCGTCTATGCGCTGACCGTGGCCGACGCCATGATCCGCACCGGCACCGCGCGCTGCGCGCTGGTGGTCGGCGCCGAAGTGTTCTCGCGCATCCTCGATTTCAACGACCGCACCACCTGCGTGCTGTTCGGCGACGGCGCCGGCGCCGTGGTGCTCGAGGCCAGCGAGGAGCCGGGCATCCTGGCGAGCGACCTGCATGCGGACGGCAAGCACGTCGGCATCCTTTGCGTGCCGGGCCACGTCTCCGGCGGCAACGTGCTGGGCACGCCGCTGCTGCACATGGACGGACAGGCCGTGTTCAAGCTCGCGGTGCGCGTGCTCGAGGACGCCGCGCGTGCCACGCTCGCAAAGGCGGGCAAGACCGAGGCCGACATCGACTGGCTCATTCCGCACCAGGCCAACATCCGCATCATGGAAGGCACGGCCAAGAAGCTGAAGCTTCCGCGCGAAAAACTCATCGTCACCGTCAACGAGCATGGCAACACCTCGGCCGCCTCGATTCCGCTGGCGCTCGACGAGGCCGTGCGGTCCGGCAAGGTGAAGAAGGGCGAAACCGTCATGCTGGAAGGCGTGGGCGGCGGCTTCACCTGGGGCGCGGTGCTATTGAATCTGTAGTGCATGGCGATGCCCCTTCGGGCTGCGATGCGACACGACGCTTTTGATAAAAATGAAATCCTTTGCTTTTGTCTTCCCGGGCCAGGGCTCCCAGGCCGTCGGCATGCTCGATGCGTGGGGCGATCACCCGGCCGTGGCCGAAACCCTGCGCGAAGCCTCCGAGGCGCTGGGCGAAGACATCGGCGGGCTGATCAAGAACGGCCCGAAGGAAGAACTGGCGCTGACCACCAACACCCAGCCGGTGATGCTGGTGGCCGGCGTGGCCGCCTGGCGCGCCTGGCTGGCCGAAGGCGGGCCCACCCCGTCGGTGGTGGCGGGACATTCGCTCGGTGAATATTCGGCGCTGGTTGCGTCCGGCGTGCTGACGCTCGCGCAGGCCGCGCCGCTGGTGCGTTTTCGCGCCCGGGCCATGCAGCAGGCCGTGCCGGTCGGCGTCGGCGCCATGGCGGCGGTGCTGGGCATGGAAGCCGCCAAGGTGGTGGCGGGCTGCGCGGAAGCCACGGCGTCCTTCGGCGAAGGCAGCGCCGAAATCGTCGAGGCTGTGAATTTCAACGATCCGATGCAGACCGTGATCGCCGGCAGCAAGGCAGCCGTCGACAAGGCCTGCGAGCTGCTCAAGGCCGGCGGGGCCAAGCGCGCGCTGCTGCTGCCGGTGTCGGCGCCATTCCATTCGAGCCTGATGAAGCCGGCCGCCGAGGCGCTGCGCGAAAAGCTCGCCACCCTCACATTGGCGCCCCCGCAGATTCCGGTGCTGAACAACATCGACGTGGCGGTCGAGACCGATCCCGCGCGCATCCGCGACGCCCTGGTGCGCCAGGCCGCCGGCCCGGTTCGCTGGGTCGAAAGCGTGCAGGCCTTGAAACTGCGCGGCGTAGCCTCCATCATCGAGTGCGGGCCGGGCAAGGTGCTGGCCGGCATGGTCAAGCGCATCGCCCCCGAGCTGGAAGCCGCGTCGGTGTACGACCCGGCAACGCTCGCGGACACCCGACAATCGCTCGCCGGCTGAACGGTGCGGGCCCAGACACTTCTTTTATGAGCATTCCCAAATTCGAAGGGCAGGTCGCCCTGGTCACCGGCGCGTCGCGCGGCATCGGCGCGGCCATCGCGCTCGAGCTCGCGCAGCGCGGCCTCAAGGTGGTCGGCACCGGCACCACCGAGGACAGCGCGGCCAAGATCACTTCGGCGCTCAGCGCCTTCGACGGCCGCGGGCGTGCGCTCGACGTGAACGACGCCGTCGCGGTCGAGGCGCTGATCGACGAGATCGTGAAGGCCTACGGCGCGATCCACGTGCTGGTCAACAACGCCGGCATCACGCGCGACACGCTCGCCATGCGCATGAAGGACGACGACTGGGACGCGGTGCTCGACACCAATCTCAAGGCCGTCTTCCGCCTCTCTCGCGCGGTGATCCGCCCGATGATGAAGCAGCGCTACGGCCGCATCATCAGCATCACGAGCGTGGTGGGGGCGTCCGGCAATGCCGGCCAGGCCAACTACGCGGCAGCCAAGGCCGGCGTGGCGGGCATGACCCGCGCACTGGCGCGCGAGCTGGGCAGCCGCAGCATCACGGTCAACTGCGTGGCGCCGGGCTTCATCGAAACCGACATGACGGCCAGCCTGCCCGAGGCACAGCAGCAGGCGCTGCTGCAGCAGATCCCGCTGGGCCACCTGGGCAAGCCGGCCGACATCGCGCATGCCGTGGCCTATCTCGCGTCGCCCCAGGCGTCCTACGTGACGGGGCAGGAACTGCACGTCAACGGCGGCATGCACATGTAGCCGCAAGGCGCAATCTTTTCCCGTACCGGGCGCACGGCAAATGCCACAATGCGCCCGGCTAAAATCCACTGTTACCTACAACCCTCAGAGGGAACCAAATGAGCGATATCGAAGCACGTGTCAAGAAAATCATCGCCGAGCAGCTCGGCGTGGAAGAGTCCCAAGTAACCAACGAGAAGGCCTTCGTGGCCGACCTCGGTGCAGACTCGCTCGACACGGTCGAACTGGTGATGGCACTCGAAGACGAATTCGGCATCGAAATTCCCGACGAAGACGCCGAGAAGATCACCACGGTGCAAAACGCCGTCGACTACGCCACCAAGAATCAAAAGGCCTGATCGGCCAGCTGACACTGCAACGACGGCCGGCGGCCTTTTTTCAACCGCCCGCGCCGCTCGGCAGCTGTTCAGCGCTTCCAGAAAGGTTTGCCGGCATGACCAAACGCCGCGTCGTCGTGACCGGACTCGGTTGCATCGCTCCTGTCGGAAACACCGCAGCCGAATCCTGGGCCAATCTGCTGGCCGGGAAGTCGGGCATTGCGAACATCACCGCGTTCGATGCAAGCGCCTTCGCCTGCAAGTTCGCCGGTGAGGTCAAGGGTTTCGACATCACCCAATACATCTCGGAGAAGGAAGCGCGCCACATGGACCGCTTCATTCATCTGGGGCTTGCCGCCGCCATCCAGGCGGTGCAGGACAGCGGATTGCCGACCGGCGAAGCGCTGTCCTATGAAGAAGCCGTGCGCATCGGCTGCAACATCGGCTCGGGCATCGGCGGCCTGCCGATGATCGAAGAGACGCACGGCGAATACGCGAGTCGCGGCCCACGCCGCATCTCGCCGTTCTTCGTGCCGGCTTCCATCATCAACATGATCTCGGGCCACGTCTCGATCAAGTACGGCTTCAAGGGCCCGAACATCGCCGTCGTGACCGCCTGCACCACGGGCCTGCACGCCATCGGCACGTCGGCGCGCATGATCGAATACGGCGACGCCGACGTCATGATCGCGGGCGGCGCCGAGTCGACCATTTCTCCGCTCGGCATCGGCGGCTTCACCGCGCCCCGCGCGCTGAGCACCCGCAACGACGATCCCGCCACGGCCTCGCGTCCGTGGGACAAGGACCGCGACGGCTTCGTGCTGGGCGAGGGCTCCGGCGTGCTGGTGCTCGAAGAGTACGAACACGCCAAGGCGCGCGGCGCCAAGATCTATGCGGAAGTCTCGGGCTTTGGCATGACCGGCGACGCGTACCACATGACCGCGCCCGACGTCGACGGCCCGCGCCGTTCGATGGCCATGGCGTTGGCCAATGCGGGCGTCAACCCCGACGAGGTCCAGTACCTGAATGCGCACGGCACCTCCACGCAGATCGGCGACGTCAACGAGACCAATGCGGTCAAGCTGGCTTTCGGCGATCACGCGAAGAAGCTCGTCGTCAACTCGACCAAGTCGATGACCGGCCACCTGCTGGGCGGCGCCGGCGGCATCGAATCGGTGTTCACGGTGCTCGCGCTGCATCACCAGAAGAGCCCGCCGACCATCAACATCTTCAACCAGGACCCGGAGTGCGACCTCGACTATTGCGCCAATCAGGCGCGCGATCTGAAGATCGATGTCGCGGTCAAGAACAACTTCGGCTTCGGCGGCACCAACGGCACGCTGGTGTTCAAGCGCGTTTGAATCTTGCTCTTCCATGTACAGCGCACCCTCGGTGACCTATCCGGTGGGGCGCTCGCGCGGTGCGACCCGGATCCTGATTGCCACCTGGGCCCTGGGCGCCTGCTGCGCAGGTCTCTCGTGCTTTTTGATCGATAGCGTTGGCTGGCGCCAGCTGCTGCTGGTCCTGAGCGTGCTGTTTTCCGGCGTTGCAGCCGGACTCGGGCTGCGAAGCGACGGTGCCGCGGTGCTGCACTTCGACGGCCTGTGCTGGAGCCTGACGGGCGCCGATCATGGCCGGGCCGTTCATGCGGCGCGCGCCGCCGTGGCGCTCGACCTGCAATCGCTGCTGCTGGTCCGCCTGACCCAGCCGGGCCGCGCCGGGCGATGGATATGGATCGAACAGCGCGCCATGCCCGAGCGCTGGCGCGATGTACGCCGTGCGGTATATTCGCGCGCCCCGTCCGCCTCGCCTGCGGGCGAGCCGTGGCGAGCAACCGCGCCTGCCGATGCGCCCTGAATCTCCCCGATGACAACTTCTCCCCCGCCAGTGCCACCGGACTCCGGCTTGCCCGATGGGTCCGCCGAGGCGCCGCGCCCGGGCGAGGTCGACCTTCAGCTGGTCCAGCGCACGGTCGCGGGCGACCAGAAGGCCTTCGAACTGCTGGTCATCAAGTACCAGCGCCGGATCGAGCGCCTGATCGGGCGCATGGTGCGCGACGTCGACCTGGTCGAGGACATCGCCCAGGAAACCTTCATCCGGGCCTACCGCGCGCTGCACCAGTTCCGCGGCGACGCCCAGTTCTACACCTGGCTCTACCGGATTGCGGTCAACACCGCCAAGAAGGCGCTGGTCGACATGAAGCGCGACCCGACCATCTCCGAAAGCGCCCTGCGGCCGTCTTCTGACGAGGACGATGAAACTTACCGCCCCGGAAACGAACCAATCAGCGACGAAACCCCCGAATCAGTCCTGGCAGCAAACGAGATCGCCCAGGTCGTCGAGGCGGCCATGGAAGCATTGCCGCCCGAATTGCGCCAGGCGGTCACCCTGCGGGAGATCGAGGGCATGAGTTACGAAGAGATCGCCGAGGTCATGGATTGCCCTATCGGCACGGTGCGCTCGCGTATTTTCCGGGCGCGTGAGGCCATTTCGGCCAGGGTCAAACCGCTGCTGGACAACCAGTCCGGCAAGCGTTGGTAGGTAAGCAGGTGAATGAAATGAATCAGACGATGACGGTTCGTGAACAGGTGTCCGCATTGGCGGACGGTCATTTGCATGGCGAGGAGTTCGCGCGGGCCATCGACGCCGTCTGCGCGGAAGAAGACGCGCGCGGTGCCTGGCGCGCCTATCACCTGGTGGGCGACATCCTGCGCTCGGGTGCCCATTCGCCCTGCAGCGACAGCAACGCATTCCTGGCCCGCTTCCAGCAGCGCCTGGCCGCGGAGCCCGCCATTGCGGCGCCGGCACGGGTGCCGGCCGCTGAACCCGCGGTGCTGACGGCGCGCCGCAGGGCCGAGGCAGCCAATGAGCCGGTGTTCCGCTGGAAGCTGGTGGCCGGCGCGGCGTCGCTGGTGGCGGTTGCCGCGATCAGCTGGACCCTGGTCGGGAACGGCATCGGCGTGCCTTCGCCGGGTGCCCAGATCGCAGCAGCGCAGCCGCAGCCGGCCGCCAATTCCGTGCTGGCCGCCGCGGCCGCCAACAGCCAGCTTCCGCCCACCGCCGCGCTCACGCCAACCCGCGTGATGGTCGGAAACGGCAGCCCGCAGGTCATGCTGCGCGATCCGCGGCTCGACCAATTGCTCGAAGCGCACCAGCAAGCTGGCGGCGCATCGCAAATGCCTTCGGGCTTCCTGCGCAACGCGACCTTCGAAGGCCCTGCGCGCTGAGCCGCGCCCGTCTCTCTCCAATGACCGTTCAGATGCCGATCTCCGCACGCGCGTTCGCGCTGGTGTTCGCTGCTTTTTGTTTTGCGCAGATCGCGGCCGCGCAGACCCGGCCCGGACTGGCGAACGCCAAGGGGACGGCCTCGGCCCAGGCGGGCGATGCGCCGCCCCCGATGAGCGTCGTCGAATGGCTGCAGCGCATGCACACCGGGGCGCGGCAGCGCAATTACATCGGCACCTTCGTGGTGTCGGCCGCGGGCGGCGACCTGTCGAGCGCGCGCATCTGGCATGTGCGCGACGGCGACCTGCAGATCGAGCGCATCGAGGCGCTGTCGGGGCCGCCGCGCTCCACGTTCAGGCGCAACCACCATGTGATGACCTTCCTGCCCGAGGCGAAGGTCGTGAAGGTCGAGAAGCGCGAGAACCTCGACCTGTTCCCCAATCTGCCCGACAAGCCCGATTCGTCGATCGGCGATTTCTACGACGTTCGCGCCGTCGGCAAGGACCGCGTGGCGGGCTTCGATGCCGACGTGGTGCAGCTGGTGCCGCACGACGGACTGCGCTTCGGCTACCGCATCTGGAGCGAACGCCGCTCCGGCCTCGTGGTCAAGCTGCAGACCGTGGACGCCGAATCCCGCGTGGTGGAGCAATCGGCGTTTTCCGAATTGCAGCTCGACGCACCGATCAAGGCGCAGGCGCTCGCGCAGATGATGAGCAACACCAGCGGCTACCGCGTCGAAAAGCTGGAGCTCGAACGCACCAGCGCGCAGGACGAAGGCTGGGTGCTCAAGGCCCCGGTGGCCGGCTTCAAGCCGCGCAGCTTCTACCGGCGTCCGGCCGGCAGCGACAGCAAGGCGGGGCAGGACCGCACCGTCCAGTGGACATTCTCCGATGGCCTGGCCTCGGTGTCGCTTTTCATCGAGCGTTACGATGAAAAGCGTGCGCCGCGCGACGGCGTGCTGACGATCGGGGCCACCAACGCGATTCGCCGGCGATTGCCCGAGCCGGCGAGCGACTGGTGGCTGACCGCGGTGGGCGAGGTGCCGCAGCAGACGCTCAATGCGTTCGCTCAAAGCCTGGCGCGCACGCGCTGACCCGCTGCGCTTGCGCTGCGGATGGCGCTGAACCAAGTCGATATCACCGACTCATAGCTCTTCTTCTTTTGGCCGCTCTGTTCTTTTGAAAGAAAACCGATGATGTTCAAAGTCGAGGGACACAAGCTTCGTTCCTATCTCTTCGCATTCGGCATGGCCTGCTCGGCTGCCGTGGCGTTCGTGCCGGCCGCGCCGGCCATGGCGCAGACGCCGCAGGCGCGCGGACTGCCCGATTTCGCCGATCTGGTGGAGCAGGTGGGGCCGGCGGTGGTCGGTATCCGCACGGTCGAGAAAGTGACTTCGGGCGGCGGCAGCGGCGAAATGGACGAGGAGATGCAGGAGTTCTTCCGCCGCTTCTTCGGGCAGCCGCTGCCGGGCAACCCGCGTCCGGGCCCGCGCCCGAACCGGCCGCAGCAGCCGCAGGAGGAAGAGCGTCCGCGCGGCGTGGGCTCGGGCTTCATCCTGTCGGCCGACGGCTACGTCATGACCAATGCCCACGTGATCGAGGATGCCTCCGAAATCCTCGTCACGCTGACCGACAAGCGCGAATTCAAGGCCAAGCTGATCGGTGCCGACAAGCGCAGCGACGTTGCCGTGGTCAAGATCGAGGCGACCAGCCTGCCGGTGGTGAAGATCGGCGACATCTCGAAGCTGCGCGTCGGCGAATGGGTCATGGCCATCGGTTCGCCCTTCGGCCTGGAGAACACCGTGACCGCCGGCATCGTGAGCGCGAAGCAGCGCGACACCGGCGACCTCGTGCCCCTGATCCAGACCGACGTGGCCATCAACCCCGGCAACTCGGGCGGCCCGCTGATCAACCTGCGCGGCGAAGTGGTGGGCATCAACAGCCAGATCTATTCGCGCTCGGGCGGCTACATGGGCATCTCGTTCTCGATCCCGATCGACGAGGCGATCCGCGTCAGCGACCAGCTGCGCGCCACCGGCCGCGTTTCGCGCGGGCTGATCGGCGTGACCATCGGCTCGGTCTCCAAGGACGTGGCCGAATCCATCGGCCTGGGCAAGGCGCGCGGTGCGCTCGTGAGCAGCGTGGTGCCGGGTTCGGCGGCCGACAAGGCCGGCGTGCGCGAGGGCGACATCATCACCAAGTACGGCGACAAGCTCATCGAAACCCCCAGCGACCTGTCGCGCTCGGTGGCCAGCACCAAGCCCGGCGCCAGGAACACGCTGACGGTGTTCCGCAACGGCAGCACGCGCGAGCTCTCGGTCACCGTGGCCGAGGGCGATCCGGAAGCCAAGCCGTCCAGCAAGCGCCAGCCCGAGCGCGAGGAGCCGCAGGCCAAGCCGTCGGCGGCCGGCAAGGCACTCGGCCTCGTGGTGAGCGATCTGACCGACGCGCAGAAGAAGGAGCTCAAGATGCGCGGCGGCGTGCGCATCGAGGCGGCAAGCGATGGGGCTGCGCGGGCCGGGCTGCGCGAAGGGGACGTGATCCTGGCCGTGGGCAACATCGAGGTCTCGAGCGTCAAGGAGTTCGAGACCGCGGTCGCCAAGGCCGACAAGGGCAAGCCCCTGAGCGTGCTGTTCCGTCGCGGCGAGTGGGCCCAGTACGCCCTGATCCGCCCCGCACGCTGATCCGGCCTTTCCGTCAAGTGGCCCCACCCGTCACTCGGGTTTGGGGCCTATTTTTTGAGGTGTTTGCGACGCTGGAGCGCCCGGTTTCAAAAAAATTTCCGGGCCAAAAGCGGCCCAGATTTGTTTGCGTCCACTAACTTTCTAAGAGGCTTAGGACGATTTTCGGTAGAATAGAAGCCATTGGGCAGCGGGTCCGCGCATAAGGGGAGAGCTTTCCTCCACCATGCGAGATCTCAGACAGCAGTCCACCGGCGCTCCACAGATCGCCCACAAGTTGTTCATGGAGTGCTCCACCGATCTTGTGGATAAGTTGTTTATATCTTTGATGTTGTGGACCTGCAACGACCCGTTTTGACCCTGTCCCCGGATGTACGTGCCTCCCTTTTTGCCTACAATGAAGTTCCAACTACTGCAGTTGCCATTGCTTGTTGGTTCAGGGCGCGTCTCCAGAAGACGCGCCCTTTTTTCTTGCCTGTCGCACTCTGCGCACGAGCCAATTCAAGTACTTAAGCGTTCCCGTTGATGAATCACATCAGAAATTTTTCGATCATTGCGCACATCGACCACGGCAAGTCGACGCTCGCGGACCGTTTGATCCAGCGTTGCGGCGGCCTCGCGGAACGCGAGATGGAAGCGCAGGTGCTCGACTCGATGGACATCGAAAAAGAGCGTGGGATAACCATCAAGGCGCAGACCGCCGCGCTGCACTACAAGGCACTCGATGGGCAGGTCTACAACCTCAATCTGATCGACACGCCGGGCCACGTCGACTTCTCTTATGAAGTGAGCCGTTCGCTGTCGGCGTGCGAAGGCGCGCTGCTCGTCGTCGATGCATCGCAGGGCGTCGAAGCGCAGACCGTGGCCAACTGCTACACCGCGCTCGACCTCGGCGTCGAGGTGGTGCCGGTGCTCAACAAGATGGATCTGCCCAACGCGGACCCGGACAACGCGCGCAGCGAAATCGAGGACGTGATCGGCATCGACGCGACCGATGCGATTCCGTGTTCCGCCAAGACGGGCCTGGGCATCGACGAGATCCTCGAAGCCATCGTGCACAAGATGCCCGCGCCGCGCGGCAATCCCGACGGCCCGCTGCGCGCGATGATCGTCGACAGCTGGTTCGATCCCTACGTGGGCGTGGTCATGCTGGTGCGCGTGGTGGACGGCCGCCTGGTGAAGGGCGAGCGCATCAAGATGATGGCGTCCGGCGCCATGTACAACGCCGACAACATCGGCGTCTTCACGCCGGCCAACGAACCGCGCGCATCGCTCGAGGCCGGCGAGGTGGGCTACATCATCGCGGGCATCAAGGAGCTGCAGGCCGCCAAGGTCGGCGACACCGTGACGCTGATCAAGCCGGGCACGGGCGGCGCGGCCGCCACCGCCACCGAGGCGCTGCCGGGCTTCAAGGAAATCCAGCCGCAGGTGTTTGCCGGCCTCTATCCGACCGAGGCCAGCGAGTACGACTCGCTGCGCGACGCGCTCGAAAAGCTCAAGCTCAACGATTCGTCGCTGCGCTACGAGCCCGAGGTGAGCCAGGCGCTGGGCTTCGGCTTCCGCTGCGGCTTTCTGGGCCTGCTGCACATGGAGATCGTGCAGGAGCGGCTGGAGCGCGAGTTCGACCAGGACCTGATCACGACCGCGCCGAGCGTGGTCTACCAGGTGGTGCGCAACGACGGCGAAGTCATCATGGTCGAGAACCCGTCCAAGATGCCCGACGTCGGCAAGATGAGCGAGATCCGCGAGCCGATCGTCACCGTGCACCTCTACATGCCGCAGGAATACGTCGGTGCGGTGATGACGCTGGCCAACCAGAAGCGCGGCGTGCAGATGAACATGGCCTACCACGGCCGCCAGGTCATGCTGACCTACGAGATGCCGCTCGGCGAAATCGTGCTCGACTTCTTCGACAAGCTCAAGTCGGTGAGCCGCGGCTATGCCTCGATGGACTACGAGTTCAAGGAATATCGCGCGTCCGACGTGGTCAAGGTCGACATCCTGCTGAACGGCGAGAAGGTCGATGCGCTGTCGATCATCGTGCACCGCAGCCAGTCGCAGTACCGCGGCCGGGCGGTGGTCTCGAAGATGCGCGAGATCATTTCGCGCCAGATGTTCGACGTGGCGATCCAGGCCGCCATCGGGGTCAACATCATTGCGCGTGAGACAATCAAGGCGCTGCGCAAGAACGTTCTTGCCAAGTGCTACGGCGGCGACATCACCCGCAAGAAGAAGCTGCTCGAGAAGCAGAAGGCGGGTAAGAAAAGAATGAAGCAGATCGGCTCCGTCGAGGTCCCGCAAGAGGCCTTCCTCGCGATTCTGCAAGTCGAAGACTGATCTCAAAAATGGCATTCATCACTTCCCTGGTCCTCGCGGCCTTTGCCGGCTATGTCGGTGCCTGGTACTTTGGTGCCATCGAGGGCAATTTCGCGCTCCTGCTGTTCCTGGCGACGGTGGTCACCGGCCTGTACTGGCTGGCCGAGCGCTTCTACTTCCTGCCCCGGCGCGAGCGCGCCGCCGCGGCGCTCGAGGCCTCGCTGAGCGAGCGCAACACGCGCCTGGCCGGCCAGGGCATCACGCAGGTCGACACCGTCGACGCCAAGGCCAGCGAGCGCCTGCTGATGCAGCCGTGGTGGCTCGACTGGACCGCGGGGCTGTTCCCGGTGATCCTGGTGGTGTTCCTGCTGCGCTCGTTCCTGTACGAGCCCTTCAAGATTCCGTCGGGTTCGATGATGCCGACGCTGCTCACGGGCGACCTGATCCTGGTGAACAAGTTCACCTACGGCCTGCGCCTGCCGGTCATCAACACCAAGATCACCGACGGCACGCCGCTGGCGCGCGGCGACGTGGTGGTGTTCCGCTATCCGCCCAAGCCGAGCATGGACTACATCAAGCGCGTGGTCGGCATCCCGGGCGACGAAGTGGCCTACCTGAACAAGAAGCTCACCATCAACGGCCAGCCGGTCTCCAAGACCCCGATGCCCGACTACCTCGACAGCGAGTCGATGCGCCTGCTCCGGCAGTTCAACGAAGACCTCGGCGGCAAGCAGCACAGGCTGCTCAACGACGATGCCGGTCCGGCTTTCGTGCAGGGTGCCAGCGACTTCCCGTACCGCGAGAACTGCCGCTACTCCGTCGAAGGCGTGGTCTGCAAGGTGCCGGCCGGCAACTACTTCATGATGGGCGACAACCGCGATAATTCGGCGGACTCGCGTTTCTGGGGCTTCGTTCCGGACAAGAACATCGTGGGCAGGGCGTTCTTCGTCTGGATGAACTTCGGCGACCTGGGTCGCATCGGTCCATTCCAATAAGCAGTCAGCATTGTTCGAGGGGTAAGAGGGCATGAGAACAAATCGGTCCATCCGCAGCAGGGCCGCGCAACAGCGCGGCATCTCGTTCATCGGTCTGGTGTTCGTCGCCGTGGTGCTGGGTTGCGTCGGCGTCGTCGTCGCGCAGGTCATCCCGACGCTGATCGAATGGCAGGCCATCGACAAGGCCGCCAACAAGGCCAAGGAAGGCACCACCGTGCCCGAAGTGCGCGCGATCTTCGACAGGGCCCAGGCCATCGACGACTTCCAGTCGGTCTCGGGCAAGGACCTCGACATCAAGAAGGTCGGCGACAAGGTGGTCGTCTCGTATGCCTACGAGCGCGAGATTCCCTTGTTCGGGCCGGCCTTCCTGGTGCTCAAGTACAAGGGCCAGACCCGCTGAACGCGGCGACACGCAAGGTGGACGGCGGCCTCACGGCGCTGCAGGAGCGCCTCAAGCATTCGTTCTCCGACACGCGGCTGCTCCAGCTCGCGCTCACGCACCGCAGTTTTTCGGCCGACCACAACGAGCGCCTCGAATTTCTCGGCGACTCGGTGCTCAATCTCGCGGTCTCGCACCTGCTCTACACCCGCCTCTCTGCCCTGCCCGAGGGCGACCTGTCGCGCGTGCGGGCCAACCTGGTCAAGCAGGACACCCTGCACCGCCTGGCGCTGGAACTGCAGCTGTCGCCGCTGCTGCGGCTCGGCGAGGGCGAGGCGCGCTCCGGCGGGCCCAACCGGCCCTCGATCCTGGCCGACGCGCTCGAGGCGCTGATCGGCGCGGTCTACCTCGATGCCGGCTTTTCGGCCGCCGAGGCGCTGGTGCGGCGGCTCTACGAGTCGGTCGAGATCAATCCGCGCATGGACGCGGTGGCCAAGGATCCGAAGACCGAATTGCAGGAATGGCTGCAGGGTCACAAAATGAAGCTGCCGGTGTACCGCGTGGCGGCCACGCTCGGCGCAGCGCACAAGCAGACCTTCGATGTCGAGTGCGAGGTGCCGGAGCTGGGCCTGCGCGAACGCGGCATCGGTGGTTCGCGGCGCGCCGGCGAGCAGGCTGCCGCGGCGGCCATGTTGATCCGGCTCAAGGCACGCGGGGCCGCGTGAAATCAGAATGAACGACGCTATCAATTCAGCAGCAGAATCCCAGGGCCCGGCGGGCGATACGGGCGCAAGCGGCCCACAGCACTGCGGCCTGATCGCCATCGTCGGCAAGCCCAATGTGGGCAAGTCGACGCTGCTCAATGCGCTGGTGGGGCAGAAGATCAGCATCACCTCGCGCAAGGCGCAGACCACGCGGCACCGCATCACGGGCATGCGCACGCTGGGCGCCACGCAGTTCGTGTTCGTCGACACGCCGGGCTTCCAGACCCTGCATGCCAACGCGCTCAACAAGTCGCTCAACAAGACCGTGCAGGGCGCGGTCGGCGACGTGGACCTGATCCTCTTCGTGGTGGAAGCCGGCAGCTTCACGCCGGCCGACGAGCGGGTGCTCAAGCTGCTCGGCAAGGGCATCCCGACCGTGCTGCTCGCCAACAAGCTCGACAACGTGCATCGCCGCGGCGACATCGCGCCCTGGCTGCAGACCATGCAGGCGAAGCACTCCTTCGCCGAGTTCGTGCCGATGTCGGCCAAGAATGCCAAGGATGTCGAGCGCCTGTTCGGCATCTGCGAGAAGTACCTGCCCGAGCAGCCCTGGTTCTATGCCGAGGACGAGCTCACCGACCGCAGCGAGAAGTTCCTCGCGGGCGAGCTGGTGCGCGAAAAGCTGTTCCGCCTGACCGGCGACGAACTGCCCTACACCTCGACCGTGATCATCGACAAGTTCGAGGAAGAGCCGCCGCAGAAAAAGGGCCAGAAGCGCCTGCTGCGCATCGCCGCCACCATCGTGGTGGAGCGCGACGGCCACAAGGCCATGGTGATCGGAGACAAGGGCGAGCGCATCAAGCGCATCGGCATGGAAACCCGCGTCGAGCTCGAAAAGCTGGCCGACGCCAAGGTGTTCCTCGAACTGTGGGTCAAGGTGCGCTCGGGTTGGGCCGACGACGAGGCCCGCGTGCGTTCGTTCGGCTACGAATGAAGTGGCCGCTGCCCACCGCGTTTCGCACGAACCCGCGTACGTGCTCCATCGCTACGACTGGAGCGAGTCGAGCCTGATCCTCGAGGTCTTCACCCGCCACCACGGGCGCATCGCGCTGGTGGCCAAGGGGGCGAAGCGGCCGAGTTCCAATTTCAGGCCGGTGCTGCTGCCGCTGCAGCCGCTGCAGCTCAACTACGGCGGCGACGCCGAGATCCGCACGCTCAAGGGCGCCGAGTGGATGGGCGGCCACGTCATGCCGACCGGCGAGGCGCTGCTCTCGGGCTACTACGTCAACGAACTGCTGCTGCGCCTGCTGGCGCGGGACGATGCCCACGAGGCGCTGTTCGATGCCTATGCGGGCGTGGTCCAGGTGCTGGCCGGCGACCATGCCGGCGCGCAGGCCGCCACCCAGGCCGCGGCGCTGCGCGCCTTCGAGCTGCTGCTGCTGCGCGAAGTGGGCCTCCTGCCGTCGCTCGACGTGCAGACCCTCACGCTCGAGCCGCTCGTGGCCGATGCCCGCTACACCCTGGTGCCCGAAGCCGGCCTGCGGCTGGCGGCCGAAGGCGAGGCGGCGCTGTCCGGTGCCGACTGGCAGTCGCTGCAGGGCGTGCTCGACGACCGCGCGCCCTTCACGGCCACGCTGCGCGAGATCGCCACCATGAACGCCGGCAGCAACAGCGCCCTCAGGAACCAGCTGCGCGCGCTGCTCAACTACCATTGCGGTGTGTCCACGCTGCGCACGCGGCAGATGATGAGAGATTTGCAAGCCCTATGAGCACTTCCGGCCAATCCGCTACCACCTCGCTGTCGGTCAACCTCAACAAGGTGGCCCTGGTGCGCAATACGCGCCATCTCGGCATTCCGAGCGTGCTCACCGCCGCCAAGGCCTGCCTTGCCGCCGGAGCGCAGGGCATCACCGTGCACCCGCGGCCCGACGAGCGCCACATCCGGCCGCACGACGTGAGCGACCTGGCCGCGCTGCTGGCCAGGGACTGGCCCGCGATCGAGTTCAACATCGAAGGCAACCCCTTCCACAACCTGATGGACTTCGTGCGCGCGCTGAAGCCGCACCAGGCCACCTTCGTGCCCGACAGCGAAACCCAGTCGACCAGCGACCATGGCTGGAGCTTCCCCGAAGACGCCGAGCGGCTGCGCCCGCTGATTGCCGAAGCCAAGGCGCTGGGCGTGCGCGTGAGCCTCTTCATGGACCCCATTCCCGAGATGATGGCCGCGGCCAAGGCGGTGGGCGCCGACCGTGTCGAGCTCTATACCGAGGGCTATGCCTCATCGCGCGGCACGCCGGACGAGCAGGCCGTGCTGGCGCGCTATGTCGAAGCCGCCCGCGCGGCGCAGGCGGCGGGCCTCGGCCTCAATGCGGGCCACGACCTGAGCCGCGACAACCTCACGCCGTTCCTGCGTGCGGTGCGCGGCGTCCAGGAGGTGTCGATCGGGCATGCCTTCATCGCCGATGCGCTCGAACTCGGCTACGCCGCCACCACCAAGGAATACCTGCGCTGCATCCAAGAGGCGCAGTGAGCGCTGCAGCGGCATGATCTACGGCATTGGTACCGACATCTGCGATCTGCGGCGCATCGCAGCAACCTTCGAGCGCCAAGGCGAGCGCTTTGCCCACCGGGTGCTGAGCGACGCGGAATTCGCGGTCTGGAAGGCCCGCAGCGAACGCTGGCCGAAGCGCGGCCTGAGCTATCTCGCCACGCGTTTTTCCGCCAAGGAGGCCTTCAGCAAGGCCATCGGCCTGGGCATGCGCATGCCGATGAGCTGGCGCCTGTGCGAGATCGCCAACCTGCGCAGCGGCAAGCCCGTCATCGTGCTGCATGGCGAGCTCAAGGAGTGGTTCGAGGCCCGCGGCCTCACGGCCCACGTCACCGTGACCGACGAAACCGAATACGCCGCGAGCTTCGTGGTGGTGGAGAAACTATGACCGCCGGGCCCGCCCGTACCCACGCGCCGCTGATCATCGACGTGGCGGCGACCGAACTGAACGACGCCGACCGCCGGCGCATCGCCAATCCGCTGGTCGGCGGCGTGATCCATTTCGCCCGCAACTGGCAGGACCGTGCGCAGATGAGCGCGCTCAATGCCGAGATCAAGGCGATCCGCCCCGACCTGCTGATCTGCGTGGACCATGAAGGCGGCCGGGTGCAGCGCTTTCGCACCGACGGCTTCACGCGCCTGCCCTCGATGCGCGCGCTCGGCGAGCTGTGGATGCGCGACGCCATGCGCGCCACGCAGGCGGCCACCGCCGCCGGCCAGGTACTTGCCGCCGAACTGCGCGCCTGCGGCGTCGACTTCAGCTTTGCGCCGGTGCTCGACCTCGATTACGGCGGCAGCAGCGTGATCGGCGACCGCAGCTTCCACCGCGACCCGCGCGTGGCGGCGCTGCTGGCCAAGAGCCTGATGCACGGCATGCTGCAGATGGGCATGCGCAACTGCGGCAAGCACTTTCCGGGGCACGGCTTCGTCACCGCCGATTCGCATGTGGAAATCCCGGTCGACCGGCGCAGCCTCAAGGCCATCCTGGCCGACGATGCGCGGCCCTACGACTGGCTCGCGGGCACGCTCACCGCAGTGATGCCGGCGCACGTGATCTATCCGAAGGTCGACAAGCGGCCCGCGGGCTTTTCTTCCAGGTGGCTGGAGGACATCCTGCGCAGCAGGCTCGGTTTCGATGGCGCCATCTTCAGCGATGACCTGAGCATGGAAGCAGGGCGCTACATCGACGGCGAGCTGCTGAGCTATGCCGATGCCGCGCTGGCGGCACTCGATGCGGGCTGCGACCTGGCGATGCTGTGCAACCAGAGCATCGGCGATGGCCGCCCGCTCGACGAACTGCTCGACGGCTTTGCCGCCGCGGCCAGTGCGGGGCGCTGGCAGCCCGATGCGAACAGCGAGGCGCGCCGCCGGGCGCTGCTGCCGGAAACGCCGCCGCTCGGCTGGAACGCGCTCGCCGATTCGGCGGGCTATCGGCAGGCGAGGCAAGTGCTTGCGCAGGCCGGGCTTGCGGCGCCTCGACAGGGCGCCTGAGGGACGGCTACGGCGCGGCGCCCGGCGCCGGCAGCGAACTTGCCCACAGCCGCTCGCCGCCCGAATCCAGGTGCGTCAGGTACAGCCGGACATCGAATTCGAGCCGGTGGTAGTCCGGCTCCATGTGCTCGCAGAGCGCATAGAAGCTCTTGTCATGGTCGCGCTCCTTCATGTGCGCGAGCTCGTGGACCACGATCATGCGCAGCCATTCCAGCGGCACTTCCCTGAACAGGCTCGCCACCCGGATCTCGCGCTTGGTCTTGAGCTTGCTGCCCTGCACGCGCGAAACGGTGGTGTGGGTGCCGAGCGCATTGCGGATCACATGCAGCTTGCTGTCGAACGCCACCTTGGAAAGCGGCGGGGCCTTGCGCATGAAATCGCTCTTGAGCTCGCTCACGTAGTCGTAGAGCGCACGGTCCGTCTGCACCTCGTGAAGCGGGCCGGGATAGCGCTTGCGCAGCAGCGGCGCGAGCCCTTCGGTGGCGACCAGCTGCTGCACCTGCGCCAGCAGCGCGGATGGGTAGCCCGCGAGATATTTCATTTCATGCCACCGGTCCCGCGCAGGCGAGCCCGGTAGCCACGCCGCCGAACAGGTCGCCCTCGACCAGGTTGACGCCCGCGAAGCTCCTGCGCAAGGCCTGCTGGAACGGCCGCAGCGCCGAGGAGCCGCCCGTCAGGTAGATGGCGTCGAGGTCGCCGCTGCGCAGCCCTGCGCGCTTGACGCAGGCATGCGCGCAGGCAACCACGTTCTCGAGCAGCGGGGAAAGCTGCTGCGCCATGTCGGCGGGCGAGAGCGAGGCGGCCAGCCCCGGCTCGGCGCACGAGAGGTCGATGGCGGTGGGCGCATCGTTCACCGAGGCATCGATCTTCGCCTGCTCGACCTCGCTCGCAATGCGGTGGCCATGGCGCTCTTCCAGCACCGTCATCAGCCGGTCGTGCAGCCGCGTGTCGCTGTAGCTCGTGCGCAGGTCCTTGGCCTGCCGCACCGCCTTGGCCGCATAGAGCCAGTTGATCAGGTGCCAGGACGAAAGCTCGAAGAACACCTTGCTCGGCACTTCGCGCCCCTGCACGCCCGTGTGGCGAAAGCCGAATTCCGGCATGACGCGGTCCAGGTTCAGGCGCTGGTCGAAGTCGGTGCCGCCGATGTGCACGCCGCTGGTGGCCAGCACGTCGCTGCTGCGGTCCTCGCGCGCGGCGCGCTCCGGGCCGACGCGCACGACGGTGAAGTCGGAGGTGCCGCCGCCGACGTCGACGATCAGCACCAGCGATTCCTTCGCAACGCGCTGTTCGTAGTCGAAGGCCGCTGCAATCGGCTCGAGCTGAAAGGCGATGTCGCGGAACCCGGCTGCTCGGGCCGCGTGGCGCAGGCTTTCTTCCGCGCGTTCATCCCGTTTGGAATCGTCATCGACGAAGTGCACGGGCCGGCCGATGACGACGCGCTCCGGCACCCGGCCCAGTTCGCGGCCCGCCCGCACGGCCAGTTCGCGCAGGAAGCGCGCGATGATGTCCTCGAAGCTCACGAGGCCGTCATAGATGGCGGTCTTCTCCTGCATCAGCGCGCTGCCGAGCAGGCTCTTGAGCGAGCGCATCAGGCGCCCTTCGGTGCCCGAGAGGTACTGGCCGATGGCCTCGCGGCCGAAATGCGTCGTGCGGTCTTCGGCGTTGAAGAAGATCGCGGTCGGCAGCGTGGTGGCTGCGCCTTCGATGGGCAGCAGCCGGGCCGCGCCGTCGACCCGGCAGGCCACGGCGGAATTGGAGGTGCCGAAGTCGATGCCGATCGTCGGCAGCGACGACGGTAACTTCACGCTCAAGATTCCCTGCGCAGCGCCGGGAACAGGATCACGTCGCGGATGCTCGGCGAATCGGTCAGCAGCATCATCAGCCGGTCGATGCCGATGCCGCAGCCGCCGGTGGGCGGCATGCCGTATTCGAGGGCGCGCACGAAGTCGTGGTCGTAGAACATGGCCTCGTCGTCGCCGCTGTCCTTGGCGGCCACCTGCGCGTTGAAGCGCGCGGCCTGGTCCTCGGCGTCGTTGAGCTCGCTGAAGCCGTTGCCGAACTCGCGGCCCGTGATGTAGAGCTCGAAGCGCTCGGTGACCTCCGGGCGCTCGTCGTTGGCGCGCGCGAGCGGCGAAATTTCGGTCGGGTGCTCCATGATGAAAGTCGGCTGCCAGAGCTTCTCTTCCACCGTCTCTTCGAAGTACATGACCTGCAGGCTGGCGAGGCTGCGCTGCGAGAGCTTGTCCTTTTCTTCGCTCAGGCCGAGCTTGCGCAGGGCGTTGATGAGCCAGGCGCTGTCGTCGACGCCGGTGCCGGCTTCCGTGTACTTGAGGATGGCTTTGCGGATCGTCAGGCGCTCGAAGGGCTGGGTCAGGTCGACCGGCTTGCCCTGGTAGGTGAGCTGCTGCGTACCCACGGCCTTGTCGGCAATGGTGCGGATCAGCGTCTCGGTGAAGTCCATCAGGTCGCGGTAGTTCCAGTAGGCCGCGTAGAACTCCATCATCGTGAACTCGGGGTTGTGCCGCACCGAGATGCCCTCGTTGCGGTAGCTCCGGTTGATCTCGAACACGCGCTCGAAGCCGCCGACGATCAGGCGCTTGAGGTAGAGCTCGGGCGCGATGCGCAGGAACATCTCCTGGTCGAGCGCGTTGTGGTGCGTCTTGAAGGGCTTGGCATTGGCGCCGCCGGGAATGGGGTGCAGCATCGGCGTCTCGACTTCGAGGAAGCCGTGGCCCACCATGAATTCGCGCAGCGCGCTCACGGCCTTGCTGCGCGCGGTGAAGCGCACGCGGGCGGTTTCGTCGGTGATCAGGTCGACGTAGCGCTGGCGGTACTTCTGCTCCTGGTCGGCCATGCCGTGGAACTTGTCGGGCAGCGGGCGCAGGCTCTTGGTGAGCAGGCGCAGCTTGGTGACCTTGACCGACAGCTCGCCGGTCTTGGTCTTCATCAGCGTGCCTTCGGCGCCCACGATGTCGCCCAGGTCCCAGCGCTTGAACTCGGCGTAGGCTTCCTCGCCGATGGCATCGCGCGTGACGTAGAGCTGGATGCGGCTGGTGGCATCCTGCACCGTGGCGAAGCTGGCCTTGCCCATCACGCGCTTGAGCATCATGCGGCCGGCCACGCTCACGGCAACGGCCTGCGCCTCGAGCGCTTCGGCATCGGCGGCGCCATGCGCCTCGATCAGCGCGGCGGCGCGGTGGCCCGGCTTGAAGTCGTTCGGAAACGCGACCCCCTTGCCCTCGGCCTGGGCGGCGCGCATCAGCTTGAGCTTTTCGCGGCGCTCCGCGATGAGCTGGTTGTCGTCGACGGCGGGCGCGGCGGCCGGAGCTGCGGCGGGCGTGGGAATGGAGGGGATCAGGTGGTCGGACATGAAGTGCGGGTGGGGGCGCAACAAAAGCGAGCGCAACCCGGCATTTTAGCCGATCGGGTGCAAACGGAACCGGCCTCCAGTGCCCGCCAATCCTGCTCGAAACGCTATGAAAGAAGTAGCAATCTATTCAGTGATGCCCGCACGTGCCAGCAGATCGCTGACCAGCTCGAGCCGCATCAGCGGACTGTCGAGCTCCATGAGCCGCTGCCGCAGTTCGAGCTGCATGGGCACCAGTTCGCACCAGCGGTTGGCCACCCAGCCGCAATCGTCGAAGCGGTAGGGCTCGCCGACGGGCAGGCGCAGGGCCTCGGCGCCCTGCGCGCGGCGGCGTTCTTCGAGGGTATTGACGAGGCGCCGCAGCGCCGTGGCGGTGTGCTGGAGGTCCCCTGGAATTTCGAGCGCCGTGTCTTCGGCCACGGCCTCGACTTCGGCAACCCACAAGCCGTATTTCTGCAGTTCGGCGGCGCGGACCCGGAAGCGCTGCGTGCCGACGCATTCGATCTGCAGCAGGCCGCTTTGCGGCGAATCGAATTCGCGGATGACCGCCAGCGTGCCGACGGCCGCGAAGCTCTCCGCCTCGGCGCCGGCCTTGCGCACCTCGCTGCCGCTCGTGAGGCTGACCACGCCGAAGGGCGCGTCGGCCTTGCGGCATTTGCCGATCATGTCGAGATAACGTACTTCGAAAATACGCAGCGGGAGCACGCCGTCCGGAAACAGGACCGTGCCGAGCGGGAACAATGGCAGTGAATGCAAAAGGGGCTGTGTGGTCATCGATGAACCTTGCATGGCTATCATCGCATTCCCCTCACGACCACGCCCCATGCTCTACCAGATCCCCTCGTTCCTTCTCGACGTGATCGTCGGCCTGCTCGGCGGCGCCTGCCTGCTGCGCCTTTACATGCAGTACCACCGCGTGCCTTTCGGCAATCCGCTCGGGCGCTTCATATTCGCGATCACCGACTGGATCGTGCTGCCGCTGCGCCGCATCGTGCCGCCGGTGAAGCGCTGGGACCTGGCGAGCGCCATCGCGGCCTGGCTGCTCGTGCTGGCCAAGTTCCTGCTGCTGTGGCTCCTGATCGGCAACCTGGGCCGGATTGCCACCCTGCCGCTCGTTTCGCTGGTGGGGCTGCTGCAGCTCGCGGTGTCGGGGCTGACGGCGCTGCTGGTGGTCTATGCCGTGCTGTCGTGGATACCGGGCGCGTCGCCGATGCTGCTCGACCTGATCTCGCGGCTGGCCGAGCCGCTGGTGCGGCCGTTCCGCCGGTTCATCCCGCTGATCGGCGGCGTGGACCTGTCGCCCCTGGCCGCGATCGTGGTGCTGCAGGTGATTGCGATCGTGCTGGGCAACCTGCTGGTGCTGGCTTACCAGCTGGGTGCCTGATCGGTCTTTCGTTCAGCTGACCGCGTCGGCCGGCTGGCGCAGCAGCATGGCGAGCGTGCTCGCAATGGTCTTGCGCAGCTCGCGGCGGTCGCTGATGAAGTCGATCGCGCCCTTGGTCTGCAGGAACTCCGCGCGCTGGAAGCCTTCGGGCAAGGTCACGCGCACGGTCGATTCGATCACGCGCGGGCCGGCAAAGCCGATCAGCGCCTTGGGTTCGGCAATGACCACGTCGCCCACGAAGGCGAAGCCGGCCGAGACGCCGCCCATGGTCGGGTCGGTCAGCACGCTGATGTAGGGCAGGCCCTTCTTGGCGAGGCGCGTGAGCGCCGCGTTGGTCTTGGCCATCTGCATCAGCGAGAGCAGGCCTTCCTGCATGCGGGCGCCGCCGGTGGCGGTGAAGCAGATGAACGGCACCTTCTGCTCGATGGCCGTCTCGACGCCGCGCACGAAGCGCTCGCCGACCACGCTGCCCATGCTGCCGCCCATGAACTCGAATTCGAAGCAGGCCACGACCACGCTGATGCTGTGGACCGAGCCGCCCATGACGACCAGGGCGTCGGTCTCGCCGGTGTTCTCGAGCGCTTCCTTGAGCCGTTCGGGGTACTTGCGGCTGTCCTTGAACTTGAGCGCGTCGACCGGGAGCACTTCCTGGCCGACTTCGTAGCGGCCCTCGGCGTCGAGGAAGGCATCGAGCCGCGCGCGAGCGCCGATGCGGTGGTGGTGGCTGCAGCTCGGGCAGACGTTCTGGTTGTGTTCGAGGTCGGTCTTGTAGAGAACGGTCTCGCAGGCGGGGCACTTGATCCACAGGCCCTCGGGCACCTGGCGGCGCTCCGACGGGTCGGTTTGTGCGATCTTGGCGGGTAGCAGTTTTTCAAGCCAGCTCATAGGACTCCGATTTAGCTCCCCCCGCCCGCGTGCGGGAGAGGGGCTGGGTGAGGGCAGCAGCGATTATCGGCCAGCCGCGTTCTTGGGGGTAGCCGCCGGCAGGGCGTCGAGCGCCTCGCGGATGCCGGCGAGGAATTCGCGCACCGCAGGCACCACCTTCTCGCGCGGCTGTCCGTCGATCAGCTGGATGATCCTGGTGCCGATCACGACCGCATCGGCGGCCGAACCCACGGCCTGTGCCGTGCGCGCGTCGCGGATGCCGAAGCCCACGCCCACCGGGATGCTCACGTGCTCGCGGATGCGCGGGATCATCTGGCCGACCGCCTCGGTGTCGAGGTGGCCGGCGCCCGTCACTCCCTTGAGCGACACGTAGTAGACATAGCCGCTCGCGATGCGCGCAACCTGCGCC
This sequence comes from Variovorax sp. 05T418, assembly GCF_056396385.1. Lineage (NCBI taxonomy): Bacteria > Pseudomonadati > Pseudomonadota > Betaproteobacteria > Burkholderiales > Comamonadaceae > Variovorax > Variovorax sp. 05T418. The sequence goes on along the minus strand of NZ_JBFTLJ010000004.1, from coordinate 571,622 downwards.
ATGCGCTCGCTGGTGCTGGTGGGGGCGAGCAGAAAGATCAGGTCGATGCCCGCCGCCTTGAGGTCGGCGGCGAAAGCCTCGCACTCCTCGGGCGGGTAGTCGACCACCAGCAGGCCGTCGACGCCTGCAGCCGACGCATCGCGGATGAAGGCCTTCTTGCCATGCACGAGGTCGTAGCGCTCGACCGGGTTCGCATAGCCCATCAGCACCACGGGCGTCGCCGCGTCCTTCTGGCGGAAGGCGGCCACCATGGCGAGCACCTGCTTCATGCCGACGCCCAGCGCCAGCGCGGCCTCGCCGGCCTTCTGGATCACGGGGCCATCGGCCATCGGGTCGGAGAACGGCACGCCGAGCTCGATCACGTCGGCGCCGGCCTCGACCATGCCGTGCATCAGCTCGGGCGTGATGTCGGCAAAGGGGAAGCCGGCGGTGACGTAGGGAATCAGGGCGCGGCGGCCGTCTTTTTTCAGCGCGTCGAAGGTGGCGGCAATGCGGCCAGCGCGGGCCCCCACGCTCGCCACTTCGTGTGCTGCGCTGCCCCCCGAGGGGGCGTTCGCACCTTGGAGCGGTCCTGCGGTGCTCATCACTTGCCTCCCTTCACGCTCAGGCCGCGCATCGACGGCCGGTCGTAGAAGTCGACACCCGACAGGTCGGCGACGGTGCCGATGTCCTTGTCGCCGCGGCCCGAGAGGTTCACGAGGATCGACTGGTCCGGCCGCATGGTCTTGGCGAGTTTCATGGCGTAGGCCACGGCGTGGCTCGATTCGAGGGCCGGAATGATGCCTTCGGTGCGGCACAGGTAGTGAAAGGCTTCGAGTGCCTCGGTGTCGGTGATGCCGACGTACTCGGCGCGGCCGATGTCGGCCAGGTAGGCGTGCTCGGGGCCCACGCCGGGGTAGTCGAGGCCGGCGCTGATGCTGTGCGTTTCGGTCACCTGGCCGTCCTCGTTCTGCAGCAGGTAGGTGCGGTTGCCGTGCAGCACGCCGGGGCTGCCGCGCAGGATGGATGCCGAGTGCTTGCCGCTGTCGAGCCCCTCGCCCGCGGCCTCCACGCCGATCAGGCGCGTGCCTTCGAACGGGATGTAGGGATGGAAGATGCCCATCGCGTTGCTGCCGCCGCCCACGCAGGCCACCACCACGTCGGGCTGCCGGCCTTCGGCCTCGCCGGTGATGCCCTGGGCCGCGAGCATGGCGGGCATCTGGTCGATGCACTCCGTGCCGATCACGCTCTGGAAGTCGCGCACCATGGTCGGGTAGGGATGCGGGCCGGCCACGGTGCCGATGATGTAGAAGGTGTTCTCCACGTTCGTGACCCAGTCGCGCATGGCCTCGTTGAGCGCATCCTTCAGCGTCTTGCTGCCCGACTCCACCGGCACCACGGTGGCGCCGAGCAGGTTCATGCGGTAGACGTTGGGGCTCTGGCGCTTCACGTCCTGGCTGCCCATGTAGACCACGCATTCGAGGCCGTAGCGCGCGCAGATGGTGGCGGTGGCCACGCCATGCTGGCCGGCGCCGGTTTCGGCGATCACGCGGGGCTTGCCCATGCGGCGCGCGAGCATCGCCTGGCCGATCACGTTGTTGATCTTGTGGGCGCCGGTGTGGTTGAGGTCTTCGCGCTTGAGGTAGATCTGCGCGCCACCCATCTCGCGGCTGGTGCGCGCCGCGTGGTAGACCGGCGAGGGGCGGCCGACGAAGTGCTTGAGTTCGTAGTGGAATTCGGCGAGGAAGGCCGGATCGTCCTTGTACTTCGCGTAGGCGTCACGCAGCTCGTTGATCGCGTGGGTGAGCGTCTCGCTCGCGAAGGTGCCGCCGTAGTTGCCGAAGTGGCCGGTGGCGTCGGGTTGCTGGTAGTTGGTTCGCATGGTTCTCGATCGTTGGGCCGCAGCCCGAAATCACGATCGGGTGCGGCGGCTAACTGGAGAAGGAGGCGTCGGCGGCCCTGACGGCGGCGACGAATTGCCGGATCTTTCCGGCGTCCTTCAGGCCCTTGTTCCCGGGACCGTCGATTTCGACGCCCGAGCTCACATCAACGGACAGCGTCTTGCAGCGCGTCCGCAGGATGCGAATGCCATCGCTCACGTTTGCAGGTGTGAGCCCACCACTCAAGACGAGGTGAGCGTCGACGGCGGGTGGAAGAAGTGACCAATCGAATGCCTTGCCGCCACCGCCATAACCTTCGACATGGGCGTCGAGCAGGATGGCCTGGGCGTGGGAGTAATCGGACGCGTATTTTACGAGGTCGAAGCCGGCTCCGGCGGCGCCCAGCGGAATACGGGCCGCGCGCATGTAGCGAAAGCGCCCCGGGCCGGTGGCCTGCTCGCACTGTTCGGGCGTTTCTTCGCCGTGGAACTGCGCGATCGCGCCCTTCACGCGGGAAAGCGCTGCTATGACTTTGGGAGCATCCTCGTTCACGAACAGCAGCACCGGCGTGATGAAGGGCGGCAGGCGCGAGGCGAGTTCGGCGGCGCGCTCGGCCGTCACGGCGCGGGGGCTTTTCGCGTAGAGCACGAAGCCGATGGCATCGGCGCCGGCCTCGATCGCGGCATCCACGTCGGCCTCGCGCGTGAGGCCGCAGATCTTGATGCGGGTGCGGGGAGCGGCAGTCATGGCGGCCCATCATAAGGAGCGCCGCCGGCCTGCAGCGTGGCCTCGGCCGGCAGACCCCACTTGGCGTCGTACAACGGCCCGAGAAAATACAGCCCGTTGGCCGAGAAGGTGGGCGCCGCCACCTTGCGGCTGCGCGCCTCGAGCACTTCGGTGATCCATTCGGGCCGTTCGTCGCCGCGGCCGATGCGCACGAGGCAGCCCATCAGGTTGCGGATCATGTGGTGCAGGAAGGCATCGGCCTCGAACTCGAAGTGCCAGCGGCAGCGGTCGCCGCTGCCGACTCGCGTGATCTCGATGCGCCGCAGGTCCTTGACCGGCGAGCGGGCCTGGCAGGCCGAGGCGCGGAAGGAGCTGAAGTCGTGCTTGCCCACCAAGAGGGCGGCGGCGGCGCGCATCGCATCGCCGTCGAGCGGATGCATCGACCAGCCGACCCGGCCCGAATCGAGGCTGGGCCGCACGGGCGACTGCGACAGCACGTAGAGGTAGCGCCGCGCCAGCGCACTGGCGCGGCAATGGAATTCGTCCGGCACCGGCTGCGCCCACTGCACCGCGATGTCGTCGGGCAGGAAGCGGTTGGTGCCGCGCATCCAGGAGAAGGGCTCGCGTTCGACGGTGGTGTCGAAGTGCACCACCTGCATCAGCGCATGCACGCCGGCATCGGTGCGGCCGGCGCACAGCGTGCCGATGGGCTGCGCCGCGAACTTGGCGAGCGCCGCTTCGAGCTTGTCCTGCACCGTGCGGCCCGAACGCTGGCTCTGCCAGCCCTCGTACGCCTGGCCGTTGTAGCGGATGCCTAGCGCCAGCCTCACGAATTCAGGAAGAACAGCGGAAAAAGCCGCTCGTCAGCGCAGCTCGGCGAGCAATTGCCTCGCCTGCGACTTGAGGTCGCCGGCACTTTCGGCCTCGACTTCCTCGACCAGCGAGCGGGCGCCTTCGACGTCGCCGATGGCCTGCAGCTCGCGCGCCAGCGACAGCTTGACGGCATGGGGGCTCTCGTCGCCATCGTCGTCCTGCGCGGCTTCGGCGGGCCTGGCTGCTGCATCGGTGGTACCGGCCACCTGGCGGGCGGGCAGGCCGGCCAGTGCACTCATGTCGAATTCGATGAAGCCCGAGTCCGCGGGCAGGTTGCCGCGCAGGCCGGCCGGCCGGGTGTTGGCATCGGCTTCGCCGAGCGCGCCGGGGCGGGTGATCGGCGACAGCGCGCCGGGGGCGGTGTCGAAGTCGTTTTCCAGGTCGACCGGTGCCGTGGGCGCATGCGCATGGCCGTTGGACAGCGGTGCGCTGCTGGCGGCCGGCGGCGCATAGGCCGTCTTCGGCAGGCTGGCACTCACCGGGGCCGGAGCGGGCGCCGGTGCCGGCGGCTGGCTCAGGTCCAGATCGAAGTCCAGCGGCGCGACCGAGGGCACGAAGGCCGGCGTGGCCGCGACGGGCGCGGGGGCGGGTGCCGCCACCGGGGCCGGCGCGGGTTTGGCCGCGGCCGTGGCCAGGGCGCCTGCAAAGGCGGCGCTTTCGGCCGGGCTCACGCGGGGCGCGCCCGAGTCGTACAGCGGATTGCCCGGATCGAGGTCCTTGCCCATCTCGACCACGCGGTTCCAATCGGCACCGGCGCCGTTGGTCAGCTTGTGCACTTCGGTGGCAAGGCCTTCATAGGCCCGCACGTCGCGGCGCTTGGCATGGATCTCGAGCAGCTTGAGGTGGATGGCCGTGCGGTCCGGATTCACGCGCAGGGCTTCGCGCAGGATTTCCTCGGCCTGCAGGTCGCGGCCGTAGGCCAGGTACACGTCGGCTTCGGCCACGGGATCGACATCGCCCGCATCGAGCTGGCTCGGCGAGTACGACAGCGACGACACGGTGGAATCGCCACGCTGCTTGGTGTCGACCGATTCGCCGCCGCTGGCGCCGAAGAACGAATCCTTCGGAATGCGGCTTTCGAGGAACACGCTCTCGCTCATTTCTTCGCGGCGGCGGCCCAGGACACGGTAAAGCAGGAAGCCGACCAGCAAGGCGATCAGCGCCGCGCCGCCGAGCATCAGCGGGTTGTCCATCAGCTCTTCGAAGAAGCCGCGTTCGGCCGGGGGCGGCGGAGGCGCTGCCTTGACGACCGGCTTGGGTGCCGGTGCGGCGGCCGGGGCGCTTGCCGCCGCTGCGGGAGCGGCCGGCGCAGCCTCGGAAGTTGCAGCAGGCACGGGCTCGGCCGCCGGAGCGGCGGGAGCGGCAGCTGCCGGTACCGCTGGTGCAGGCGCAGGAGTCGCTGCCGGTGCCGCTGGTGCCGAAGCGGCAGTAGGCGTCGTGGCCGGGGCGGCGGACGCGGCCGCAGGCGCAGCAGCCGGGGCGGGTGCGGCGGCTGCAGGCGCCGCTGCGGCCGGTGCCGTGGTTGCGGCGCCACCCGGGTTGGGAACCGGAATGCCGGGCGCTGCCGGGGCGGGTGCCGGCGCCGAGCCGGCGGCTGGCGCCGCCGAACCAGTGGCTGCCTTGAGCTTGGCCAGTTCGTTGATGTTCTTCGAGAGCTCGGCCACTCGGTTGTTGCTGTCCTGCGCCTGGCGGGCTTGCGCAACCTTTTCTTCGGCGGCGCGGGCTGCTGCGCCGCCCTGCGAGATCGTCAGCTTGTCGGGCGCGCTTGCCGCGGCATTGCGGTCCTCGACGTTGGCCTGCAGCTTGCCCGAAGCCTTGCGGTCGGCGGCGGCCACGTTGGACGTGGGTGCGTTCTCGGCAAGGCGCTGGCGGTAGGCGCCGAAGTCGCGGCTCTGCGCGGTGATGGTGCGGCGCGCTTCCGACGGCAGGATCGCGCTGGCTTCGGCGGCGCTCGGCAGGTCGAGCACGGCGCCAGCCCTCATGCGGTTGACGTTGCCGCCAACGAATGCATCGGGATTGGCAAGCAGCATGGCCACCAGCATCTGGTCGAGCGAAACCTCGGCAGGCTTGTGGGCCCCGGCGATCTTGCTGGCGGTGTCGCCGCGCTGGACCGTGACCTGTTCGCCGCCGCCAGCCGGGCGGGCCGGTGCTGCGGCGCTGGGCGCCTGCGGTGCGGCAGCGGCAGGCGCTGCTGGTGCCGCGGGAGCGGTGACTGGTGCGACGGGCGCGCGCTCGCGGCGTGCGCGGGCTGCCGCGGCAGCCGGACGCTCCGCGGGCGGCGTGCTCACCTGGGGCGTGGCGGGCGCGATGGGCGCGCTCGGCGCCGCCTGGCGGGTGGCCGGCGGATCGAGCAGCACGGTGTAGTCGCGCACCATGCGGCCCGACGAGCCATTGGCTTCGAGCAGCAGGTCGACGAAGGGATCGTTGAGCGGACGGCTGCCGGTGAGCCGTACCACGTACTGGCCGCCGGCGCGGCGCTGCAGCGTGGCCTTGACGTCGCTGAGCGCAGCGTTGTAAGGAACGCCCGCGTTCTTGAAGGCATCGGCGCTGGCGACGTTGATCTTCAGGCTTTCCGCTTCGGCGGCAGCCATTTCGGTCACGTCGATTTCGGCGCGAAGCGGTTCGCCCAGCGCCGATTGCACCTTCAGCTGCCCGAGCGCGAAAGCGCTGGCGTCGGTGCTTGCAATACCCAGGACCACGGCAACCGCCGTGCCCAGAACGGAGAGGCGAAGACCGTTCAAGGGCAGGGAGGGGCGAGCGGCCGATGGGCGGGCCGCGGGCAACAGATGTCTTGTCATGCTGATAGGGGCGGCTCAGGCCCAGAATTTGTAAGAGGACGTTAGCATCATCACCGGGTACTGACAAGGCGGTGCGCCTGTTCTACCCAGTGCGCGCATACTTACGCACACATTCAGTGTTGCCGGATGGCAACACTTTGGGTCTGTGGAGAGCCTGCGCGCCCCCATCAAGCCTCGAGCAGGATGCGCAGCATGCGGCGCAGCGGTTCGGCCGCGCCCCACAGCAGCTGGTCGCCGATGGTGAAGGCGCCGACGTACTCGGGGCCCATCGCCAGCTTGCGGATGCGGCCGACCGGGATGTTCATGGTGCCCGTCACGGCCACCGGCGTCAGGTCCTTCAGGGTCGCTTCGCGCGTGTTCGGCACCACGCTGGCCCAGGGGTTGTCGGCGGCGATCAGCGCTTCGATGTCGGCCACGGGCACGTCCTTCTTGAGCTTGAAGGTCAGGGCCTGGCTGTGGCAGCGCATGGCGCCGATGCGCACGCAGAAGCCGTCGACCGGCACGGCGGCGGTGCCGAAGCCCGCGCCCTGGCCGAGGATCTTGTTGGTTTCCGCGCCGGCCTTCCATTCTTCCTTGGACATGCCGTCGCCCAGGTCCTTGTCGATCCAGGGGATCAGCGAGCCGCCCAGCGGTGCGCCGAAGTTGGCGGTTTCAGCGGCGCTCAGGTTCTGCTGCCTGTGCAGCACCTTGCGGTCGATCTCGAGGATGGCCGACTTGGGGTCGTCCAGCAGGGCGCGCACCTCGGCGTTGAGCGTGCCGAACTGCGTCAGCAGCTCGCGCATGTGCTGCGCGCCGCCGCCCGAAGCCGCCTGGTAGGTCATGCTGGTCATCCATTCGACCAGGCCCGCCTTGTAGAGGGCGCCCACGCCCATCAGCATGCAGCTGACGGTGCAGTTGCCGCCGATCCAGTTCTTGCCGCCCTTGGCGAGCGCGTTCTGGATCACCGGCAGGTTGACGGGGTCGAGCACGATGACCGCGTCATCCTGCATGCGCAGGGTGGAGGCGGCGTCGATCCAGTGGCCGCTCCAGCCCGCGGCGCGCAGCTTGGGGAACACCTCGCTGGTGTAGTCGCCGCCCTGGCAGGTGATGACGATGTCGCACTTCTTGAGCGCCTCGATGTCGTTCGCATCCTTGAGCGCGGTCTCGTTCCTGGCCATGGCCGGGGCCTTGCCGCCGGCGTTGGAGGTCGAGAAGAAGACCGGCTCGATGAGCCCGAAGTCGCCTTCGGCCTGCATGCGGTCCATCAGGACCGAGCCGACCATGCCGCGCCAGCCCACGAGGCCGACCAGAGGTTGAGATGCGTTCGCCATTTCAGTTTGCCCTTTTGAAAAAGAAAGAAGTTGTCTTTTCTTGCCCCCGACTCGTCGAGCCGGGGAGGGGCGTGACGAAGCGGGCTGCGGTTAGCCGGTAATCGTCTTTTTGGTGATTGCTGCAACAACCGCGTCGCCCATTTCGCGGGTGCCGACGCGCTTCGTGCCTTCTGACCAGATGTCACCGGTGCGCAGCCCGGAGGCGAGCACGTGCTTGACCGCCGACTCGATCCGGTCGGCAGCTTCGGCTTGGTTGAGTGAAAAACGGAGCATCATGGCAGCGGACAGTATTGTAGCCAATGGATTGGCAACCCCTTTGCCCGCAATGTCGGGTGCGCTGCCGTGGCTGGGCTCGTACAGGCCCTGGTTGCTCGAATTGAGCGACGCCGAGGGCAGCATGCCGATGGAGCCGGTGAGCATGGCGGCCTCGTCCGAGAGGATGTCGCCGAACATGTTGCCGGTGACGATCACGTCGAACTTCTTGGGCGCCTTCACGAGCTGCATGGCCGCGTTGTCGACGTACATGTGGTCGAGCTCGATGTCCGGATAGTCCTTGTGCACCTCGGTCACGATGTCCTTCCAGAACTGGAAGGTCTCCAGCACGTTGGCCTTGTCGACGCTGGTCACGCGCTTGCTGCGCTTGCGCGCGGCCTCGAAGGCCACGCGGGCGATGCGCTCGACCTCGGGGCGCGAGTAGCGCATGGTGTCGAAGGCTTCGTCGGCACCCGGGAAATGCCCGTCGACGGCCGTGCGGCGGCCGCGCGGCTGGCCGAAGTAGATGTCGCCGGTGAGCTCGCGGATGATGAGGATGTCCAGGCCCGCAATCAGCTCGGGCTTGAGGCTCGAGGCGCCCACCAGCTGCTCGTAGCAGATGGCCGGGCGGAAGTTCGCGAACAGACCCAGGTTCTTGCGCAGGCCCAGGATGGCCTGCTCGGGGCGCAGCGGTCGGTCGAGCTTGTCGTACTTCCAGTCGCCGACCGCACCGAACAGCACTGCATCGGCTTCCTTGGCGAGCTTGAGCGTGGCTTCGGGCAGCGGGTGGCCGTGGGCCTCGTAGGCCGCGCCGCCGACCAGCGCGGTTTCCATCTCGAAGGAGAGGTCGAGCGCGTCGAGCACGCGGATGGCTTCGGCCACGATTTCGGTGCCGATGCCGTCGCCCGGGAGAACTGCGATTTTCATGATTGGGGTCTGAAGTTTCTAGAGAAAGGAAATGCGGTCGATCACGAGATCATCGTGTGCGCGAGCCAGGGCTTCTGCGCCAGCCGCTCGGCCTCGAAGGCCTTGATCTTGTCCTTGTGGCGCAGCGTGAGGCCGATGTCGTCCAGGCCGTTGATCAGGCAGTACTTGCGGAAGGCCTGCACGTCGAACGCGAACTCGCCGCCATCGGGCTTCACGACCACCTGGCGCTCCAGGTCGATGGTGAGCGTGTAGCCGGGAAAGGCGAAGGTCTCGTCGAACAGCTGCGCCACCTGCGCCTCGGGCAGCACGATCGGCAGCAGGCCGTTCTTGAAGCTGTTGTTGAAGAAGATGTCGGCATAGCTCGGCGCGATGATCGCGCGGAAGCCGTACTGGTCGAGCGCCCACGGCGCGTGCTCGCGCGACGAGCCGCAGCCGAAGTTCTTGCGCGCCAAGAGGATCGAGGCGCCGGCATAGCGCGGCTGGTTCAGCACGAAGTCGGGGTTGGGCTTGCGGCTTTGCGGGTCCTGGCCCGGAAAGCCGGCGTCCAGGTAACGCCATTCGTCGAACAGGTTCTGGCCGAAGCCGGTCTTGCGGATCGACTTGAGGAACTGCTTCGGAATGATCGCGTCGGTGTCGACGTTCTCGCGGTCCATCGGGGCCACGAGGCCCTTGTGCACGGTGAATTTCTGCATGTGAATTTCTCTCTGTGTTCAGGCGAAGGTGCGCACGTCGACGAAGTGGCCGTGCACCGCGGCAGCGGCGGCCATGGCCGGGCTCACGAGGTGGGTGCGGCCGCCGGCGCCCTGGCGGCCTTCGAAGTTGCGGTTGCTGGTGGAGGCGCAGCGCTCGCCGGGTTCCAGGCGGTCGGCGTTCATCGCCAGGCACATCGAGCAGCCGGGCTCGCGCCATTCGAATCCCGCGGCCTTGAAGATCACATCGAGCCCTTCGCGCTCGGCCTGTTCCTTCACCACGCCCGAGCCGGGCACCACCATCGCGAGCTTGACGTTCTTGGCCACCTTCTGGCCGAGCTTCTTCACCACGGCGGCGGCTTCGCGCATGTCCTCGATGCGGCTGTTGGTGCACGAGCCGATGAACACCTTGTCGACGAAGATGTCGTTCATTGCCTTGTTCGGCTCCAGGCCCATGTAGACCAGCGCGCGCTCGATGGCGCTGCGCTTGCTGGCGTCCTTTTCCTTGTCGGGATCGGGCACGCGGCCGTTGATGTCGACCACCATCTCGGGCGAGGTGCCCCAGGTGACCTGCGGCTGGATCTGCGTGGCGTCGAGCTCGACCACGGCGTCGAACGCGGCGTGGGGGTCGGACTGCAGCGTGCGCCAGTAGGCCACGGCCTGGTCCCACTCCACACCGGTGGGCGCGAGCGGCCGGCCCTTGATGTAGCCGATGGTCTTTTCGTCGACCGCCACGAGGCCGGCGCGCGCACCGGCCTCGATGGCCATGTTGCAGACCGTCATGCGGCCTTCCATGCTCAGGTCGCGGATGGCCGAGCCTGCGAATTCGATCGTGTAGCCCGTGCCGCCGGCCGTGCCGATCTTGCCGATGATGGCCAGCACGATGTCCTTGGCGGTGCAGCCGAAAGGCAGCTTGCCCTCGACCTTCACGAGCATGTTCTTCGCCTTCTTGCCGAGCAGCGTCTGCGTGGCCATGACGTGCTCGACCTCGCTGGTGCCGATGCCGTGCGCGAGCGCACCGAAGGCGCCGTGGGTGGAGGTGTGCGAGTCGCCGCAGACCACCGTCATGCCCGGCAGCGTGGCGCCCGATTCAGGGCCGATCACGTGCACGATGCCCTGGCGCTTGCTCAGGAATGGAAAGAACGCGGCGGCGCCGAATTCCGCGATGTTCTTGTCGAGCGTGGTGACCTGCTCCTTGCTGGTCGGATCGGCAATGCCTTCGTAGCCGCGCTCCCAGCCGGTGGTGGGCGTGTTGTGGTCGGCCGTGGCCACCACCGAGCTGATGCGCCACAGCTTGCGGCCGGCCTCGCGCAGGCCCTCGAAGGCCTGCGGGCTGGTGACTTCGTGCACCAGGTGGCGGTCGATGTAGAGGATCGCGGTGCCGTCTTCCTCGGTGTGGACGACGTGTTCGTCCCAGATCTTGTCGTAGAGCGTGCGTGCCATGTCGTTATCTTCTCTTGTCTTTCGTGGGGAGGTGATTGTCTTGCGTTCTAGGCGGCGAGCGGCTCGGCGGCCGCCGCCGGCGTGTGCAGGTGGTTGACCAGCGTGCGCGCGGCCACCGGCAGGGTGGAGAAGTCGCGCGCCGCCAGGCGGATCTCGCGCCGGGACCAGGCGTCGTTGAGCGTCACGCTGCGAAGGCGGCTGCCGATGCCCGCCTGCAGCAGCTCGAAGGCGCGCTGCGGCATCACGCCGACGCCCAGGCCGTTGTCGATCATGCGGCACATGGCGTCCAGCCCGGTCACGTGGATGCGCAGCTTCACGCTGCGGCCCGCCTCGAGCGCGGCCTGGTGCATGGCCACGTAGATCGAGCTGTTGGTGTGCAGGCCGACGTGGTCGAAATCGAGCGAGGCGGCAAAGTCGATCGGCCCCTGCGTCGCCGTGAGCGGATGCCCGGCGGGCGCGATCAGCACCAGCCGGTCGTGGCGGTAGGGCAGGGTCTGCAGCTCGTTCGTGCCGTCGGGTATGTGGCAGATGCCGAGGTCGGCCGCGCCTTCCTGGACCGCGCGCACCACTTCGTTGCTCAAGTGCTCTTCGAGGTCGATCTTGATCGCATCGTGCTCGCGCGTGAAGGCGCCGAGGTCTTCCGGCAGGAACTGCACGATGGCCGAGATGTTGGCATGCACGCGCACGTGGCCGCGCACGCCCTCGGCGTATTCGCTGAGCTCGCCCTGCATCTTCTCGAGGCTGTAGAGCACCGAGCGCGCATGGTGCAGCAGGCTTTCGCCCGCGGGGGAAAGATCGACGCCGCGCGCATGGCGGTAGAGCAGGGTGGTGCCCAGCGTGGCTTCCAGGTCCGACAGCCGCTTGCTGATGGCCGAGGCGGCAATGAATTCACGCTCCGCGGCGCGCCCGATGCTGCCGAGTTCGCAAACGGCCACGAACAGCTGCAGCGACGTGAGGTCGATGCGCCGGGCGAAATTGCGTTCGGAAGTGCTCATGGGGCTTTGGGCATCGCGTCTGGCGATGAGTTCGTCATTTTCCCAGGGTTTTGACGGCCCTGCCATCGCCATGTGCGATGGGTTCATTGCCCTGGGGCGACGAGTCCCGGCCGCCCCACACGGCAAAACGCCCCGCGCCTCGCTTTGCGGCGAGGGGCGGGGCGCGCGGGGCTCGGGTGTGCCTACTGGCGCTTCTTGGCGGCGTCTTCCATCTTTTCGCCACTCTTCTGGATGTCCTGGCCGGCACCCCTGAAGGTGTTGCAGCCCCCCAGCGGAATGGCAAGTGTGAAAGCGACGGCGATCAGCGCGGCAAGTTGCTTCATGACGGGTCTCCTGAAGGCGTTGAGAAAGGCGGCCCGAAGTCGAGCCTCCGATGCACAACGTATCGACGCCCCGCCGCCGGCCCTGTCAGCCAAGACGCAAAAAAGCTGCCCGAGGGCAGCTTTCCGGCTTGAGCGCAAGCAGCGCGCGTTCAGCGCTTGCCGATGGGCTGCACGTCGCGCTTGGGCGAGCCTTCGAACAGCTGGCGCGGGCGGCCGATCTTGTACTCGGGGTCGCCGATCATTTCGTTGAGCTGGGCAATCCAGCCCACGGTACGGGCCAGCGCGAAGATCGCGGTGAACAGCGGCACCGGGATGCCGATGGCGCGCTGGACGATGCCCGAGTAGAAGTCGACGTTCGGGTAGAGCTTGCGCGACACGAAGTACTCGTCTTCCAGCGCGATCTTCTCGAGTTCCTTGGCGAGCTTGAACAGCGGGTCTTGTTCCAGGCCCAGCTCGGTCAGCACTTCGTTGCAGGTTTCCTGCATCAGCTTGGCGCGCGGGTCGTAGTTCTTGTACACGCGGTGGCCGAAGCCCATGAGCTTGACGTTCGAGTTCTTGTCCTTGACCTTCTTGATGAACTCGCCGATCTTCTCCACGCCGCCTTCCTTCTGGATGTCGTAGAGCATGTTGAGCGCCGCTTCGTTGGCGCCGCCGTGGGCCGGGCCCCAGAGGCAGGCCACGCCGGCTGCGATGGCCGCGAAGGGGTTGGTGCCCGACGAGCCGCACAGGCGCACGGTCGAGGTCGAGGCGTTCTGCTCGTGGTCCGCATGCAGGATGAAGATGCGGTCGAGCGCGCGCTCGAGCACCGGGTTCACCTTGTACTCCTCGCACGGCGTGGCGAACATCATGTGCAGGAAGTTGCCTGCATAGCTGAGTTCGTTCTTCGGGTACATGTAGGGCTGGCCCACGGTGTACTTGTAGGCCATGGCCACGAGCGTGGGCATCTTCGCGATCAGGCGGATCGCGGCGATCTCGCGGTGCTCGGGATTGTTGATGTCCGTGCTGTCGTGATAGAAGGCCGACAGCGCGCCCACCAGGCCGGTCATGATGGCCATCGGATGCGCGTCGCGGCGGAAGCCCCGCAGGAAGAACTGCATCTGCTCGTTGACCATCGTGTGGTTGGTCACGAGCTTGGTGAAGTTGGTCTTCTTGGCCTGGTCCGGCAGCTCGCCGTACAGCAGCAGGTGGCAGGTCTCGAGGAAGTCGCAGTTGGTGGCGAGCTGCTCGATGGGGTAGCCGCGGTACAGCAGCTCGCCCTTGTCGCCGTCGATGTACGTGATGGCCGACTGGCAGGCGGCGGTCGACATGAAGCCCGGGTCATAGGTGAACATGCCGGTCTGCGCATAGAGCTTGCGGATGTCGATCACGTCGGGGCCGACGGTGCCCTTGTAGATCGGCAGTTCGACGCTGTCCCCGCCGTTGCTGAACGACAGCGTGGCCTTGGTATCGGAAGCTTTCATTTCGGGTTTCTTTCAGAGGAGTATTCAGGAGGGCGAAGAGGAAACGGAGGTTGCGGGGCGCTGCGCGCCGTCGGTGCGCATCAGCTGCAGCAACTCGACCACCTCGGCCCCGGCCCATGCGGGCTCGGGCTCCTTTCTTCGCAGGAGAAGATCGAGGAGGTCGTTGTCCGACAGGTCCATCAAGGTCTCCATCGCTCCCGCCTGGCCATTGGTCATGCGGGATTCGTGCCGCTCGAAGAAGCGGGCGATGAACAGGTCGTTCTCGAGCAGGCCGCGCCGGCAGCGCCATTTCAGCTTGCTCAGCGCGCGTTCGCTGATCGGCTCGGACGGGTCGGCGGCGGTTTGCATGGTTTCTCTCGGAAAAGGATCAGATGGCGCGGCGCACCATCAGTTCCTTGATCTTGCCGATCGCCTTGGTGGGGTTCAGGTTCTTCGGGCACACGTCGACGCAGTTCATGATCGTGTGGCAGCGGAACAGGCGGTACGGGTCTTCGAGGTTGTCCAGGCGTTCGGCGGTGGCTTCGTCGCGGCTGTCGGCGATGAAGCGGTAGGCCTGCAAGAGGCCTGCCGGGCCCACGAACTTGTCGGGGTTCCACCAGAAGCTCGGGCAGCTGGTGGAGCAGCTCGCGCACAGGATGCACTCGTACAGGCCGTTGAGTTCGTCGCGCTCCTCGGGCGACTGCAGGCGTTCCTTCTCGGGCGGCACGTTGTCGTTCTGCAGGTACGGCTTGATCGAGTTGTACTGCTTGAAGAACTGCGTCATGTCCACGATCAGGTCGCGGATGACGGGCAGGCCCGGCAGCGGCTTGAGCACGATGGTGCCCTTGAGCGTGAGCATGTTGGTCAGGCAGGCCAGGCCGTTCTTGCCGTTGATGTTCATCGCGTCGGAGCCGCAGACGCCTTCGCGGCAGGAGCGGCGGAACGACAGCGTGGGATCCTGCGCCTTGAGCTTCATCAGGGCGTCGAGCAGCATGCGCTCATGGCCGTCGAGTTCGATCTCGACGGTCTGCATGTAGGGCTTGGCGTCCTTGTCCGGGTCGTAGCGGTAGATCTGGAATGTGCGCTTCATCGTGAAACCTTGTGATGTTGTTCTTGCTTAGAACGTACGGACCTTGGGAGGAACGGAGTCGACCGTCAGCGGCTTGAGGTTGACCGGCTTGTAGGAGAGGCGGTTGTCCTGGCTGTACCAGAGCGTGTGCTTCATCCAGTTGGCGTCGTCGCGGCCGAGCGGCGCGACCGGGTCGTCGGCCGGGCGTTCGTAGTCCTCGACCGTGTGCGCGCCGCGGCATTCCTTGCGGGCGGCGGCCGAGACCATGGTGGCCTGCGCCACTTCGATCAGGTTGTCGACTTCGAGCGCCTCGATGCGCGCGGTGTTGAACACCTTCGACTTGTCCTTCAGGCCAATGGCGTTGACGCGCTCGCGCACGGCGGCGATCTTGACCACGCCTTCGTCCATCGAAGCCTGCTTGCGGAACACGGCGGCGTGCTGCTGCATGACGGCGCGGATCTCGCCCGCCACGTCCTGTGCGTATTCGCCGCCGGTGGCGGCCTCGAGGCGGTTCAGGCGCTCCAGCGTGCGGTCGGCGGCATCGGCCGGCAGCGGCTTGTGTTCCTTGAGCTTGTCGTTGAACTCGACGATGTGGTTGCCGGCCGCGCGGCCGAACACCAGCAGGTCGAGCAGCGAATTGGTGCCCAGGCGGTTGGCGCCGTGCACGCTCACGCAGGAGCATTCGCCCACCGCGTAGAGGCCGTTCACCACGGCGCTGTTCTGGTCGCCCTGCTGCACCACGACCTGGCCGTTGATGTTGGTCGGGATGCCGCCCATCTGGTAGTGGATGGTGGGCACCACGGGGATCGGCTCCTTCGTGATGTCGACGTTGGCGAAGTTCACGCCAATTTCATACACCGAGGGCAGGCGCTTGTGGATGGTCTCGGCACCGAGGTGGTCGAGCTTCAGCAGCACGTAGTCCTTGTTGGGGCCGCAGCCGCGGCCTTCCTTGATTTCCTGGTCCATCGAGCGCGAGACGAAGTCGCGCGGCGCGAGGTCCTTCAGCGTGGGCGCATAGCGCTCCATGAAGCGCTCGCCGTTGCTGTTGAGCAGGATCGCGCCTTCGCCGCGGCAGCCTTCGGTCAGCAGCACGCCGGCGCCGGCCACGCCGGTCGGGTGGAACTGCCAGAACTCCATGTCCTGCAGCGGAATGCCCGAACGCGCGGCCATGCCCAGGCCGTCGCCGGTGTTGATGAAGGCATTGGTGGAGGCCTGGAAGATGCGGCCCGCGCCGCCGGTGGCCAGCAGCACGGTCTTGGCCTGCAGGATGTGCAGGTCGCCGGTTTCCATTTCGAGCGCCGTCACGCCGACCACGTCGCCTTCGGCGTCGCGGATCAGGTCGAGCGCCATCCACTCGACGAAGAACTGGGTGCGGGCCTCGACGTTCTTCTGGTAGAGCGTGTGCAGCATCGCATGGCCGGTGCGGTCGGCCGCGGCGCAGGCGCGCTGCACGGGCTTCTCGCCGTAGTTGGCCGTGTGGCCGCCGAAGGGGCGCTGGTAGATCGTGCCGTCGGGGTTGCGGTCGAAGGGCATGCCGAAGTGCTCGAGCTCGTACACGACCTTCGGGGCTTCGCGGCACATGAACTCGATCGCGTCCTGGTCGCCGAGCCAGTCGGAGCCCTTGATCGTGTCGTAGAAGTGGTAGTGCCAGTTGTCCTCGCTCATGTTGCCGAGCGATGCGCCCACGCCGCCTTGGGCGGCGACGGTGTGCGAACGCGTGGGGAACACCTTGGAGAGCACCGCCACGTTCAGGCCCGCGCGGGCCAGCTGCAGCGAGGCGCGCATGCCGGAGCCGCCGGCACCGACGATCACGACGTCGAACTTGCGCTTGGTGATTTGTTCTTTTGTGTAGGTCATGGTGGGGTCAGATCTTCCAAAGCACTTGAATGGCCCAACCCGCACAACCGACAAGCCAGACGATGGTGAAAATTTGCAGGGCGAGGCGAATGCCGACGGGCTGGACGTAGTCCATCCACACGTCGCGCATGCCGACCCACACGTGGTAGAGCAGGGAGGCGATCACGCAGAAGGTCAGCACCTTCATCCACTGCGCGGCGAAGATGCCGGCCCACAGGTCGTAGCCGATGGGGCCGCGCGTGAAGATCAGCTGCGCGAGCAGGATGATCGTGAAGAGCGCCATCAGGCCGCCCGTGATGCGCTGGCTGAGCCAGTCGCGCAAACCGTAGTGCGCGCCGACGACGATGCGCTTGGAGCCGTAGTTCACAGACATGGTTGGCTCCTTCTCAGTACAGGCCGAACAACTTGGCGCCGAGCACCAGGGTGAGCAGGATGCTCAGGGCCAGCGTGACCACGGCGGAGGTCTGGCCGAACTCCTTGGTGACGGCGGCGTGGCTCACGTCCATCCAGAGATGGCGCAGGCCGGCGATGAAGTGGTGCAGGTAGGCCCAGATCAGCGCGAGAGCCACCAGCTTGATGAACCAGCCCGGAACGAAACCAAGGCCGCTGTTGAACGCGGCCTTGAACCTGGCGAAGGAGTAGTCGGACGAAAGCGAGGTGTCGAACATCCAGATGATGAACGGCAGCAGCAGGAACATGAGCACGCCGCTCACGCGGTGCAGGATCGACACGATGCCGGCCGGCGGCAGCCGGTAGGTCGTGAGATCGGTGAAGGCGTTGATGTTTCGGAATTCGCGGCGCGGCGGCCGGGGAGGAGTTGCAAGCTCTGTCATTGGGGGGAGGCTTTCGTGGCTTGGTGGCTTGTTCTGAGAGCGAACGCTTTTGTTTCTTCTGCGGAATGCAAACAACGCAAAATTCTATTGCAATGCACCATTGCGTGGCGGAGGTGCCCGCGTCGGCGCAGCGCTGCAGTCGGATGCTAGGGAGTTCGCGGCGTGTTGTGCGCGAATCTTCGGCGCTGCCATGCGGTGGGGTCGTGATGCCATCTGGATGCGCGCTCAGCCGAGCTGGTTGCGGTAGTGGTGCGTGTCGGTGCGGTAGAGGCCGCGGCGCAGTTCCATCGGCGTGTCGTGGTAGGTGTGGGCCAGGCGCTCCACGCTGAGCAGCGGCATCTGCAGCGGCACGTCGAGCAGCGCGGCCTGCTCGGCATCGGGCAGCACGGCGCGGATCTTTTCTTCGGCGCGCACCATGCGCACGCCGAATTCGGTTTCGAACATGGCGTACATCGGGCCCGGCCAGGCGCGCAGCCGCTCGGCCGTGAGGCCCTTGAACGGCGCGCCGGGGAGCCAGAGGTCTTCGAGGATGGTCGGGACGCCGCCGTAGGCGAGCACGCGTCGCACCTGCAGCACCGCGTCGCCCGTGCGCAGGCCCAGGGCGCGCGCCACGTCGGCCGAGGCGCGCTGGCGGCGGCAGTCGACGATGGTGCGCTCGGCCGGACCCTCGGTGCTTGGCGTGCCGACATCGGGCACCAGCTTGAGGAAGCGGTACTGCACATGCTGCTCGGCGTGCGTGGCGACGAAGGTGCCCTTGCCCTGGCGCCGCACCACGAGGTTTTCGGCCGAGAGTTCGTCGATGGCCTTGCGCACCGTGCCCTGGCTCACGCGAAAGCGCACCGCCAGGTCCATCTCGCTGGGAATGGGCTCGCCCGGCTTCCACTCGCCGGCCTGCAGGCTCTGCAGGATCAGCGTCTTGATCTGCTGGTAGAGCGGACTGAAGGAAGGCGTCGCAGAATCTTCGAGGACGGTGGGGGCATTCATGGCAGCGGTGGGTGCGCCGTGGCGGAACCCCGGAGCATATCTTATATAAGACATAAGACGAGGCCTGCTGAATCGGCTTAAAATGCGGGCCGGCCTGCGCCGCGGGAAGGATTCCCGCCCTGCAGGACCATCGGCGCCACGCGCGCCCGCCGATACCGTTTCACCACCTTCTGGAGTCTTCCCATGAGCAAAAAACCCGTCCGCGTTGCCGTCACCGGTGCCGCCGGCCAAATCGGTTACGCCCTGTTGTTCCGTATCGCGTCCGGCGAAATGCTCGGCAAGGACCAGCCGGTCATCCTGCAACTGCTCGAGATCCCCGACGAGAAGGCCCAGAAGGCGCTCAAGGGCGTGATGATGGAGCTCGACGACTGCGCCTTCCCGCTCCTGGCCGGCATGGAAGCCCATGGCGACCCGATGACCGCCTTCAAGGATGCCGACTACGCCCTTTTGGTGGGTTCGCGTCCGCGCGGCCCGGGCATGGAACGTGCCGAGCTGCTGGCCGTCAACGGCGCCATCTTCACGGCGCAGGGCAAGGCGCTCAACGCCGTGGCCAGCCGCAACGTCAAGGTGCTGGTGGTCGGCAACCCCGCCAACACCAACGCCTACATCGCGATGAAGAGCGCACCCGACCTGCCGCGCAAGAACTTCACCGCCATGCTGCGCCTGGACCACAACCGCGCCGCCAGCCAGATCGCCGCCAAGACTGGCAAGGCCGTGGCCGACATCGAGAAGCTCGTCGTCTGGGGCAACCACTCGCCCACGATGTACGCCGACTACCGCTTTGCCACCATCAAGGGCGAAAGCGTCGCCAAGATGATCAACGACCAGGAATGGAACGCCAACACCTTCCTGCCGACCGTTGGCAAGCGCGGCGCCGCCATCATCGAGGCCCGCGGCCTGTCGTCGGCTGCCTCGGCCGCCAACGCCGCCATCGACCACATGCGCGACTGGGCCCTGGGCACCAACGGCAAGTGGGTCACCATGGGCATCCCGTCGGACGGCCAGTACGGCATTCCGAAGGACACGATGTTCGGCTTCCCGGTCACCTGCGAGAACGGCGAGTACAAGCTGGTCGAAGGCCTGGAAATCGACGCCTTCAGCCAGGAACGCATCAACAAGACGCTCGAAGAACTGCAAGGCGAACAGGCTGGCGTTGCCCACCTGATCTGAGCCAGGCCGCCGGCATGCTCGACTGGAACCCCGCGCTCTACCGTCGCTACGAGGACGAGCGCACCCGCCCCGCACAGGAACTCCTGGCGCGGGTGCCGTTGCCGGAGGCGGCCCGCGTGGTCGACCTCGGCTGCGGCCCGGGCAATTCCACCGAACTGCTGGCCAACCGGTTCCCGGCGGCGAAGGTCGTCGGAACCGACAACTCCGAAGCCATGCTGGCGAGCGCGCGCGAGCGCCTGCCGCAGGCACGCTTCGAGTTGAGCGACATCGCGACCTGGGCGCCGCAAGACGAAGCGCCCAATCTCATTTACGCCAACGCAGCCCTGCAGTGGGTGCCCGATCACGAGCGGCTGATCCCGCGCCTGTTCGCTGCGCTGGCCCCCGGTGGCGTGCTCGCCATCCAGATGCCGGACAACCGCGAGGAGCCCACGCACCGCCTGATGCGCGCCGTGGCCGCGGAGGCGCCCTGGGCCGAGCCCATCGGCAATGCCGACCGGCTGCGCACCTTGCTGCTGCCGCTCGGCGGCTACTACGACCTGCTCGCGCCTGCCGCGGCCAGGGTCGATGTGTGGCACACCATCTACCAGCACCCGATGGCCGATGCCGCGGCCATCGTCGAATGGGTGCGCGGCACGGGGCTCAAGCCCTTCGTCGACCGCCTGCCGGCCGACCTGCAGGCGAGCTACCTGGCCGAATACGAGCGCCGCGTGGAACTGGCCTATCCCGCCCGCACTGACGGCAAGCGATTGCTGGCGTTCCCGCGCATGTTCATCGTGGCGCAGAAAAAAGCATGACGAAAGCCGTCCATCCCGCTGAAGTGCTGCTCGGCGCGCAGGCCGGGGCCGTGAGCCTGCCGGTGTGCGACCACTACAGCGGTGTCGAAGCGCGCATGAAGAAGAGCCTCGCGCTGCAGTCCGAGATGGCCGATGAATTCGGCGCCTGCGTGTTCGACGTCACGCTCGACTGCGAGGACGGCGCTCCCGTGGGCGGCGAGGCGGAGCATGCCGCGCTCGTGACCGAACTGGCATTGGCCGCCAAGCCCGGCATGCGCGTGGGCGTGCGTGTTCACCCCGTGGACCATCCCGCCTTCGCCGGCGACGTGATCACCATCGCCGGCCGCGCCGGCCACCGCCTCAGCCACCTGATGGTGCCCAAGGTGGAGTCCGTGGCCGACGTCGCGCAGGCGGTGGCGGCGCTCGAGGCGGCCGATGCCGATGCGCTGCCGCTGCATGTGCTGATCGAATCGCCGCTGGCCGTGCACAACGCGTTCGAGATCGCGGCGCATCCGCGCGTGCAATCGCTGAGCTTCGGCCTGATGGACTTCGTTTCCGCCCATGCGGGCGCGATCCCCGCCGATGGCATGGGCGCGGCCGGGCAGTTCACGCATCCGCTGGTGGTGCGCGCCAAGCTGGCCATCGCATCCGCCGCGCATGCCTACGGCAAGGTGCCTTCGCACTGCGTGGTCACCGAGTTCAACGACACCGCCGCCATGCGCCTGGCAGCCCGCAAGGCGGCCGCCGAATTCGGCTACACGCGCATGTGGAGCATCCATCCGAACCAGATCCGGCCCATCCTGGAGGCATTTGCGCCCGATGAGGCGCAGATTCAAATTGCCACAAAAATCATTACAAATGCGGCCCTCGCAAATTGGGCTCCGACACAAATTGATGGCACATTGCACGACCGCGCGAGCTATCGCCATTTCTGGCAAGTGCTGACGCGTGCCCACGCAACAGGGCGCGCGCTGCCGCCAGAAGCCAAAACCTGGTTTGCACTCGCGGCCTCCTGAAACTTCCGAATCCAGCCTCAAGGAAACACACCCATGAAGAAAATTGCCCTGATCGCCGCTATGGCCCTGGCGCTTCCGTTCGCCGCCACGGCGCAGACCACCCCCGCCAAGCCGGCCGCCAAGTCCGAAGCCAAGAAGGCGCCCGCCAAGAAGCAGGTCACCCGCAAGGCCGCCAAGGCCGTCGAGGAAGTCACGCCCATTGCCGACGAAACCAACATCGTGCTGACCGAGGCCGACCTGGCCGTCGCCAAGCGCGTTTCGCTCGGCAAGGCCCAGTGCGAACTCGGCGCCGACGTGACCGTGGACGCCGACGAGAAGAAGCCCGGCTTCTTCAACGTGTCGACCAAGGGCGTGAAGTACCGCATGCACCCGGTCGAAAGCCGCACCGGTGCCATCCGCCTCGAAGACCCCCGTGCCGGTGCCATGTGGCTGCAGCTGGGCAACAAGTCGATGCTGATGAACCAGAAGGCGGGCCTGCGCATTGCCGACGAATGCCAGACCGCCGAGCAGGTCGCGTTTGCCGAAGAAATGAAGAAGAACCCGCCCAAGAGCCTGTTCGAAGGCGCCGACGCGGCCAAGAAGTAAGAGAGTCCCACACGGGGTGCGGCGCGGCTCTTGCTTGCCGTACCGCACGCCCGTCAGCCAGCCAGTTTCCGGAGAAAAGAAGATGTTGCAAGCCTACGTTGACCATGTTGCCGAACGCGCCGCGCTCGGTATTCCGCCGCTGCCATTGAGCGCGAAGCAAACCGCCGAAGCCATCGAGCTCCTCAAGAGCGCGAATGCCAAGGACGGTGCCTTCCTGCTCGATCTGCTCACCCATCGCGTGCCCGCCGGCGTCGACGACGCGGCCAAGGTCAAGGCGAGCTACCTGGCGGCCGTGGCCCACGGCACCGAGAAGAACGCGTTCATCTCGCGTGCGCGTGCCACCGAACTGCTCGGCACCATGCTCGGCGGCTACAACATCAGCCCGATGATCGACCTGCTCGACGACGCCGAAGTCGGCGCCGTGGCGGCCGAGGGCCTGAAGAAGACCCTGCTGATGTTCGACCAGTTCCACGACGTCAAGGAAAAGGCCGACAAGGGCAACGCCCACGCCAAGGGCGTGCTGCAAAGCTGGGCCGATGCCGAATGGTTCACCAGCCGTCCCGAAGTGCCGCAAAGCATCACGGTCAGCATCTTCAAGGTGGCCGGTGAAATCAACACCGACGACCTCTCTCCCGCACCCGACGCCACCACGCGTCCCGACATTCCGATGCACGCGCTGGCGATGCACAAGAACGCCCGCCCCGGCATCGTCCCTGAAGAAGACGGCAAGCGCGGCCCGGTGAAGTTCATCGAGGACCTGCGCGCGCGCGGCCACCTCGTGGCCTATGCCGGCGACGTGGTCGGCACGGGTTCGTCGCGCAAGAGCGCCACCAACTCGGTGCTGTGGTTCACCGGCGAAGACATTCCCTTCGTGCCCAACAAGCGCTTCGGCGGCGTCTGCCTCGGCGGCAAGATCGCGCCGATCTTCTACAACACCATGGAAGACTCGGGCGCGCTGCCGATCGAGCTCGACGTGAGCCAGATGAACATGGGCGACGTGGTCGAGCTGCGTCCCTACGAAGGCAAGGCCCTCAAGGATGGCAAGGTGATTGCCGAGTTCAAGGTCAAGAGCGACGTGCTGTTCGACGAAGTGCGTGCCGGCGGCCGCATTCCGCTGATCATCGGCCGCGGCCTCACGGCCAAGGCGCGCGAAGCACTGGGCCTGCCCGTCTCCACGCTGTTCCGCCTGCCGACCAGCCCGGTCGACACCAAGAAGGGCTACTCGCTCGCGCAGAAGATGGTCGGCCGCGCCTGCGGCCTGCCCGAAGGCCAGGGCGTGCGCCCCGGCACCTACTGCGAACCCAAGATGACTTCGGTCGGCTCGCAGGACACCACCGGCCCGATGACGCGCGACGAGCTGAAAGACCTGGCCTGCCTGGGCTTCTCGGCCGACCTCGTCATGCAGTCGTTCTGCCACACGGCGGCCTACCCGAAGAAGGTCGACGTCAAGATGCACCATGAACTGCCCGATTTCATGGCCAACCGCGGCGGCGTCTCGCTGCGCCCGGGCGACGGCGTGATCCACTCCTGGCTCAACCGCCTGCTCACGCCCGACACCGTCGGCACCGGCGGCGACAGCCACACCCGCTTCCCGATCGGCATCAGCTTTCCCGCGGGCTCCGGCCTCGTGGCCTTCGCGGCCGCCACCGGCGTGATGCCGCTGGACATGCCCGAATCGGTGCTCGTGCGCTTCAAGGGCAAGATGCAGCCCGGCGTCACGCTGCGCGACCTGGTCAACGCGATTCCGCTGTATGCCATCAAGTCGGGCCTGCTGACCGTGGCCAAACAAGGCAAGAAGAACATCTTCTCGGGCCGCATCCTCGAGATCGAGGGCCTGCCGGACCTGAAGGTGGAGCAAGCCTTCGAGCTGAGCGACGCCTCGGCCGAGCGCTCGGCCGCCGGCTGCACGGTGCACCTGAACAAGGAACCGATCATCGAGTACATCAACAGCAACATCACGCTGATGAAGTGGATGATCGCCGAAGGCTATGCCGACGCCCGCACGCTGGCGCGCCGCATCGCCGCGCAGGAAGCCTGGCTGGCGGACCCGCAACTGCTCAAGGGCGATGCCGACGCCGACTACGCCGCCGTCATCGAGATCGACCTGGCCGACATCCACGAGCCGATCGTGGCCTGCCCGAACGACCCCGACGACGTGAAGACGCTGAGCGACGTGGCCGGCGCCCAGATCGACGAAGTGTTCATCGGCTCGTGCATGACCAACATCGGCCACTTCCGTGCGGCTTCCAAGCTGCTCGAAGGCAAGCGCGACATCCCGGTCAAGCTGTGGATTGCACCGCCCACCAAGATGGATGCGCACCAGCTCACCGAGGAAGGCCACTACGGCGTGTTCGGCAATGCCGGTGCACGCACCGAGATGCCGGGCTGCTCGCTGTGCATGGGCAACCAAGCGCAGGTGCGCGAAGGCGCCACGGTGATGTCGACCAGCACCCGCAACTTCCCGAACCGACTGGGCAAGAACACCAACGTGTACCTGGGCTCGGCCGAGCTGGCCGCGATCTGCTCGCGCCTGGGCCGCATCCCGACGCGCGAGGAGTACATGGCCGCCACGGGCGTGCTCGACGCATCGAGCGCGCAGATCTACCAGTACCTGAACTTCGACAAGATCGACGACTACAAGACCGAGGCCGGCGCCGCAGTCGCGGCCTGATCCTCGGGCGCTTTCGCGCATTGGATGGGAGCCCCGCTTCGGCGGGGCTTTCTTGCGTCTGGGGGTGGCACTTTTATCCGGCTGCCCGGCAATCTCCGACACGCAGGGGCGCCCTTGGCCGGCCGGGAAAGCCGGCCTCTCTGACAAGAATGGCCTTTCTTCGCCGCTTGCCGCGGAGAACAAGGAGACACGCCATGCCTCTGGCCTCTCTGATCGGCCGATGGGCCATGCAGCCGTTTTCCAAGGCGCTGCCGCCGCTCGGCGACACCGAACGCGCCGCGCTCGAGGCCGGCACCGTCGGCTTCGAAGGCCTGCTTTTCGCGGGGCGTCCCGACTTCGACCTGCTCTCGGCCATGGGCCCCAACCGGCTCAGCGAGCGCGAGCAATCCTTCATCGATCGCGAGGTGCGCGAGCTGTGCCGCATGCTCGACGACCACGCCATCGACCAGGCGCGCGACCTGCCGCCCGAGGTGTGGCGCTACCTGCGCAACAAGCGCTTCTTCGGCATGATCATTCCCGAGGAGTACGGCGGCCTTGGCTTTGGCCACTACGCGCATGCCACGGTGGTGGCGCGCATCGCCACCGTCAACATCGCCGCCGCCGTGACGGTGATGGTGCCCAACTCGCTCGGGCCCGCGGAGCTGCTGCTGCGCTATGGCACCGACGCGCAGAAGGTGCGCTACCTGCCGCGCCTGGCCGATGGCCGCGAGCTTCCATGCTTCGGGCTGACCTCGCCCTATGCGGGCTCCGACGCGGCCGCCATTCCGGACCGCGGCGTCATGGTCGAGCGCGAATTCGGCGGCCGGCGCACGCGCGGCTTCCTGGTCGACTTCGACAAGCGCTACATCACGCTCGCGCCCGTCGCCACCGTCGTGGGGCTGGCCTTCCATGCGGTGGACGAGAGCAGGCCCGAGGGCGAGCGCGAACTCGGCATCACCTGCGCGCTGATTCCGGTGCCGCACGAAGGCATGGAGATCGGCCGGCGCCACCGCCCGATGGACAGCGCCTTCATGAACGGCCCGATCCATGGCCGCCAGGTGTTCGTGCCGGTGGACTGGGTGATCGGCGGCGAAAAGCAAGTGGGCCAGGGCTGGCGCATGCTGATGGAGTGCCTGGCCGCGGGCCGCGCCATCTCGCTGCCCGCGCTCGGCTCGGCCATGCAGCAGACGGCGCTCTACGTGAGCAACGGCTATGGGCAGATCCGCGAGCAGTTCGGCCTGCCGATCGGCAAGTTCCATGCGGTTGCGGGCCTGGTCGCGCAGATGTCGGCCGAGCTCTATGCGAGCGATGCGGCGCGGCGCTTCACCGCGGCCGCGCTGGACAAGGGCGAGCGGCCGAGCGTGGCCAGCGCGATCCTCAAGGTGCAGCTCACCGAGGCCGGGCGGCGCGCCGTGAACCACGGCATGGACATCCTGGGCGGCAAGGGCATCATCGCCGGGCCGTCGAACCTGCTGGGCGTGTCGTACCGGCAGGCGCCGATCGCGATCACGGTGGAGGGCGCCAACATCCTGACGCGCGCGCTCATCGTGTTCGGCCAGGGCGCGATCCGCTGCCATCCGCATGTGCTGGCCGAAATGGCGGCCGTGCAGGCGCGCGACGAGAAGGCGCTGGGACGGGCGCTCGTCGCGCACGGCAGGCATGTGGCTGCCAATCTGTGGCACAGCCTGTTCGGCGCGCCGGTAGTGGGCAAACCGCCCGAGGCGCTGGCGCGCGAGGCACGGCTGATCGCGCGCATGAGTGCCAAGTACGCGCTCACCGCCGACCTGGCCATGGGCCTGCTCGGCGGCCGGCTCAAGCGCATGGAGCTGCTGTCGGCGCGGCTGGGCGACGTGCTCGCGCACCTGTACCTGGCCAGCGCGAGCGTGTGGCGCTATCGGGTCGACGCGGCGCCGGAATTGCTGCCCTTTGCGCAGGCCGCGATCCGGCTGCAGCTGGACGAGGCGGGGAAGATCCTGCGCGATCTCTACGCCAACCTGCCGACTGCCGGCCGGCGCGTGATCGGCGCGCTGGTGCTGCGCCGTACCGCGCACCTGGCGCCGCTGCGCGACGTGCAGCTGATGGCGCTGGCCGAGTTGCTGCGCACCGATCCGCGCATCGTCCAGCGGCTGGCGCCGGACCTCAGCGAACCCGCGGCCGGCGGCCTGCGCGACCTGATGCATGCGATGGAACTGGGCGAGCAGCTCGGCGGCGACACCGCGGCCATGCTCGACAAGGCGCTGCGGCGCACCCGCTCGTTCGAGGAAGCCGCAGGCTCGGCGCCCGATCCGGGACTGGCGCTGGCCTACCTCAAGGCCGCCGACAAGGTGATCCAGGTCGACGACTTCGAAGGCCCCGTGCAGCAGCAGGCGCGCGCGGCACTCAGCCGGCCGGCTGCGCCGCCGCCAGCGCAGCCAGCGCCGCGGCCGTCTGCGCATCGGCCGGAAAGAAGGACTCCACCGCCAGTTCCTGCAAAGTGACGTCCACCGGCGTGCCGAAGATGGTGGTGGTGCTGATGAAGCTCAGCACGCCGTTCGGCGTGGCCAGCTGAAAGGGCACCACGACGCCCGAAAGCTCCGTGTCGGCCGCGGGTGTGTCGTGGCTCACCTGTGGCGTGGGATAGGCTTCGAGCTCGTCGTGCAGGGCCTGCAGCACGGTGTCGCCGGTGGCGGCAATCTGCTGCTGCAACCGTTCGAGCAGATGGGCGCGCCACTGCGCGAGATTGGCGATGCGCGAAGCCAGGCCGCCCGGATGCAGGCTCAGGCGAAGCACGTTGATGGGCGCCTTCACCAGCTCGGGGGCGGCGCCGGCCATCAGCATCGGCACCAGCGCGTTGTGCGCCACCAGGTTCCAGTGCCGGTCGACGGCCAGGGCGGGGAACGGCTCATGGCCCTTGAGCACCAGGTCCACCGCGCGCCGGGCCGAGGCCATGGCCGGGTCGTCGAGCGAGCGCTGACGGTACATCGGCGCGAAGCCCGCGGCCACCAGCAGCGCATTGCGCTCGCGCAGCGGCACGTCGAGCCGCTCGGCCAGGCGCAGCACCATCTCGCGGCTGGGCGCGGCGCGGCCCGTCTCCACATAGCTCAGGTGGCGGGTCGAGACCTCGGCTTCCTGGGCCAGGTCGAGCTGGCTGAGCCGCCGGCGGGTGCGCCAGTGCCGCAGGTGGGCGCCGAACGGATCGCGCGCGCCGGGCTGGCCGGCGGCGGTGGAGTGGGTGCGGGTGGTGGTCATGGCCCGCATTCTGGCGCGGCGCCGATGCCGCGCCATGACCTCCGAGGTCATCGACGCGACGCAGGCCGGACGGAATCATTGGCTCCAACGCGGCAGGACTGGCTTGCGGCGTACCACCCGAAGGAGATCCGCATGTCCGTCTTTGCATCCCCCCGCTTCCTGCCCAACGTGATGTGGGCCGACGCCGCGTCCTGCGCCGCGACCGGTGCGCTGCAGGTCGTATTCACCGGCGCGCTTGCCAGGCTGACCGGCCTGCCGGCGCCGCTGCTCATGGGAACCGGTGTCTTCCTGCTGGCCTATGCCGCCGCCGCGGCCTTGATGGCCAGCCGCCGCACGCCGCCGCGCACGCTGATCGGCCTTGTGGTGGCCGGCAACTTCGGCTGGGCCGTGGCCTGCATCGCGCTGCTGGTGAGCGGCGCGTTCGCGGTGACCGCGCTGGGCACGGCCTGGGTGCTGGCGCAGGCACTGTGCGTGGTGGTGCTGGCCGAGCTGCAATGGACCGGCCTGCGCCGCACCCGCGGCGGCGCGGACATGGCCTTGGCCTGAGTGCGCGGGATGCCGGCAACGCCCCTTCACCCGGCATTTTTCGCGATGAGGAACGCCGCGGGCCAGAGGACCGGGTTGGAATACAGACTACAGCAGCTGACATCGTTCCCCGCTATCCTTGAAGAGCTTCCACGAACAATCAGGAGTTCCTCAATGGCCAAAGCACCGGCGCACCCCTTTGCGTCCACCCTCAAGACCTTCAAGACCGCATCGGGCAAGTCCGGCAAGTACTGGTCGCTGAAGGAGCTGGCCAGGCAATATCCCAGCGTCGAGCGGCTGCCGGTGTCGATCCGCATCGTGCTCGAGTCGGTGCTGCGCAACTGCGACGGCAAGAAGGTCTCGGCCAAGCATGTCGAGGAGCTGGCCCGCTGGGCGCCCAATGCGGACCGCATCGACGAGATCCCGTTCGTCGTCACCCGCGTGGTGCTGCAGGACTTCACCGGCGTGCCGCTGCTGGCCGACCTGGCCGCCATGCGCAGCGTGGCCGCCAAGCTCGGCAAGTCGCCCAAGACCATCGAGCCGCTGGTGCCGGTCGACCTGGTGGTCGACCACTCGGTGATGGTCGACTACTACGGCACGCCCAAGGCGCTCGACCTCAACATGAAGCTCGAGTTCCAGCGCAACAACGAGCGCTACCAGTTCATGAAGTGGGGCATGCAGGCCTTCGACACCTTCGGCGTGGTGCCGCCGGGCTTCGGCATCGTGCACCAGGTCAACCTCGAATACTTTGCGCGCGGCGTCTACAAGAGCTCGAATGACAACGCCGAGGTGCCGGTGTACTACCCCGACTCGCTGGTGGGCACCGACAGCCACACCACCATGATCAACGGCGTGGGCGTGGTCGGCTGGGGCGTGGGCGGCATCGAGGCCGAGGCCGCCATGCTGGGCCAGCCGGTGTACATGCTGACGCCCGACGTGGTGGGCTTCGAGCTCACCGGCAAGCTGCGCGAAGGCGTCACGGCCACCGACCTGGTGTTGTACGTCACCGCCATCCTGCGGGCCGAAAAAGTGGTGGGCAAGTTCGTCGAATTCTTCGGCCCCGGCGCCGCGTCCATCGCGGTGCCCGACCGCGCCACCATCGGCAACATGGCGCCCGAGTACGGCGCCACCATGGGCTTCTTCCCGGTCGACGAAATGACCGTGGCCTACTTCGAGGGCACCGGCCGCACCAGGGAGGAGGTCGAGCGCTTCGAGGCCTACTACAAGGCGCAGGGCCTGTTCGGCATGCCGGCGCCCGGCGACATCGACTACACCAAGATCGTCAAGCTCGACCTGGGCACCGTGTCGCCGAGCCTGGCGGGTCCGAAGCGGCCGCAGGACCGCATCGACCTGGGCCACCTGTCGACCAAGTTCGCCGAGCTCTTCAGCAAGCCCAACGACGCCAACGGCTTCAACCAGCCGGCCGAGCGGCTCAAGCTGCGCTATCCGCTCGCCGTGAACGGCCAGGGCGGCGACGAGGAGGCCGCGCCGCCGCCGCCGGGCGCGCCGCGCGACATGGTCGAGATGGTGGACAACCGCTCGACCAAGGCAGCGGCCCATGTGAGCGCCACGGCGCCTCCGGCGCCCAAGGGCGGCGTGAGCATCGGCAACGGCGACGTGCTGATCGCGGCCATCACCTCGTGCACCAACACCTCCAACCCGAGCGTGATGCTCGCGGCCGGCCTCTTGGCCAAGAAGGCGGTGGAGGCGGGCCTCACGGTCAAGCCGCACGTCAAGACCTCGCTTGCGCCCGGTTCGCGCATCGTCACCGAATACCTCGAGAAGGCGGGCCTCCTGCCGTACCTCGAGAAGCTGGGCTTCTACCTGGCGGGCTACGGCTGCACCACCTGCATCGGCAACGCGGGCGACCTCACGCCCGAGATCAACGACGCCATCGTCAAGAACGACCTGGTCGGCGCGGCCGTGCTCTCGGGCAACCGCAATTTCGAGGCGCGCATCCATCCGAACCTGAAGGCCAACTTCCTGGCCTCTCCGCCGCTGGTGGTGGCCTTCGCGATCGCGGGCAACGTGATGGTCGACCTGATGACCGAGCCCGTGGGCAAGGGCAAGAACGGCAAGGACGTGTACCTGGGCGACATCTGGCCGAGCCCGAAGGAAATCGACCAGAACCTGCGCTACGCGATGAACGCCAAGTCGTTCCGCGAGAACTACGACAAGGTCAAGACCGACCCCGGCAAGTTCTGGAGCAGCATCAAGGGCACGGCGGGGCAGGTGTACGACTGGCCTTCTTCCACCTACATCGCCGAGCCGCCGTTCTTCGAGGGCTTCAAGATGGAGCCGCACGCCTCGGACGCGGGCTTCAAGGGCGCGCGGATCATGGCGCTGTTCGGCGACTCGATCACCACCGACCATATCTCGCCGGCCGGCTCGATCAAGGAGAGCTCGCCCGCGGGCATCTGGCTCAAGGCGCACGGCGTGGCCAAGGCCGACTTCAACAGCTACGGCTCGCGGCGCGGCAACCACGACGTGATGATGCGCGGCACCTTCGCCAACGTGCGCATCAAGAACCTGATGATTCCGCCGGACGTCAACGGCACGCAGGAAGAGGGCGGCGTCACGCTGTTCCAGCCGGGCAACCAGAAGATGTTCATCTATGACGCCGCCATGAAGTACATGGAGCAGGGCGTGCCGACGGTGGTCTTCGGCGGCGAGGAATACGGCACCGGCTCCTCGCGCGACTGGGCCGCCAAGGGCACGCAGCTCTTGGGCATCAAGGCCGTGGTGGCGCGCAGCTTCGAGCGCATCCACCGCGCCAACCTCGTCGGCATGGGCGTGCTGCCGCTGCAGTTCCGCGGCGCCGATTCATGGCAGACGCTGGGCCTCACGGGTGACGAGCAGATCGACGTGGTGATCGGCGGCGAGCTCAAGCCGCAGATGGACGTGAAGCTCGTGGTGCACCGCGCCGACGGCAGCCACCAGGAGGTGACGGTGCGCCTGCGCATCGACACGCCGATCGAGGTCGACTACTACAAGCACGGCGGCATCCTGCCCTTCGTGCTCAGGCAGCTGCTCGCGGCTTGACCCGCGTCGGCCTCATCTCCGACACCCACGGCCTGCTGCGCCCGGAGGCCGTGGCGGCGCTGCAGGGCAGCGACTTCATCGTGCATGGCGGGGACATCGGCGATGCGGGCATCCTCGAGGCGCTTGCCGCCATCGCGCCGCTGACCGTGGTGCGGGGCAACAACGACCGCGAGCCGTGGGCCGGCCGCATTCCGGAAACGGCCTTGCTGCAGGTGGGCGGCGTGATCGTGCATGCGGTGCGCGACCTGTCGCAGCTCGCCGCCGCCCCCGCCGGCGTCCGCGTGGTGGTCTCCGGCCACTCCCACAAGCCGAAGATCGAGGAGCGCGCCGGCGTGCTCTACGTCAATCCGGGCAGCGCCGGGCCGCGTCGATTCAAATTGCCAATTGCGGTGGCCGAGCTCATTGTCGATGGCGATGCCGTGTCGGCGCGCATCCTCGAACTGGGCTGAATGCGCCCCGGGGCGGCCGCAAACCCCAAAAAAAGAACCCGGCCCGCGAGGTCAAAGGGCCTTGGTCAGGTTTCTGCGATTGAGAATTGATAGCATCTAGCTTTTGCTCCATTGGCGCGCCTGGAATCCGGCGCACTTTCTTACCGTGCAAACCAACCATTTCGGGGCCGCGCCGGCATCTTCCGGCCTGCGGCTCGACCAGCTTCCCGACAACCAGTGGGCCACCGTGCTCGACGTGGCGCGGCCCGAGGGCGCGGACGACCGCGAGCTCGTGCTGCGCCTGACCGAGATCGGCTTCGTGCCGGGCGAGGCCGTGCGCATCGTCGCCCGCGGCCTGCCGGGGCGCGAGCCGCTGGCGGTGCGGCTGGGCCACACCACCTTCGCATTGCGGCGCCATGAGGCCGCATTGATCCACGTGGCGCCGGGCCTGGCGGAGGGCGCAAGCCATGGTTGAGGCCGTCATCCAGGGACCGGGGCGCCTTGCGGCCACGGCGCAGCCCGCGCGCATCGCGCTGTTGGGCAATCCGAACTGCGGCAAGACGGCGCTGTTCAACCTGCTCACCGGCAGCCGCCAGAAGGTGGCCAACTATGCCGGCGTGACGGTCGAGCGCAAGGAAGGGTCGCTGCGCACCGCGTCGGGCCGGCGCGTGTTCGTGCTCGACCTGCCGGGCGCCTACAGCCTCAACGCGCTCAGCGTGGACGAGGCCGTGACGCGCGACGTGGTTACCGGCAAGAGCAGCGAGCCCCTGCCCGACCTGCTGGTGTGCGTGACCGACGCCACCAACCTGCGGCTCAACCTGCGGCTCGTGCTCGAGGCCAAGCGCCTGGGTCTGCCGATGGTGGTGGCGCTCAACATGACCGACATGGCCAGGAAGCAGGGCATTGCGGTCGACACGGCCGTGCTGTCGCGCGAACTGGGCGTGCCGGTCATCGAGACCGTGGGCGTGCAGTCGGGCGGCGCGCAGGGCCTGCTCGAAGCCCTCGATGCGCCGGTGGCCGCCGCGGCGCCGCTGCCCTGGCAGCCGCCGGGGCTGGACGACGTGCTGGCCACGCAGCGCGAAGTGCGCCGCATCCTCGGCCTGGCCGTGCATGAGCCGGTCGGCAGCCTGGCCGCCAGCGACCGCATCGACCGCGTGGTGATGCACCCGGTGTGGGGCCTGCTGGTGCTCGCGGTCACGATGTTCCTGATGTTCCAGGCCGTGTTCAGCTGGGCCAACGTGCCCATGGACGCCATCAAGGCCGGCACCGAAGGCCTGGGCAACCTGCTGAAGGCCCACATGCCCGAAGGCATGCTGCAGAGCCTGCTGGTGGACGGCGTGATTGCCGGCGTGGGCGGCGTGATCGTGTTCCTGCCGCAGATCCTGATCCTGTTCCTTTTCATCCTGGCGCTGGAAGACTCGGGCTACCTGCCGCGCGCGGCCTTCCTGCTGGACCGCGTGATGGGCACCGTGGGCCTGTCGGGCCGCTCCTTCATTCCGCTGCTGTCGAGCTTTGCCTGCGCCATTCCCGGCGTGATGGCCACGCGCACCATCAGCAACTGGCGCGACCGCATCACCACCATCATGATCGCGCCGCTCATGACCTGTTCGGCGCGCCTGCCGGTCTATGCGCTGCTGATCGCGGCCTTCATTCCGGCGCGCACCGTGGGCGGCGTCTTCAACCTGCAGGGCGTGGTGCTGTTCGCGCTGTATGTCTTCGGCATCGTGTCGGCCATGGCGGTGGCCTGGGTGATGAAGCGCTTCCGCGACAGCAAGCAGCACTCGCCGCTGATGATGGAGCTGCCGGCCTACCGCTGGCCCAACCTGCGCAACCTGGCGCTCGGGCTCTACGAGCGGGCGTGGATCTTCATCCAGCGCGTGGGCACGATCATTCTCACGCTCACGATCCTGCTGTGGTTCCTGTCGACCTTTCCGTCGCCGCCCGAAGGCGCCACGGGCCCGGCCATCCAGTACAGCCTGGCGGGCATGATCGGCCGCGGCCTGGAGCACATCTTTGCGCCCATCGGCTTCAACTGGCAGATCTCCATCGCGCTGGTGCCGGGCATGGCGGCGCGCGAAGTGGCGGTGGGCGCGCTCGGCACGGTGTATGCGCTCTCGGCCAGCGGCGACGACGTGGCCGGCCAGCTCGAGCCGCTGATCGCAGGCAGCTGGTCGCTCGCAACGGCGCTGTCGCTGCTGGTCTGGTATGTGTTTGCGCCGCAGTGCATTTCCACGCTCGCGGCGGTCAAGCGCGAAACCGGATCATGGAAGTACGTCTGGATCATGGCCGGCTACCTGTTCGCACTGGCCTACCTGGCGTGCTTCATCACCTACCACGTGGCGCTGGCGCTGGGCGCGGGATGACCTGCCGCAAGGCTTGAGCGATGTTTCTGGGTTAGTCTCGAACGCGCGTTGGAGTAAACGGACATGACACAGCAATTGATCGTCGGATTGATCGTCGCGGCCGCCGCGTTCTATGCGGTCTGGCGCTGGATGCCCGCGGGCTGGCGGCGCAGTGCCGCGCACAAGCTCGCGGCCGGCACGCACCGCGCCGGACTGGTCGACCAGCAGCGCGCCGATCAGCTGGCGGCCTCGCTTGCCAAGAGCTCGGGCTGCGGCTCCTGCGACAGCTGCGGCAGCTGCGGACCCAAGACGCCCGCCAACCCACCCGAATCCGACAAAGCCGGCCAGGGCCCGCTGTCCACGCACAGCCGCTGAGGCCGATGCCCACGCACATCCTCGTCGTCGGGGGCGGCATCGGGGGGCTTTCTGCTGCGCTGGCACTGTCCCGCGGCGGCCACCGCGCCGATGTCTTCGAGCAGGCGCCCGCGTTCGCCGAGATCGGCGCCGGCATCCAGATGGGGCCCAACGTCACGCGGCGCCTCGCGCTGCTGGGCCTGGCCCAAGGCCTGGAGGCCATCGCCGCGCGGCCCGATGCCCTCGTGGTGCAGAGCGCGGGCAGCGGCGCCGAACTGGCCCGCCTGCCGCTGGGCGATGCGATGCGCGAGCGCTACGGCGCTCCTTATCTCTGCGTGCACCGCGCCGATCTGCATGCGCTGCTGCTCGAAG
Source organism: Variovorax sp. 05T418 (assembly GCF_056396385.1). Lineage (NCBI taxonomy): Bacteria > Pseudomonadati > Pseudomonadota > Betaproteobacteria > Burkholderiales > Comamonadaceae > Variovorax > Variovorax sp. 05T418. The sequence goes on along the minus strand of NZ_JBFTLJ010000004.1, from coordinate 536,760 downwards.
CGGTGCGCGCCCGCGGCAGGGGCACCCTGGTGACCGACGCGCGCATTGCGCAGGTCGAGACCAGCGACGATCTCGTGTGCATCTCGAGCAGCGGCGCGCGGGCCTGGGAAGGCGAGGCGCTGATTGGCGCCGACGGGCTCTGGAGCTTGGCGCGGCAACGCCTCGACGTGCCGTCCGCAGCCGAGCCGCCGCGCGCCACCGGCCACACGGCCTGGCGCGCGATGGCCGAGCAGGCCGCGCTGCCGCAGGTCCTGCGCCGCGGCCGGATCGACGTGTGGCTTGGCCCGCAGCTGCATGCGGTGGCGTACCCGGTGCGCGGTGGCGCCTGGCTCAACGTGGTGGTGATCGCGGAGTCGGCGCCGGCCGGCGATGCGCGCGACTGGGACCAGGCCAGCAGCCTCGCCGCACTGCAAAAGGCCACGGGCCGGAGTGGGCGCGCCTTGCAGGCCTTGCTCGAAGCCATGCCCGGCTGGCGCGCCTGGACGCTCAGCGACCGGCCGCCGCTGGCCTCTGCGGCCGAGATGGCCCACGAGCGCGTGGCGCTGGTGGGCGATGCCGCGCATCCGATGGTCCCCTACCTGGCGCAGGGCGCCGGCATGGCCATCGAGGATTCGGTGGCGCTGGCCGAGGCGCTGGGCCAAGGCAGTGCGGCCGACGTGCCGGCCGCCTTCGCGCGCTATGCCGAGGCGCGCTGGCAGCGCAACGCGCTCGTGCAGGCCAAGGCCCGGCGCAACGGCCAGATCTTCCATGCAGCCGGTGCGGTGCGCATCGGCCGCGACCTGGCAATGCGCGCGCTGGGCGCACGGCTGCTGGACCAGCCCTGGCTGTACGGCGGCTGAGTGCAGCCGCGCCGCGCACCCTCAGAGCCTGAAGGTCTGCAGGTGCTCGATGCGTTCGGCCAGGCCCTCGGCACCCAGGTAGTGGCCATGCGTGCCTTCCCGGACCTCGAGCAGCGTGGCTTCGAGTTCGGCCAGCGTCGCATCGCGTTCGACCACGAAGGCGGGCGGCACGTCGATGCCGGCCTCTGCACATGCATCGGCGACCAGGTGCGCGCTGGCGGGCGCACCACAGGCCGCGCATTTGACGATGGCCGCCACGCTGGGCTCCGCCCCGTTGGCAAGCAGCGCGCCCGTGAGCTCGGGCGAGATCTGGCCGTCGACATGGCCCAGCGCATCGCGCGCCACCGGCGCGCCCGCGCGCACCAGCGCCATGGCCGCGGCGAAGGCGCCCTGGCCAATGGCCACGTCGGTGGCCAGCGCGCTGCCCTGCTGCGGGCCGTCGAAGCTCACGCCGGCGGCCGCGAGTTGGGCCACCAGATCCGCGTCGTCGGTGCCGATGGCGTGGTGCAGCGCGGCACGCGCAATGGCCGGCAGCCGGCGCAGCGTGCCGTCCGCCAGCGGCGTGCGCCAGTCGACCACGGCGCGGCAATAGAAGGCCACCAGCTTGTCCATCAGGTCGAGGTCCAGCCCATGGTCCTGGTGCCGGTCGTCGAGGTACTGCAACAGGTCCTGGCCCGAGAAATAGTCGCCCGTGGGCGCCAGCGGATCCTCGTCCAGGTGCAGGGCCGCGAAGGCGCCGCGCAGGTCGGGCGCGATGGCGCTCACGCTGTCTTCGTGCAGCGCATGCGTCCAGGCGGGCGGCAGCCCGTGCTTCCATGCGACGATGCGGCCGTGCTCGGGGCCGGGCTCGACCACCGCATAGACGCGGTCGAGGTATTCGAAGCCGCCGAAGGGCAGGTGCGTGAGCTTGCCGCTCCAGGCGCGGCCTTCTTCCTTGGCGGCTTCTTCGGCCAGCTCTTGCTCATGTTCGATCCAGCCCTGCAGGTCGCGGTAGCCGTCGCTGCCGTCCCAGAACAGTTCCGACCAGCTGATGGATTCCACATTGCCGCTCATCGGCAGCGACAGGTCGTAGTCGAGCCGGCCGCCCGCCGTCTGCCGCCACAGCGCAGCCAGCGCCTCGGGAAGCGGGCCGGCGCACAGCGCCTCGATGGCGGCGATCCGCTGCGCCGGCATGGGCGGCTGGGCCTCGAAGATCACGCGGTCTGCGAACAGGACCACGCCATGCTCGCGCAAGGTCGCAAGCTCTTCGAGCGAGAACTGGACATCGTTCATGGCAGTGCCTCCGTTGTTGTTGCCAACGAATGTAGCGCTTCGGGCGGATGGGGCAAGCGGGGCAAGCGATAGCTCACAGATCGGTGCGCAGCTTCCAGATTTCGGGGAACAGCACCACGTCGAGCATCTTGCGCAGGTAGCTCACGCCGCCGGTTCCGCCCGTGCCGCGCTTGAAGCCGATCACGCGCTCCACTGTGGTCACGTGGCGAAAGCGCCAGAGGCGGAAGGCGTCTTCGAGGTCGGTGAGCTTTTCGCCGAGCTGGTACAGGTCCCAATGGTCGTGCGGGTTGCGGTACACCGTGAGCCAGGCCGCTTCCACGCCGTCGCTGGCTGCATAAGGCTGGGTCCAGTCGCGCTCCAGGTGATCGGCGGGCACCGGCAGGCCGTGCCGTGCGAGCAGCTTCAGCGACTCGTCGTAGAGCGATGGCGAGCGATAGGCCGCATCCACCTGCGCGAGCAGATCGGGCCGGTGCGCATGCGGCTTGAGCATGGCGGCGTTCTTGTTGCCGAGCGCAAACTCGATGCAGCGGTACTGCGCGCTCTGGAAGCCGCTGGAGTTGGCAAGGTAGGGCCGCATCGCCGTGTACTCGGGCGGCGTCATGGTCGAGAGCACCGTCCATGCGCTCACCAGCTGCTCCATGATGCGGCTCACCCGCGCGAGCATCTTGAAGGCGTCGGCCAGCTTCTCTTCGGCGATGCAGCTGGTGGCGGCGCGCAGTTCGTGCAGCATCAGCTTCATCCAGAGCTCGCTGGTCTGGTGCTGCACGATGAACAGCATCTCGTCGTGCGCGGGCGACAGCGGATGCTGCGCGTTGAGGATCTCGTCCAGGTGCAGGTAGTCGCCATAGCTCATCGACGCGCTGAAATCCAGCTGCGCCATTTCCTCGTGGACGATCTTCTCGGGGTTCTGGTCGGTGCTCATGTCACTGCGTTCTTGCGGTTGAATTCGGCGCGCCGCCACTCGCCCGTCTCGAGCACCTGCACCAGGTGCTCGACCGAGTTCCACACGTCCTCGAAGCCGAGGTACAGCGGCGTGAAGCCGAAGCGGAGGATGTCGGGCATCTGCGAATCGCCGGCGCGGTAGTCGCCGATCACGCCGCGCGCGATCAGCGCCTGCACGATGGCGTAGGCGCCTTCGTCGCGGCTCAGGCACACCTGCGAGCCGCGGCGCGCATGCTCGCGCGGCGTGACGAGCGAGAGGCCTTGTCCGGCGCAGCGTTCTTCGACCAGCTGGATGAAGAGATCGGTGAGCGCGAGCGACTTGGCGCGCAGCGCGGCCATGGCGCCATTCGCGCCGTTGAAGGATTCGGCCGCGAGCACGGTGTCCAGGCCGCACTCCAGCCCCGCCAGCGCGATGACCGGCTGCGTGCCGCAGAGATAGCGGCCCACGCCCGGCGCGGGGCGATAGTGCGGCGTGAACTCGAAGGGCGCGGCATGGCCCCACCAGCCCGACAGCGGCTGCTCGAACTTGCCCGCGTGCCGCGTGTGCACCCAGGCGAAGGCCGGCGCGCCGGGGCCGCCGTTCAGGTACTTGTAGCCGCAGCCGATCGCGTAGTCGGCATTGCTTTCATTGAGCGCCACGGGCACGGCGCCCGCGCTGTGCGCCAGGTCCCACACCGTGAGCGCGCCGGCGGCATGCGCGGCGGCGGTGACGGCCTTCATGTCGTGCATGGCGCCGGTGCGGTAGTTCACGTGCGTGAGCATCAGCACGGCCACTTCATCGGTCAGCACCGAATCCGGGCCTTGCAGCTCGCCCGCCTCGATCAGCTTGAGCGTGAAGCCGCGCTCGCGGCACAGCGACTCGGCAATGTAGAGGTCGGTCGGGAAGTTGCTGCGCTCGCTGACCACCAGCTTGCGCCCCCTGTCCTTCTGCTGCGAGAGCGCCGCGAACAGCACCTTGTAGAGATTGACCGAGGTGCTGTCGGTGCACACCACTTCGCCGGGCGCGGCGCCGATCAGCCGTGCCACCTTGTCGCCCAGGCGCTGTGGCAGGTCGAACCAGCTCGCGGTGTTCCACGAGCGGATCAGGCCTTCGCCCCATTCCTTGGCCACCACCTCGGCGATGCGTGCGGGCGCGGCCTTTGGCAGCACGCCGAGCGAGTTGCCGTCGAGGTAGAGCACGCCCTCGGGAATGATGAATTGGTCGCGCAGGGCGCGCAGCGGGTCTTGCGCGTCGAGCGCGCGGCAGTCTTCGAGGGTTGTCATGGTGGAGGTTTTCAGCGGGGAAATTCGCGCAGCACGGCGCGAACCGGGGAGGCATCGGCGCTGACCAGCTTGAGCGGCAGCGCGATGAGTTCGTAGTCGCCTTCAGGCACGTCGTCGAGCACGAGGTTCTCGAGCACGCGCAGGTCGAGGCGGCGGATGCGTTGGTGGCTTTCCAGCGTCTTGCTGTCGGCCGGGTCGATGCTCGCGGTGTCGATGCCGATGAGCTTCACGCCCATGGCCGCGAGCCGCTCGACGGTGGCGGGCGCATAGGCCGCGAGCTGCGGGTCCCAATGCTCGACGGGCATCGCGGCATAGGTGCGCACGAGCACGCGCTGCGGCATCTGGCTCGTGACGGCATGCGCGATGTGCTCCCACTCGATCAGCGGCCCCTTGGCAATGGCGTGGATCACCCGGCACGGGCCGAGGAAGGGCGCAAGGTCGACGAGGCCGATGGCCCGGCCTTCGGCGTCGTAGTGCAGCGGCGCGTCGGCATGCGCGCCGACATGCGGTGAAAGCTTGATCTCGCTGACGTTGACCGGGCAGTCGGGCGAAATGGTCGCGGCCCAGCGCTGCTGGTAGGGCGTGTCGCCGGGGAACACCGGCGCGCCTTCATGCACGGGGGGCGAGATGTCCCAGAGGCGGAGTTGGGGTTGCAGGGAACGCATGGCGCAAAGTTAGCGCCGGGCGGGGGGTCGTGGTGTCGGTTATTTCCAACACACGGCGTGACGAGATGATCGACCGGCTCAGGAAGGCAGCCCCGGCAGCCCATGGCGCGCGCGGGCCCGCTCGCAGGCGCCGCTGCCGGCCTGCAGCTCATGGCAGGGGTTGGGGCGCCATTCGTAGATGCCGCAGGCCACGGCCTGGCCGATCTTGCCGGTGAGCGCGGCGCAGCGCGGCGGCGTGTGGTCGGTGCCGCGCATGCGGCAGAGGGCGCCGTTCACATCGACCGCAAGGCCGGAGGGCACCTTGCCGCCGTTGTCGTCGAGTTCATGGATGCTGAAGTCGACGCGGTAGCTGGCGCAGCAGGCGCCACATTGCTGGCAATGGGACACGCGGCTGCGCCTTCGGTCAGGAGCTCAGAGCCGCCCCAGCAGCAGAAACTCCATCAGCGCCTTCTGCGCATGGAGCCGGTTCTCGGCCTCGTCCCACACCACCGACTGCGGACCGTCGATGACCTCGGCCTGCACCTCCTCGCCGCGGTGAGCCGGCAGGCAGTGCATGAAGAGCGAGTCGGGCTGGGCGATGCGCATCATGTCCTCGTCGACGCACCAGTCGGCAAAGGCCTTGCGGCGCGCCTCGTTCTCGGACTCGTAGCCCATGCTGGTCCAGACGTCGGTGGTCACCAGGTCGGCGCCGCGGCAGGCTTCCATCGGGTCCTTGAAGACCTGGTAGCTGTCGGCCGAGCGCAGGCCCGCCACCGACTGGTCGACCTCGTAGCCGCTGGGCGTGCTCACGTGCACCTTGAAGCCGAGGATCTCGCTGGCCTGCAGCCAGGTGTTGGCCATGTTGTTGCCGTCGCCGACCCAGGCCACCGTCTTGCCCTGGATGGAGCCGCGGTGCTCGATGTAGGTGAAGATGTCCGCGAGGATCTGGCAGGGGTGGAATTCGTTGGTCAGGCCGTTGATGACAGGTACGCGCGAGTGCGCGGCGAAGGTGTCGATCTTGGTCTGCTCGTAGGTGCGGATCATCACCAGGTCGACCATGCGGCTGATGACCTTGGCGCTGTCCTCGATGGGCTCGGCGCGGCCGAGCTGGCTGTCGCCGGTGGTCAGGTGCACCACGCTGCCGCCGAGCTGGTACATGCCCGCCTCGAAGCTCACGCGGGTGCGCGTGCTGGCCTTCTCGAAGATCATGGCCAGCGTGCGGTCGGTCAGGGGCTGGTGCTTTTCGTAGGTCTTGAACTTCTTCTTGATGATCGCCATGCGATCGAAAAGATAGGCGTATTCGTCGGCCGTGAAGTCCGAGAACTGCAGGTAGTGGCGGATGGCGTTGGGCGTGGTGGCGGTCGTCATTGCGCTGCGGGCTCCGACAGGAATGTTTTGACGATGGGCGCGAGGATCGCGACGATCTCGTCGGCCTCGGCAATGCTCAGGATGAGCGGCGGCACCAGGCGGATCACCTTGTCGGCCGTCACGCTCAGCAGCAGGCCGGCGTCGCAGGCGCGGTTCAGGATGACGCCGCAGGGCCGGTCGAGCTCGATGCCCAGCATCAGGCCCTGGCCGCGGATTTCCCTCACGCCGGCCAGGCCGCCGATCTCGCGTTCGAGCGCGGCCTTCAGGTGCTCGCCCACGGTGGCGGCGTTCTCGAGCAGCTTGTGCTCTTCCATGATGCGGATGGTCTCGATGCCGGCGCGCATCGCAAGCGGATTGCCGCCGAAGGTGGTGCCATGGTTGCCGGGGCCGAAGATGTGGGCGGCCTTGGGGCCGGCCACCACGGCGCCGATCGGCACGCCCGAGCCCAGGCCCTTGGCCAGCGGCATCACGTCGGGCTTGATGCCGGCCCACTGGTGCGCGAACCACTTGCCGGTGCGGCCCATGCCGCATTGCACTTCGTCGATCATCATGAGCCAGTCGCGCTGGTCGCACAGGGCGCGCACCTGCTTGAGGTACTCCCAGCGCATCGGGTTGATGCCGCCTTCGCCCTGGATGGTCTCGAAGAACACGGCGACCACGTTGGGGTTGCCTTCGGTGGCTTTCTTCAGGGCCTCGATGTCGTTCAGCGGCACGCGGATGAAGCCCTCGACCAGCGGGCCGAAGCCGGCCTGCACCTTCGGGTTGCCGGTGGCCGACAGCGTGGCGATGCTGCGGCCGTGGAAAGCGGCTTCGTACACCACGATCTCGGGCCGCTCGATGCCCTTGTCGTGGCCGAACTTGCGCGCGAGCTTCAGGGCCGCCTCGTTGGCTTCCAGGCCGGTGCAGCAGAAGAAGGCGTTGGTCAGGCCCGACAGCTCGGTCAGCTTGGCGGCCAGCTGTTCCTGGCCGGGCACGTGGTAGTAGTTGGAGCTGTGGATCAGCTTGCTGATCTGGTCCTGCAGCGCGGGCACCAGCTCGGGGTGGTTGTGGCCCAGCGTATTCACGGCAATGCCGCCGAGGCCGTCGAGGTAGGCCTTGCCCGCGGTGTCCCAGACTCGGCAGCCCTGGCCGTGCGACAGCGCGATCGGCAGGCGACCGTAGGTGTTCATGACGTGGGGCGAGGTGGGCTGGGCGGTAGCGCTCATTCGGTTCTCCAGATAGGAACCGCGGATTCTAGGCGTGCGCTTTGACGGCTTCGTTGAGGATTCCGCATTACAGCAATGCCCGCTTCCCGGGAGGCGAAAGGCGCCCGGATAGAATCGCTTGTTGCACCGCAGCACCTGCTGCGGGCGCCTCATTCAACGATGATTTCCCCCACTGCCAAAGAAATCTTCATCCAGGGCATCACCCACGATGGCCGGACTTTCCGCCCCAGCGACTGGGCCGAGCGGCTGGCCGGCGTGATGTGCTCCTTCCGCCCCGGCGGCGCCTATCCGGGCAGCCACCTGAGCTATTCGCCCTGGTGCATTCCGACCACCATCAACGGGGTCAAGTGCGTGGTGGTGAACCGCGCACTGCGCGATGCCGAGCCCATGGCCTGGGACTTCTGCGTGAACTTCGCGCGCGACAACGACCTGCAGGTGGCCGAGGCCTGCCTGGTGCCCGACGTGCCGGACGCGCCGCCCAAGGCCTGAGCGGGCGGCTTCCTCCGGCAGGAAGGAAGCGATCGGACATGAAAAAACCGCCCGAAGGCGGTTTTTTACACTTTGCTGCAGCGCACCCCGATCAAACGGCGGACCGGAGGATTCCGGTCCGGGCTTGCCTGACAGGTGTCAGGCGGCGGCCTTTTCAGGCGCGAGGGCGAGGGCCTTGACCTTCGCCGACAGGCGGCTCTTGTCGCGAGCAGCCTTGTTCTTGTGGAAGATGCCCTTGTCGGCGACGGTGTCGACGATGCTCTGGGCCTTCGCGAAGAGTTCGCTTGCCTTGGTCTTGTCGCCGGCCAGGACGGCCTTTTCGACATTCTTCACGGCGGTGCGGTATTTGGAGCGCAGCGAGGTGTTCGCAGCGTTGAGCTTGGTGTCCTGGCGGACGCGCTTACGGCCGGAGGCGAGGCGCGGGTTCTTTTTCTTGGGCTTGGCGGATGCCATGGTTTGGTTCCTTAGGTGTCTGAGGATGATGCAGCAAAGCCCTCCATTATAGGCCGGGTTGCCTTTTTCGCCGAATCGGGGCTTGGCGGGCCCTACACTCGCCCCGTGTCCCTGTTCAAATCCGCTTCCACCGTATCCCTGCTGACGCTCGCTTCGCGGATCACGGGCCTCGTGCGCGACGTGCTTTTTGCCTCGGTGTTCGGCGTCAGCGCACTGACCGACGCATTCAACGTCGCCTTTCGCATTCCCAACCTGTTCCGGCGGGTTTTCGGCGAAGGCGCCTTCAGCCAGGCCTTCGTGCCGGTGCTCGCGGCGCGCAAGACCGAAGCCGGCCAGGAGGGCGCCAAGGCGCTGATCGACCACGTCGCCACGCTGCTGACCTGGGCGCTGGTGGTGGTTTGCGTGGCCGGCGTGGCTGGCGCGCCGCTGCTGGTGTGGGCCATGGCCAGCGGGCTGGCGGGCTTCGACGCGGCCGTGGTCATGACGCGCTGGATGTTTCCCTACATCGGCTTCATGTCGCTCGTGGCGCTGGCGGGCGGCATCCTGAACACCTGGCGCAAGTTCGCCGTGCCGGCCGCCTCGCCGGTGCTGCTCAACATTGCGCTGATCCTGGCGATCGTGGTCGGGGCGCCGCTGTTCCGCCGCTACGGCATCGAGCCGATCTATGCCCAGTGCGTGGGCGTGCTGGTCGGCGGCGTGCTGCAGCTGGCCATCCAGATTCCGGCGCTGCGCGCGCTGGGCCTCATGCCGCGCATCGGCACGGGTTTCAAGGCGCTGGGCGACGCCTGGCGCGATCCTGCCACGCGCCAGGTGCTGAAGCTGATGCTGCCCGCCCTGCTGGGCGTGAGCGTGGCGCAGATCTCGCTGCTCATCAATACGCAGATCGCCTCGCACCTTGCGGTCGGCAGCGTGACCTGGATCGGCAATGCCGACCGCCTGATGGAATTCCCGACCGCGATGCTCGGCGTGGCGCTGGGCGTGGTGCTGATGCCGCAGCTGGCCGGCGCCCGCGCGGCCAAGGACGACGCGCGCTACTCGTCGCTGCTCGACCTGGGCCTGCGGCTGGTGGTGCTGCTGTCGGCGCCGTGCGCCGTCGCGCTGCTGCTCTTTGCGAAGCCGCTGGTGGCCGTGCTGTTCCACAACGGCGCCTACCAGGGCGAGGACGTGCAGCGCACCACCGTGGCGCTGATGGGCTACGGCGTCGGGCTGATCGGCCTGGTGGCCATCAAGGTGCTCGCGCCCGGCTACTACGCCAGGCAGGACACGCGCACGCCCATGCTGATCGCCGTGGGCGTGCTGGTGCTGACCCAGGTCCTCAATGTCTTCCTGGTGCCGGTGCTGCAGCATGCGGCACTCACGCTGACCATTGCCATCGGCGCGCTGGTCAATGCGATCTGGCTGCTGGCCGGCCTGATCCGCCGCGGCAGCTACAAGCCCGAACCCGGCTGGGGCAAGTTCGCGCTGCAGGTGCTGGCGGGCATGCTGGTGCTGGCGGCCCTGCTCGCCTGGGGTTCGCGCCACTTCGACTGGATCGGCCTGCGCGAGCAGCGCTTGCTGCGCATCGGCCTGCTGGCCGCGCTGATCGCCGGCGCGGCGCTGCTGTATTTTGCGGTGCTCACGGCGCTGGGCGTGCGGCTTCGCAGTTTCATGCGCCGGTAAGAGGGCGCCTGGCGCGGCTTTACGCAACAGGCGGTTTTTCGGCTTGCGCAAGCTGAAAACACCGCCTTGACGCTCCCCGAATGCTCCTCTACAAAGACACATGACGTTCAGCTTTCAGGTTCCCACGGCCCTGGCGTATTTCGAATCGCTGGTGCAGAGCGACGAGCACTTTCCGCTGCTGGAGGCTGCCGCCAGCCTCGCGCAGGACGAATACCCCGACCTCGACGTGCAGCAGGTGCTGGGCGACGTCGACCAGCTGCTCGCGCGCCTGAAGCGCCGGCTGCCGGCCGATGCCGCACCGCTCGCGCGGCTGCGCGCGCTCAACCAGTTCTTCTTCAACGACCTGAACTTCGGCGGCAACGTCAACGACTACTACGACCCCGACAACAGCTACCTGAACGCCGTGCTGCGCACGCGCCGCGGCATTCCCATTTCGCTCGCGGTGCTGTGGATGGAACTCGCACAGGGGCTGGGCCTGCAGGCGCGCGGCATCGGCTTTCCGGGCCACTTCATGCTCAAGGTCACGCTGCCGAAGGGGCAGGTGGTGATCGACCCCTTCACCGGCAAGTCGCTCTCGCGCGAAGAACTCGGCGAGCGGCTCGAGCCCTACAAGCGCAGCAACGGGCTGGTCGGCGATTTCGACGTGCCGCTGGGCCTGTACCTGCAGCCCGCCAGCTCGCGCGAGATCATCGGGCGCATGCTGCGCAACCTGAAGGAAGTGCACCGCGCGCAGGAAGACTGGCAGCGCGCCATCGCCGTGCAGGACCGCCTGATCGCGCTGCTGCCCAATGCCTGGGGCGAGTACCGCGACCGCGGCATCGCGCATGCCGAGCAGGGCAACACCGCAGCCGCCGTGCGCGATCTGGAAACCTACCTCGCGCATGCGGAAGACGCGCTCGACGTCGACGTCATTGCAGAGCGCGTGGCGGCGCTGCGGCGCGAATCCGACTGATGGCCGCCGGCACCGGCGTGGCCGACGCCCCCGATCTCGGCACCTTGCATGAATTCCACGGCGTGCAGCCCGTGCTGCCGGTGTCCGACGCCGCGCGCGCCGCGCGCTGGTTCCGCGACGTGCTGGGCTTCGAGATCGACTTCATCGCCGGCGAGCCGCCGAGCTATGCACGGGTCAAGAAGGGCGACCGCAGCTACGGCGACCCGGTCTACCTGCGGCTGTGGCAGTGCAACACCCGCGGGGTGCCGCCCTGGCGCGGCGAGATCGTGATCCACGTGGGCAAGGACATCGACGGCCTGCATGCCGCCTATGCGAAGCGCGGCGTCACGGTGATCGAGCCTCCCGTCTCGCAGCCCTGGGGCCTGCGCGAATTCGCCATCCGCGAGCCCGACGGGCATGTGCTGCGCTTCTGCGGCTACCTGCCCTGAAGCTCCGATACATAAAATTACAAATAGATCGAGGCAGGCGTGTCGATCGGGCTTGTGCTCGTGCGACGTGTGAACAGGAGCGCGCGGTTCCAGTGCCTCCCGATTTCATCAACCTTCAGGAGAAACGACATGCGATTCATGGTTCTGGTCAAGGCCAACAAGGATTCCGAAGCCGGCGTGATGCCGAGCACCGAAGTGCTCACCGCCATGGGCAAGTTCAACGAGGAGCTGGTCAAGGCCGGCGTGCTGCTCGCGGGCGAAGGGCTGCACCCGTCATCCAGGGGCGCGCGCGTGCGCTGCGAAGGCCTCAAGCGCACCGTGATCGACGGTCCTTTCGCCGAAACGAAGGAGCTGCTCGCGGGCTTCTGGCTGCTGCAGGTCAAGTCGAAGGAGGAAGCCATCGAGTGGATCAAGCGCAGCCCGTTCCAGGAGGGCGAGATCGAGATCCGCCAGGTGTTCGAAGCCTCCGATTTCGCCGACTCGATGACGCCCGAGCTGCTGGCGCAGGAAGAGCGCCTGCGCGCCGAATCCGAGGCCCGGGCCAAGGCCGGCCGCTGAACGGCAACACCGCACCGAAGGAGACCGCCATGCGATTCATGCTGCTGATGATTCCCCACGGCTACGAGAGCGCCGCGCCCGGCACCATTCCCGACGACGTCGATGCGGTGGCGGCCATGATGGCCTACAACGAGTCGATGCAGAAGGCCGGCGTGCTGATCAGCTGCGACGGCCTGCATCCGCCCTCGATGGGCGCGCGCGTGAGCTTTCCGGGCCGCAAGCCCAAGGTGGTCGACGGCCCCTTTGCCGAAGCCAAGGAAGTGCTCGGCGGCTACTGGATCATCGACGTGCCCTCGCGCGCCGACGCCATCGAATGGGCCAAGCGCTGCCCCGGCAGCGAGAACGAGGTCATCGAGGTCCGCCAGATCCAGGAAATTGCCGACTTCCCGCCCGACGTGCAGGCGCTGACCTCCGAATTCGCGTCGATGCAGGCGGTCAAGAAGACCTGAGCCATGGGTGCTTCCGAGGGCCGCGGCGGCGGAGGTGGCGAGGCCGCCGTCCACCGCAGCATCGAGGCGGTGTGGCGCATCGAATCCGCGAAGATCATCGCCACCGTCGCGCGCATGGTGCGCGACGTGGGCCTGGCCGAGGAACTGGCGCAGGACGCGCTGGTGTCGGCCCTCGAGCAATGGCCCGAAAAAGGCCTGCCCGACAACCCCGCCGCCTGGCTCACGGCCGTGGCCAAGCGCCGCGCGCTCGACCGGCTGCGGCATCGGCAGCTGGCCGAGCACAGGGCGCCCGAGATCGGCCGCGAGCTCGATGCGCAGCACGAGATCGCCCAGGCCGATTTCGCCGAAGCCGTCGATGCGGCCATCGACGACGACATCGGCGACGACCTGCTGCGGCTGGTCTTCACCGCCTGCCACCCGGTGCTTTCGACCGAGGCGCGCGTGGCGCTCACGCTGCGCCTGATGGGCGGCCTCGGCACCGACGAAATTGCGCGCGCCTTTCTCGTGCCCGAAGCCACCGTGGCGCAGCGCATCGTGCGCGCCAAGCGCACGCTGCTCGAAGCGCGCGTGCCCTTCGAGGTGCCGCGCCGACATGAGCTCCAGGCGCGGCTCGCCTCGGTGCTCGAGGTGCTCTACCTGATCTTCAACGAAGGCTATTCGGCCACCGCCGGCGACGACTGGATGCGTCCCGCGCTGTGCGAGGAAGCCATGCGCCTGGGCCGCATCGTGGCCGAGCTCATGCCCGATGCCTCGGAAGTGCATGGCCTGGTGGCGCTGATGGAAATCCAGGCCTCGCGCACGGCCGCGCGCGTGGGCGCCTCGGGCGAGCCGGTGCTGCTGCTCGAGCAGAACCGCGCACGCTGGGACCACATGCTGATCCGCCGCGGCCTGGCGGCACTGGCGCGTGCCGAGGCGCTCGGCGGTGCCTTCGGCCCGTATGCGCTGCAGGCGGCCATTGCCGCCTGCCATGGCCGTGCGCGCACGGCCGAAGAAACCGATTGGCCGCGCATCGCCGCGCTCTACGACGCGCTGGCCGAGCTGTCGCCGTCGCCCATCGTCGAATTGAACCGCGCGGTGGCGCTGTCGATGGCTTTCGGGCCGGCCGCAGGGCTCGAGGTGGTGGATGCGCTCGTGGGCGAGCCGGCCTTGCAGGCCTACCACCTGCTGCCGGCGGTGCGCGGCGACCTGCTCTTGAAGCTCGGCCGCCGCGCCGAGGCGCAAAAAGAATTCGACCGCGCCGCCTCGCTCACGCGCAACACGCGCGAGCGGACCCTGCTGCTGGCGCGTGCGCGGGCCTGCGCGGCGGTGCAGGGCTGAAATTCCTTGCGGAGCCGGCAGAGCTGCTACGCCTTCGATGCCGAAGCCGAGGGCGAGCCAGGCAATCCGAACTGGTGCCAGGCGCGCCGCAGCTGCGTGTCAGAGCCGAAGCCCGAGATTTCCGCCGCCCGCGTCACGCTCGCGCCCGAGGCCAGCGCCAGCTGCGCGGCCGCCAGCCGCAGCCGGCGCAGGTAGGCCAGCGGCGCCACGCCCGCGTGCTCGACGAACAGCCGCGTCAGGTGCCGCGCCGAGGTATGGGCCACTTCGGCCATCCGCGGCACGCTCCAGTCGGCCTGCGGCTGCTCGCTGACGGCGTCCTGCACGCGATGCAGCGCGGCATGCAGGTGGTTGCGGTAGGCCAGGAAGGGCGACAGCTCCGGATCGTGCGGGCCGCGCCGCTGCGCCACCACCATCGTCTGCGCCACCTGGGCGGCCAGCGCTTCGCCGCACAGGTCGGCAATGCGGTGCAGCACCAGGTCGATGCCGGTGGTGACGCCCGCGCTGCTGTACACCGGCGGATCGATCACGAACACGCGGTTGGCGACCACCTCGCAGCGCGGCTCCGCCGTGCGCAATTCGTCCAGGTGATGGTGGTGCGTGGTCGCACGGCGGCCCGAAAGCGCGCCGGCGTGCGCGGCCAGCAGTGCGCCGGCGCAGACCGTGACCAGTTCGAGCCGGTTGCGTTCGAAGCGCTGGCCGCGCAGCCAGTGCAGCAGCTCCTGCGTCTCGGCGTTGTCGATCGGGATGGTGTCTCCGGGCAGCCCGACCAGCACCACCCAGGCCGGGCCATGCCATTGCGCCGGCAAGGGCGAGAGGTTGGCGAGTGCCACGCCGACCGACCCGATCGACGTGGGCCGCGGGCTGGCGAATTCGATCTCGAAGCGCTCGGGCTGGCCCGCCGCACGCAGCCGCTGGTTCGCGATGCGCAGCGCCTCGGCCGGGCCGGCCCAGTCGAGCACCAGGCTGCCCGGCAGCAGCACGAACACTACACGGATGGGCTTTTGCTGCTGCTGCTGGAGATCCATGCGTAGTCCATCTGGCGCGCGGTGCGCTCGGCCAGCGGGCGGCCGGCCAGGCGTTCGACCAGGTACAGGCTCATGTCGATGCCCGCGCTGATGCCCGCGGAGCTGACGATGCGGCCGCTGTCGACCCAGCGCTCGTTTTCGCGCACGTCGAGCAAGGGGAACTGCCCGCGCAAGTCCGCGATGTCTTCCCAATGGGTGGTGACGGCTTCGCGCACGGCCACGCCGCTTTTGGCGAGCAGGAAGACGCCGGTGCAGACCGAGGCGACCAGCTGCGCGCCGGCCGCGCAATCGGCGATCCAGCGCAGCGTGGCGGGGCTTGCCATCGGGGCATCGACCACGCCGCCGGGCACCACCAGCAGGTCGGCCATTGGATTCGCGGCCAGGTCGTGGTCGGCCAGCAGGCGCAGGCCGGCGCGCGCCTGCACCGGCTCGTTGGCGCCCAGCGCCACCGAGGCAACCTCGAAAGGCGCCGGCGCGCCGGGATTCATGCGCTGGCTCACGCGGCTCGCGGTGGTGAACACTTCGAACGGCCCCGCGAAGTCGAGGGCTTCGACGCCGTCGTAGGCGAGGATCAGTACGCGAAGGCTCATGCGGCCAAGCTTTCCGTGAGATGGGCGCTGGCGCGCTCGAGCGCCTGCGCCACGCTGCAGACGGTGGCGAACCGGCCGTCCAGCACGGCCGCCGTGCGCGCCTTGATGTCGGCCGCGGCAAGCGATTGGCCGTCGGGCTGCGGCATGTCGAAGGTCAGCGTGGCCTCGGTCACGTAGTCGACCTCCCAGCCCAGGTCCGAGGCGTGGCGCGCGGTGGTTTCGCAGCATTGCTCGGTGCGGATGCCGCTCACGATCAGCCGGCCGATGCCCTGCTGCGTGAGCCAGATGTCGAGCCCGCTGTTGACCAGCGCGCTGTGGCGGTGCTTGGTGAAGGTGGCCGCCGCCTCGAAAGCCGCCAGGCCTTCGATCGGCCGCACGAAGCCCGACTCGACCGCGAAAGGATGGCTTGCAACGGCGGGACCGTCGACGTGGAAGACGCGCACGATCGGAAGGCCGGCGGCCAGGCAGCCCTCGATCAGCGCGTTCTGGGCAGCGAAATAGGGCTGCGCGACGCGTTCGGACCAGTACGCGCGGTGGCGAAACGATTCCTGCGCGTCGATCACAATCAGACAGGATTTCATGGCGTGGGCTCGAAAAGGCGAAGTGGATGATGCCGCCTATTCTTCTGCGCCGCCAGTGCATGGTCCGCGCCGAAGCGGACCAGAACCGATCAAATCAGGACATCAGGGCTAAACAAGGCCGGCCGCCTGCAGCTCTTTCTTGAGGTAGGCGTAGAAAAGCGGTGCCGCCACCAGCCCGGCCGGGCCGAACACCGCCTCGGCCACGAACATCACCGCCAGCAGCTCCCACACCCGCATCTGCGTGCGGCTGCCGACCACCTTGGCGTTGATCACGTATTCGGCCTTGTGGATGATGATCAGGAACGCCAGGCAGGCCAGCGCCGTCACGGGCGACACCGACAGCGCCACCAGCGTGATCACCGAATTGCAGACCAGGTTGCCGACGATGGGCACCAGGCCCGCCACGAAGGTCAGCGTGATCAGGGCCGGCGTGTAGGGCAGGTGAGGGCCCCAGAGCGGCATCAGGAACAGCAGGAAGATGGCGGTCAGCAGCGTGTTGAAGGCCGCGATCCAGAACTGCGCGGCCACGATCTGGCCGAAAGCCTCGCCGAAGATCGCGATGCGCCGGTGCAGCTGCGCGGCGAGCGGCCGGCGCTGCAGCGGCGATGGCGCGATGGCGGCCAATCCGCCCACGATGAGTCCCACGTAGGCAAACAGCAGGCCGCCGAGCCATGCCCGTCCGGCCAGCGCCAGCGAACCGGCCTGGGCGCGCAGGTAGTTGGCCACCACGCGCTGCACCTCGGCCGCGCCTTCGGGCAGGTAGACCGCAATTTCGGGTGGCAGCTTGAGCCGCAGTTCGAGCACCGTGCGCGCCGTGTAGTCGAGCAGCTCGCGGTACTGGTCGGGCGCGTCGAGGATGTACTCGCGCGCCTGCGACAGGCCCAGGGAGATCAGCGCGATGGGCGCCAGCAGCACCAGCGTGACGGCCAGCACCCGGGCCGGCACGTCGGCGCGTTCGAACGGCAGCTTCAGGCGCGCCAGGCCGCCGACGATCAGCCGCGTGAACCAGCGGGTGGCCAGGAAGCCGATGCACACGCACAGCAGGCCAGGCAGCAGGTGCTGCCACATCACCAGCAGCAGCGCGGCCGGCATCAGCAGGTAGCTGGCCAGCACCACGTTGCGCGAGGCGGGCTGGGGCTTGGTTTCGAAAGTGGCGAGGGAGGGTTTGGCCATCAGGGTCCGGGTGCTGCGCTGGCGAGCCTCGGAACGAGGAAATCAGCCAACCACGACGGCGGCGCCCGCGCCGCGCTCGGCGATGGTGCCGATCTCGAACACCGATTCGCCGGCCGTGCGCAGCGTGGCGGCGCAGGCGGCGGCTTCGGCCGCGTCGATCACCACCACCATGCCGATGCCGTTGTTGAAGGTGCGGTTCATCTCGATGTCGTCGATGCCGGCCACCTTCTGCAGCCAGGCGAAGAGCTCGGTCTGCGGCCAGCTGCCCTTCCTGAGGTGGGCGGCCGTGCCTTCGGGCAGCACGCGCGGAATGTTCTCGAGCAGGCCGCCGCCCGTGATGTGGGCCAGTGCCTTGATCGGGTGCTTGGCCAGCGCCTCGAGCACCGGCTTCACGTAGAGGTGGGTCGGTTCCATCACGGCTTCGCGGAACGGCTTGCCGTCGAGCGTGGCGGGCAGGTCGGCCCCGGCGCGTTCGATCACCTTGCGCACCAGGCTGAAGCCGTTGGAATGCACGCCGGCCGAGGCCAGGCCCAGCACCACGTCGCCGGGCTTCACGTTCTGGCCCGTGAGGATCTTCGACTTTTCGACCGCGCCGACCGCAAAGCCCGCCAGGTCGTACTCGCCGGCCGGGTACATGCCGGGCATCTCGGCGGTTTCGCCGCCGATCAGCGCGCAGCCGGAAATCTCGCAGCCGCGGGCGATGCCGCCGATCACGGCCGCGGCCGTGTCCACCTCGAGCTTGCCGCAGGCGAAATAGTCAAGGAAGAAGAGCGGTTCGGCGCCCTGCACCAGCACGTCGTTGACGCTCATGGCCACCAGGTCGATGCCGACCGTGTCGTGCATGTTCCATTCGAAGGCCAGCTTGAGCTTGGTGCCCACGCCGTCGGTGCCGCTCACCAGCACCGGCTCCTTGTAGCGCTTGGGCACCTCGAACAGCGCGCCGAAGCCGCCGATGCCGGCCAGCACGCCTTCGCGCAGGGTCTTCTTGGCGAGCGGCTTGATGCGGTCGACCAGTGCGTCGCCGGCATCGATATCGACACCTGCATCCTTGTAGCTGAGCGGGGTGGGCGTAGGGGAAGTCATGGTCGGACGGTGTCGAGAAGGGCGGGAAGGTGGAGGCGCCGGCGACCGAAGCGGCCGGGCCGATAGAATTCCTCACGATTTTAAGGGCCCTCCGGGCCCCCTCCATGAACCTTCCCGGGATGAAACAGCTCGCGCTCGATATCGGCATTGCGACGGGCCCCAGCTTCGACGCTTTTTTTGCCGGCCCGAACGAGGCGGCGCTGCGGCACCTGCAACTGTGGGTGGGCGGCGCCGGCAGCGCCGTGTCCCACTCTCCCGTGCCCACCTATCTTTGGGGCGAAGGCGGCAGCGGCAAGACCCATCTGCTCGAATCGGTGCGTGTGGCGCTGCGCGAGCAGGGCGCGAGCGTGGGCTGGCTGCATGCCGGCGTGCTGGAGCCGCCCGAATTCGACGAGCGCTGGGGTGCCGTGCTGCTCGACGACGTGCACCTCTACACCGCCGTGCAGCAGCACGCGGCCTTCAACTGGTTCGTCAACGCGCAGACGCTGCAGCGCGGCGTGGTGGCCGCGGGCGCGCTGCCGCCGGCCGACCTGCCGCTGCGCGAGGACCTTCGCACCCGGCTGGGCTGGGGCCATGTGTTCCACCTGCAGGTGCTGAGCGAAAGCGAACGCCGCGCGGTGCTGCGCCAGGCCGCCGACACGCGCGGCGTCATGCTGTCGGACGAGGTGCTCGACTACATGCTGCACCGCTTCAGCCGCGACCTGGGCAGCCTGATGGAGCTGCTCACGCAGCTCGACGGCTATGCCCTTCAGACACAGCGCGCGATCACGATCCCGCTGATCCGATCCATGCTCGAAAACGAATAGAGAAGAGCCTCAACCAACAATGATCAAGAAATTCATCGACAAGCTGCTCGGCAAATCGGCCGGCGGCGCACAGGGCAAGAGCCGCTTCGGCAAGCGCCAGGAGGTGCCGGCAGAGGTTCACAAGATCGATCCAGCCCTGGTCGACGAACGTGCCAGGAACGTCGTCACCACGCTCCAGCAGGCCGGCTACGAGGCCTACGTGGTGGGCGGCGCGGTGCGCGACCTGCTGCTGGGGCTGCGCCCCAAGGACTTCGACGTGGCCACCAACGCCACGCCCGAGCAGGTCAAGTCGCTCTTTCGGCGCGCCTTCATCATCGGGCGGCGCTTTCGCATCGTGCACGTGGTGTACGGCCGCGGCCGCGAGCACGAGGTGATCGAGGTCTCGACCTTCCGCGCCTACATGGACAATGCCGCCGCCGAGCAGGTGGCCGGCAACGAGCGCACCAGCAAGGGCGAGCTCGCGAGCATGAAGCATGCGGTGGACGCCAGCGGCCGCGTGCTGCGCGACAACGTCTGGGGCCCGCAGGAGGAAGACGCGGCGCGCCGCGACTTCACCGTGAACGCCATGTACTACGACCCCGCCAACCAGGTCGTGGTCGACTACCACAACGGCATCCGCGACGCCCAGAAGCTCACGCTGCGCATGATCGGCGACCCGGCCACGCGCTACCGCGAAGACCCGGTGCGCATCATCCGCGCCATCCGCTTCTCGGCCAAGCTCGCGGCGCTCGGCTTCAAGATGGAAGCCAAGACGGCCGCGCCGCTGGTCGAGTCGAGCAAGCTGCTGGCCGACGTGCCGCAAAGCCGCCTGTTCGACGAAATGCTCAAGCTGCTGCAGACCGGCCACGCCATTGCCACCGTCGAGCAGCTGCGCAAGCTGGGCCTCGCCAAGGGCATCTATCCGCTGCTCGACGTGGTGGTGGAGCGGGCCGACCAGCCCTTCGTGAAGGCGGCGCTGCAGGACACCGACCGCCGCGTCGGCGAAGGCAAGCCCGTGGCGCCGAGCTTCCTTCTGGCCTGCGTGCTGTGGGCCGACGTGCGCGACGGCTGGGCGCAGCGCGTCGAGGGCCGGCACGGCCAGCGCCCGCAGCCGCCGTTCCCGGCGCTGCAGGACGCGATCGACGATGTGTTCAACGCCCGCATCGGCGATGTGTCGGGCCGCGGCAAGCTCGCCGCCGACATGCGCGAGATCTGGATGATGCAGCCGCGCTTCGACAAGCGCACCGGCTCCACGCCCTACAGCCTGGTCGACCAGGCGCGGTTTCGCGCCGCCTTCGACTTCATGCGGCTGCGCGCCGACGTGGGCGAGGTCAGCGAGGCCATCGCCGAGTGGTGGCAGGAGTTCAGCACCGCCGACGACGTGCGCCAGCAAGACCTGCTGGAGCAGGTGCGCGACGAGCAGAAGACCCGCCAGCGCGTGCGAACGCGCGACCCGGTCGCGCCCAAGCCCTCCCGCGGCGAACCGGCGCCGCGCCAGCGCCAGCCCGATGCCGACACCCGTCAGGGCGACGAGGCCGAGGAAGTCGAGGTCGAGGCCGGCGCCGTGCCGCCCGATGGCGAGCCGGCCGCGCCGCGCAAGCGCCGGCGCCGCCGCAAGCCGCGCACCGGCGGTGGTGGTGATGGCGGCGGCGAGGGCGGCGGGAGCGCCGCAGCCGAATGAGCGCGCCGAACCGGCCGAAGGACGGCAAGAGCGGCGGCCAGGGCCGGCCGCCATCGCGTGGCGGCCCTTCGCCGAAGCCGAAGAGCAGCGGACCGGCACCCGCGCGACGCGCGCCCGGCCGGCCCGCGGGCAAGGCCGGGTCTGCCGGTGCGCCCCCTCGCCGCACGCGCGAGGACTATCCGACCGTGCAGGCCTTCGTCGCCATCGGCGCCAACCTCGGCGACGCCCGGGCCGCCGTGACGGCGGCCATGGACGCCATCGGCACCATCGAGCGCACCGTGGTGACGGCGCGCTCGTCGCTCTACCGCAGCGCGCCGGTCGATGCGGCCGGGCCCGATTTCATCAACGCCGTGGTGGCCGTGCGGACCGGGCTCACGGCCGAGGCCTTCCTGGCCGAGCTGCACCTGCTGGAGGAGCAGGCCGGCCGCGAGCGGCCCTTTCCCAATGCGCCGCGCACGCTCGACCTCGACCTGCTGATGCACGGCAACGCGATCAAGGACACGCCCGCGCTGGCCTTGCCGCACCCGCGCATGCGCGACCGCGCCTTCGTGCTGAAGCCGCTCGCCGAGATCGCGCCCGACAAGGTGCCGCGCGCGGCGCTTGCCCGCGTTTCCTCGCAGGTCATCGAGCGGATTCGCGACTGAGCGGCCGGGGGCGGTGAACCCCGTTGGCCGGCCGGCTTTGCGCCGCCCATTACACTTGCGCGGTTTTTCATGACGTTGTCACGCATTTGTGGCAGCCGCGAACCCAGGAGAGCGCCATGTTCGGCAAGCTGCTGCCCCGCGAGGGGAATTTTTTCGAGATGTTCAACCAGCACGCCGAGCGCATCGTCGAAGCGGCGCGGGCGTTCGAGCAACTCGTGGCCAATTACAGCGACGTGCACCTGCGCGAGCAGTACAACCGCGACGTCGACAATGCCGAGCGTGCGGCCGACCGCGTCACGCATGACGTCAACCGGCTGATCCACAAGACCTTCATCACGCCGATCGACCGCGAGCAGATCCACAAGCTCATCAACACCATGGACGACGTGGCCGACCTGATCCAGGACTCGGCCGAGACCATGGCGCTGTACGACGTGCGCCACATGACCGACGAGATCGTGCGCCTCACGGCGCTGAGCGTGAAGTGCTGCGACCGCCTGAAGGACGCCGTCAAGTTCCTCGGCAAGATCGCCGACCCGGCGGTGGCCGAGGCCACGCTCAAGACCTGCGAGGAAATCGACCGCCTCGAATCGGACGCCGACCGCGTGATGCGCAGCGCCATGAGCAAGCTGTTCCGCGAGGAGCCCGACGTGCGCGAGGTGATCAAGCTCAAGGCAATCTACGAATTGCTCGAGACGATCACCGACAAGTGCGAGGACGTGGCCAACGTCATCGAGGGCATCGTCCTCGAGAATTCCTGAGCGGTAACCATCGATGGCAACGGTTCAGGTCGCCCTCTGGGTGGTGATGGTGCTGGTCGCGCTGGCGATCCTGTTCGACTTCATGAACGGCTTCCACGATGCGGCGAACTCGATCGCCACCGTGGTGTCGACCGGCGTGCTCAAGCCGGGCCACGCCGTGCTGTTCGCGGCCTTCTTCAACCTGGTCGCGATCTTCATCTTCCACCTGAGCGTGGCGGCAACGGTCGGCAAGGGCATCGCCCAGCCGGGCGTGGTCGATGTGCACGTGGTCTTCGGCGCGCTCGTGGGCGCCATCAGCTGGAACCTCGTGACCTGGTACTACGGCATTCCGAGCAGCTCGTCGCACGCGCTGATCGGCGGCATCGTGGGCGCCGTGATCGCCAAGACCGGCACCGGCGGCCTGGTGGCGTCGGGCATCTGGAAGACCGTGGCCTTCATCTTCGTTTCGCCGTTCCTCGGCTTCGTGCTGGGCTCGATGATGATGGTGCTGGTGGCCTGGGGCTTCCGGCGCGCCACGCCCTCGCGCATCGACCGCTGGTTCCGGCGGCTGCAGCTGGTGTCCGCCGGGGCCTACAGCCTGGGCCACGGCGGCAACGACGCGCAG
Organism: Variovorax sp. 05T418; assembly: GCF_056396385.1. Taxonomy (NCBI): domain Bacteria; kingdom Pseudomonadati; phylum Pseudomonadota; class Betaproteobacteria; order Burkholderiales; family Comamonadaceae; genus Variovorax; species Variovorax sp. 05T418. The sequence continues at coordinate 513,995 of NZ_JBFTLJ010000004.1, read as the reverse complement.
AAGACCATCGGCATCATCTGGATGCTGCTGATCGCCACCGGCTACGCCTCGGCCACCGATGCGAGCCCGCCGACCTGGACCATCGTGAGCTGCTACGCCGCGATTGCGCTGGGCACCATGTTCGGCGGCTGGCGCATCGTGAAGACCATGGGCCAGAAGATCACCAAGCTCAAGCCCGTGGGCGGCTTCTGCGCGGAAACGGGCGGCGCGCTCACGCTGTTCCTGGCCACCGCGCTGGGCATTCCGGTGTCGACCACCCACACCATCACCGGCGCCATCGTCGGCGTGGGTTCCGCGCAGCGCGCGAGCGCCGTGCGCTGGGGCGTGGCGGGCAACATCGTCTGGGCCTGGATCTTCACGATCCCGGCGTCGGCCTTCGTGGCCGCCATCGCCTACTGGATCAGCCTGCAGATTTTCTGAGGTTGGAGCGGGCAGCGCAGGCTGCGCTGCCCGCTTTAGCTACTGCGAGATCGATGCCGCAGTCGTGTAGGAACCGATGCAATATGCTCGTTGACTTGTCTCAACTGTCAATGAGCTGCCGTGATCCCGTATTCCAGAGCCACTCCACCCATTGAGTACTCGCTGCGAGTGAGCTGCCCGTTCGCGCCGCAGTTTTCCATGCCCTCGGGTAGCTCGGAGGACATCGAAGTTGACGGACGGCGCTGCAAGTTGTCGGTCGAGAACGAAGGGCTTCTTGTGCAGTTGCAAGGTCTTCCAGACGTTGAAGCTGCGCATGGGAAATTCAGAAAACTCCGCCACATCCTTGCTCGTATTAGCTTGGAGCGCCGGGTTGCGATCCAAATCCCTGTTGCTGCGCGCGAAGCTCAGGTCTCCGACGTACGCTTCATGGAGGACGACCGTCGGTGCATCGAACGCGGTTGGCCGGATGGTGCTCGTGGTCCGGTGAGAATGATTGGGAGCGACGGTGCGTGGATATATCCCGAGCATGAATGCGTTGCCATCGACGGAGCAATCAGGCTCAATATGCCTGTGCTTAGCGGCGATCTTTCCGCCGTCGTTCAGGGAGTGAGGGACGAGCTGAATGACACCCATGAGTCGGAGAACCTCGACGACAGGACCTTTGCGGCAGTTGCTGCACACGCACATGCAAGTCGTTCGACACAACACGTATGGCGATTCTTGCTATTGGTCATGCACTTGGAAGCACTCGCGTCGCCCGCTGAAGCCAGTGAGAAGGTGCGCAAGGCGGCGCGTCAGCTCAAGCAATCGATTCGGACGGAGTGTGGATATTCTGCTGACCTTGATACTCAGAATGCTCTTTGTGCGGCGTTGGACATGGCGGGCAAAGAGTCGATCACTGCCGCTGTACAAAGATTGATCCGCGAGCATTGCGCTCCCGGTGTTGCGCCGCGTCCTCTTCCATCACTTTTCACTGATGCCGCTGACTGCGACGCGAAAGTCAGGGCCATGTACACGCTTCGATCTCAGTACACCCACACAGGCGGAGTGCCATCACCCGAGCGGTTAAAGGGTTATGACTTTTCGACACTGGCCAATGTCGCGGGTGCTTCTTTGGGTCACATCCTTCGTATTCGACTCGGCGTACCGGTGAACTGAATCCGCGCAACTGCTCCTCATGAGGTTGAATAGAGGGATCAACTTCTTCATTCACCCATGCAACCCTCGCTTCCCATCCCGACCGACAACATCTACAAGTTCGCCTGCCTGTTCGGGCTTGTCTTGATCGTCTCTGCGATTTTTGCATTCGTCACTTCCTACAGCTCGTCGCTGGATCGGAAGGTCAAGCACATTGAGGTGATGATCTCGCTAGAGGCGAAGGAGGACCGAACGAAGGCAGAAAACGATCTTCTCGCCATGCACAAGCGATTGATCGAGGTGACCAAGTCGAATGAGGACTTCACCCTAGTGCCGATAGCCGCAATTCTGGTTTTTGGTCTTTCGCTGAGTTGGTACGGTGCCAACAAGTGGCATCAAGTGATCCAGAAGCGGGATGATGCGATGGTTGAATTGCAACTGCGTAAACTGGAGGCAGAGGTCGCCAAATTGGAGGCTGATGCCAAGAAGCTCCAACCTGTCGAAAGATTGGAGCGCGCATCGGCCGAGGCGGCAAATGCTCAGACTTGATGTGCCACGGTCCGTGGTTTAGTTGCATGGCATCCATTGCGGGGACCGAACCGTGCTCGTCAGAGAAGCGGTGCTGGTCTGGAGGTAGGGTGCTGCGGAGCGATTTGGGGGCCGTGAAGACGGGTTCTAAGGGCTTCATGCCCTTCCCGTACATCGATCACATCCGTTGCCCTCGTTGCCGGTTTGGCAGATCGTAGGCACGGTGGCATCCGTCTATGCCCGATGGTCTCGGTGCTGCTGCGCATACAGCTCACGAATCGATTCCATCGGCATGCGTTGGGTCGGCTTCGATGACTTCTGATCGGTCGCCATCGCTCCCCATCGCTCCCGGTGGCTTCACATGCGCTCTGTATTCGATCAGGACGACATGCTCCTGTTTGGCGTTGTCGAAGCCTTGCTTGACGATCGATCTTCTTCGTTGGGCGAAGCCGAACATCGAGTCCAGTAGTTCTCGCAGTCGGTTCCAAGGTGTGGTGTTCTCATTCATGTCGTATCGCCTCCTGGCTGTATTTATCGACATGACCACCGCGTTCTGACCGACGACCATCACCGAGAGTCGGCCCAGTCACGAGCCGATCCGTCACCCCCGCAGTTTCCTTCGCTTCCCAAGGCTAGATCAGGAGCTTTGAGAGAAGCGGCTTTCTATGTATTAGTTCACAGACTCACGCGTGACATTCGGTTACATTGGGGCTACTAATTGGATGAAAAAAGCTATGAACCGATTTGCCGCTCTCATGTCGCTGGCCGTTGCACTTGCCGGGTGCGCGGGTAAGGTCGATTACATCCGGCCCGCAACGCTCGCCAAGGCCGAGAACAGCAAGATGGTAAACAAGCCGCGCCACGTGGTGTGGGATGCTGCAGTCCCTCAGCTTGGTAAGGAGTTCTTTGTTATCAACAATTTGGACAAGTCTTCCGGACTCATCAACATAAGTTACACCGGTGACCCAGAGAAGTACATCGACTGTGGCCGAATCGTGTCATACGTCAAGAACGCTCGGGGCGAGCGGACCTACGATTTTTCCGCCGCTAGGCAACAGATGTCATATGAGATGATGACATCAAATTTGTTTTTCCTGAATCGGCAGATGAACCTTGAAGGTCGAGTTAATCTTATCTTCGAAGAAGTCGGTCCAGATCAGACCCGCGTCTCCGCAAACACACGGTATGTAGTCAAGCGAGACCTCACGGTCCGAGATGTGCAAGACCGGTCGCAAAGTCGCACCGACAGCGTGAGCTTCAACACCAACACTGCGGCAAGTTTCCCCGCTGGGAACAACTCAGGCGACGCGACAACTTGCCAGCCAACAGGTGTTCTCGAGCGAGAGATCCTGTCAAACATCCGCTGAGATCTCTCATCAAATCACGGCCAGACACCTGAATTCTCAGCGCTGAAGGGGGGCTCGTCCTGCTATGAAAAAGTCGCTCTTGCTTGTCGACCTTGAGAACGTCCACAAGGTGGATCTGTCGCTGCTCGACGAGAGCTTCCGGGCAATCATCTACGTCGGAGCCAAGCAGAACCCGCCGAGGGCTGCTACGAAGAAATCAACGGCACATAGGTTCGTGCGCGCCGACTTCCACAAAGTTGAAGGATCCGGCAAGAACGCGCTGGATTTTCATATCGCCTTTCAGTTGGGGCGAACCTTCGAAACTGCCCCTGATACGGAATGCTATGTATTGTCCAAGGACAAAGGGTTCGATCCTCTCCTTGCTCACCTCAATAAGAACGGTCTCCGGTGTCAACGGGTGAATAGCTTGGACGAACTTCTGCCGATGATTCCGGCGACGATCGCGGACCTTGTCGTTTGCGGACGGTGCAGAAAGTCGAGCACGATCGATCACTATGGTGGCAAGTGGTGTACCAACTGCGGATCGTTTGCCAGTCCGCCAGACCAAAAACTTCTCCCCTCTCAGCAGCCAGGATTCGAGGATCGGTCGCGGTCAGACGACTGCTTCCATGAGGGCATCGTGGCCGAGTGCGGCTATTGCTATCGACGAACCGACATGACCGGTGGCATCTACGATGACGGCGAGTGGATGTGCGCCGGATGCATCGACCGGTACGCCACGTTCTCAGATTGATTCAGCCGAAGCGGTTGTCAACATGACGTTGTCGGCGGACCGTGTGCCTTTCACCATGAAAGGTACCCATGCTGCGTCCGCCTGCATCTCGTAGAGAAACTTCGTCTCATATTGGAAGCTTGCTGACCGAAATTGCCGTGTCGCCATGGAAGTCGTCCCATGCCGAAGAATCGTGAAGCTTTCACCATTGGAACGGTGGGGGAGTCGCCGGTGACCACGGGGCACATTCCGGACTATGAACTCTTCTCACCAAGCTCAAGCCCGTGGGCGGCTTCTGCGCGGAGACCGGCGGCGCGCTCACGCTGTTCCTGGCCACCGCGCTGGGCATTCCGGTGTCGACCACCCACACCATCACCGGTGCCATTGTCGGCGTGGGCTCCGCGCAGCGCGCGAGCGCCGTGCGCTGGGGCGTGGCGGGCAACATCGTCTGGGCCTGGATCTTCACGATCCCGGCGTCGGCTTTCGTGGCCGCCATCGCCTACTGGCTCAGCCTGCAGATCTTCTGAGGCCGCGCAGCCTTCGGGCGCGCGCAACGGCTACTGCGAGATCTTCCGGCCTTCCTCGACCTGGTGCTCGAAGTAGCGCTGGAAGCTGAACACGATGCTGGCCATCAGCACCGTGGTGCCGAACAAAAGCGCCAGCACCACGGCGCCGATAGTGGCCCAGTTGGTGCGGCCCGGCGCAGCGTCCGAAGGCGCGCTGCCGTTGAACCGGGCATTCCACTTCTCGGGCGTCATGAGGCCGTAGACGATGGCCGTCAGCGCGCATCCCGCGATGGTGAAGCCCAGGAGCGGAATCAGCACCCAGCTCCAGCCGTCGTCCAGGCCGTACATGCGCGCGCGCTCGATGCCGTACAGGCCGAGCGCCGTGGGAATGGGCAGCAGCCAGCCGAGCCAGTCGCCGATGCCGCGCAGGTAGAAGCGGTGCAGGCCCAGCGGGCCGCCCAGGAAGGAGAGCCAGGCGGCAATGGTCTTGTTTTTCATTCGGGTTGGGTGGTGCTGCCTTCGCCGAGCACCTTTTCCATCAGGACCACGTCGCGCCATTGGCCGAACTTCCAGCCGCAGTCCTTGAGCACGCCCACGTGCGTGAAGCCCTGGCTGCGGTGCACGCCGACCGAGCCGGCATTGGCCGAATCGCCAATGACGGCGATCAGCTTGCGCACGCCCACCGCTTCGGCGGCCTGCGAGAGGGCGGCCAGCAGTTGGGCGCCCAGGCCCTTGCCGCGTGCGGCTTCGGACATGTAGATCGAGTCTTCGGCCGAAAAGCGGTAGGCCGGGCGCGGCTTGAACCAGTTGCAGTAGGCAAAACCCAACACTTCGCCATCTTCTTCGGCCACGAGGTAGGGCAGGTTCTTGCCGAGCACGTCGGCGCGCCGCGCGGCCATGTCGGCGGCAGAGGGAGCTTCGGTCTCGAAGGTGCCGGTGCCGGTCAGCACGTGGTGGGCGTAGATGGCCGTGATGGCCGCGATGTCTTGGTCGCGGCTGGGGCGGATGGTGAGGGTCATGCAGGTGGCAAACGGAACGCGGCGGGCGCGGAAATTCGGAGAAAACGCAGGTCGGGCTATAATCGCAGGCTTTTCAGCGTGTCGCTGGCCGGGTGGCCATGTCGCGTGTCTCGACGTTGAAAGAACACTGTGAGCGGGCCTCTTGTCAAAAAACGGGCTTGCTGCACCACCCAAGGATAAATCATGGTCGTCATTCGACTTTCCCGCGGCGGCTCCAAAGGCCGTCCGTTCTTCAACATCGTCGTGTCGGACAAGCGCGTTCGCCGCGATGGCCGTTTCATCGAGCGCCTGGGTTTCTACAACCCGACCGCAAAGGAAAACGAAGAAAGCATCCGTATTGCCCAGGACCGCCTGGCCTACTGGAAGAGCGTTGGCGCACAAGCTTCGCCCACGGTCCTGCGCCTGATCAAGCAAGCCGCAGCCGCAGCCCCCAAGGCGGCAGCCTAAGCTGCCCGGCACGCCGATGCTGCCCGCACTCGAAGCCGCCGAATTGCCGGCGGATGCGATCGAGGTAGGACGCATCGCCGATGCATGGGGCATCAAGGGCTGGTTCAAGGTCCTGCCCCACAGCGCCCAGCCCGAGGCGCTTTTTTCTTCCAAGCGCTGGTTCCTGCAGGCTCCCGGAGCCTCGGCAACCGCAGCTTTCCGGCTCGCGATCCGCGAAGCCAAGGAGCATTCCGACTGCATCGTCGCCTCCTCCGAGGACGTGCCTGACCGCAACGCGGCCGAGGCGCTTCGCGGCGCGCGCGTGTTCGTGCCGCGCTCGAGCTTTCCCACGGCCGGCGACGACGAGTACTACTGGGTCGACCTGATCGGCCTTCCGGTGGTCAACCGCGAAGGCGTGGCGCTCGGCACGGTGCGCGAGCTGCTCGCCACCGGCCCGCAGACCACGCTGGTGCTCGCGGCCGAGGAAGACGGCAAGGCCATCGAACGCATGGTGCCCTTCGTCTCGGTCTTCGTCGACAAGGTCGACCTCGCCGGCCGCCTCATCACGGTCGACTGGCAGCCCGATTTCTGATTGCGGGCTCGCGCGCATGCGCTTCGACGTCCTCACGCTCTTTCCCGAACTGTTTGCGCCCTTCATGGCCAGCGGCGTGACGCGCCGCGCCTACGAGTCGAAGCAGGTCGAGGTGGTGCTCTGGAACCCGCGCGACTTCGCGCAGGGCAACTACAAGCGCGTGGACGACCGGCCCTTTGGCGGCGGCCCCGGCATGGTGATGATGGCCGAGCCGCTGTCGGCCTGCCTCGACGCGGCGCTGGCCGCGCGCGGCTCGCAGGCGCCGGTCGTGCTGTTCTCGCCCATTGGCGAGACTTTGCGCCACGAAGCGGTCGAGCGCTGGTCGGCCAGCGAGGGCGCGGTGCTGGTCTGCGGGCGCTACGAAGGCATCGACCAGCGCTTCATCGACACGCGCGTGACGCACCAGGTCAGCCTCGGCGACTTCGTTCTCTCGGGCGGCGAGATCGCGGCCATGGCGCTGCTCGATGCCGTGGCGCGGCTGCAGCCCGGCGTGCTGGGCGACGAGGCCAGCCATGTGCAGGACAGCTTCAATCCCTCGCTCGACGGCCTGCTCGATTGCCCGCACTACACCCGGCCGGAGCAATGGAACGGGCAGGGCGTGCCGGCGCCGCTGCTGTCGGGGCACCACGTGCAGATCGAGCGCTGGCGCCGCGACCAGCGCTTGGCCATCACGGCCGCCCGGCGGCCCGACCTGATTGCCGGCGCACGCGCCGCCGGCCGCCTGAGCAAGGCCGATGAGGCGGTCCTGAAAAAAAAGCTATAATCTTCGGTTCCCCGATCCTCTGCCCGGCCGCGCCTGGCTTGAAACCGAAGGCGCCTTTTGTGTAGCGCGAGCACGATCGAATATCAGGAAATCATGAACCTCATCGAAACCCTCGAGCAGGAAGAAATCGCCCGCCTCGGCAAGAAGATCCCCGATTTCATGCCCGGTGACACGGTCATCGTCAGCGTGAGCGTCGTCGAAGGCACCCGCAAGCGCGTGCAGGCCTACGAAGGCGTCGTGATCGCCAAGCGCAATCGCGGCCTCAACAGCGGCTTCACGGTGCGCAAGATCTCCAGCGGCGAAGGCGTGGAGCGTACGTTCCAGACCTACAGCCCGCTGATCGCCGGCATCGAAGTCAAGCGCCGCGGCGATGTCCGCCGCGCCAAGCTGTACTACCTGCGCGAGCGCAGCGGCCGTTCGGCACGCATCAAGGAAAAGCTGCCGGGCAAGTCGCAAGCAGCGTCGGCCGCCAAGTAAGCCGCCTTCCTGCCGTGCAAAAAGCCGCCGCTCTGGCGGCTTTTTGCGTTGTGCGCCGTGCACGCTTCTTGCAAAAAGAAGGCGCGGCCAGACAGCGCGGCTTTTTTACGCTCTACTCCTTCACTGAAACTCTCTCACTTGACCCACTCCACCGCCCCCATGCAACTCGCGCCCGTCGAACCCGTCAACGCCGTGGTGCCGCCCACGCTGCTGCCGTTCGATCCGCGCGAGGCGCCTGTGGTCGGCGGCCCCGACGGCCTGCCCGCGGTGGCGCCCGCGCAATTGACCACCGAGGCCCTGCGCAGGCGATTTGCCACGCCGCCCGAATGGACGCCCGAATTGCGGCGCGAGCCGCGCCTGACCGACCGCGCCCCGGCGCAGGCGGCCGTGCTGGTGCCCATCGTGCAGCGCCCGCAAGGCGCCACCGTGCTGCTGACCGAGCGCACGGCGCACCTGTCCAACCACTCGGGGCAGGTGGCGTTCCCGGGCGGGCGCGTCGACCCCGAGGACGCCAACATCGCGGCGGCCGCACTGCGCGAGGCCTGGGAAGAAGTGGGGCTCTCGGCCCAGTACATCGAAGTGCTTGGAAGCCTTCCGACCTACACCACCGTCACCTCGTTCATCGTGACGCCGGTGGTCGCGCTGGTGAAGCCGGGGTTCGAACTCACCATCAATCCCTACGAAGTGGCGCTGGCCTTCGAGGTGCCGCTGGCCTGGCTCATGGACCCGGCCAACCACCGCCGCCACACGGTGCCCGCGCCCGACGGCACCCGCCGCGAGTGGTATTCGATGCCCTACCAGGACGGCAGCGAAGAGCGCTTCGTCTGGGGTGCCACTGCGGGCATGCTGCGCAATCTCTATCGCTTCCTCAGCGCCTGATCTCGGCCCGCGCCGCGCCTGTGCAGGCGCCCTCGCTATCATCGAAGGATGAGCTTCTTTGCCATCCTGTGTGCGTTGCTGATCGAGCAGGTGAGGCCGCTCGCCTCCCACAACCCGGTGTACGGCGGCGTGCTGGCCTGGACGCGCTGGACCAGCCGCAATTTCGACGCCGGCAAGCCGCACCACGGATGGGTTGCATGGGGCCTTGCAGTGCTCATGCCCACGCTGATGACGCTGGGCATCCACCTGCTGCTGGTGTTCACGCTGGGGCTGCCGTTCGCGGTGCTCTGGAGCGTTGCGGTGCTCTACGTCACGCTCGGCTTCCGGCAGTTCAGCCACCACTTCACGGACATCCGCGACGCGCTCGACGAAGGCGACGAGCCGCTCGCGCGCTCGCTGCTGGCGCACTGGCAGGGCGTGGACGCGGCCGAACTGCCGCGCAGCGAAATCGTCCGCCACGTGATCGAGCATTCGGTGATCGCGGCGCACCGCCACGTGTTCGGCGTGCTGGCCTGGTTCTCGGTGCTCGCCGCCCTGGGCCTGGGGCCGGCCGGCGCGGTGTTCTACCGCATGAGCGAGTTCGTCTCGCGCTACTGGCACCACAAGAATGGTGCGGCGATGCAGCCCTCGAGCGTCTCGGTGCAGCGGGCCGCGGAGAGCGCCTGGCACGCGATCGACTGGCTGCCCGCGCGCATCACCGCACTGGGCTTTGCGGTCGTCGGCAGCTTCGAAGAGGCGATCGACTGCTGGCGCAATGACGCCCGGCGCTTTCCGAGCGAGAACGACGGCGTGATCCTCGCGGCGACCTCGGGCGCGGTCAACGTGCGCCTGGGCGGCGGCGCGCTGAGCCCGATTCCCGTCACCGATCCGCTCCCGCGCGCGCAGGCCGGCGATTCGATGGCCGATGGCCGCCGGCTCGACAGCGGCAGCACGCCGGGCCGCGAGCCCGAGCCCGGCCACCTGCGCAGCGTGGTGGGCCTGGTGTGGCGCTCGGTGGTGATGTGGATGGTGCTGCTGGCCCTGCTCACGCTGGCCCGCCTGCTCGGCTGAGCGGCAGAAAATCATGACCACCCCCGCACCGCCCTTCTGGAGCCCGCGCATCGCCGCGCTCGAACCCTACGTGCCCGGCGAGCAGCCGCGCATCGCCAACCTCGTCAAGCTCAACACCAACGAGAACCCGTATCCGCCGTCACCGCTCGCCATCGACGCCATCCAGCAGGCCGCGGCAAACGGCCTGGAGCGCTATCCGGACCCCGCCTCGCTCGCGCTGCGCGAAGCGGTGGCGAGGCGCCACGGCCTGCAGGCCGGCGAGGTCTTTGCGGGCAACGGCTCGGACGAGGTGCTGGCGCATGCCTTCTTCGCCTTCTTCCAGCAGGCCGAGTCGCTGCTGATGCCCGATGTGAGCTACAGCTTCTACCGGGTCTATGCACAGCTCTACGGCATCGGCTGCGAACTGCTGCCGGTCGACGAAGGCCTGCGCATCGACGTCGACGCCATGGCGGCCCGCGTCCGCAGCGGCTGCGCGGGCCTGGTGATCGCCAACCCGAATGCGCCCACGGGCATCGGGCTGCCGCTCGCGCGCATCGAGCAGCTGCTCGTGGCCTGCCCTGGGCGCGTGGTGCTGGTCGATGAGGCGTATGTCGATTTCGGCGGCGAAAGCGCGCTGCCGCTCATCGGCAAATATCCGAACCTGCTGGTGGTGCAGACCTTGTCCAAGTCGCGTTCGCTGGCCGGCCTGCGGGTGGGTTTTGCCTGCGGGCAGGCGCATCTGGTCGACGCGCTGGTGCGCGTCAAGGACAGCTTCAATTCCTATCCGCTCGACCGGCTTGCCACGGCCGGCGCGGTGGCAGCGCTCGAAGACGAGGCCTGGTTCCAGACCACGCGCGACAAGGTCGTCGACACCCGCGAAGGGCTCAGCCTGCAGCTCGAAGACCTGGGCTTCGAAGTGCTGCCCTCGCAGGCCAACTTCGTGTTCGCGCGCCATCCGGAGCGCGACGCAGCCGAGCTGGCGGCGCTGCTGCGCGAGCGCGCGGTGCTGGTGCGGCATTTCAGGCAGCCGCGCATCGCGCAGTACCTGCGCATCAGCATCGGCACGCGCGAGCAGTGCGGGGCGCTGGTGCAGGCGCTCGAGTCGATCCTGGGCGTTCAGTAGCGCGACTGGCTGAGCTCGGCGAAGAGTTCGCCGTAGATCCTGTAGCGCGTGGCGCTGATCGGCCCCGGCTTGCCGGGCGCGTCCACGTTCGCGATCACGCCGCAGCCCGGCTCGTGCAGATGGGTGCAGTTGTAGAACTTGCAGTCGTTCGCATGCGCGGCAATGTCTGGCATCAGGCCCGCGAGCTGCATCGGCGCGATGTGGTTCAGGCCGAATTCCTGGAAGCCCGGCGAATCGATCAGGCTGGTGGTGCGCGCCTCGTCCACCCAGTACCAGGTGGTGCTGGTGGTGGTGTGCTTGCCCGAATTCAGCGCCTGCGAGATCTCGCCGGTCAATGCGGTGGCACCGGGCACCAGCAGGTTGATCAGCGTGCTCTTGCCGGCGCCCGAGGGGCCCAGCACCAGCGTGCTCTTGCCAGCCAGCAGCTTCATGAGCGATGCGTAGTCGGCTTCGCCCGACGCCTTGAGCGAGAGCGGCAGCACGCCATGGTGCATGCGGCGGTAGGGCGCGAGCTTGTTCCATGCGCGCTCGAAGGGCTCGGCCAGATCGCTCTTGTTGAGCGCGATGATCGGCGTGATGCGTTCGGCTTCGGCGGCAATGAGTGCACGCGCCAGTTGATGCTCCGAGAACTCCGGCTCGGCCGCGATCAGGATCAGCACGTGGTCGAGATTAGCCGCGAACGACTTGGTGCGGATCTCGTCCTGGCGGTAGAAAAGATTGCGCCGCGGCACGACTTCCTCGATGGTGCCTTCGTCTTCGCTGGCCTGCCAACGCACGCGGTCGCCGACCACGGCCTGGCTCTTCTTGCCGCGCGGATGGCAGATCAGGCGCTCGCCCGCAGGCGTTTCGACCAGGCAATGGCGGCCGTGGCTCGCGATGACCAGGCCGTCGTGAAGAATGCGCGCGGAGGTGCCGGCCCCCTTGGCGGGAGTGCGGCCCGGCTTAGCCAACGGCGGGTTTCCTCATCACGGTGCCGGGCTGGCGACCAGCGCATTCGCCTGGCGCGCGCATTCGAAGTCGGTGCCCGAGAGCCCGCCCACGTCGTGCGTGTTGAAGCGCACCACGCAGCGGTTGTAGTGCACCGACAGGTCCGGATGATGGTCTTGCGTGTGGGCGATGAAAGCCAGCGCATTCACGAATGCGATGGTCTCGAAGTAGTTGGCAAAGCTGAAGGTCTTCTCGATGGCCACATGGGCACCGTCGCCGTCGAGCTTCCAGCCATCGAGCTTGGCGAGGCCGGAGACGATTTCGGTGGCGCTCAGTGCCTTGCGGGGAATGTTTTTCCAGTCTTTGGGCTTGAACATGCTGCTCATGGTCTGGGCTTTCCGGCAAATGTCTTCTTCAGGCCGCCGTCATGCGCGCAAGGCGCTCGGAGGCCGGGGGGTGGGAATAGTAGAACTTGACGAACACCGGGTCGGGCGTGAGGGTCGACGCGTTGTCCTGGTAGAGCTTGAGCAGGGCGGCCGACAGGTCGGCGCCGCTGGTTTGCGCCACCGCATAGGCATCGGCCTCGAACTCGTGCTTGCGGGACAGGCGTGCGGGCAGCGGCGCGACAAAGAAGCCGAACACCGGCACCGCGAGCATGAAGAGCAGCAGCGCGAGTGCATCGTTGGGCGCCGTTGCCGCCATGTTGGGCTGCACGCCGAGCCCCGTGTAGAACCAGGCCTGGGTCGACACCCAGCCCAGCAGTGCGAAGCCCGCCAGGCTCAGCGCGAACATCGCGACGAGCCGCTTCACGATGTGGCGGTGCTTGAAGTGGCCGAGCTCGTGCGCGAGCACGGCCTCCATTTCGGCCGCGTTCAGTTGGCGCAGCAATGTGTCGTAGAACACCACCCGCTTGCTTGCACCAAAGCCCGTGAAATAGGCGTTGGCATGTGCGCTGCGACGACTGCCGTCCATGACGAACAGGCCCTTGGCACGAAAGCCGCAGCGCGCCATCAGCGCAGTGACGCGTTCTTTGACGGTGGGATCGTCGAGTGGCTTGAACTTGTTGTAGAGCGGTGCGATGAACATCGGGTGGACGACCATCAGCAGCAGGCTGTAGCTCATCCATACCGCCCAGGCCCAGAGCCACCACGTGGTGCCGGCCGCGCCCATGATCCACAGGATCAGCGCCGCGATCGGCAGCCCGATGGCCGCGCCGATCAGCGTGGAGACGACGGTGTCGCGCAGCCAGAGGCCGAACGTCATCTTGTTGAAGCCGAAGCGCTCCTCGAGCCTGAAGGTCTGCCAGAGCGTGAAGGGCAGCTCGAGCAGGCCGCCGATGGCCGCAAAGGCCGCCAGCAGCGCCAGCTGCTGCACCATGCCGCCGCCGAGCCAGGCCAGCAGCAGCCGGTTGAGCGCGTCGAGCCCGCCCAGCAGCGTCCAGCCCAGCAGCAGCGCGGTGCTCCAGGCCATTTCGACGAGGCCGAAGCGCGCCTTGGCAATGGTGTAGTCGGCCGCCTTCTGGTGGGCGGCAAGGCTGATGGTGTGTTCGAAAGCCGCCGGCACCGCGCCGCGGTGCCGCGCCACGTGGCGCACCTGCCGCGAGGCGAGCCAGAACTTCACGAGCAGGCCCGCGACCAGTGCAACGGCGAAGGCAGTGGTGAAGATGAGCGAATAGGACATGACGGGCGAGTTTAGCCCTCGGGTCCGGCCGGCGCAGGCCTTCGACGACAATCCTGCCATGCCCGAATCCCTTGACCCCACGACCGTCGCAACCCTCCCTGTCCTCAAGAAAAGCGACCAGAACCTGGTCTGGCTCGACTGCGAAATGAGCGGCCTCGACCCCGAGAAGGAGCGCCTGCTCGAGATTGCCGTGGTCGTCACCGGCCCCGACCTCACGCCCCGCATCGACGGCCCCGTGCTGGTCATCCACCAGAGCGACGCGGTGCTCGACGCCATGGACGCCTGGAACAAGGGCACGCACGGGCGCAGCGGCCTGATCGACAAGGTGAAGGCCTCGACGCTGGACGAAGCCGCGGCCGAGCAGCAACTGCTGGAATTCGTGGCCCGCTATGTTCCCAGGAGCGGTTCGCCCATGTGCGGCAACACCATCGGGCAGGACCGGCGCTTCCTGGTCAAGTTCATGCCCAAGCTGGAGGCGTACTTCCACTACCGCAACCTCGATGTCAGCACCCTGAAGGAGCTGGCCAAGCGCTGGAAGCCCGCCGCCTACAGCGCCTTCAAGAAGCAGCAGGCGCACACTGCGCTGGCCGACGTGCACGAGTCCATCGAGGAGCTCGCGCATTACAGGGAAACCTTTCTCAAATTGACGGATTAGGTAAAAACCCCGAGTCGTGCCATAATCGATGGCTTCGCTGATCTGGAGGATTTTCCGGTCAGCGTCTCTTGCATCTCCCTATCTTGCACACCGCGCCCGATCGCATCCGCTGATCAAAAAGGGCCGCAGCCTCCGGCGAAAGCCAGAAGTTGAATGTCGTTGGATGGTTGATGTTTTTAACCACCAACGGGGCGCCGCCTACGGCAGCGCTCGCGTTTGAGATTGATATTCACATGACCGACGCTTTTGAAGCGCAGGGCGAGTTCGCGCCTGTGCAATCCACCAACAACAACGAATTCATCGCCGCCCCGGACACCGTGTCCGAAGCGCCGATCCTCGAGGCGCTCGACGCCGCAGCGCCCGAAGCGGCCGCGGCCGAAGAAGCCCGCGTGCCCAACGGCTTCATCAAGCTCGGCCTCGCACCCGAACTGATCGCCGCCGTGGCCGACCTGGGCTTCACCCAGCCCACCACCGTGCAGGACAAGGTGATTCCGCTCGCCATGGGCGGCGAAGCCGGCCAGGACGGCAAGGCCCGTTTTGTCGACCTGATGGTCTCGAGCCAGACCGGCTCGGGCAAGACCGCCGCCTTCCTGCTGCCCGTGCTGCACACCCTGCTCAAGCGCCAGGCCGAGGCCGAAGCGCAAGCCAAGGCCGAATTCCAGCGCCTGGCCGCCGAAGCCGCCGCGCGCGGCGAAGCCGTGCCGAAGAAGCCCAAGCGCAAGGACCCGACCAACGCCCGCCATTTCAAGGCCGCCACGCCCGGCGCCCTGATCCTGTGCCCGACGCGCGAACTCGCGCAGCAGGTCGCGCACGACGCCATCGAGCTGGTTCGCCACTGCCGCGGCCTGCGCGTGGCCAACGTGGTGGGCGGCATGCCCTACCAGCTGCAGATCGCCAAGCTGCAGAACGCCGACCTCGTGGTGGCCACGCCCGGCCGCCTGCTCGACCTGCAGCGCTCGATGCAGATCAAGCTCGACCAGGTCAAGTTCCTGGTGGTCGACGAAGCCGACCGCATGCTCGACCTCGGCTTTGCCGACGACCTGGCCGAAGTCAACCAGCTCACCATCGAGCGCCAGCAGACCATGATGTTCAGCGCCACCTTCGCGCCGCGTATCCAGCAGCTGGCCCAGCGCGTCATGCGCGAGCCGCAGCGCATCACCATCGACAGCCCGCAAGAGAAGCACGCCAACATCAAGCAGTCGCTGTACTGGGCCGACAACAGCCAGCACAAGCGCAAGCTGCTCGACCACTGGCTGCGCGACACCAGCATCAACCAGGCGATCGTGTTCGCGAGCACGCAGGTCGAGTGCGATGGCCTCGCCAACGACCTGCAGCAGGACGGCTTCAGCGCCGTGGCGCTGCACGGCGCCCTGAGCCAGGGCCTGCGCAACCGCCGCCTGATGGCGCTGCGCCAGGGCCAGGTGCAGATCCTGGTGGCCACCGACGTGGCCGCGCGCGGCATCGACGTGCCCACCATCACCCACGTCTTCAACTTCGGCCTGCCGATGAAGGCCGAGGACTACACCCACCGCATCGGCCGCACCGGCCGTGCCGGCCGCGACGGCCTGGCCATCACCTTTGCCGAGTTCCGCGATCGCCGCAAGATCATGGACATCGAGCAATACAGCCGCCAGCAGTTCAAGGCCGAAGTGGTGGCCGGCCTCGAGCCGCAGCAGCGCATGCCGCAATCGCGCCCGCCCATGGGCGAGTACCGCGGCGGCCGTGGCGACAACCAGTCGCGCGACCGCAAGTTCGGCAATGGCGGCGGCGGTGGCTACCGCGGCAACAACGGCGGCGGCTATGCCGGCGCCAGCGGCTTCAACGACCGCAATGCCCGTGGTCCGGCGCAGGGCCAGGGCCCGCGCGGCTTCCAGGGCGGCAACAACGCCGGCTTCGGCGGCGGCCGTGACGATGGCGGCAATGGCGGCGGCGCCGGCTACGGCCGCAAGCCGGGCTGGGGCGACAGCGCCCCGCGCGGCGGCCACGGCCAGGGCCACCACGGCGGTGGCCGCGGCGACGGCGGCTTCGCGCCCCGTGAAGGCTTCGCTCCGCGCGAAGGTTTTGCACCGCGCGGCAATGGCGCAGGCCACGGCGGCCCGGGCAAGGTGTTCGTGCCGCGCGACGCACAAAAGCGTGCGTTCAAGCCCACGCGCTGATCCGTTGCAGAGCGGCCAGCCGGCCGCTCGCCCCAAAAGAAAGCCCGCGCTTCGCAAGAAGCGCGGGCTTTTTCATTGCGGGTTTCCGCGGGGGCCACAGGCGCGAAACTTGATTGACATATGAATCGATGAAAAGTAATGTAATAAGGCATTGCTTCCCCCGGTCCGTGCCGCGGCTGCCGGTTCATCGACGTCTGCCTTTCAAAGTCCGAACATGAAAATTGCGATTCTTGGTGGTGGCCACGGCGCCTATGCGGCCGCCGCGGACCTGTCCGAAGCCGGCCATGAGGTGCGCCTGTGGCGCCGCGATGCAGCTGCGCTGGAGCCGGTGGTGCAGGCCGGCGCCATCACGCTGAAGGACGCCGATGGCGCGCGGGAGGTGCCGCTGGCACTGGCCACCGCCGACATCGCCGCGGCGCTCCGGGGCGCCGAGCTCATCGTCATTCCCACGCCCGCCATCGCCCAGCACGACATCGCGCTGGCCATGGCGCCGCACCTGGCCGACGGCCAGGTCGTCTTCCTGCCGCCGGGCACCTTCGGCAGCTATGTGATGGCCAGGACGGTGAAAGAGGCCGGCAGCCGCGCCGACGTGGCCTGGGCCGAAACCGGCACCTTGCCGTACCTCGCGCGCAAGCATGGCGAGCGCGAGGTGAACGTCACGATCCGCGCCATCCGCCTGCCGACCGGCGTCTACCCGGCGCGCAAGGAGGCCGAGGCCATCGAGCTGATCCGCCGCGCCTACCCGGCCGTGCATGGCTGCGGCAATGCGCTTTCGGGCGCGCTCATGAACGCCGGCCCGGTCATCCACCCGCCGCTGATGGTGATGAACGCCGCGCCGCTGCAGCACTTCGAGCGCTGGGACATCCACAACGAAGGCACGCAGCGGGCCGTGCGCGACGTGACCGACCGGCTCGACCAGGAGCGCATGGCCGTGCGCGAAGCCTTCGGGCAGCGCGCGCCGCACTATCCGCTGGCCGACCACTACAACAACGACCAGTGGATGTACGGCGACGCGCACAAGCAGCTCGTCAAGTCGGGCGACTGGCGCGAGAACATCGACCTGCACACGCACCGCTACATCACCGAGGACACCGAACTCGGCCTCGCCTTCCTGGCCTCGGCCGCACGCCATGCGGGGGTGGACGCGCCCATCGCGCACGGCCTGCTGGCGATCGTCGGCGGCTTTCTCGGCCGCGACCTGCGGCGCGGCCCGCGCACTTTCGAGAGCCTGGGCCTGGCCGACCTGAGCGCGGCGCAGCTCGAAGAGAGGCTGCACGATGGCGAATGAACGCGCGTCGCTGCCCCGCTTCGCGGCCGTTGGCGCGGGCCGCATGGGGCGCGGCATCGCGATCGCGTTCGCGTATGCCGGCCACCGCATCTCGCTGGTCGACCTGCGCCAGCGCAGCGACGAGGCCTGGCAGCGGCTGCAGGCCGAAGCGAAGGCCGAGATCGAAGCCAGCCTTGCAGGCCTGGCGCAGCTCGGCGTGATCGACGCGGCGCAGGTCCAGCCGATTGCCGGCCGGGTGAATTTCGTGAGCGCCGCCGATGCGCCGCAAGCGCTGGCCGCCGCCGAGCTGGTGTTCGAGGGCGTGCCCGAAACCATGGAGGCCAAGCGCGAGGCCTTCGAGCAGCTCAACCGCCATTGCAGGGACGACGCCATCCTCACGTCCACCACCAGCAGCATCCTCGTGACGCAGCTCGCGGCGCTGGTGCGGCTGCCCGGGCGCTTCCTGAACATGCACTGGCTCAACCCGGCCTATGTGATTCCCGTGGTGGAGCTCAGCTGCCATCCCGGCACCGATGCCGCCGTGCTTGCGCGCACCAAGGCGCTGATGGAGGCCATCGGCAAGCTGCCCGTGGTCTGCGGCGCATCGCCGGGCTACATCGTGCCGCGCCTGCAGGCGCTGGTGATGAACGAGGCGGCCCGCATGATCGAGGAGGGCGCCGCCACCGCCGAGGAGATCGACAAGGCCACGCGCTACGGCCTCGGGCTGCGCTTTGCCGCGCTCGGCGTGGTCGAGTTCATCGACTTCGGCGGCTGCGACATCCTGCACCACGCGAGCCGCGAGATGTCGGCCTCGATCGACAAGGGGCGCTACACCGCGCCGGCCATCGTCGATCGCATGGTGGAGGAAGGGCGGCTGGGCCTCAAGAGCGGCAGCGGCTTCTACGACTACCAGGGCCGCGACATCGCCACCTACCGGCGCGACGTGCTGTCGCGCACGTTCGGCGAGTTGAAGCATGCGGGCCTCTGGCGCGCGCCGGCCGGCGAGACGCTCTCATGACGATCCGCCGCGCCTTTGCCGACCTGTCCGTGGGGCAGGTGCACTACGCGGCGTGCGGCGATGCGAGTGCACCGGCCGTGCTGCTGCTGCACCAGTCGCCGCGCAGCTGGGCCGAATACCGCGAGGTGCTGCCGCTGATCGGCGCGCGCTATCGCGCCGTTGCCATGGACACCGCGGGTTTCGGCGATTCGGCGGACGGCGGCGTGCCCGCGAGCATCGCGCAGTGGGCGCGCGTGGCGGGCGAACTGCTCGACGCACTGGGCATTGCGCAGGCCGACGTGGTCGGGCATCACACGGGCGGCGTCATTGCGGTCGAACTGGCGGCCGCGTTTCCGGGCCGTGTACGCAGCCTCGTGCTGTCGTCCACGCCATACACCGGCGAAGCCTTTCGCATCGCAAGGGCCGAGCGGCCGCCCATCGACGAAGTGGCGCCCAGTGAAGACGGCAGCCACCTGGCGGCACTCTGGCAGCGGCGCCAGGGCTTCTATCCCGAAGGGCGGCCCGATCTGCTCGAGGCTTTCGTGCGCGATGCATTGAAGGTCGGCCATCGCGTGGAGGAGGGCCATCGGGCCGTCGCGTCCTACCGCATGGAAGAGCGCATCGACCGCGTGACGCAGCCCGCGCTGATCATCCGCGCCACCGCCGATCCCTTTGCTGCGCCGCATGCAGAGGAGCTGCTGCACCACCTGCCGCAGGCCCGCATCGTCGACATCGAAGGCGGCATGGTCCCCTTGCCCGACCAGATGCCCGAGGCCTTCGCGCAGGCGGTGCTCGGCTTTCTTTCGGCGCTGCCCCCATGAAAGCCATCCGCATCCACGGCTTCGACGCGGTGCCGGTGCTCGAAGACCTGCCCGGCCCGGTGCCAAGGCCCGGCCGCACCACCGTTCGCATGCAGGCCGCCACCGTCGGCCACATCGACCGCACCGTGTGGCGCGGCAGCTTCCTGCGCCATCCGCCGCTGCCCTACACACCAGGCGTGGAGGCCGCGGGCATCGTTATTGCCAGCGGGCGCTTTGCCGCCGGAGCGCGCGTGTGGCTGCGCGGCAGCGGCCTGGGCACGCTGTTCGACGGCACCTGGTGCGAGCAGATCGATGCACCCGACGAAGCGCTGGGCCTGCTGCCCGACGCGCTCCCGATGGCGGTGGGTGCCGCGTTCTTCTCGCCCACCACGTCGGCATGGGTGGCGCTGCATGAAGTCGCGAAGCTGCAGGCCGGCGAGCAGGTGCTGGTCACGGGTGCGAGCGGCGCCGTGGGCTCGCTCGCCGTGCAGCTGGCGCGCGAGCTTGGCTGCACCGTGCGCGCGGTCGATCCGGACGCCGCGGCCCCGCCGCCTGCGAGTGCGGACCTGTTGATCGACACGGTCGGCGGCGGCGTTCTTTCGGCGGCCTTGCCGGCCGTGCGGCCCGGCGGGCGCGCCGTGCTCATCGGCTACACCGCGGGCCCGACGCTGCAGCTGGACATCGCGCACTTCCTGCAGCGCGATGTGGCGCTGCTGCCGCTCAACATGTTCCGGCGCGAGGCCGCCGGCCGCGCCGCGGCGCCCGAACTGCTCGCGCGGCTGGCCGACGGCCGCCTGCATCTGGAGGTGCGCAGCTTCGCGCTGGCCGATGCCGCCGTCGCGCTCGAATGGATTGCGCAGCGCGGCCAGCGCGGCCATCGCGGCCGCGCGGTGCTGGTGCCTTAGCCGCCCCCCGTACGCAAGGGGCGGGGCGCTTCAGTCTTCTTCCGGCTCCTCGACCGGCACATGCACGTGCAGGTCGATCATCTGCCGCAGCGTCTGCTTCAGTTCCTCGGCGCGCCGCAGGCCGAAGGGTTCGAGCACGCGCCGCTCATGCTCGCGCGCGAGCTCCATCAGGTGCTCCACCGCCTTCAGGCCCTTGCGCGTGATGCGCACCAGCGTGATGCGGCGATCACTCTCGTGGGGCAGTCGCTCGACCTGTCCGCGTGCCTCCATGCGGTCGAGCAGCCGCGTGACGGTCGGCTGCTTGGTCACCGTCACCTGCGCGAGCTGGCCGATGCTGATCGGCTCGCTGCCCGCGAGCGAGGCCATCACGCGCCACTCCGACACCGAGAAGCCGTGCTGCCGCGCCACCTCGTGGAACTCCGAGGAAATCAGCTGGCTGGCCTGCGCCAGCAGCGCCGGCAGGTAGTCGTCGACGAAGCGATGTGTTTCAGGAGGTTGCTCGGCCATGGAGGCACCTCACGGCCAAGCGCCTCGAACCAGCCGCGGGCACGCTGCTTGCATGTCTAGGGTAATTCATGATTGTGGATACATTCATTTGTCAACATTATAGAAAGCACGGTGCGGCAGCTTGCACGCACCGTCCCACGAGAGAGAACAAGGACCGACATGGCTGAGCGTTCGTTCGTCGAAGAAGTCAAGAAGCTGCGGCTTTCTGGCGGAGATGTGTTTCGCGGTGAAGGCATTCTGGCGGTCACCAAGGCTTTGCTCGAATCGGGAGTTTCCTATGTGGCGGGCTACCAGGGGGCACCCATCTCGCACCTGATGGATGTGCTGGCCGATGCGCAGGACATCCTCGCCGAGCAGGGCATCCGCTTCGAGAACAGCGCGAGCGAAGCCACCGCGGCCGCCACGCTGGCCGCTTCCGTCAACTACCCATTGCGCGGCGCGGTGACCTTCAAGGCTACCGTGGGTACCAACGTGGCCTCGGACGCGCTGGCCAACCTGGCTTCGGGCGGCGTGACCGGCGGCGCGCTGATCATCGTGGGCGAGGACTACGGCGAGGGCTCCTCGATCATGCAGGAGCGCAGCCATGCCTTCGCGATGAAGTCGCAGATCTGGCTGCTCGATCCGCGGCCCAACCTGCCGAGCATCGTCGATGCGGTGAAGCAGGGCTTCGATCTTTCGGAGGCCAGCAATACGCCCGTGATGCTGCAGCTGCGCATCCGTGCCTGCCATGTGCATGGCCACTTCATTGCCGGCGACAACAAGCGCGCGAAGTTCACGCTGAAGGATGCGCTCGAAAATCCGCAGCGCGACGTCGGCCGCATCGTGCTGCCGCCCGCGAGCTTCGTGCACGAGCAGGAGAAGGTGCGGGACCGCTGGCCCGCGGCCGTGCGCTTCATCGAGGAGCGCCAGCTCAACGAGTTCTTCTCCGAAGACGCCGACGACATCGGCATCATCGTGCAGGGCGGCAGCTACAACACGCTGCTGCGCGCGCTCGAGCGGCTCGGCCTGGCCGACGTGTACGGCAACACGCAGGTGCCGCTCTATGTGATGAACGTGGCCTACCCGGTCATCGAGAGCGAGGTGATCCGCTTCTGCGAAGGCAAGCGCGCGGTGCTGATCGTGGAGGAGGGCCAGCCCAACTTCGTCGAACAGAACCTCGCGACCATCCTGCGGCAGGCCGGCTCGGCCACCGCGCTGCATGGCAAGGACATGCTGCCCGTGGCCGGCGAGTACACCGCATCCGAACTGCTGAAGGGCGCGCGCAGCTTCTGCGAGCGCTACGGGCGCCTCGCGCCGCTGCCGGTGCCTGCGCCGGTGCGCAAGGTGATTCCGCTCAAGGAAGTGGCGGCCATCGGCGTCGATGCCGCGCCGGAGCCGGCGCAGCCGTCCACGGCGCTCGCCGAGGTCGTGCATGCGCGCCCGCCGGGCTTTTGCACCGGCTGCCCCGAGCGGCCGATCTTCAGCGCGATGAAGCTGGTCGAGCGCGAGCTGGGTCCGCACCACGTGAGCGCCGACATCGGCTGCCACCTGTTCTCGATCCTGCCGCCCTTCAACATCGGCAACACCACCATGGGCTACGGCCTGGGCGGTGCCGGCGCGGCGGCGCTCAATGCGCCGGCAGGCAAGCGCGCGATCGCGATGATGGGCGACGGCGGCTTCTGGCACAACGGCCTGACCAGCGGCGTGGCCAACGCGGTGTTCAACAAGAGCGACAACCTCACCATCGTCGTCGACAACAACTACACCTCGGCCACGGGCGGGCAGGACATCCTCTCGTCGAATGCCGTCAACAAGACGCGCAGCACCGGCCACGAGATCGAGCGCGCGGTGCGCGGGGTGGGCGTGGAATGGGTGAAGACGCTGCGCCGCACCTATGACGTCGCCGGCATGCGCGACGCGCTGAAAGAAGCGCTCACCACGTCGAAGAAGGGCCCCAAGGTGCTGATCGCGCAGTCGGAATGCATGCTCAACAAGCAGCGCCGCGAGAAGCCGCTGGTGCGCAAGGCCATCGCCGACGGCAAGCGCATGGTGCGCGAGAAGTTCGGCGTCGATTCCGATACCTGCACCGGCGACCACTCGTGCATCCGCCTGTCGGGCTGCCCCTCGCTCTCGATCAAGCCCAACCCCGATCCGCTGCGCACCGATCCGGTGGCCACCGTGCTCGACAGCTGCGTGGGCTGCGGCGTGTGCGGTGAGGTCTCGCATGCGGCGGTGCTGTGCCCCTCCTTCTACAAGGCGCAGATCGTGAGCAACCCGAGCCGCTGGGACCTGCTGCGCGAGCGCCTGCGCGCCGCCATCATCGGCTGGCTGCAGCGCGGCGAAGCGCGCCGCCGCGAAACCTATGCCTTCTGAAGCGATGACGAACAAGGCGCAACCGATCAAGATCGCCATCCTTGCCATGGGCGGGGAGGGCGGCGGCGTACTGGCCGACTGGATCGTCGACATGGGCGAGGCCAATGGCTACGTCGCGCAGACCACCTCGGTGCCCGGCGTGGCGCAGCGCACCGGCGCCACCATCTACTACGTCGAGCTGTATCCCAATGCGCAGGCCGAGGCGGATGGCGGCCGCCCCGTGCTCGCGCTGATGCCGCTGCCGGGCGACGTTGACGTGGTGCTGGCCTCGGAGCTCATGGAGGCGGGGCGCGCGGTGCAGCGCGGGCTCGTCACCAGCGACCGCACCACGCTGATCGCATCCACGCACCGCGTGTTCTCCATTGCCGAGAAGAGCGCGCTCGGCGACGGCCGTGTCGACAGCGCGCAGCTGCTCGCGCACACCGCGCGGGCCGCCAAGCGCTTCATCCGCTTCGACATGGCGCAGGCGGCCGAAGCCGCAGGCAGCGTGATCAGCGCCGTGCTGTTCGGCGCGCTGGCGGGCTCGGGCGTTCTGCCGTTCAGCCGCGCGCAGTTCGAGGCCACCATCGAGCGAGGCGGCGTCGGCGTGAAGCCCAGCCTCAAGGCCTTTGGTGCAGCATTTGCGCGTGCGCAGGGCGGCGACGACGGCGAGGCGCCGCCCGAAGCCGCAGCTGCCATGCCAACGCCGCAGCCGCGCCATCCGGCCGTGCGCGCATTGGTCGAGCGTGTGCAGCGCGAACTTCCTGCTGCGGCGCACGGCCTGCTGCTCGAAGGCGTGCGCCGCCTGATCGACTACCAGGACACGGCCTATGCCAGCCTGTATCTCGACCGCATGGCCGCCGTGGCGGCACTGCCGAGCGATGGCGACCAGCGGCTGCTGCGCGAGACCGCGCGCCATCTGGCACTCTGGATGTCGTACGAAGACACGGCCCGCGTGGCCGCGCTCAAGACCCGGGCCACCCGCTTCGAGCGCGTGCGCGGCGAAGCCCGCGTGCAGCCCGGCCAGGTGCTTGCCATCAACGAGTACATGCATCCGCGCCTGCAGGAAATCTGCGAGACGCTGCCGGGCGGCATTGGCCGCTGGCTCATGAATTCCACGCTGCCGAAGAGGATCGTCGAGCGCTTGACGCAGCACGGCCGCGTGATCCAGACCAGCTCGCTGCACGGCTACCTGATGCTGCGCACGGTGGCCGCCATGAAGCGCTGGCGTCGTTCGACGATGCGCTATGCGGAGGAAAACCGCCGCATCGAGGAATGGCTGCAGCGCATCGCCGCCACCGCGCAGCGCAACCCTGAACTGGCCGTCGAGCTCGCGCAGTGCCAGCGCCTGGTCAAGGGCTACAGCGACACGCACGAGCGCGGCATCCGCAACTACGACGCCGTGATGCGCGCGGTCGAGCGCGCCGGTGCGGCGCTGGCCCCGGCCACGCTGCGCGAGCTGCGCGATGCGGCGCTCGCCGACGAACACGGCCACAAGCTGCAGGCTGCGCTGGCGCAGCACGCATTGGCCTGAAGAGACAACGGACGCACGATGACCGCTCCCACCGCCACGCTCCAGCTTCGCGTTGCCGAAGCGCGCCAGCTCAATCCGCTGATCCGCATGCTGCGCCTCTGCGCCGAAGACGGCCGCGCGCTGCCCGGCTTTGCGGCCGGTGCGCACATCCGCGTGCAGGTCTCGCTGCCGGACGGCAAGACCGACTGGCGCCACTATTCGCTGATCAACTTTGCGACGGCGCGCAACGCCACCAATGCGCCGACCGAATACGTGATTGCCGTGCGCAAGGAGGCCGAGGGCCGCGGCGGCTCGCGCTTCATGCACGAAGGGCTGACCGAGGGCGACACGCTCGCCATCGAGGCGCCGAAGAACGACTTTCCGCTGCACACCGGCCCCGGCGGCTCGGTGCTGGTGGCGGGTGGCATCGGCGTCACGCCGCTTGCCACCATGGCCGCACGCCGCCGCGCCGAGGGTGCCCCGGTGCGCATGCACTATGCCGGCCGCAGCCGCGAGCTGATGGCCTTCCTGCCCGAGCTGCAGGCGCTGCTTGGCGATGACCTGCGCGTGCATGCCGACGCCGAAGCCGGCGCGCCGCTCGACATCGATGCGCTGCTCGACGGCGTGCCCGCCGGCGACCGCCTTTACGTCTGCGGCCCCAAGGTCATGCTCGACGCCGTGCTGGCCCGCACCCAGGCCCGCGGCTGGGAACACGACCGCGTGCACTTCGAGCTCTTCACCGAGCCGGTCGCGGAAGAAGGCGACCAGCCCTTCGAGGTGGAGCTTGCCCAATCGGGCCAATGTTTCACCGTGCCGGCCGGCCAGAGCATCCTCGACTGCCTGATCGAGCACGGCTGCGACCCGATGTTCGACTGCAAGCGCGGCGAATGCGGCGTGTGCACCGTGCCCGTGCTCGAAGGCGAGATCGACCACCGCGACTACGTGCTGACCGCGCGCGAGAAGGCGGAGGGCAACGTGATGCAGATCTGCATCTCGCGCGCCAAGGGTGCGCGCCTGGTGCTCGATATCTGAAGGAGCCACGAGAACCATGACCTCGTACCGAGACAACCCCGATGCGATCCGCGCGCTGGTCCAGAACGACCGCGTGCACCGCGACCTGTACACCAGCCAGGAGCTGTTCGAGCTGGAGCAGGAACACTTCTTCGCCAACACCTGGAACTACGTCGGCCACGAGAGCCAGCTGCCGAAGCCCGGCGACTGGATCAGCAACGAGATCGCCGGCCGCCCGCTGATCGTCGTGCGCCACTCTGATGGCAGCGTGCGCGCGATGATGAACCGCTGCGCCCACAAGGGCTCGCGGCTGGTGAACGGGCCTTGCGGCAACACCGGCAAGTTCTTCCGCTGCCCGTACCACGCCTGGACCTTCAAGACCGACGGTTCGCTGCTGGCCATTCCACTCAAGACCGGCTACGAGAACACCGCGCTGCACGCGTGCGAATCGGCCAAGGGCCTGACGACGCTGAAGCATGTGCGCAGCCACCGTGGCTTCATCTTCGTGAAGATCAGCGATGCGGGGCCTGGCTTCGACGACTACTTCGGCGAGTCGCTGAGTTCCATCGACAACATGGCCGACCGCTCGCCCGAGGGTGAACTGGAGATTGCGGGCGGCTGCCTGCGCTTCATGCACCAGTGCAACTGGAAGATGTTCGTCGAGAACCTCAACGACACCATGCACCCGATGGTGGCGCACGAGTCGTCGGCCGGCACCGCCAAGCGCATGTGGGCCGACAAGCCCGAAGACGAACCCAAGCCCATGGCGGTGGAGCAGTTCGCGCCCTTCATGTCCGACTACAAGTTCTTTGAGGACATGGGCATCCGCACCTACGACAACGGCCACAGCTTCACGGGCGTGCACTTCAGCATCCACAGCAAGTACAAGGCGATCCCGGCCTACGACGACGCCATGAAGGCGCGCTACGGCGAGGAAAAGACCGCCCAGATCCTAGGCATGGCGCGGCACAACACGGTGTACTACCCGAATCTCACGATCAAGGGCGCGATCCAGGCGATCCGCGTGGTCAAGCCGATCTCGGCCGACAGGACGCTGATCGAGAGCTGGACCTTCCGCCTCAAGGGCGCGCCGCCCGAGCTGCTGCAGCGCACCACCATGTACAACCGGCTCATCAACTCGCCGTTCTCGGTGGTGGGGCACGACGACCTGCAGGCCTACCGCGGCATGCAGGCCGGCCTGCACGCAAGCGGCAACGAGTGGGTGAGCCTGCATCGCAACTACGACCCGGCCGAGCTGAAGGGCGGGGAGATCACCACCGGCGGCACCAACGAGCTGCCGATGCGCAACCAGTACCGCGCATGGGTGCAGCGCATGACGGAGACGATGTGATGGCCGGCACCGAAGTCACCCGCCAGGACCTGATCGACTTCGTCGTGAACGAAGCGCACCTGCTCGACACCCGCCGCTACGAGGAGTGGAATGCGCTCTTCACCGACGATGCCTTCTATTGGGTGCCGCTGGTGCCCGACCAGGAAGACGGCCTCAACCACACCTCGCACCTCTACGAGGACAAGCTGCTGCGCGAACTGCGCATCGAGCGGCTCAAGAGCCCGCGCGCGTTTTCGCAGCAGCCGCCGAGCCGCTGCCACCACCTGCTGCAGGTGCCCGTGGTCGAGCAGCTCGACGCCGAGGGCAACCGCTTCGTGGTGCGCACCGGATTCCACTACACCGAATCGCAGGGCGACGAGTTGCAGTTCTATGTCGGCACCTTCTTCCACCACCTCACCGTGCAGGACGGCGCGCTGCGCATGACGCTCAAGCGCGTGAACCTGCTCAACTGCGACGCGGCGCTGCCGGCCGTGCAGCTTTTCATCTAGGGACGCGATGCAACACGTCACCGTCCATCAAGTTTTCGCGGCGACTGCCGAGCGCACGCCGGAGGCTGAGTTTTTGTTCACCGAATCGGTGACCGCTGCGGCCTACGGCATCACGGCCGGCGCCATTCGCTGGGGCGAGGCCGTGGCCGAGGTCGAGCGACTGCGCGCGGCCTACGCAAAGGCCGGCTACGGGCACGGCCATCGCGTCGGGCTGTTGCTGGAGAACCGGCCCGCATTCCTCTTCCATTGGTTCGCGCTCAATGCCTTGGGCGCGAGCGTGGTGCCGATCAACGCGGAGATGCGTTCGGCCGAACTGGTCTACCTGATCGGCCACAGCGAGATCAGCCTGGCCGTGACGCTGCCGGGGCGCGCGAACGACCTGCGCGCAGCGGCTGCACAGGCCGGCGTGGCCTTCGAGACCATGGGCCCCGACGACGCGGTGCCGAGCGCGAAGACGGCCGCACCGCGGGCGCATGAGCCGGTCGGCATCGATACCGAATGCGGCCTGCTCTACACCTCCGGCACCACCGGCCGTCCCAAGGGCTGCATCCTGAGCAACGCCTACTTCCTGCGCGCCGGCGAGTGGTATGCGTCGCTCGACGGCGTCTGCAGCATCCGGCGCGACACCGAGCGCGTCATCACGCCGCTGCCGCTCAATCACATGAATGCGATGGCCTTCTCCACCATGGTGGTGCTGGTCGCGGGCGGCTGCCTGGTGCAGCTCGACCGCTTCCATCCGAAGACCTGGCTCGCGAGCGCGCGCGAAAGCGGCGCGACCATCGTTCACTACCTGGGCGTGATGCCCGCGATGCTGCTCTCCGCGCCCGCATCGGCGGCCGACCGCGACCATGCGATCCGCTGGGGCTTCGGTGCCGGCGTCGACCGCAAGAACCATGCGCCTTTCGAAGAGCGCTTTGGCTTTCCGCTGGTCGAGGCCTGGGCCATGACCGAGACCGGCGCGGCCGCCTGCATCATGGCCAACCGCGAGCCGCGCCTGGTGGGCACGAGCTGCTTCGGGCGGCAGGAAGACTTCGTCGAGATCCGCCTGGTGGGCGAAGACGGCAATGAAGCCGGCGTCGATGCACCAGGCGAGTTGCTGGTGCGCTCGGCCGGCGATGACCCGAAGCGCTACTTTTTCTCCGGCTACCTGAAGGACGACGAAGCCACGCGCGAAGCCTGGGCCGATGGCTGGTTCCACACCGGCGACCTCGTGCGTCGCGATGCCGAAGGCAATTTCTTCTTCGTCGACCGCAAGAAGAACGTGATCCGCCGCAGCGGCGAGAACATCTCCGCCGTCGAAGTGGAGAGCGTGCTCAACCAGCATCCTGCCGTGAAGGCCTCGGCCGTGGCGGCCACGCCCGATGCGGTGCGCGGCGACGAGGTGCTGGCCTGCATCGTGATGCGCGAAGACGCCGATGCCGCGCAACGTGAGCAACTTGCCGCGAGCATCGTGCAGCATGCGCTCGCGCAGCTGGCCTACTACAAGGCGCCGGGCTATGTCGCCTTCGTCGACGCATTGCCGCTCACGCCGTCGCAGAAGATCCAGCGCGGCCAGCTGCGCGAGATGGCGCAGTCGCTGCCGGGCCAGGGCCATTGCATCGACACGCGCTCCATGAAGAAGAGGCAGGCATGACGAAACGACGGCTCTCCTACGAAGGCGTCGCGGTGGCCGTGCCCATCACCGTGCCCTATGTGCGCTACTCCACGCGCACGGCGCACTGGTTCATCGGGCAGGCCATCGAGGCGCTGGTCGAAGCCAGCGGCGTGGCCAAGGAACAGATCGACGGCCTGTGCCTCAGCAGCTTCTCGCTCGCGCCCGACACGGCCGTGGGCGTCACGCAGCACCTGGGCCTTTCGCCGCGCTGGCTCGACCATGTGCCCACGGGCGGTGCCTCGGGCGTGATGTGCCTGCGCCGCGCGGCGCGCGCCGTGCAGGCGGGCGATGCCGACATCGTGGCCTGCGTGGGGGCCGACACCAACCATGTCGACTCCTTCCGCCAGACGCTGGGCAGCTTCAGCAACTTTGCGCGCGATGCGAGCTATCCCTACGGTTCGGGCGGGCCCAACTCGATCTTCGCGTTCATCACGGCCAACTACATGCGAACCTACGGCGCTCGGCGCGAAGACTTCGGCCGCATCTGCGTGGACCAGCGCACCAATGCGCTCGGCAATCCGAACGCGATGTTCAAGAAGCCGCTCACGCTCGACGAATACATGGCCGCGCGGCCCATCTCCGACCCGATCCACCTGTTCGACTGCGTGATGCCCTGCGCGGGCGCCGACGCCTTCCTCGTGATGAGCGAGGAGCGTGCACGCGACCTGGGCCTGGCGCATGTGGTGATCCGCGGCGCCATCGAGCGCCACAACGCCTATGCCGACGATCCGGTGATGGTGCAGGGCGGCTGGCGCATGGACCGCGATGACCTCTACGCGCAGGCTGGCGTGCAGCCCGCGGCGCTCGACTTCGTGCAGACCTACGACGACTACCCCGTGATCGTGATGATGCAGTTCGAGGACCTGGGCTTCTGCGAGAAGGGCGAGGGCGCGGCCTTCGTGCAGGCCAACACGATGACCTTCGACGGCAGCTTTCCGAACAACACGAGCGGCGGGCAGCTCTCGGGCGGGCAGGCCGGTGCGGCGGGCGGCTTTCTTGGCATGGTCGAGGCGATCCGCCAGTTGACCGGCCAGGCTGGCCCTCGGGCGGTGCCCGACGCGCAGCTGGGCCTCGTCGCCGGCTTCGGCATGGTGACCTACGACCGCTGCCTGTGTACGGGCGCCGTCATTCTCGGGAGACCCGCATGACCATGCCCCTGATGCGCCCTCCGCGCAAGAACCCGGTGCTGCGCACCCGGCAGATGAACCTGCCGCCCGGCGCGCGCGGCCGCGTGGCGCTCGGCCTCACGGCGGCCGCTGCCGAAGGCCGCTTCGAGCTGCAGACCTGCGACCGATGCGGCACGGTGCAGTACCCGCCGCGCGAGGTCTGCCACAAGTGCCTCTCGGCTGCTCTGCGCTGGCGCGCACAGAGCGGCGAGGGCGAACTGCTCGGCAGCACCACGCTGCACCACAGCAACGACCTGTTCTTCCGCGAGCGGCTGCCCTGGCGGCTGGGCCTGGTGCACCTGGATGCCGGCCCGACGCTCATGGTCCACCTGCATGGCGAGGTCGGCGATGCGCCGCAAAGAGTGCGCGTGGGCGCCCGTCTCGACCGCGCCGGCCAGGCCGTTCTCATTGGTTTTCCGTTTGAAGGGAGTCCCCACATGGCCGACGACAAGATGCTGCGTGAAATGACCAGCGACCCCAAGTTCCGCAAGGTGCTGGTGACCGACGGCAAGACCGAGGTGGGCCAGGCCATCGTGCGCGCGCTGGTGAAGGCCGGCGCCGACATCGTCTGGGTCGGCCATGCCGAGCCGTGGAAGAAGATGGGCGAGGGGCTGGACGACATCTCGGCGCTGCCTCAGGTCACGCTGGTGCCGCTGGACCTGACCAACGGCCGGCAGGTGACCGAGCTTGCGGGCTCCATCGGCGGCAAGGTCGACATCGTGATCAACAACGCCGAGGTGCACCGCACCTTCGGCATCGGCGCGCGCCGCGGCACCGACGTGGCCAAGGCCGAGATGGACATCAACTACTTCGGCCTGCTGCGCCTCGCGCAGGAGTTCGGCCCCGCGCTCAAGGGCCGCTCGGCCGACGGCGCGACGGGCGCCACGGCCTGGGTCAACCTGCTGTCGATCTACGCGCTCAGCAACTTCCCGCCGCACGGCACCTTCAGCGCATCGAAGGCGGCCGCGCATTCGCTTACGCAGTGCCTGCGCGCCGAGATGCGGCCCGCCGGCATCCGCGTGATCAATGTGTTTCCCGGCCCCATCGACGACGAGTGGAACCAGCACACGCCGCCGCCGAAGCTCGCGCCCACCGCGCTGGCCAATGCCATCGTCAAGGCGCTGCGCGATGGCGTCGAGGACGTCTATCCGGGCGACGTGGCGCAGGAGTGGCTGGAGCGCTGGCGCGACAACCCCAAGGTGCTCGAGCGGGAACTGGCCGCAGGCGGCTGAGAACAGGAGCCACACGAATGACCACGACAACCGAACTGATGTCCGCCGCCGAAATCCTCGGCGGCCTCGTGACCGCGATGGCGAGCGGCCGCATCCGCGTGATCGACCTCACGCAGACGCTCACGCCCGAGTTTCCGCAGATCGCCTTGCCGCCCGAGATGGGCCAGTGCTGGCCCTTCCGCATCGAGGAAGTGTCGAAGTACGACGAGCGCGGCCCGGGCTGGTACTGGAACAACTTCTCTTGCGGCGAGCACACGGGCACGCACTTCGATGCGCCGATCCACTGGATCTCGGGCCGCGACCTGCCGAACAACTCGGTCGACACGATTCCGGTGCAGAACTTCGTGGCGCCGGCCTGCGTGATCGATTGCTCGGCCGACGTGCAGAGCAACGACGACTACCTGCTGAGCGTGGCCGACATCGAGCGCTACGAAGCGGCGCACGGCCGCATCCCGAAGGGTGCGTGGGTGCTGATGCGCACCGACTGGTCCAAGCGCAGCGACCCCGAGGCGTATCAGAACTTCGACGAGACCGGCCAGCACACGCCCGGCCCGAGCACCGAGGCCGTGCGCTTTTTGGTCGAGCAGCGCGACGTGCTGGGCTTCGGCTCGGAAGCCATCGGCACCGATGCCGGGCAGGGCTACCACCTGCGCCCGCCGTATCCGTGCCACTACTACATGCACGGGGCAGGCCGCTACGGGCTGCAGTGCCTGAGCAACCTCGACCTGCTGCCGCCCTCGGGTGCGGTGCTGATCTGCCCGCCGCTCAAGATCGAGAAGGGCAGTGGCAGCCCGCTGCGGGTGCTGGCGCTGGTGGGGGCGCCATCATGAGCCACGGTTCCGGCTTTGGCTCCTTCTCCCGCGTGGGGGAAAGTCACCCTCACCCCAACCCTCTCCCGCAAGCGGGAGAGGGAGCAACACGGGGAGAGCGCGCATGAATAAGGTAGCTGCAGTCACCGGCGGCAGCGCCGGCATTGGCAAGGCCATCTGCGAAGACCTGCTCGCGCAGGGCTACGAAGTGATCTCGCTCGCACGCCGCAAGGCCGAGATCGATCACCCGAAGCTGCACAGCCTCGAAGTCGACCTGGCCGACCGCGCCGCCACCGGCGAAGCCGTGCGCGAACTGGTCGAGCGTTTCGCTCCCACCACCATCGTCCACAACGCCGGCGTGATCCGCGCAGCCTTGCTGCCCGACGTGAAGCTCGGCGATCTCGATGCGCTGGTCGACCTGCACCTGGCCTCCGCGATCCAGCTGGTGCAGGGCGCATTGCCCGCGATGCGCGCGCAGCGCTTCGGCCGCGTGGTGCTGCTGTCGTCGCGCGCCGCGCTCGGCCTGGCCACGCGCACCAGCTACTCCGCGACCAAGGCCGGCATGCTGGGCATGGCGCGCACCTGGGCGCTCGAACTTGCCGCGGACGGCATCACCGTGAACGTGGTGGCGCCGGGCCCGATCCGCACCGACATGTTCTACGACGTGGTCGAGGCCGGCAGCGAGAAGGAGCGCGCACTCGCCGCCTCCGTGCCCGTCAAGCGCCTTGGCGAATCGGCCGACGTGGCACGCGCCGTGCGGTTCTTTGCCGACCCCGACAGCAGCTTCATCACGGGCCAGGTGCTCTACGTCTGCGGCGGCACCAGCGTCGGCAGCCTTGCTCTCTAGTCATTACCGCGTTCATCCGTTCCGTTCAAAAACATCACCTCTGGAGCATCGCCATGAAAGTCCTGAACCGATTCCGTGCCGTCGCGGGCATTGCCGCGGCCTTTGGCGCGTTGAGCACCGCGGGCGCGTGGGCGGCCGATCTCAAGGTCGGCTTCATCACGTCGCTGTCGGGGCCGGTGTCGTCGCTCGGCATCCCCTACGAGAAGGGCATGAAGGCCGCCATCGCCTACAAGGCCGACGTCGGCGGCCGCAAGATCCAACTGGTTCAGCTCGACGATGCGTCCGACCCGTCCACGGCCGCACGCAATGCCCGCAAGATGATCGACGAGGACAAGGTCGACGTGATCATCGGCACGGCCGGTTCGCCCGGCGCGCTGGCCATTGCCGGCGTGGCTCGCGAGACGAAGACGCCGCTGATCTCGATCGCCAACGCCAACCTGCCGGGCGAGGAGGGCGCATGGATGGTCACGCTGCCGCAGCCCGCGCCGCTGATGGTGAGCGCGGTGGTCGAGCGCATGAAGAAGTCGGGCGTGAAGACGGTCGGCTACATCGGCTTTTCCGACGCCTGGGGCGACCTGGTGTACGACGCGCTGCAAAAGAGCGCGGAACCCGCGGGCATCAAGATCGTCTCGAACGAGCGCTATGCGCGCGCCGATTCGTCGGTGACCGGCCAGGTGCTCAAGATCGTCGCATTGCGGCCCGACGCGGTGATCACCGGCACCTCGGGCACGCCCGGCGCGCTGCCCTACCTGGCGCTCGCGGAGCGCGGCTACAAGGGCCAGATCTACGGCATGCACGCGCTCATCAACCCGGACTTCGTGCGCGTGGGCGGTGCTTCGGTCGAAGGCCTGCTGGCGCCCACCGGCCCGGTGATCGTGGCCGAGCAGCTGCCGAGCGAAAACCCGATCCGCAAGGTGTCGATGGATTTCCGCGCGGCCTACCAGAAGGCCAACGGCGCACCGCCGACCGATGCCTTCTCGGCCTACACCTTCGATGCCTGGCTGCTGTACCTCGATGCGGCCCAGCGCGCGCTCGCCACCAAGGCCGAGCCCGGCACGCCGCAGTTCCGCCTGGCGCTGCGGGACGCCATCGTGAGCACCAAGGAGCTGGTGGGGACACACTCGGTCTACAACTTCAAGCCGACGGACCGCTATGGCTCTGATGAACGGTCGCGTGTTGTCGTGAAGCTGGAGAAGGGGCAGTGGAAGCTGGTTCCTTGATATGACGGCTTGCTTTTTTGTTCGTCGCGGTGTGTTTGAAGTGCGCTGCTGTTCAGGGCGCGCTCCCGCCGACGGGGTACCTTGCTCCGCGAATGTCCCCCGGCCTTCGGCCTCCTCCTTGATTTCGCTGCGCAAGGCACCCCATCGACGGGAGCGTTATGCGGAGCGGTCGTTGATCAGCTGTGCACCCAGAGCGTGTCCTCGTGCGCAGGGCATCGGGTGCTCCCCGCAGCGAAATAAAGGAGGAGCCGAAGGCGGGGGACATTCGCGGAGGGGAGTACCCGGTGGCCTGGGCACACGCCCTGAACAGAAGCGCAAAACAATCTTGGAGCACCAACAATGAAACAGAACCTGACCCGAATCCTGGCACTCACCGCAGCAGCACTCGCGGCCGCGCAAGCCATGGCGGCCGACCTGAAGATCGGTTTCATCAGCTCGCTCTCGGGCCCGGTCGCTGCACTGGGCGTACCGTACGAGAAGGGCATTCGGGCCGCCATTGCCGAGCATCCCGAAATCGGCGGCCGCAAGGTCCAGCTGATCGTGCTCGATGATGCCTCCGACCCCACCACCGCCGGGCGCAATGCGCGCAAGCTCGTGGTGGAAGACAAGGTCGACGTGCTGATCGGCACCTCGGGCGTGCCGGGCGCGATGGCCATTGCGTCGGTGGCGCGCGAGCTCAACACGCCGCTGATCTCGCCCACGCCCGTCACCATCCCCGGCCCCGAAGGCGCATGGACCGTGACCGTGTCGCAGCCGTTCCAGCTCATGGTCGCGGGCGTGGTCGAGCGCATGCAGAAGTCTGGCGTGAAGACAGTGGCCTTCATCGGTTTTTCCGACGCACTGGGCGACCTGGCCTACGACTCGCTCGTGAGGAGCGCCGAGAAGGCCGGCATCAAGGTGGTGGCGAACGAGCGCTATGCGCGCAGCGATTCGTCGGTGGCCGGGCAGGTGCTCAAGATCGTCGCGCAGCGGCCCGATGCGGTGTTTGCCGGCAACTCGGGCACGCCCGGGGCGCTGCCCTACCTCGCGCTCGCCGAGCGCGGCTACAAGGGAAAGATCTACGGCACGCACGGCCTCATCAACGCCGACTTCGTGCGCGTGGGCGGCGCTTCCATCGAAGGCCTGCAGGTGCCCAGCGGCCCCGTGCTGGTGGCCGACCAGTTGCCCGACAGCAACCCGATCAAGAAGGTGTCGATGGATTTTCGCAGCGCCTACCAGAAGGTCAACGGCGCGGTGCCGACCGACGCCTTCTCGTCGTACACGTACGACGCCTACCTGCTGCTGGCCGATGCCGCCTCGCGCACCAAGGGCGAACCGGGCACGCCGCAGTACCGCAGCGCACTGCGCGACGCCATCGTGGCCACCCGCGAGCTGGTGGGCACGCACGGCATCTACACCTTCAAGCCCGACGACCGCTATGGCTCCGACCAGCGCGGCGTGGTGATCGTGCAGATGAACAAGGGCCAGTGGAAGCTGGTCCCCTGAAAGAAGCCTGAGCGCCCGCCGATGACCAGCTACCGCCATCATCCGGACCACATCGCCGCGCTCGTGCAGAACGACCGCGTGCACCGCGACCTGTACCTGAGCGAGGAGATCTTCGCGCTCGAACAGGAGCACCTGTTCGCGAACACCTGGGTCTATCTCGGTCACGCGAGCCAGGTGCCGGAGCCGGGCGACTTCGTGGCGCAGGACATTGCGGGCCGGCCGCTGCTCATGGTGCGCCAGCCCGACGGCGCGGTGCACGTCATGTACAACCGCTGCGCCCACAAGGGCACGCAGCTCGTGACCGACGAATGCGGCAACACCGGCCGCTTCTTTCGCTGCCCCTACCACGCCTGGACCTACAAGCTCGACGGCGCACCACTCGGTGTGCCGCTGAAGAACGGCTACGAGGGCACGCAGCTCAAGGCCTGCGAGTCGGGCCGGGGGCTCTCGGTGGTGAAGCACGTGAAGGTCTACCGCGACTTCGTCTTCGTGCGGCTCGCGGAAAGCGGCCCCTCGTTCGAAGACTACTTCGGCGAGGTGCTCGGCGCCATCGACAACATGGTCGACCGCTCGCCCGAGGGCCGGCTCACGGTGGGCGGCGGCGTGCTGCGCAACATCGTCCACTGCAACTGGAAGATGTACCTCGAGAACATCAACGACACGGTGCACCCGATGTCGACGCACGAGTCGGCCACCAAGGCGGCCGAGGCGCTGTGGGAAGGCCATGCGCCCACCGATCCCAAGCCGATGGCAATGGAACAGATCCTGCCTTTCGGATCGGGTTACGAATTCTTCGACAAGATGGGCGGGCGGGTGTTCGCCAATGGCCACAGCGTGCTCGGCGTGAACTTCAGCATCCACTCCAACTACGCGCAGCTGCCGGAGTACGAGGCTGCGATGCGCGCCGCGCATGGCGAGGAGCGCGCGGCCGAGATCCTGCAGCGCTCGCCGCAGAACTCGGTCTTCTATCCGAGCCTGTCGGTCAAGGGCTCGCCGCAGGCCATCCGCGTGATCCGCCCGCTGGCCGCGGACCGCACGCTCATTGAAGCCTGGAGTTTCCGCGCGGCAGGCGCGCCCGAACTGCTGTTCGAACGCGCGATGAGCTACAACCGGCTCGTGTTCTCGCCGATGTCGGTGGTCGCGCATGACGACGTGCACCTGTTCGAGAGCATCCAGCAGGGCCTGCGCGCGGGCGGCAACGAATGGGTGAGCCTGCACCGCAACTACGACGCGGCTGAACTCGCGCAATCGACCCTCACCACCAACGGCACGAACGAGCTGCTCATGCGCAACCAGTTCCGCGCCTGGGCGAAGTCGATGGTGGCGGGCATGGAGGCCGCGGCATGAACGACGATCCGCGCGATTTCGTGGCCCATGAGGCCGCCTTGCTCGACGAGCGGCGCTTCGACGACTGGCTGGCGCTCTTCACCGAGGACGGCCACTACTGGATACCGCTGCTGGGTGCCGCGCAGGCCGATCCGTTCTCGCACAACTCCCTTGCCTACGAAGACCGGCTGCTGCTGCAGCTGCGCGTCGATCGCCTGAAGAACCCGCGTGCCCATTCGCAGCATCCCGCGAGCCACAGCCAGCATGTGCTGCAGCCTTCGCGCATCGAGGAAGAAGCGAGCGGCGCGGTCCGCCTGCGCACGCCTTTCCTCTACGTCGAAGCGCGCGGCGAATCGCAGATCCTGCTGACCGGCACCGCCCGCCACCACCTCGTGCGCACGCCCACCGGCTGGGCCATCCGCGAGAAGCGCATCGACCTGCTCAACGCCGCGCGCGCCTTGCCGGCGATCCAGCTGTTCATCTGAGTTTTCCGTTCCTTTCCTCCATCCATCTCACCGGAGCTACGACATGAAGAGCCTGATGTTGACCTTGACGCGCGGTGCCCTCGCCGCGGCGCTGACCGCCTGTGGTGTTGCGAGCGTGCTGGCGGCCGACCTCAAGGTCGGCCTGAGCGTGTCGCTGTCGGGGCCCAACTCCTCGCTGGGCGTGCCCTATGCCAAGGGCATGCAGGCCGCGCTGGCCTACAAGCCGGAAGTCAACGGCCGCAAGGTGCAGCTCATCGTGCTGGACGACGGCTCCGACCCCACCACGGCCGGGCGCAATGCCCGCAAGCTGATCGAGGAGGACAAGGTCGACGTGCTGATGGGCACCTCGGGCGTGCCGGCCGCCATTGCCATGGCGCAGGTCGGCAAGGAGGCCAAGGTGCCGATGATCGGCCTCACGCCCATCCTGCTCGATGCGGCCGAGAACCCCTGGGTCATGACGGTGGCGCAGCCCACGCAGCTGATGATCGACGCGGTGGTCGAGCGCATGAAGCGCAACAACGTCAAGACCGTGGGCTACATCGGCTTCACCGATGCCTGGGGCGACCTGGTCTACAACGCGCTGATGAAGGCCGCACCCGAGGCCGGAATCAAGGTGGTGAGCAACGAGCGCTATGCGCGCGCCGATGCCTCGGTGACCGGACAGGTGCTGAAGATCGTGGCGCTCAGGCCCGACGCGGTGATGACCGGCGGCGCCGGCACGCCGGGCGCGCTGCCCTTTCTTGCGCTGCAGGAGCGCGGCTACAAGGGTGGCGTGTACGGACAGCACGGGCTGATCAACCCCGACTTCGTGCGCGTGGTCGGTGCCGCGGGGCAGAACGCACTGATGCCCACCGGCCCGGTGATCGTGGCCGAGCA
Source organism: Variovorax sp. 05T418 (assembly GCF_056396385.1). Lineage (NCBI taxonomy): Bacteria > Pseudomonadati > Pseudomonadota > Betaproteobacteria > Burkholderiales > Comamonadaceae > Variovorax > Variovorax sp. 05T418. Next base: position 475,329 of record NZ_JBFTLJ010000004.1, on the reverse strand, counting down.
GTTGCCCGACAGCCACCCGACCAAGAAGATCGCAACCGATTTCCGCGCCGTGTTCCAGAAGGTCAACAACGCGCCCACCAGCGATGCCTTCTCGGCCTATTCCTTCGACGGCTGGCTGGTGTTTGCCGATGCCGCTTCGCGCGCCATGAAGAAGGCGGAGCCGGGCACGGCAGAGTTCCGCGTCGCGCTGCGCGACGCCATCTTCAGCACCAGGGAAGTGGTGGGCACGCACGGCGTCTACAGCTTCAAGCCCGGCAGCCTCTACGGCGTGGACGAACGCGCGCGTGTGATCGTCAAGCTCGACAACGGCCAATGGAAGCTCGCACCTTGAACCATTTCATTCCAACAACAACAACGATATTGCGAGGGGCTTTTCCATGACATGGGACGTGGCGCTGATTCTCGTCACCGATGGCCTGGCCAACGGTGCCGTCTATCTGCTGGCCGGGCTGGGGCTGGTGCTGATCTTTTCCGTCACGCGGGTGGTGTTCGTGCCGTTCGGCGACATCGCGGCCTTCGCGGCGCTGTCGCTCGCGGCCTTCGAAACCGGCCGCGTGCCGCCGACCATCGGCATGGTCGCCGTGCTTGCGGCGCTTGCGCTGGCAACGGAAATCGGCAGCCTGCTGCGGCGCGGCGAGGCCGCGCGCATTCCCAAGGCGGTGCTGATGTGGGGCGTGCTGCCCGCGATTCCGTGTGTGCTGGCCTGGCTGGCGGCGCGGCCCGGCGTGCCGGTGGCGGTGCACATTGCGGTGGCGGTGCTGCTGGTGGTGCCCATTGCGCCGCTGCTCGCGCGGGTGGTGTTCCAGCCGATCGCGGATGCCTCGGTGCTGGTGCTGCTGATCGTCTCGCTGGCGCTGCACTTCCTGCTGTCGGGCCTGGGGCTCCTGTTCTTCGGCCCTGAAGGCTCGCGCACCACGCCGCTCACCAGCGCGGTGTTCACGCTCGGCAACGGCTTCACGGTCAGCGGCCAGGTGGTGCTGATGGTGGGGGCGGCCATCGTGCTGAGCGGCCTCTTCTTCCTGGTGTTCGAGCGCACGGTGGCCGGCAAGGCGCTGCGCGCCACGGCCGTCAACCGCGTGGGCGCGCGGCTGGTCGGCATCCGGCCGGTGCGCACGGCGCTGCTGGCCTATGGCTGCGCCTCCCTGCTGGCCGGGCTCATCGGCGTGTTGATCGCGCCGGTGACCACCATGTACTACGACTCGGGCTTCATCATTGGCCTGAAGGCCTTCGTGGCCGCGATCATCGGCGGGCTCGTGAGCTACCCGATGACGGCCGTGGGCGCGCTCGCCGTGGGCGTGGTGGAAAGCTTTGCCTCGTTCTGGAGCGGGGCGCTGAAGGACGTGATCGTGTTCAGCCTGCTGATCCCGGTATTGATGCTCAGGTCGTTCATGGCGGCCCATGCCGAAGAGGAAGAAGACGAGGTGGACCAATGAACGCGAATTCCAAACGCATGGCATGGATCGCGGCGGTGGTCGCCGTGCTGGCGCTGGTGCCGACGGTGGCGGGCAGCTTCACGGTCTCGCTGCTCAACGACATCGGCATCGGTGCGCTGGTGGCGCTCGGGCTGGTGCTGCTCACCGGCGTGGGCGGTGCGACCTCGTTCGGGCAGGCGGCCTTCGTGGGCATCGCGGCCTACGCCACGGCCTGGCTCACCACCGCGCAGGGCCTGTCGCCATGGATCGGCCTCTTGTTCGCGCTGCTGCTCACGGGCCTCTCGGCGCTGGCCATCGGCATGCTCACGCTGCGGCTGGGCGGGCACTTCCTGCCGCTCAGCACCATCGCCTGGGGCCTGTCGATCGCGATGCTGTTCGGCAACGTCGATGCGCTCGGGCGCCACACGGGCCTGTCGAACATTCCGGCGCTGCAGATCGCGGGCTGGTCGCTGGCCGATCCGCGTTCGATGTACTACCTGATCTGGGTGGTGGTCGGGCTGGCTTGCCTGTTCAGCCACAACCTGCTGCAGTCGCGGCCGGGGCGCGCGATTCGGGGCCTGCGCGGCGGTGCCACGCTGCTCGCGAGCGTGGGCGCCGACGCCTACCGCGTGCGGCTCACGCTGTTTGTCACGGCCGCGCTGTTCGCGGGGCTGGCGGGCTGGCTCTATGCGCACATGAACCGCTTCGTGAGCCCGTCGCCCTTCGACGTGCGCGCCAGCATCGAATACCTGCTGATGGCGGTGGCCGGCGGGCTCGGGCAGCTGGCGGGCGCGCTGGTGGGCGCCGCGCTCGTGCTGGTGCTGAAGAACGGCCTGCAGGACGTGCTGCCGATGCTCACGCAGCGCGCGGGCCAGCTGGAGGCTGTGGCCTTCGCGACGCTCTTCATCCTGCTGCTGCACTTTGCGCGCGGTGGGCTCATGGGCCTGCTGCGGCGCTGGACGCGCCGCCGTGCCGGCACGCAGGCTGCCTCGCGCCACGAAGCGCCTGCGGTCGATCCGCTGCCGCACCGGCAGCTGCCCGCGCGCGGCACGCAGGTGCTGTCGGTGAACGGCGCGGTCAAGCGCTTCGGCGGGCTGGTGGCGGTCAACGACGTGAGCTTCGAAGTGAACGCGGGAGAGATCGTCGGCCTGATCGGGCCCAACGGCGCGGGCAAGTCGACCATGTTCAACCTGCTGACCTGCACGCTGCCGATGAGCGCGGGCCAGGTGCGCTTTCTCGACCACGACATCGCCGGCATGCCGCAGCGGCAGGTGGCGCGGCTGGGGCTGGCGCGCACCTTCCAGCACGTGAAGCTCAGGCCGCACATGAGCCTCTTGGACAACGTGGCGCTGGGCGCGCATTCGCGCACGCGCTCGGGCATCCTGAAGGCGGGCCTGCGGCTGGACCGCAAGGAAGAGATGCAGATCCTGCAGGAGGCGCAGCGCCAGCTCGACCGCATCGGCCTGGGCGACCGCGCGCACGAGCTCGCGGGCAGCCTGCCGCTGGGCACGCAGCGCATCCTGGAGATTGCGCGCGCGCTGGCCGCCGACCCGGTGCTGCTGGTGCTCGACGAGCCCGCGGCGGGCCTGCGCCGCAAGGAAAAGATGGCGCTCGGCGACCTGCTGCGCAAGCTGCGCGAGGAGGGCGTGACCATCTTGATCGTCGAGCACGACATGGACTTCGTGATGAAACTGGTGGACCGTCTGGTGGTGATGAACTTCGGCTCCAAGCTCGTGGAGGGCGTGCCGTCGGCGGTGCGCGCCGACGAGCGCGTGCAGGCGGCTTACCTGGGGAGCGTGGTATGAGCGCCGCACGGCCGCCCGAAGGCGCGGGCCCCCTTCAGGGGGTGCGCGAAGTACACGAAGTGACAAGCCTGGGGGTGACGAAATGACCGCGATGCTGGAGATCGGCGACCTGCATGTGTCGTACGGGCAGGTGGAGGCAGTGCGCGGCGTGTCGCTCGACCTGCAGCCGGGCCAGATCATCTCGGTGATCGGGCCCAACGGCGCGGGCAAGACCACGCTGCTCGCGGCCGCCATGGGGCTGCTGCCCTGCAAGGGCACGCTTCGCTTCGAGGGCGAAGACCTGCGGGGCCTCGACGTGGAGGCGCGCGTGGAGCGCGGCCTGTGCCTGGTGCCCGAGAAGCGCGAGCTGTTTGGCGAACTCACCGTGCTCGACAACCTGCAGCTCGGCGCCTATGCCAAGAGGCTGCGCGGCGACGCCATGAAGAAGCGGCTGCAGTCGGTGTACGACCGCTTTCCGCGCCTGGCCGAGCGCCGCGCGCAGCGCGCCGACACGCTCTCGGGCGGCGAGCGGCAGATGCTCGCGGTGGGCCGCGCCCTGATGTCCGCGCCGCGCCTGCTGATGCTCGACGAGCCCAGCCTCGGGCTCGCGCCGCTGATCGTGCGCGACATTCTCTCGATCGTTCGCAAGCTGCGCGAGGACGGCGTCTCGATCCTGCTGGTGGAGCAGAACGCGCGCGCCGCGCTCGAGACCTCGGACCACGGCTACGTGCTGGAAACCGGCGAGATCGCGCTGTCGGGCGCATCGGGCGAACTCGCGAGCGATCCGCGTGTGCAGGCCACCTACCTCGGCGGAGGCACGCACGATGACGAGTGAAGTGCGCGCGCTGCCGCCGGACCAGCGCACGCTGCCCGCGATGCTGCAGCGGCAGTCGGAACGCTTCGCCGGGCGCCCGTTGCTGCGGATCGCGGGCCGGCAGTGGACGCATGGCGACGCGGCCGAGGCGGCTGCGGTGCGTGCCGGCGCGCTGGCCGCGGCCGGCGTGGCGCGCGGCGACCGCATTGCGGTGATGTGCGGCAACCGCATCGAGTTTCTCGAGACCTTTCTGGGTGCCGGCTGGCTCGGCGCCTCGGTGGTGCCGGTCAACACTGCGTCGATGGGTCCGCAGATCGAATACTTCCTTGCCAACAGCGAGGCGAAGCTGCTGGTGGTCGAGGCGGGCTTTCTCGAGCGGCTGGCGACGGCCGACCTGGGGCGCACGGCGCTGCGTGAGCTCTGGATCGTCGGCGAGGCGCCTGCTTCATGGACGCCGCCTGCGGGCGTTCGCGCCTCCAGCTACCCGCAAGGCGCACAGGCCATCGCACCGGCCGCGGTGCAGCCTGGCGATCCGCTCGCCATCCTCTACACCTCCGGCACCACCGGCCCGGCCAAGGGCGTGGTCTGTCCGCATGCGCAGTATTTCTGGTGGGGCGTGAACAGCGCCGAAGTGCTCGGCGTCGGCCGCGACGACGTGCTGTGCACCACGCTGCCGATGTTCCACATCAACGCGCTCAACACCTTCGCGCAGGCCGCGCTGACCGGCGCCGAAGTGGTGTTCGAATCGCGCTTCTCGGCCTCGGGCTTCTGGCCGTCGATGCGCGCCAATGGGGCGACCGTGGTCTACCTGCTGGGCGCGATGGTGCCGATCCTGCTGGCCCAGCCCGAAGGCGAAGCCGAGCGCGAACACCGCGTGCGCATCGGGCTCGGGCCGGGCGTGCCCTCGGCGGCCGGGCAGGCCTTCAGGGCGCGCACCGGCGTGGCGCTGCTCGAAGGCTATGGCTCGACCGAGACCAACTTCGCGATTGCCACCGCCCCGGATTCGCCGCGCGGCGGCGTCATGGGCTGGCTGCGCCCCGGCTTTCAGGCGCGCGTGGCCGACGAGGGCGATGTGGAGCTGCCCGCAGGCGAACCCGGCGAACTGCTGCTGCGCGCGGACGAACCCCACGCCTTTGCGAGCGGCTACTTCAACATGCCCGAGAAGACGGTCGAGGCCTGGCGCAACCTCTGGTTCCATACCGGCGACCGCGTGGTGCGCGATGCTGATGGCGCCTTTCGCTTTGTCGACCGCATCAAGGACGCGATACGCAGGCGCGGCGAGAACATCTCGTCCTTCGAAGTCGAGCAGGTGCTGCTGAGCCACCCCGGCGTGGCCTCCTGCGCCGTGTACCCGGTGCAGTCCGAACTGGCCGAGGACGAGGTGATGGCCGCGCTGGTGCCGCGCGAGGGCCAGCGCATCGACCCGGCCGAACTGGCGCGCTTCTGCGAGAGCCGGCTGCCGTACTTCGCGGTGCCGCGCTACATCGACGTGCTGGCCGACCTGCCGCGCACCGAGAACGGCAAGGTGCAGAAGTTCAAGCTGCGCGAGCGCGGCGTCAGCGAACAGACCTGGGACGGGCGGCCCGCTGCCGCTCGTCCCCCGGCCAGGGCGGCATGAGTTCCACGCCGCCACCGCTTGCCGGCCAGGCCGCATTCGTGACCGGCGCGGGGCAGGGCCTGGGCGCCGCCATTGCGCGCGGGTTGGCCGAATCGGGTGCGCGCGTGGTGCTTGCCGATGTCGACGCAGGCAGCGCCGAATCCGTGGCCGCGGGCCTGCGCGCCGCGGGCGCCGATTGCGTCGCCATGGAACTCGACGTGCGCAGCGAGCCGGCATTCGTACGCTGCTTCGAGGCGGCCGTGGCCCGCTTCGGCGCCATCGACCTGCTGGTCAACAACGCCGCGCGCACGCCGTTCACCTCGCCCTGGGACATCACGCCCGACGAGTGGGACGACGTGCTGGCTGTCAACCTGCGTGGCAGCTTCTTCGGCTGCCGCATTGCCGGGCGGCACATGCGCGAGCGCGGGTCCGGGCGCATCGTCAACCTGGCGTCGTTGGCGGGCCAGCAGCCCAGTGCCGCGACCGGCGTGCACTATGCGGCGAGCAAGGCCGCGCTGCTGGCACTGACGCGCAGCTTCGCGCAGGAACTCGCACCGCATGGCGTCACGGTGAATGCACTGGCACCAGCAGCGGTTCGCAGCCCCGCGCTCGATGCACTGGACCCGGCGCGGCAGCAGGCGCTGAAGGCGCAAATTCCGCTCGGCCGTTTCGGCGAGGCCGAAGAGGTGGCCGCTGCCGTCGTCTACCTCGCTTCGCCCGCGGCGGCCTTCATGACGGGCGCCACGCTGGACCTCAACGGCGGCCGTTTCATGCGCTGAACAGGCGATGCGCCGCACACGCTAAAATAGTTCAGGACTAAACAATTCAGGTATGCACGCAAATTCACTGACCGGCCGCCATGCCCTCGTCACCGGCGCCGCGCGCGGCATCGGCGCCGAGATCGCCCGCACCCTGGCTGCCGAGGGCGCAACGCTCACGCTGCTGGGACGCGACCTCGATTCACTCCGGCGCGTGGCCGCGACGCTCGCGGGCCAGGGCCACGGCGTTGCCGCGGCCGACGTGGCCGACGCCCAGGCCGTGCAGTCGGCCTTCGCGCTGGCGCGTGCCGAGCGCGGGCCGCTCGCCATCCTCGTCAACAACGCAGGCGCGGCCGAGAGCGCGCCTTTTCTCAAGACCTCGGCCGAGCTCTGGCAGCGCATGCTGTCGGTGAACCTCACCGGCACGTTCCTGTGCACGCAGGCCGCGCTGCCCGACATGCTCGAAGCCGGCTGGGGCCGCATCGTCAACATCGCCAGCACCGCGGGCCAGAAGGGCTATGCCTACGTCGCGGCCTATGCGGCGGCCAAGCATGGCGTGGTCGGGCTCACGCGCTCGCTCGCGCTCGAGGTGGCACGCAAGGGCGTCACGGTGAACGCGGTGTGCCCCGGCTACACCGACACCGACATCCTGCGCGCGAGCGTTGCCAACGTGGTGGGCAAGACCGGCCGCAGCGAAGCCGATGCGCTGGCCGAGTTCTCCAGCGCCAATCCGCAGCGGCGCATCGTGCAGCCCGCCGAAGTGGCCGACGCGGTGCGCTGGCTCTGCGGGGAGGGCGCCGCGTCCGTCACCGGGCAGTCGGTCTCGGTGTCGGGCGGGGAGGTGATGTGATGCGCAACGACGCCTCGCATGCCGCGCTCAGCGACGCCGAGGAGCTCGGCCACGAGGCCCGCGCCGGCCGCGAAGACCACGCCATGCTCAGGCTGTGGCTGCGCATGCTCGCCAGCACCACGCAGATCGAGGCCGAGATCCGGCGCCGGCTGCGCGAGCGCTTCGGCATCTCACTGGCGCGCTTCGACTACATGGCCCAGCTCTACCGCTATGAAGAGGGCCTGAAGATGCGCGTGCTGTCGCGCTACCTGATGGTGACGGGCGGCAACGTCACGGGCCTGACCGACGAACTCGAGCGCGACGGCCTGGTGGCGCGCGCCCACAGCCCCGACGACCGCCGCTCGTGGATCGTGAGCCTCACGCCCAAGGGCCGCGCGAGCTTCGAGACCATGGCCAAGGAACACGAGCAATGGATCCTCGAGATGTTCTCGGGCCTCGACATGAAGACCGTCAGGCAGATGCATGCCCAGCTCGGCCAGCTGCGCGTGCACGTGATGCGCAGCGAGCCGGCGGGCGAGGAGGGCTGATGGCGACGAGCACAAGCGAAACCGGAGCGCTGCAGGCCGAGTTCCAGCGCGCGCGGATGATCCGCTTTTCCGATTGCGACCCCGCGGGCATCGTCTTCTATCCGCAGTACTTCGTCATGCTCAACGGCCTGGTGGAAGACTGGGTGAGCGAAAGGCTCGGCATCGGCTACCACGCGCTCATCGCCGAGCGGCGCATCGGCCTGCCCACGGTGCGGCTCGAGGCCGACTTCCGCGCCGTGAGCCGCATGGGCGATCAAGTCGTGCTGGGCCTTGCGGTGGAGCGGCTGGGCTCGCGCTCCATGACGCTCGTGCTGCGCTGCTTCGACCCCGCCAGCGGCGAACTGCGCATGCAGATGAAGCAGGTGCTCGTGACCACCTCGCTCGAGAGCCATCGCGCCGTCGAAATTCCGCAGGACCTGCGCACGGCCATCCTGCGCGGCGCGCCCTCGCTCGCCTGAGGCGCGTCAGGGCGGCGGCTCTTCGCCGGGCGCGCGTGCCGCACGCTGCTTGAGCCAGCCGCTGAGCTCCCTCTTTCCTTTGGCGTTGGCCTGCCGCCAGGCCTCGCGCGCGGCCGCGATGAAGCGCTCTTCGGCCGCATCGGGCACTTCGGAGGGACGGTCTTCCTTGTCGAGCCAGCCCGGCTCCGCCTCGCAGTGCTGTTCGATCTGCCGCGCCGGGTTGTCGCCGATGGGGAGGGGCTGGCAGGGTGCACCGGCGCTTCCGCTTGCGCCAACGGACCGGAGCCTTGAATATCCCGACCTCGACCAGCGCGTGCGCGAGGTCGGCGAGTGGTAGCAGTGCTGCAAGGCATCGATACGAACACGAAGGAGTGAGTGCCGCATGGACAACAAGCAAGCCATCATCGAAAGCCTCGCGCGGGCATTGGAAAGCTGGGTGCGCCATGCCAGCGCCGCCCAGCTCTGGCAGGTGCAGCAGCAAGGCGGCATGGGTGCGTCCATCGCGGTGGAAGAAGATATCGTGCACGTCCGCATCGAACTTGGCGGCCCGCGCAACCCGCTGTCGGAACTGGGCCGCACCGATGGGCGCCTGCCCGTGACGGAAGCCTTTCTAGGCAACGGCGCCGCAGCATGGGGCGCGCCGCCCCCGCACGGAAACCCGGCGCGCGAGGCCTGGTTTCTGTCGAACGAACTGGCCCAGGAACATGCGCGGCAGTACCTGCTGGCGGAGGTGCGGGAAAGGCGGGACGTGCTGGTGCGGCTTGTCGAGGGCTGGCTGGACGGCGCGCTGTAGTGCTCTAGGCGGAGGCCAATGAAAAAAGCCCGCTACCGGTGAGGTAGCGGGCTTTTCAGCGTTTCCGCGATGTTGGTTGGTGGGCCCTGAGTGACTCGAACACTCGACCTACGGATTAAGAGTCCGCTGCTCTACCAACTGAGCTAAGAGCCCTTGCACAAAACGTTTTGCGTTTTTTGGCAAGACCGCAAGTATAGCGTAAAAATTCCGGGGCTCAACGATTTTGTGTTCGGCGGCGTTAGGATTCGTCATCATCGACGGGGCTGCGGTCCTTCCATCAGGAGATCTTCCATGACAGATACCACCACCATGTCCCATGTTGTGATCACCGGAGCCGCGGGCGCGCTGGGCCGTGCGGTGGTCCAGCATTTTCTCGAGCAGGGCGCGCGCCTGGCGCTGGTCGACCACCGGGCGGACCGCCTGGCCGAGGTCTTTCCGGGCCTGGACAATTCGCAGCACCTGCTGCTGGCGGGCGACGTGACCTCGGCGGCCGACATGACCGAGCTCGCGAGCCAGGCGCTCAAGGCCTTCGGCCGCATCGACGCGCTGGTCCACATTGCCGGCGGTTTCGAGATGGGCGAGGCCACGCATGCGCTCTCGCGGGCAAGCTGGGACCGCATGATGAACCTCAATGCCTGGTCCTTCGTGGCGGTGACGCAGGCGGTGCTGCCCTCGATGATCGAGCACGGCGCCGGCCGCATCGTGGCGGTGACGGCCAAGGTGGCGGCGCGCGGCCTGCCGGCCATGGCGGCGTATATCGCGTCGAAAAGCGCGCTGCAGCGCCTGGTCGAGGCCGCGGCCGCCGAGGCCGCCCCGCATGGCGTGGCCATCAACAGCGTGGCGCCCAGCGTGCTCGACACGCCGGCCAATCGGCAGGCCATGCCGGACGCCAATCCCGCCGACTGGGTGTCGACCGCCGTCGCGGCCCAGACCATCGGCTTTCTTGCGTCGCCCGCGGCCGCGGCGCTGCACGGCCAGCACCTGACGCTCGACACCTGAGCTGAAACAAGACGAACAAAAAGGGCCCTGGCGGCAACGCCAGGGCCCTTTTTTCGTTCCGCCGCCCGCCGCCCCCAGGCAGGCGGTTTGTCATGGGTGCGGGCCCGGGGGGCGGGGCGCTTGTCTCCCTGGAAAAGGGGCGCACTGCTCATGTGCGCAGGCGGCGCGATTTCTACAGTGACTCCACGGCAAGACGCTTCGGCCCGGCAAGGAAAACGAAGCGGTGCCAGTCGACAACACCATCACTGGGGAACACGCATGGAAACGCTCAACCTGCTGCCACGAAGCTTCATGACCCTGCTGCGCGAGGACGCGGGCATGTCGTTCATGGAGTTCGCGCTCATCGGCTCCCTGGTGGTGGTTGTGTGCCTTCTCCTGCTGCTGGCCGTGCGGCGCAGCGCCTGAGGTTCGCACCATGCAGGAATTCAACGCCGTCCTCGATCTGCTGGCCATGCTGGCCTCGGACTTCCGCATGGGCGGGCTCTTCGTGCTGCTGGTGATGGCCGCAGTCAGCGATGCGCGCTTCTACCGCATTCCCAACTGGCTGACCTTCGGCGGCATGGCCTTCGCGATCATCTACGGCGCCTTCGCGGCGCGCACGCCGATGACCGGCCTGCAGCACGCCCTGGGCGGCCTGGGCACCGGGTTCGCGATCATGCTGCCGTTCTATGTGCTGGGGATCATGGGCGCGGGCGACGTCAAGCTGATGGCGATGGTCGGTGCCTTCATAGGTCCCTACCAGACGCTGGAGGCCATTCTCTTCACCTGCATCGCGGGCGGCTTCGCGGCCGTGGCGGTGGCCATCCACCGGCGCCGGCTCGGCCACATGCTGGCCAACGTCAAGGATGCGGCGCAGGGCATCGTCGTCTCGGGCATTGCGGGCGTGCGGCCGAACGGAACGATCGACACGCGGCAATCCATCGGAAAGCTGCCTTACGGCATCTGTATTTGCGTGGGGACGGTTGTACAGGTCCTGGCGCATCAGTTGGGCTTCGTCTAGCCCGTCCCTTCCTCCATCCATCCATCCACGGCGGAGATTCGCATGAAAAACATCAAGGCGCTCGGGCTGCTTCTGCTGGCCCTCCTGACCGGCCTGGCGGCCGCGGTCTACGCAGCGGGCTGGGTCTCCCGGCAGGGCGGAATCGCATCCAACAAGGTGGTGGTGGCCGCGGTCGACATCGAACTGGGCAGCCGGGTCAATCCGCAGATGCTGTCGCTGGTCGACTGGCCGAGCGGCTCGCTGCCGGCCGGCTCGTTCAAGGACGCCAAGTCGCTGGAGGACCGCGTGGTCAAGGTCGGCGTGCTGCGCGGCGAGGCCATCCTGGAAGGCAAGCTCGCGCCGGTCGGCACCCAGGGCGGGCTCTCGGCGGTCATTGCGAGCGGCAAGCGTGCCATGACCGTGCGGGTCAACGACGTGGTGGGCGTGGCGGGCTTCGCGCTGCCGGGCAACTACGTCGATGTGATGGTCAACGCGCAGCAGGACAAGAACCGCGGCGAAGAGGGCCGCCAGATCAGCAAGACCGTGCTCGAGAAGGTGCTGGTGCTGGCAGTGGCGCAGGAAGCCAACCGCGACGACACCAAGCCGAAGGTGGTCAGCGCCGTGACGCTGGAGCTTTCGCTCGAAGACTCCGAAAAGCTCGACCTGGCACGCAGCGTGGGAACCCTCTCGCTGGTGCTGCGCAACCAGATGGACAAGACCACGGTTGCCACCGCAGGCATCACCAAGGGCCAGCTGTTCGGCGAGAAGGACATCCTGCCGATCTCCACCACCGTGGCAGCGCGGCCGGCCCCCGCGCGCATGCCGCGCACCGCCCCCATGGCGCAGCGGCAATCCGAGTGCGTGGAAGTGATCCAGCACGCAGCCCGCACGCTCAACTGCTTCTGATCACCCCGCAGGAGGAACCCAAGTGCAACATCTCTCTTCTTCTTCTTATTCACCCGCCTGGCTGCTGGCGGCACTCATGGCGCTGGCGGCACCCGCGATGGCCGCGGACGCGGTCCCGGCGGCGGCTGCTGCCGTTGCCGCAACCCCGGCCGCAGCGCCGGCCGGGCCCGCCACCCGGCGCTGCACCGCGATCATCCCGGACGACCAGCCGACCTACGCCGTGCTCGGCAAGTCGGTGGTCATCCCGCTGAAGGCACGCGTTGCGCGCATCGTGGTCAGCGGCCAGCCGCCCAGCCGCGCGCCGGCCGCCGCACCCGCAGCCGCAGGGCAGCCGGCACCGGCCCCCGCCACGGCGGCGAACGCGGGCGACGGCATCGCCGATGTCGACGTCACGCTGCTGAGCCCGACCGACCTGTTCTTCCGCGGCCGCCAGGCGGGCTCGATGAACGTCGTGCTGCAAAGCGTCGATGGCACCTGCTACATCAAGGACGTGATCGTCACCATCGATCCGGGCGCGTTGCAGTCGAAGCTCGCCGAGCTGATGCCGGAAGAAAACCACATCCGCGTGCGCAGCGCCGAGAAATCGATCGTGCTCACCGGCGAGATCAGCGATGCGCTCAAGCTCGACGACGTGATGAGCCTGGCCATGGCCTACGGCGCCGACGGCAAGAAGGTGGTGAACCTGCTGCGCGTGACGGCGCCGCAGCAGGTGATGCTCGAAGTGAAGATCGCAGAGGTCAGCAAGACGCTGCTGGACCGGCTCGGCGCGCGCGTGGGCCTGAGCCGCACGGGTGGTGGCGGCCGCGACAGCTACTCGCTGATCTCCAGCTTCCTGAGCGGAGGCGGCGGCCTGCTCGAGGCGATCAGGATCGGCCGCACCTCGGTCGGCATCGACGGCCAGAAGGACGACGGCCTGGTGCGCATCCTGGCGGAGCCCAACATCATGGCCATCAGCGGCCAGCAGGCAAGCTTCCTGTCGGGCGGGAAGATCTTCATCCCGGTCGCGCAGAGCGCCGCCGGCGGCGGGGGAACCAACATCACGCTGGAAGAGAAGGAGTTCGGCATCGGGGTCAAGTTCACCCCGACCGTGCTCAACGGCGGGCGCGTCAACCTCAAGATGATCTCGGAGGTGTCGGACCTGTCGCAGACCGGCTCGCCCTTCACCACCGTGACCGGCGTGACCGCCGTGCTGCCTTCGCTGACGGTGCGCCGCGCCGACACCACCGTGCAGCTCAACGACGGCCAGAGCTTCGTCATCGCGGGGCTCATCAAGAGCAACGTCACCGAATCCATCAAGCGCTACCCCGGACTGGGCGAAGTGCCGGTGATGGGGGCGCTGTTCCGCAGCACCGAGTTCCAGAACGACCAGACCGAGCTGATGTTCGTGATCACGCCGCGCCTGGTTCGTCCGCTGGCCGAGGCGCCGCGCGTGCCGACCGACAACCACGTCGTCCCCAGCCGCGCCGAGGTCTACCTGAACGGCAGCCTCGAAAGCGCCACCCCGGCACCGGTTGCACCGGCCGGCCAACCCCAATGACACCCGCGAGGAGCACCACCATGTTCATCAAGTCGACCACTCTCGCGCTGACGCTGCTGCTGGCCACCGGCTGCTCCCACGTCACGCCCAACTACGACGCGCGCTTTGGCGATGCGGTGCGCGACGCGAAAAGGAAGATGACGATCAATCCCGATGCTGGCAAGGACGGGAACCCGGTCGTGGGCATGGACGGCCGCGCGTCGCGCGAGTCGATGGTGCAGTACCACGAGTCCTACAAGGCGCCGCCGCCGGCGGTGAATGTCATCAACATTGGCGGAGCGATTGGCGGTGGCGCCAGGTGACCGCGGCTTGCATTACCAACCCCTGTCCGGAAAGGAGAGCGCCACGAACTGCAACTACTCAATTTTCCCAACCTGTTTGATTGATCAACGAAATCCATTCGTTTATTTGAACCTTGAAAGGAAAGACTCATGAACAACGTTCTTCAGGCCATTGGCCAATACACCCGTAGCTTCCTGCGCGACGACGATGGTGCCCAAGTCATCGAGTACGCATTGATCATTGCGGTCATCTCGATCGCGCTGGTTGTCGCACTGAAGGGGCTTACTGCCAACAACGGCGGTTTCACGACCTTCATCACCCACGTGACCAATTGCCTCACCACAACCACCTGCCCGTAAACAGCTCGAGGGTGGGGCGGACAAGCCATTGTCCGCTCCCTCTGCTCCCACTGTTCTTTTCAACACAGAAAACGAGGTAGCCACCATGTTCGAGTTATTCCTGAAGGACGAGAGCGGCGCTCAAGTCATCGAGTACGCGCTGATCATCGCTGTCGTTTCGATCGCACTGGTTGTCGCGCTGAGAGGGCTCACCGACAACGGCAGCTTCACGACCTTCCTCACCCACGTGACCAATTGCCTCACGACAACCACCTGCCCGTGAGCAGTTCGAAGACGGGGCGAGGACGGCTCGTCCAATCCCCGCCCTCCGCGTCTAAAGGCCAATCAAAACGAAAAGCGAGGTACTCATCATGTTCAAGTCATTTCTGGCGGACGAAAGCGGCGCCCAAATGGTGGAGTACGCGCTGGTCATTGCGGTGATCTCGATCCTGCTGATCACCTCGCTGCGGCCGCTGGTAACGGACGCCGGCCTCGCTGATCTCGTTGATGTCGTCCGCGCCTGCCTCGGCGGCGTGGACTGTGGCTGAAGCGCCGGGTTTTCCGAGCCGACACCATTGCACAGGAAGTCGATCATGAAAGTCCATCCTTCTGGCCACCGCCAAAGCGGCGCGGTGATCATCACCGTCGCGCTGGTCCTGCTGTTCCTCCTCGGATTCATGGGCATTGCGCTGGACTTTGGCCGCCTCTTCATCGTGAAAACCGAGTTGCAGACCGCCCTGGACAGTTGTGCCCTGTCGGCCGCGCAGGAACTCGACGGCGCCGGCGATGCATTGACGCGGGCCACCAGCGCAGGCAAGACCGCGGCCGATCTCAACAAGATAAATTTTCAAGGCGAGGCGACTGGGCTGGCCCAAACCGAGGTCGTGTTCAGCGACTCTTTGATCGGCACCTACAGCCATACTTTTACGCCCATCGCGAATGCCAGGTACGCCAAGTGCCTACACACGAAGTCGGGCATCGCGCCTTGGATCCTCCATGCCCTGAGCGCGTTCAGTGGAAACAGCACGTACGGGGCATCCAAGAGCGTGGCCGCTGTCGCGGTTGCCACGAGGGCGCCGTCACAGACCAATTGCCTTGTTCCCGTTGGCGTCTGCCAAAGAACCGCCACGCCCGGCTGGGGGTTCGCGCGGGGTGAATGGATCGAAGGCGTGACCAATAGCAACGACGATGTGGAATCTGGTCAGTTTCGCTGGGTGGATTTTTCCGGCAGCGGCGGCGGGGCACGCGAGATCAAGGATCTCCTGACGAGCAGCGGGCAATGCGGCCTTCCGGGCATGGCGACGAACGTCGGCAAGGCGGGCAAGACCAATGGCGCGGTCGCGGCCTGGAATACCCGCTTCGGCATCTATCAGGGCAGCCTCAGCGCAGCGACTGCCATTCCCGATCAGACCGGGTATGCATGGTATGCCGACAGCGTTGCCGCCACCAACCCAGGCAGGTATGACGACTCCGGACCGAACGGATTTGCTGCCAAGCGCAACGCATTCGCGCCATACGAAGGGGACAACAAGAATCCCGATACCAAGAACCTCAAGACCCAGGGAAATTTCAGTTCCACCGACTACACCAAGGGCGCCAATCGACGCGTGGTCACGACCGCCGTGGTCGATTGCCCATCGATCACGCTCAAGGGCTTTGCCTGCATGCTGATGCTGCATCCGCTGGAGAAGAACGCGAGCGGAAAGAACTCGAAGATGTGGCTCGAGTTCATCGGCGATGCGGAGTCAGCTGGCAGTCCCTGTGCCACCGCGGGCCTGGCCGGCGGTACGAGCGGCCCCAAGGTCCCTACGCTCGTACAGTAGGAGAGATGTCATGAAGAAGAAGCAGAACGGGGTGGCGTTGATCGAGTTTGCCCTGATCCTTCCATTGCTGCTCATCCTGACGTTCATCACGACAGAATTCGGGCGGGCGCTGTATCAGTACAACACCATCGCGAAATCGCTGCGCGACGCCTCCCGCTACCTGTCCACCCAGGACCCATCGATCGCAAGCACGGATCCTGCCAAGATCACGACCGCCAAAAACCTGGTGGTCTTCGGCAACCCGGCCGGCGCCGGCTCGCCATTGGTCCTGGGCCTCAGCACTTCTCAGGTTCCCACCCCAACCTGGCAGTTCAAGGGCAGCGCCCCGGCCATCAATACCGTGACCATCAAGGTCACGGGATACAAGTTCCGCCCGCTCATCACCGGGGTGTTCGGGCTCACCTTCGGCGATGTGAACGGAGACATCCCGTTCGGGGATATCAGCGCCACCATGCGAGGTCAATCATGAATCGAACAAAGCAGGTCGGCGCGACCACGGTGGAGTTCGCGCTGGTCCTGATGCTCTTCCTGACCTTCCTGCTGGGCATCATGGATTTCGCGCGCATGTTGTGGACGTGGAATGCAGCTGCAGAAGCGACGCGCTGGGGCGCTCGCGCGGCCGTCGTGTGCGACCGAGATGCCACCGTCGTGCTTTCCAAGATGCAGAAGTTCCTGCCTCAATTGACGGCAGCCAACGTCAGCGTCGATTGGTACGACGCGGCAGGCAGCGTCAGCACGGCCTGTACCGCCGCCAATTGCAGCGGCGTGAATGTCCGCATCCTCAATCTCGACTACCAGTGGATCTCGCCCATCGGATTCGGAACGCATGCCGCGATCCCGATGCCGAGTTTTTCCACCTATCTGCCGCGCGAAATCATGGGACAGGATCCGAACAGCAGCGCCGTCTGCTCCTGATCCGCACCCAATCAACCTGAGTCACATCACCATGAAAATCTCCATCATTTCCCCCAATTCCGCTCATCTGCAGGACATGCGCAAGGTGCTGGAGGCTCGCTCCCACGCGGTCTCGGTGTTCGAAGGAGGCAAGAGCCGCATGCAGTGGGTGGTCGAGCAATCGTCGCCCGAGCTGCTGCTGGTGGACGGCATGTGCTGCGACCCCCACGAGGTGGCCATGGTGGAGCAGCTCACGATGCGCCATCCCGCGCTTGCGGTGGTGCTGCTGTGCGCGATGCAGACGCCCGAGTTTCTGATTCTTGCCATGCGTTCGGGCGTGCGCGAGGTGCTGCCTTCGCCGCCCGAGCCGGCAGCGCTGGAAGCGGCCGTGGAGCGCATTGCGCTCAAGATGGCCGGCACCCAGGCGCGCGAGGCGGGCCAGGTGGTCGCGTTCATGCCGTCCAAGGGCGGCAGCGGCGCCACCTTTCTGGCAACCAACATCGGGCATCAGCTCTCGATGCGCCGATCGGTGCTGCTGATCGACCTGAACCTGCAGTTCGGCGATGCGCTGTCTTACGTGAGCGACCTGCGGCCCACCTCCACGCTGGCCGACGTGGCGCGCGACATCGGCCGGCTCGATGCCTCGCTGCTGGCCGCAAGCACGGTAAAAGTGGCGCCGGGCTTCAGCATCCTTGCAGCCCCCGAAGATCTCTCGCGCGCATTGGAGGTCAAGGCCGAGCACATCGACGCCATCCTGCAGGTGGCCGCGGCGCAGTATGACTTCGTGCTGTTCGACCTGGGCCTGCGCATCGATCCGCTCGCCATCCGCGTGCTGGACCGTGCGGACCGGATCTTTCCGGTGCTCCAGCCCAGCCTGCCGCACATCCGCAATGTGACGCGCCTCATGCAGGTGTTCAAGTCGCTCGGCTATCCGTCCGGCAAGGTCGAGCTGCTGGTCAACCGCAGCGCCGGCGGCACGGAGATCGGCTTGTCCGACATGCGCCGGTCGCTGGGCGGGGCCACGCTGGTCAGCGTGCCCGACGGTGGCAAGGACGTGGACGCCTCGATCAACCGCGGCGTGCCGCTGGCCGAGATGTCGCGCGGCAGCGCGCTCTGCAAACGGCTCGTGGAAATCGCGCACACGCTCAGTCCGCGCCAGAAGGAAGCGCCAGGCTTGATCGGCCGGCTCTTCCGCCGGGCCTGACAGCTCCATTGCACCCCCGCGCATCTTCTTCCTCCAACAGCAAGGCAGGTCCACATGTCATTCAGAGAACAGCTCAATGCGATCGAAGCCGCGCCGGTCGCGCGCGCGCCGGCGCCACCTGTGACCGACGGGGCACTTTCATCCTTTGCTTCGGACTCTTATAAGCTCCTGAAGGAGCGAATGCACCTGAAGCTGCTGGACCGGTTCGACTTGGCGGTGCTCGAAACGCTGAAGCCCGAGGTGCTGCGCCAGGAGATTTCCACCATGGTCGCGCGGCTGCTGCAAGAAGAGCCCGAGGCGCTGAACGACATCGAGCGGCGCATGCTGATCCGCGACATCCAGCACGAGATGCTCGGCTTCGGCCCGATCGAGCTGCTGATGGCCGACCCGACGGTGTCGGACATCCTGGTCAACTCGCACGACCAGGTCTACGTGGAGCGCAGGGGCCGGCTGGAGCTGACGGACGTGAGCTTCACCGACGAGAAGCACCTGCTGCGCATCATCGACAAGATCGTCTCGCTGGTGGGGCGGCGCATCGACGAATCGAGTCCCATGGTCGATGCCCGGCTGCCGGACGGATCGCGCGTCAACGCGGTGGTCGCGCCGGTGGCGCTGGACGGCCCGATGATGTCGATTCGCCGCTTCGCGAAGATCCCGCTGAAGATGGAGAACCTGGTGAACGACCTGAAGACGCTGACGCCTCAGATGGGGCTGATGCTCGAAGGGCTGGCCAGCGCGAAGATCAACATGCTGATCTCCGGCGGCACCGGCGCCGGCAAGACGACGCTGCTGAACATTCTCTCGGGCTTCATTCCCGCCACCGAACGCATCATCACCATCGAGGACGCGGCCGAGCTCCAACTGCAGCAGCCGCACGTGGCCCGCATGGAAACCCGGCCGATGAACATCGAAGGCAAGGGCGAGATCACGCAGCGCGCGCTGGTGCGCAATGCGTTGCGCATGCGGCCCGACCGCATCGTGATTGGCGAGGTGCGCGGTGCCGAGGCGGTCGACATGCTGCAGGCCATGAACACCGGCCATGAAGGCTCGCTGACCACCATCCACGCCAACAGCCCGCGCGACGCGCTGGCGCGGCTGGAGAACATGATCAGCATGGCCAACCTGAACCTGCCGCACCACTCGGTGCGCCAGCAGATCGCGTCGGCCATCACGGTGGTGATCCAGGTTCTGCGCATGGTCGACGGGCGGCGCAAGGTCACCAGCATCCAGGAGATCACCGGCATGGAAGGCGAGGTGGTCACGATGCAGGAGATCTTCGCGTTCCGCCAGACCGGCATGGGCCCCGACGGCCGGGTGCGCGGCTACTTCCATGCCACCGGCGTGCGGCCGAAGTTCGTCGAGCGCCTGCACTCCTTCGGGGTGGTGCTGCCCGACACCATGTTCGATCCCGACAAGCACTACGAATAGGAGGCCCCCATGTTCCAGAACCTGGTTGGAGACACGCTCATTACGCTGTCGGTGCTGGTCTTCGTGACGGTGCTGATGGTGATCGAGGGCCTGTACATGCTGTGGCGCTCCTACAGGGGCCCCGGGGTGCAGAAGATCGGCAAGCGGCTGCAGGCGCTGTCGGCGGCCACCGACCGCATCGCGCAGGCGCGGCTCGTGAAGGACCGCGTGCTCAGCGAGGCGCCGTGGATGCAGCGCGTTCTCTTGAAGCTTCCGCGGGCCCACCGCCTGGACCGCTTCATTCTTCAGGCCGGTCTGGAATGGACCGTGTCCCATGTGCTGCTGGCTTGCGCGTTGTCCGGCATGCTTTTTTTCTTTGCGATGACGTCGCTCGCGAACCAGCCCGCATGGATTGCTCTGCTGGTGAGCGCAGCCGGCGCCGCGGTGCCGCTGCTCTATCTGAACCATCGGCGTAGCCGCCGCCTCGCGCACCTCGAAAGGCAGCTGCCGGACGCGCTGGACCTGGTGACGCGCGCGCTGCGCGCGGGCCATTCGTTCGCGAGCAGCGTGCAGATGATCGGTGACGAAATGTCTGAGCCCATCGCGGGCGAGTTCCGCATGGTGGCCGATGAGGTCGGCTTCGGTGTTTCGCTGCAGCAGGCGCTCACGAACATGAGCGAGCGCGTGCCGCTCACCGACCTGCGCTACTTCGTGGTGTCGGTGCTGATTCAGCGCGACTCCGGCGGTAATCTGACCGAGGTGCTGGGCAACCTGAGCCGGCTCATCCGCGACCGCCTCAAGCTGCTGGCGCGGGTGCGGGTGCTGTCGGCGGAAGGGCGGCTGTCGGCCTGGATCCTCGGCCTGATGCCCTTTGCGCTGGTGGCGCTCCTGAATGCCTTCAACCCGGAATTCATGTCGCCGCTGTGGACCGATCCGATCGGTATCACGGCCGTCAAGTACATGCTGGGCCTGATGGTCATCGGCGCGGTGATCCTGCGCAAGATCGTGAAGATCCGTGTCTGAAGGAGAAATGCCATGCTGTTCCCCATTCTCGTGTTCGTGGCCGTTTCGCTCGCCGTCGGCGGATTCGCGGTCTGGATGCTGCCCACGCGTACCGAGCAGCGGCTGCGGGCGGTGGCACCTGCGGGCAAGTCCGCCTGGATCGAGACCGCCGTCAAGATCGTCGGGCCCTTCGCCCAGCTGTCTTCGCCTACCGGCGAAGGCGAGACCTCGCCGCTGCGCTTGAAGTTCCTCAACGCGGGCGTCCGCCACCCGGACGCGAGCCTTTTCTACTTCGGCCTGAAGACGCTGCTGCCGCTCGGTTTTGCGGCCCTGGCATTCGTGACCGTACGTGCAGCGGGCGCAGACGACGGCGTCACGACCCTGCTGTGGCTGGCGGTAGTGGCACTGCTCGGCTGCTACCTGCCCAACATCGTGCTGCGCATGATGATCAAGAGCCGCCAGCGCGAGATCTTCGAGAACTTTCCCGATGCGGCCGACCTGATGCTGGTCTGCGTCGAGGCGGGCCTTGGGCTCGATGCCGCGCTGGTCAAGGTCACCGAGGAGATCCGCGTCAAGAGCGAAGCCCTGGCGCAGGAGCTGCACTGGACCAACCTCGAGATGCGTGCGGGCAGCACGCGCGAGAAGTCGCTGCGCAACCTTGCGCTGCGCACCGGCGTGGAGGAAATCGGAACCTTTGCGACCATGCTGACCCAGGCCGATCGGTTCGGCACCAGCATCGGCGAATCGCTGCGCGTGTTCTCGGAAGACCTGCGCCACAAGCGCCAGGTTCGCGCGGAAGAGCTGGCCGCCAAGGTGCCGACCAAGATGCTGCTGCCACTGGTGGTTTGCATCTTTCCATGCATCTCGGCGGTCATCCTCACGCCGGCGGCCATCCGCATCGTGCGCATCATCGGGCCGATGCTCAGCGGCGGGCTGTGAGCCCGGCGCCCGCGCCCGCTCAATGGGGCGCGGCGTCGAGCTGATGCTTGATGGCGTAGATGTAGAGCTCGAGCCGGTTGGCTACGTCGAGCTTCTGGTAGATCGACGTGAGGTGATTGCGGAAGGTGTGCTCGGTCACGAACAGCCGCGAGGCGAGCGTCTTGTTCGCGGCGCCGCTGCCTTCCACCACGGCGCGGATGATCTGCCGCTCCTTCTGCGTGAGGCTCGCGATCCGGGCCGCTTCGGGGTCCGCCTTCACGGGCTTCTTCGGCGCGGTCAGCTCGGAGAATACGCGGCCCATGGCCTGCGCGTCGATGCACAGCTCGCCGTTGTGCACGCGCGCGATCGCATCGATCACCTCTTCGGCCGAAGCGTCCTTGCACAGCACGCCCCTGGCGCCGCGCAGCACGGCAAGGTCCAGCGTCTGCTGCTTGCGCTCGGCCGTGAGGATGAGCGCGCGCGAGACGTCGTTCGACAGCAGCTTGGGAAGGATGTCGAGGGAGCATCGGCCCCCCAGGTCCAGGTCGAGCAGGATCACGTCGGGCACCAGGTGCTCGGTCCGCTCCAGCGCCTGCTCGAAGCAGTTGGCCGTGGCAACGACCTTCATGCGCGGCTGCTCGCCGTCGATCAGCTTCGACAGGCCCCAGAGCATGGTCTGGTGGTCGTCCACGAGCATGACGCCGATGGGGGGTGTTGTTGTGGCTTGCATCTTGACACCTTCGCCTTCCTAGATGGGTATTTCGATCAGTACGGCCGTGGCGCCGCCCGCGCCCTGGCCGACCTGCGCATGCCCCCCGAGGGCGGCTGCGCGTTCGCTGATGGAACGTGGGCGGAAGTTCGAGAAGTCCATGCCGCAGGACTCGTTTTCGATCCCGATCTGCAGCTTGCCGTCCCCGCAGCCGATGCGGATGCAGCCGCGGTGCGCATGGGTGTGCTTGCAGATGTTGTTCAGTCCTTCGCGCACCAGCTGCAGCACTTCGGCCGTCATCCGGTCGTCCAGGTGGACATCGCCATCGACCAGGATCTCCATGTCGATGCCGTAGAGCGTCTTGATGCGCGCGGCCTGGCGGTGCAGGTGCGGAAGAATGAACTCGCAGTGGCTTTCGCCGCCATGCTTGACGATGCCTGCATAGTGGCGCAGGTCGGCCACCACGCCATCGGCCATGCTGGCGAGCTTGTCCAGGTCTTCGACCAGCGGGTTGTCGGCGCCCGCCTTCTTGCGCAGCGCACTCAGCCCCAGCTTCAGGCCGATGTAGGGCTGGATCGCGGTGTCGTGCAGGTCCAGCGAGATCTTCAGGCGCTCCTTCGAGGCCGCCTCCGAGGCCATCCGGTCGAGCACCCCGATGGTCTCGATCACGGGAAAGACCTGGTTCATCATGTGCGAGAGGAACAGCGCATCCGATTTGCGGAAATGCCCCTCGCCGGACGAGACGTAGATGCGTCCTTCTCCCTGGCGCGTCGGCAGCGGTGCGCTGATGAAGGAGCGCGCCTCCAGCATGGCGGCAACCGCGGCGCTGCGCCGCAGGCCCGGCTCGTCCTGCGGGTACCAGCGGCGCAGACGCAGGTCGAAGGCATGCCCCTGCACGCACAGCCGGCTCAGCGGCCAGGGCAGGCGGTTGCGCAGCACGATGTGGCCGGGGTTCAGCGTCATCAGCGGCAATTCGAAAGCTTGGTCGATAGTCTCGACGTCGACCGCCTCGCCCGCGTGGCTTTGCCTGAGCGTGCGCATGACCCAGCTGCCGGTGGCCGTGTCGCGCGTCAGGAGCACGCAGTGGCTTGCCTTGTAGAAGGCCAGCGTCTTCTCCATGGTGCTGGCGATCGTGCGGGCCACGCCGAACCGGGGGTTCGACAGCCGGCTCACCTGGCTCAGCAGGGAAAGGCGCCGCCGCAGCTCGACCTTCGATCCGCCCCAGTGCCCGATCATGTGGCCCAGTGCCAGCAGGAAGGTGGTGCGCATCAGCAGCTGCGGCGTGTCGCCCGCGAGGCTCGCTCCCAGGCCGCAGACGGCAAACGAGGCGACCGAGGCCATGGTGACCCGGGCGCCTTCCTCGTATCCCCACCGGAAGGACGACGTGAGGATGGCAAAGAAGTAGAAGAGAAAATAAAGGCTGCCCGTGCCGCCGCTCGCGAAGACGATCTGCGTGAACCACAGCACATCGAACCAGTGGATGGCCTTGCCCTGGAAGTAGGGCTGGCCCTTGCGCGTGCAGATGTACACGCCAAGGCTGTAGATCGCGTAGCAGGAGAAGGTGAGCCAGACCGCGTTGCCTACGACCCGCTGCGGCGCATCGTGAAGATCAACCGCAACCGCCAGCAGCGCCGACACCGACAGCACCAGCCGCATCCGCGCCACCATGAGCGCATCGGCACTGAGGCTGGAGTCGGTCCCGGAATCCGGGTCGATGGAGTGGGCTTGCATGGCGCGGTTTCGAGTGCATAGAACGGCTCATGCCTCGCCAGCCATCCACGACAGGGCACCGATGCCTCTGGGACGGAAGCTCTGCGAGGTAACACCTTGGTTCACTTTTGCGCCAAAATTAATAACTGCGAGGATTTCACATTACTACTTTTGTAGTCGAAAGCAATACTTTTTGTTTAACCCCGACCGCAATGTGTACTTTTGTTACCGAATGATGCAAATTGCGGCTGCCAGCCAGCAGATGTATCGGCGCTCGGAGGAGTGCCCGGTGGCCGGGCAAAGAAAAAGGCTCGGAAAAATCCGAGCCCTTTTGATGGGATGGTGGAGAGGATGAGGATCGAACTCACGACCTCCGCATTGCGAACGCGGCGCTCTCCCAGCTGAGCTACCCCCCCAACGCAAACCGGATTTTAACCAGAACAGGCCCGGGAGCGCATGGCCCGCATGCCAAGATGCGCCCTTCGAAAAAAGAAGGAAAGCACCACCTGCATGGCCTCGTACGAACCCGCCTGGCTGGAAGGCATGTACAACAATCTTGCGCGCGTGAAGGATCACCCGGCGTACTTCGCCCGCTGGGGGCGCGACTCGCAAGCCGTGCGCGAAGCCCTGGCCGGCCGCATCGACGTGCCCTATGGCCCGGGCGTGAACGAGACGCTCGACATCTTTCCCGCACCCGTGCCCGGCGCGCCGGTGCTGGTGTTCATTCACGGCGGCTACTGGCGCGGAATGGACAAGCGCGACCATTCGTTCATTGCGCCCGCATTCAACGACCGCGGCGTGTGCGTGGTGATGCCCAACTACGCGCTGTGCCCCGGAACGGCGGAGGAACCCGTCACCGTGCCGGGCATCCTCATGCAGATGGTGCGCGCGCTCGAGTGGACCTGGCGCCATGCCGCGAGCTTTGGTGCCGACCCCTCGCGCATCACCGTGGCCGGGCACTCGGCCGGCGGCCATATGGCGGCGGCGCTGCTGGCCTGCGACTGGAAGGCGGTCGCGCCCGACCTGCCGGCGCAGCTGGTGCGCAATGCGCTGTCGATCTCGGGCCTGCACGACCTTCGGCCGCTGCAGCGCACGCCGTTCCTCGAAAACGTCCTGAAGCTCGGCGATGCGGATGCGCGGCGCGCCAGCCCCGCGCTCTGGCCGGCCCCCGCGCGCGGCCAGCTCCATGCGCTGGTGGGGGCCGAGGAGAGCGAAGAGTTCATTCGCCAGAATGCGTTGATACGCCAGGCGTGGGGCCGCAACGCCGTGCCCGTGTGCGAATCGCTTGCCGGGCTGAACCACTTCAGCATCGTCGACGCGCTGGCGGATCCGGCCCACAGGCTGCATCGCGATGCGGTGCAGCTGCTGGAGGCCTGACCCGGCCGGGCCTACATCAGCAGGTGCTCGCCCGCGTTGTCGCCGCCGAGCGTGACGTAGTTGACCTTGCGGATGTCCATCAGCGCGCGGCCGCCCGCGTAGCTGATGGAGCTTTGCACGTCCTGCTCCATCTCGATCAGCGTGTCGGCCAGCTTGCCCTTGATGGGCTCGAGGATGCGCTTGCCCTCGACGTGCTTGTATTCGCCCTTGTTGAAGTCGCTGGCGGAGCCGTAGTACTCCTTGAAGAGCGCGCCGTCGACCTCGACGGTGCGGCCCGGCGATTCCTCGTGCCCCGCAAAGAGCGAGCCGATCATCACCATCGAGGCGCCGAAGCGCACGCTCTTGGCAATGTCGCCGTGGTCGCGGATGCCGCCGTCCGCGATGATCGGCTTGGTTGCCACGCGCGCACACCACTTGAGCGCGCTGAGCTGCCAGCCGCCGGTGCCGAAGCCGGTCTTGAGCTTGGTGATGCAGACCTTGCCCGGGCCGATGCCGACCTTGGTGGCGTCGGCGCCCCAGTTTTCCAGGTCGATCACCGCTTCGGGCGTGCCGATGTTGCCGGCAATCACGAACGAGCCCGGCAGCTTCTGCTTGAGGTAGCCGATCATGTTCTTCACGCTGTCGGCATGGCCGTGCGCGATGTCGATCGTGATGTATTCGGGCACGAGGCCCTCGGCCACCAGCTGGTCGACGGTGTCGTAGTCGGGCTTCTTCACGCCCAGCGAGATCGAGGCGAACACGCCCTTGGCGTGCATCTGCTTGACGAACTTCACGTTGTCCAGGTCGAAGCGGTGCATCACGTAGAAGTAGCCGTTCTGCGCGAGCCACAGGCAGATCGGCTCGTCCACCACCGTCTTCATGTTGGCCGGCACCACCGGCAGGCGGAAGCTGCGCGCGCCGAGCGTCACGCTGGCGTCGCACTCCGAGCGGCTTTCCACGCGGCACTTGCGCGGAAGCAAAAGGATGTTGTCGTAATCGAAGATCTGCATGAGAAACCAAGCTTCCTGTGAAAGGTGCGCCGCCGAACGATTTCGGAGCGGCGTGGGCGCTTGGTCCCGGCCCGGTCATTGGCGCCATGCAGGCACAAAAAAACCGGGCGACAAGAAACTTGGGCCCGGTGATTGATTATAGGGAGGTGGCGCCGCGCCTTCCTGCGCGCTTTCGTATAGACCTTATTCGCCAGCCGGTCTGCCCGGCCGGGCCGTATTGGCGAAGCGCGCCCCGCAGCAGTACCATTTGACGCAGATCAGTGCCGCGCGGCGGGCGCGCTCGACAATGCCGCTGGCGCAGCACCTCTTGCGCCCCGTTCATTTCTTCTTCTGGAGACCGTTCCCATGCTTCGCCGCCGCCTCGCCGCCACCGCCGTTCTGGCGCTCGCTTCTCTCGCCGCTTCCTCCGCCTTCGCTGCCGACTGCAGCGTGGAGATCGAAGGCAACGACGCCATGCAGTTCAACAAGCCTGCCATCGAGGTGAGCAAGAGCTGCAAGGAATTCACCGTCAAGCTCAAGCACGCCGGCAAGCTGCCGAAGCAGGCCATGGGCCACAACTGGGTGCTTGCCAAGACGGCCGACGTGCAGGCGGTCGCCGCCGATGGCGTTGCTGCCGGCCTGCCGCAAGATTATGTGAAGGCCGGCGACGCGCGCGTCGTGGCGCACACCAAGGTCGTCGGCGGCGGCGAAAGCGACAGCGTGAGCTTTCCGGTCGCCAAGCTGAGCGCGGCCGACAGCTACACCTTCTTCTGCTCCTTCCCGGGCCATTCGTCGATCATGAAGGGCACGCTGAAACTCGTGAAGTAAAAGAAGGGCGCGGGCAACCCCGCCGCCGCGTCGGGACGCCCCGGCTTCCTACAATGCCGGGATGTCTCTTTTCGGCTCGTACGACGCCACTGCCGGCGCACCCCCATCCCCAGCGGCCGATTCGCCCCTGCTCGCCAACCTCAACCCCGAGCAGCGTGCCGCGGTCACCTTGCCTGCGGGCAATGCGCTGATCCTTGCCGGCGCCGGTTCGGGCAAGACGCGGGTGCTGACCACCCGCATCGCCTGGCTGCTGCAGACCGGCCAGGTCTCCCCCGGCGGCATCCTGGCCGTGACCTTCACCAACAAGGCCGCCAAGGAAATGATGACGCGGCTCACGGCAATGCTGCCCGTCAACGTGCGCGGCATGTGGATCGGCACCTTCCACGGCCTGTGCAACCGCTTTTTGCGCGCGCACTGGAAGCTGGCCAACCTGCCGTCCACCTTCCAGATCCTCGACACGCAGGACCAGCTCTCGGCCATCAAGCGGCTCATGAAGCAGTTCAACGTCGACGACGAGCGCTTTCCGGCCAAGCAGACCCAGTGGTTCATTGCCGGCGCCAAGGAAGACGGCCTGCGCCCGAAGGACGTGGAGATCCGCACCGAGGACGACCGCAAGAAAGTAGAGCTCTACCAGCTCTACGAAGAGCAGTGCCAGC
Organism: Variovorax sp. 05T418; assembly: GCF_056396385.1. NCBI lineage: Bacteria > Pseudomonadati > Pseudomonadota > Betaproteobacteria > Burkholderiales > Comamonadaceae > Variovorax > Variovorax sp. 05T418. Next base: position 447,799 of record NZ_JBFTLJ010000004.1, on the reverse strand, counting down.
GCGAAGGCGTGGTCGACTTCGGCGAACTCATGCTGCGCAGCTACGAACTGCTGCGCGACAACGACCCGGTGCGCGAGCACTACCAGCGGCGTTTCCGCCACATCCTGATCGACGAGTTCCAGGACACCAACCGCCTGCAGTACGCATGGATCAAGATGCTGTCGGGCAGCACCGCGGCCGGAGGCCAGTTCGTGCCGGGCGAGAACAACAGCGTGATTGCCGTGGGCGACGACGACCAGAGCATCTACGCCTTTCGCGGCGCGCGCGTGGGCAACATGGCCGACTTCGTGCGCGAGTTCGATGTGCGCCACCAGATCAAGCTGGAGCAGAACTACCGCAGCTACAGCAACATCCTCGACTCGGCCAACGAACTCATCAGCCACAACAAGAAGCGCTTGGGCAAGAACCTGCGCACCGACCAGGGCCCGGGCGAGCCGGTGCGCGTGTACGAATCGCCCACCGACCTGGCCGAGGCGCAGTGGATGGTCGAGGAAATGCGCCAGCTCGTGCGCGACGGCTTCGACCGCAAGGAAATGGCCGTGCTCTACCGCAGCAATGCGCAGAGCCGGGTGATCGAAACGGCGCTCTTCAACGCCTCGGTGCCGTACCGCGTGTACGGCGGCCTGCGCTTCTTCGAGCGCGCCGAAATCAAGCACGCGCTGGCCTACCTGCGCCTGCTCGAGAACAAGGACGACGACACCAGCTTCCTGCGCGTGGTCAACTTTCCGCCGCGCGGCATCGGCGCGCGCACGCTCGAGCAACTGCAGGACGCGGCGCGCACGGCGGGCCGTTCGCTGCACGACGCGGTGCATGCCGTCGGCGGCAAGGCGGGCTCGAACCTCACGGCCTTCGTGGCCAAGATCGACGTGCTGCGCGAGCAGACGCAGGGCGCGAGCCTGCGCGAGATCATCGAGCTGGTGCTCGACCACAGCGGCCTCGTCGAACACTACAAGGCCGACCGCGAAGGCGCCGACCGCATCGAGAACCTGGAAGAACTGGTGAACGCGGCCGAGAGCTTCGTCACGCAGGAAGGCTTCGGCCGCGATGCCGTGGCGCTGCCCATCGACGAGCTGCGCCAGTCGCCCGCGAGCCAGGGCCTGGACCCGAATCGGCCCGTCATCGACGAACCGCTCGCGCCCGATGCCGAGACCGGCGAAACGCTGAGCCCGCTGGCTGCGTTCCTCACGCATGCGGCGCTCGAGTCGGGCGACAACCAGGCGCAGGCCGGGCAGGACGCGGTGCAGCTCATGACCGTTCACGCCGCCAAGGGGCTGGAGTTCGACTGCGTGTTCATCACCGGCATGGAAGAGGGCCTGTTCCCGCACGAGAACTCCATGAGTGACTTCGAGAGCCTCGAGGAAGAGCGCCGCCTGATGTACGTGGCGATCACGCGCGCACGCAAGCGCCTGTACCTGAGCCATTCGCAGACGCGCATGCTGCACGGCCAGACACGCTACAACGTGAAGAGCCGCTTCTTCGAGGAGCTGCCCGAAGGCGCGCTCAAGTGGCTCACGCCGAAGAACCAGGCCTTCACGCCCTCGGCCTTCGGCTATGGCGGCGGCTATGCGAGCACGCGCGGCGGTGGAGGCAGTTACAGCGGCGGTGGCGGCTACGGCGGCAACAAGGACAGCTTCGCGAGCCCGCCGGTGCCGCCCCAGAAGGCCGCGCCCTCGCACGGCCTGCGCTCGGGCATGCAGGTGTTCCACAACAAGTTCGGCGAAGGCACGGTGCTGTCGCTCGAAGGCAGCGTCGACGACGCGCGCGCGCAGGTCAAGTTCGCGCGCCACGGCGTGAAGTGGCTTGCGCTGTCGGTGGCCAAGCTCACGCCGGTGTGAGCGCGTGCTGCTATTAAACAAATAGCTGAGGCTGCAGTAACCACGGGCTTTTTGAGCGATTTTTAGTCGGGCAACCGCCGTACACTCCATGCTCGCCAAAAACGGGGGAGTTGAGGATGTGGTTCCTTGGCATGATCGCCGGTCTTTTCATCGGGGCCCTGGCCGAATCGGTTCCGGCCGCGCTGATCCTGGCGGTGGTCGGCGCGTTCGCGCTGCCGAAGATCATCGGCAAGAAAACCGCCGCCGGACCCGCGCGCAGCGAGGCTGAGAGCGCACAGCCTTCCAGCGGCGCGGCCGCGCCACCCGCAGGCAGCATGTCGACACTGCAGCAGCGCGTGACCGAACTCGAACAGCGCGTGAGCCTGCTCGAACAGCGGCTGGCACAGGGTGCGGGCGGCGCGGTGCTCGCGCCGCCCATCGATCCGGCGGTCCAGGCCGCGCCCCCCGTGCCGCTTGCCGTGCGGCCCGCGGCAGTGGCCGATGCAGGTGTTGCCGCGGCGCATGTTCCGCTGCCGGAGATCCGGCCCGCAGCAATCCAGCCGCCGCCCGAAGCCGCTGCGCCCGCGCCTGCCAGGCCGCCCGCGGCCATGCCGGCACCACCGCGGCGCCCACCACCGCCGGTCCCGCTGCGCGACCGCCTGCCCGCGCCCATCGCCAACCTGGTCTTCGGCGGCAACATGCTGGTGAAGCTCGGCGTGCTGATCCTGTTCCTCGGGCTGGCCTTCCTGCTGCGCTACACGGCCGAGCGCGTCACGGTGCCTGTCGAGCTGCGCTATGCGGCGGTGGCACTGGTGGGCGCGGGCCTGCTGGCGCTGGGCTGGCTGCTGCGCCGCAAGCGCACCGGCTACGCGCTGATCCTGCAGGGCGCCGGCATCGGCGTGTTCTACCTGACGACGCTGGCAGCGATGAAGCTGCACGAGCTGCTGCCGCCGACCGCCGGCTTCGCCTTCCTGTTTGGCGTGGCCGTGCTGAGCGCGGTGCTCGCGGTGCTGCAGAACGCGCCGCTGCTGGCCATCGTCGCGGTGCTCGAGGGCTTTGCGGCGCCGGTGCTCGCGTCCACCGGGCAGAACCGGCCGGTGGGGCTTTTGACCTACCTGCTGGTGCTCGACGTGGGCATCGTGCTGATCGCGTGGTTCAAGGCCTGGCGCGTGCTGAACCTGATCGGCTTCGTCGGCACTTTCACGCTGGCCGCGGGGTGGGCGCACAGGTACTACACGCACGACCAGTACGGCATCGTGCAGCCCTTCCTGCTGGTGTTCTTCCTGCTGTTCGTCGCCATCGGCCTGCTGTTCGCGCGCCGCACATTGTTCGACGCGCCGGTGCAGCCTGCGCAGCCGCTGGCCGCGCGTGCGCTCGATACGCTGCGCCGTGCGGGCCGCGTCGACAGCTCGCTGGTGTTCGGCACGCCCATGGTCGCCTTCGGCATGCAGGTGCTGCTGATGCAGCCGTGGGCGTACGGCGCCGCGTTCTCGGCCATGGCGCTCGCGGCCTTCTACCTGGTGCTGGGCCGCCTGGTGTTCGCCACGCAGCCCAAGGGCCTCGCGCTGCTGGCGGAGGCCTACGCCATCGTGGGCGTGATCTTCGGCACGCTCGCCATTCCGCTGGGCCTCGAAGGCCGGTGGACCGGTGCGGCCTGGGCCGTGGAAGCGGCCGGCATGTACTGGCTGGGCGCGCGGCAGCAGCGCGTGTATGCGCGCGCCTTCTCGTTCGTGGTGTTTGCCGGCGCGGTGTGGAAGCTGCTCGAAGCCACGCAGCTCGACGCGGCGGCGGGGCATCCGCTGCTGCAGGGATCGGTGATCGGGCCGCTGCTGGTGGCAGTCAGCGCCTTCGCGATGTGGGCGATTCATCGCGGCGCGAAGCTCGATGAAGGCAACGGCTGGGAGGCGCTGGCGGGGACCGCGCTGCCGTGGCTCGGCATGGGCGCGCTCACGCTGCTGCTGTGGCAGTGGTTCACGCCGCCGTGGGCGGCGGCGGCAACCGCGGTGCTGGCTTCTGCCGCCTTTGCGGTGTCGGTGCGCTTGCAGTTGCGGCCGCTGGCTTTCGTGAGCTATGGCATGCAGGCGCTGGCGGTGGCCGGCTTCATCGCCACGCTGCACCAGGTTGCCGATGCGCATCGCGGCGGCGAGGTGCTGGCGAGCGGCTGGCAGGGCGCGGCGGCGGCGAGCCTGATCGCGCTGAGCCTGCTCGGCAGCGCCGCGTGGTCGATGCTGCAGGCGCACCGCGCGGCATTGGTACGCGGCATCCAGCCGGTGTGGTCGCTGGGCAATGCGATCGCGGTGATCGCGGGCGTGGGCCTGCTGCATCTGGCGATGCTGTTCCAGCTGAGCCTTGCGCAGGCGGCGCTGCTGTGGCCGATCACGGCGACCGTGGTGCTCTGGGTGGCGCTGCGCATCGCGCACGGGCCGCTCGCGGCGCTGGCGGGCGTGCTGCAGCTCGTCTCGGCGCTGCTTCACGTCTACGGCCGCATCTTTCATGCGGAAGCCGCGCCGCCGGCTTTCGCGCACCTGGGCTTCTGGACGCCGGTGGTGCTGGGGCTCGCGGCGCTGCTGGCCGGCGGCTGGATCAGCGGCGAAGCAGGGCGGCGCGCCACCGGCGGCGGTACCGTGGCTCCGCGCAAGCGCTGGATCAACGACTGGTGCGCCAATCCCGCCGCGCTGTGGCTGCCGGTGGTCTGGGGGCTGGGCTGGTGGCTCTTCGGCTGGCTCGACGAAACGGGCGAGGTACTGCGCCGCAACGGGCTGGCCGCGCACCTGGCCGCGGCTGCGGTGGCGATCGTGCTCGTGACCTCCGCGCTTTCGGCGCTCGTGGCGCACCGGCGCATTTGGCCGCAGCTCGGCCGCGCGACCCTGGCCACCTTGCCGGGCCTCGGCCTGATCGCCGTCCATGCCGTTGCGCTGGCAGCGCCGCTGGTCTACGTGCCGTCGAGTGCGCTCGGCTGGATCGCCTGGCCGCTGGCGCTGCTGTGGCACCTGCGGCTGCTGCATGCGCAAAGGCGCTGGCTGGGCGCATCGGCGCTGGTGCCTTTCCACGTGGCGGGCTTCTGGTTCTTTGTGCTGCTCGCGGCGCGCGAGTGCCAGTGGCAGCTCGGGCGCGTCGGCGCGGAATGGTCGAGCTGGCAATTGCTGGGCTGGGCCATCGTGCCCGCGGTGGCGCTGTGGATGCTGCGCTCGCGCGCGCTGCTGCAGCGCTGGCCGCTGGCCGAATACCGCGCCGCCTACCTCGAAGTCGCGGCGATGCCGGTGGCGGCCTATCTGCTCGCCTGGGCCTGGGTCACCAACGGCGCGAGCCCGGGCGACGCGGCGCCGCTGCCCTACGTGCCGCTCTTGAATCCGCTCGAGCTTGCGCAGTGGCTGGTGCTGTTCGCGCTGGTGCTTTGGTGGCGCGCCTTGCCCGAGGCGTCGTTCGCCCGCGTGCAGCCCATGGTGGCGAAGGGCGTGCTCGGCCTCACCGGCCTGGCGCTCCTGACGGGCATGGTGCTGCGCAGCTGCCATCACTATGCGGGCGTCGAATGGCGTTTCGACGCGCTCTACGCCTCGTGGCTCACGCAGGCGGCGCTTTCGATCACCTGGGCCGTCTGCGGCGTGGCCGCCATGGTGCTCGGCCATGCACGCGGGGTGCGCACCCTGTGGGTCGGCGGCGCGACGCTGCTTGGCGTTGTGGTGCTGAAACTGTTCTTTGTCGAGTTGGCGGACCGGGGCGGGTTGTTCCGCATCGTGTCGTTCATCGCGGTGGGCGCATTGCTGCTGCTGGTGGGCTATTTCGCGCCCGTGCCGCCGAAGAAGATCGAAAAGGAGAAAGATGTTGTGTTGCCCGAAGGAGGTGCAGCATGAAGCAGAACACGAAGCCGTCGCTTCTTCTGGCGGGTGTTCGCCTCGCCGTGGCCATGGCCGCGACCTGGTGTGGTGCGGCCGGCGCGCAGCCCGCCACCACCGCGCCCATTGCCCTGCAGGGCAGCGGGCCGTACTACCGGCTCACACTGCCGCTGGGCATCTACGGCCTGGCCGCGCGCAGCGACCTGCGCGACATCCGGGTGCGCAATGCCACCGGCAATGCCGTGCCCTACGCATGGCTGCGCGACGAGGCCGCGGCCCCGCGCTTCAGCTCGAAGGAAGTGCCGATCTTTGCGCTGCCCGCGGGTGCCGCAGATGCATCGGACGAGGCATCGCTGGGCTTCAGGGTGCGTCCCGACGGCTCGCTGGCGCTGGCCCGCAAGCCAGCGCGCCAGCAGGCCGAGGCGGCGCAGTGGCTGATCGATGCGAGCCAGCTCAAGGGCGGCCTGCTGCAGGCGCGCTTCGAGGTGGCGCCGGAGGCGCGCGGCCTGTTCGCCTTCAGGCTGGAGGCCAGCGACGACCTGCGGCACTGGCGGCCAGTTGGGGGCGAAGAACAGCTGGTGCGGCTTGCGCACGGCGGGCAGACCATCGAACGCCTCGCGGTCGAACTGGGCGGCGTGCATGCGCGCTTCCTGCGCCTGCGCTGGAGCGATCCGCAGAACGGCGCGCCGCTGACCGGCGTGGCAATCGACAGCGTGCAGGAGGCCGAACCCGCGGCGCCGCTCCAATGGTCCGGCGCGCTCAAGCCGGAGCGCTGCGGCGCCGACCATTGCGACTACGCACTGCCGCGCGGCCTGCCGGTGGAAGCGCTGCGCATCGACCTGGCCGACGTCAACACGCTGGCGCAGGTCGGCATCTCGGGCCTGCTCGCCGCCACGCCCACGGTCCCCGCCGATCCGGCGCCCGTGCCGCGCAATCCGCTGTATGCGCTGCGGCATCGGCAGCGCCCGCCTGTGGCGCCCACCGGCAGCGCGGGCGAGGTGCCGCTGCTCGACACCGTGGTGTACCGCCTTGCGCAAACGGGCGGCGAGGCGCGCTCGCCGGTGCTGGCGCTGGACGGCGCGCGCTACACGCACCTGCGGCTGCGCACCGCCGGACCGGTGAGCCTGCTGGGCGCGGCGCCGCCGTCGATTGTGGTGGGCGCCACGCCGCGCACGCTGGTGTTCCTGGCGCAAGGTGCCGCACCTTATTCGCTGGCCTGGAATGCCGTGCCGCCGAAGAACGCCGTGCAGGGCGGTCCGCCCGGCGCGGCGCTCGCGCTTGCCACCCTGCTGCCGGGCTACAGCGCGAACAAGCCGGTGGCGGCGGACGAGGCCACCGTCGTGCTGCCGCAGCCGCCGGTGGCCGCCGTCGATGCAGCAGTGGCCGCGGCGGCGCAATTGCCGGTGCCCACGCCGCCGGATCCGGCGCGCAAGTGGTGGCTGTGGGGCGCGCTGGGCATCGGCCTCTTGCTGCTGGCTGGCATGGCCTGGTCGCTGTTCGCGAGCCTGCGCAAGGACAAGGCCGCGGCCGATTGAGGAGGAGGCGGATCAGCTCGGATCGAAGCTGTCGCGGAAGGTGAACCAGGTGGAGCTCAGCGACATGGCCGCGAGCACCAGCGCCGATCCCACGATCAGCACGTTGCCGATGAGCGCCGCGCCGCCGGCCGCCGCGCCCACGCCGATCAGCACGGTGGCGATGAGCCCCATGCCGATGCCCGCGAGCAGGAACACGCCGAACCACGCCAGCACGAAGAGCGCGTAGGCGCCGAAGTTGCGGAACAGTGCCACCACGCTGAAGAAGATGCTCTTGACCGGCTCCACGCCGTGCCAGTGCACGAGCGCCGGGGCGTGCCACATTGCCAGCGAGAGCGGCAGGTTCAGGCACATGAGGAACATGCGCGCGACCTGGAAGTCGCTGCTCGCGATGGTCTCGGCCGAGGGCATGTCGTCGAGCAGGTAGGCGCGTGCCAGCTGTCCGCCGTCGATGAAGCTCGTGAGCAGCACCGCCACCACGAAATACGCCGCCGAGATCACGCCGAGCTTGACCAGCGAGCGCCACTCGGTGCGCATGGCGGCCGCCACCGCCACGAACATGGCCGAGCCGGTGGGCCGCTGCGCATGGCCGGCGGTGCCGGCACCCTCGGCGTTGTCGGTGTAGGCAATTGAAGTGGCCACCATCAGGCCCAGCGTCATGAAGGGCAGCAGGATCGGCGCCAGCACGCTGCCCACCAGCGGCAGCAGCGACACCGTCGAGATCAGCGCCATCAGCAGGAAGAACAGCGAGATGAAGGCGAGCGGCTGCCGCCAGAAGGTCTTGAGCCCGAGGCGGACCCATTCGGCGCCGGTTCGCGCCGGCACGATGTGGAGTTTCATTTTTGAAGGGTCAGGCGGGCAGCGGCTCGAGCGACTGCGCCATGGCATGCGGATGGGTGGCGCGCTCGCGCAGCACGCGCTCGAAGTGCGCCGGGTCGTGCGGCTTGAGCATGCTGGCTTCGCGCGGCAGGTGAAAGTCCCACAGCCGCGAGATCCAGAAGCGCAGCGCCGCGGCGCGCAGCATGGCGGGCAGCAGGGCGCGCTCAGCCGCATTCAGCGGGCGCACGCTTTCATAGGCCGCGAGCAGCGCATCGGCGCGTTCGGCGTCGTGCCGGCCGGTCGAAAGATCGATGGCCCAGTCGTTCAGGCACACGGCCAGGTCGAACAGCCAGGTGTCGGTGCCCGCGAAATAGAAGTCGAACACGCCGGTGAGGCGCGGCGCCGTGCCGGCGTCGTCTCCGGTGGCGAACATCACGTTGTCGCGGAACATGTCGGCATGCACGGGGCCGTGCGGCAGCGCCGCGTAGGCCGACGATTCGGCGATATGGTTTTGATACGCGAGTTCGGCGCGCAGCAGCGCCGCCTGGGATTCGTCCACGTAGGGCAGCACCACCGGCACGGTGTCGTTCCACCATGCGAGGCCGCGCAGGTTCGGCTGGATGCGCGGAAAGTCGCGCGCGGCCAGGTGCATGCGCGCGAGCAGGGCGCCCAGCTCGGCGCAATGGGCCGTGCCCGGCGCGAGCTCGCTGCGGCCCGAGAGCCGCTGCACCAGCGCGGCCGGCTTGCCCGCCACCTTGAGCAGCAGTTCGCACGGGGCGTTCGCGGGAATCGTCAGCGCATGGCCCGAGGGCGGCTGGATGGCCGGGTCGGCCACCGGCTCGGGCACCGGCAGGCCGCGGCCCGCCAGGTGCTTCATCAGACAAAGGTAGTAGGGAAGCTGCTCGGCGCCGAGGCGCTCGAACAGCGTCAGCACGAACTCGCCGCTTTCGGTGGTCGCGAAGTAGTTGGTGTTCTCGATGCCGCCCTCGATGCCGCGCAGCTCGCGCAGGGGGCCGAGGCCCAGGCGCTGCACGAGCGCGTCCGCCTCGCCGAACTCGACTTCGGTAAAAACTGCCATGGCGGTGCTCAGCGTCTTGCTGCAGATGGAAGGCGCGGCACGGTCAGAACTTCATCACGTTCCAGACCCGGGCGCCATTGCCGTTCGAGTTGGCATCGCCGGAACCCGTACGCGCGCCTGGATCGTTGGGCCGCACCTCGTAGCCCGGCACATTGGCCTTGGGCTTCACGTTGATGCTCTGCGTGCGGCCGCCGTAGCGCACCTCGTCGACCGAGGCGCCGCTGTCTTCCGTGTGGATGTGCTCGACCTTCTGGTTGCGGCGGCCTTCGGCCTGCTCCTGATTTTGTAGCGGCTCGGCCGGCGCAGGCGTTACGGCGGGCGCGGGCTGCGCCTGGACGGCGGCAACGGGGACGGCAAAGGCCAGCGCCAGCAGGATGCGGCGGGCGACCAGGAGTGTGGGGCTAGGCATAGCGGGATTGTAGGCGCGGGGGCGCTTTCGGCGTGTCGGCGGGCGGCGCTTGCAGGCGTGGTTCGGGATGCCGGTCCGGGCACGGCAAAATGGCCCGATGACCGACAAGAAAACGCTGCTGCTCGTCGATGGCTCGAGCTATCTCTACCGCGCCTTCCATGCCATGCCCGACCTGCGGGCCGTGCCCGGCGACCCGAAGAGCCCGGCGACCGGCGCCATCCGCGGAATGATCAACATGATGACGGCGCTGCGCCGCGAGGTGCGCGCCGACTACGCGGCCTGCATCTTCGATGCACCCGGCAAGACTTTCCGCGACGACCTGTACCCCGAATACAAGGCCAACCGCTCCCCCATGCCCGACGACCTGCGCAGCCAGATCGACCCCATCCACGAGGTGGTCAAGCTGATGGGCTGGCCGGTGCTCTGCGTGCCCGACATCGAGGCCGACGACGTGATCGGCACGCTCGCCAAGACCGCGGCGCAGCAGGGCGTCGAAGTGATCGTGTCGAGCGGCGACAAGGACCTGAGCCAGCTGGTGGACGAGCACATCACCATCATCGACACGATGAACGGCAAGAAGCGCGACGTGGCGGGGGTCACGGCTGAGTTCGGCGTGCCGCCCAACCTGATGATCGACTACCAGACGCTGGTCGGCGATGCGGTCGACAACGTGCCCGGCGTCGAGAAGGTCGGTCCCAAGACAGCTGCCAAGTGGCTGCTCGAATACGGCTCGCTCGACGCGTTGATCGAACGCGCCGCCGAAGTCAAGGGACAAGCCGGCGAGAACCTGCGCAAGGCCTTGGACAAGCTCCCGCTGAGCCGCCAGCTCGTCACCATCCGCACCGATTGCGACCTGGCCGCGCACGTGGTCGGCCTGCCCTCGCTCGAAGGCCTGCCGGTGGGCGCGCCGCAGACCGCCGAGCTCAAGCCCTTCTACGAGCGGTTCGGCTTCAAGAGCCTGGTCAAGTCGCTCGAGGCGCTGGAAGTGCCGCCCGAGCTGATCGAAGAGAACATCAAGAAGCAGATGGCCCGTGGCGCCGCTGCGAGCGCCGACCAGGGCGGCCTCTTCGACGAATCGGCCGAGCTCGGCGCGCTGGAGGCCGCATCGCCCGCGAGCAACCTGAAGTACGACACCATCACCACCTGGGAACAGTTCGACGCCTGGCTCGCCAAGCTCGAGGCCGCCGAGCTGGCCGCCATCGACACCGAGACCACCTCGCTCGACGAGATGGTGGCGCGCATCGTCGGCGTGAGCTTCAGCATCGAGCCCGGCGCGGCGGCCTACGTTCCGCTGGCGCACAACTATCCCGACGCGCCCGCGCAGCTGCCCATCGACGAGGTGCTCGCCAGGCTCAAGCCCTGGCTCGAAAACCCCGCGAAAAAGAAGCTCGGCCAGCACATCAAGTACGACCGCCATGTGTTCGCCAACCACGGCATCGAAGTGCAGGGCTATGCGCACGACACCATGCTGCAGAGCTATGTGCTCGAGGCGCACCGGCCGCACGGGCTCGCAAGCCTGGCCGAACGCCACCTGGGCCGCAGCGGCATCTCGTACGAAGACCTGTGCGGCAAGGGCGCGCACCAGATCCCGTTCAGCCAGGTCGACATCGCCAAGGCCGCCGAATATTCGTGCGAGGACAGCGACCAGACGCTCGACGTGCACCTGGCGCTGTGGCCGCAGATCGAGCGCGACGAGAAGCTGCGCTTCATCTACCAGCTCGAGATGGATTCGAGCGAGGCGCTCTACCGCGTCGAGCGCAACGGCGTGCTGATCGATGCGCCCACGCTGGCCGCGCAGAGCCACGAACTCGGCACGCGCATCATGGCGCTCGAACAGGAGGCCTACGAGATCGCGGGCCAGCCCTTCAACCTGGGTTCGCCCAAGCAGATCGGCGAGATCTTCTTCACCAAGCTGGGCCTGCCGGTGGTCAAGAAGACGCCGAGCGGCGCGCCCAGCACCGACGAGGAAGTGCTCGAGAAACTGGCCGAGGACTATCCGCTGCCGGCCAAGATCCTCGAGCACCGCGGCCTGTCCAAGCTCAAGGGCACCTACACCGACAAGCTCGGCCAGCTCGCCAACCCGCGCACCGGCCGCGTCCACACGCACTATGCACAGGCCGTGGCGGTGACGGGGCGGCTGTCGAGCAACGATCCCAACCTGCAGAACATCCCGATCCGCACGCCCGAAGGCCGCCGCGTGCGCGAGGCCTTCGTTGCACCGCCCGGCAGCGTGATCGCGAGCGCCGACTACTCGCAGATCGAGCTGCGCATCATGGCCCACATCAGCGGCGACGAGTCGCTGCTGCGCGCCTTCAGGGAGGGCATCGACGTGCACCGCGCCACCGCGGCGGAGGTGTTCGGCGCCACGCCCGACCAGGTGTCGAGCGAGCAGCGCCGCTATGCGAAGGTGATCAACTTCGGGCTCATCTACGGCATGAGCAGCTTCGGCCTGGCGCGCAACCTGGGCATCGAGACCAAGGCCGCGGCCTCCTACATCGACCGCTACTTTGCGCGCTATCCGGGCGTGAAGGCGTACATGGACGAGACCAAGGCATTGGCCAAGGAAAAGGGCTATGTCGAGACCGTGTTCGGCCGGCGCCTCTACCTGCCCGAGATCAATTCGCCCAACGGCCCGCGCCGCGGCGGTGCCGAGCGCGCGGCCATCAATGCGCCCATGCAGGGCACGGCCGCTGACCTGATCAAGCTCAGCATGATCAAGGTACAGAACGTGCTTGACGAAGAGAAGCGCGCCACCCGCATGATCATGCAGGTGCACGACGAACTGGTGTTCGAAGTGCCCGAGGCCGAGATCGAATGGGTGCGCACCGAGATCCCGCGCCTGATGGCCGGCGTGGCCGAGCTCAAGGTGCCGCTCCTGGCCGAGATCGGCATCGGACCCAACTGGGACAAGGCGCACTGATCCCCACCCACTGAAGAAAGAAGAAGCACGCACATGACATTCCAGCCCCGCAAATTCCTGCTCGCCGCCGTTTGCGCCGCATGCCTGGGCACCGCATTTGCCGCCCCCGATGCCCGCATCGCCTCGCTGGCCGCCAAGGAAAAGCCCGCGCTGCTCGAGACGCTGAAGGAACTGGTCTCGATCGAATCGGGCAGCCGCGACCTCGAGGGCCTGGAGAAGATCTCCGACCTCATCGCCGCAAAGTTCAAGGCCATGGGCGGCGAGGTCGAGCTGGTCGACACCAGCGCCGAGGCCTACCGCATGGAAGACACGCCCGAGAAGATCGGCCGGGCCGTGCGCGCCACCTTCAAGGGCACGGGCAAGAAGAAGATCATGCTCATCGCGCACATGGACACGGTCTACACCGTGGGCATGCTCAACAAGCAGCCGTTCCGCGTCGAGGGCGACAAGGCCTATGGCCTGGGCATTGCCGACGACAAGCAGGGCGTGGCGGTCATCACGCACACGGTCGCGATGCTGCAGGCACTGAAGTTCAAGGACTACGGCACGCTCACCGTGCTGATCAACGGCGACGAGGAAATCAGCTCGCCGGGCGCGCGCGCGCTCATCACGCGGCTGGGCGGCGAGCACGACGCGGTGCTGTCGTTCGAGGGCGCTTCGGTCAAGGAAGACAAGCTCTCGCTGGCCACCGCGGGCATTGCCTCGGTCACGCTCAACGTCACGGGCAAGGCCTCGCATGCGGGCTCGGCGCCGGAATTGGGCGTGAATGCGCTCTACGAGCTGTCGCACCAGATCCTGCAGATGCGCGACCTGTCCGACCCCGCCACCGGCTTGAAGATGAACTGGACCATCTCCAAGTCGGGCAGCAATCGCAACGTGATCCCCGCCAGCGCCACCGCGGGCGCCGACGTGCGCGTGCTCAAGGTGAGCGACTACGACCGCATCGAGCAGCAGGTGCAGGAGCGCGTGAAGAAGCAGCTGATCCCGGAGGCCAAGGTCGAGATGAAGTTCGAGCGCCGCCGTCCGCCGCTCGAAGCCACCGATGCCTCGCTCGCGCTTGCGAAGCACGCGCAGCAGATCTACAAGGACGAGCTCGGCCGGCCGCTGGGCGCCGACGACAAGGTGGCCGGCGGCGGCACCGATGCCGCCTTTGCCGCGCTCAAGACCAAGGCGCCGGTGGTGGAGCGCTTCGGCCTGCAGGGCTTCGGCGCGCATTCGGCCGATGCCGAGTACGTGCTGGTCGACTCCATCGAGCCGAGGCTCTATCTTGCAACCCGCATGGTGATGGATCTCTCCCGCAGCAAGGTCGCAGGCAACTGAGCCGGCCATGCGCCTGCGCCACATCGAGGTCTTCAACGCCATCATGCTCACGGGCAGCGTGAGCGCGGCGGCGCGGCTCATCAACATCACGCAGCCGGCGGTGAGCCGCACCCTGCAGCATGCCGAGCTGCAGCTGGGCTTTCCGCTGTTCCAGCGCGCCAAGGGCCGGCTCACGCCGACCACCGAGGCGCTCACGCTCTATCCGCACATCGAGCGGCTGTTTGCGCAGCTCGACGAGGTGCAGCGCCTGGCCGCCAACCTGCGCGCGGGCAGCGACACCGGCGAGCTGCGCATCCTGAGCGTGCTGGCGCTGAGCTACGAGGTGCTGCCGCGCGCGCTCAAGGCCTTCCGCGAGAAGCACCCGGGCTATGCGATCACGGTGGAGTCGCTGCACTCGCCGCAGATCATGTCGGCGCTGCTGCTGCAGGAGGCCGACGTGGGTTTTGTCTTCAGCCCCGCGGTGCATCCCTCGCTCACGCAGGAAACGCTGGCCGACACGCGCATGGTGTGCATCGCGCCCAAGGGCATGCTGCCGCGCGCGCTGGTGCGCAACGGCTCGGTGGCGCTGCACGACCTGGTCGACCGGCCGGTGATCGGGCTCGACAGCCGCGACCCGGTGGGCACCAGCCTGAGCCAAGCCTGCCGCCAGGCGGGCGTCGGCTTCCAGCAGGCGGTGGTCACGGTGCAGACCTACCACGCCGCGCTGTCGATGGCGCACCACGGGCTGGGCGTGGCGCTGGTCGATGGCTGCACGGCGCGTTCGGCGGACGCCGCCAAGGTCGACGTGCTGGCGCTCGAGCCGCACATTCCGGTGCCGGTGCGCGCCCTGCGTTTTGCGGGCAAGCCCGATTCGGTGGCGGTGCGCGGCATCACGCGCTGCATGCGCGAGGCGATCGAGCAGGCCGTCTGACACCGCTGGCGCGGCAACTCAGGAAGCCGCGGGCTCCAGCGCCTCGGCAATCCGCTGCGCCGAGCCGAAAGCCAGCGTGAAGCCCAGCGCGCCATGCCCGGTGTTGAACAGCATGTTCGCGGGCGCGCTCGCGAGCCGCCCGATGATCGGCAGCCCCTTGGGCGTGGCCGGCCGCATGCCGGTCCACGGATGCAGTTCCTCGAGCCGGCTTGCATGCGGGAAGACGGCGCGCGTGGCGGCAGCCAACGTCTCGATGCGCGTGGCCGGGATGCTCGCGTCGTGCCCCACCAGTTCCGCCATGCCCGCCACGCGCAGCCGCGAGCCGATGCGCGCGAACACCACCTTGCGGGCGCTGTCGGTCACGTTCACCGTGGGCGCGGCGCCGGGCGAGGGGTCGACCTCCATCGTGATGCTGTAGCCCTTGAGCGGATACACCGGCAGGTAGGCGCCCAGCGCGCGCCCGAGCCTGTGCGAGGCCGAGCCCAGTGCCATCACGAAAGCATCGGCCTCGATGTCGCCGGCACTGGTGTTCACCGCCGCCACCCGGCCGTTGCTGCGCGAGAAGCCGTGCACATCGGCGCCGAGCACAAAACGCACGCCGCGCGCGCCGAGCACCCGCTGCAGTTCGGCGCAGACCTTGAGGCAGTCGGCCGCGCATTCGCTCGGCGTGTAGACGGCGCCCGCCATCTGGCTGCGGTAGTCCGCGAGCGCGGGCTCGATGGCGGCGCATTCGTCGGGCGAGACGATGCGCTGCTCGCTGCCCAGGGCGCGCTGCAGTTCGAGCTGCGCGCGCGCGCCGTCAAGCGAGGCCGCGCTGGCATACAGCACCAGCTTGCCTGTGGCGGAAAAGTCGCAGTCGGGTGCCACGTCGGCCTGCATCGCCTCGAACCCGGTGCGGCTGAACGCGGCCAGCGCGAGCAATTGCGCGGTGGTGCTGCGCGAGGTCTGCGCATTGCAGGCGGCCAGGAAGGCCAGGCCCCAGCGCCACTGGAGCGGGTCGAGCTGGGGCCGCAGCTTGAGCGGCGAGGAGGGCGAGAGCAGCAGCTTGGGCAACTGCTTCCAGATCGACGGATCGGCCAGCGGCTGCACGTACGAGTAGCTGAGCTGCGCGCCATTGCCGCCGCTCGCGCCCGCACCGGGGGCGGCGCGGTCGACGACCGTGACCTGGTGGCCCCGGCGTTCGAGCTGCCAGGCGGTGGCCAGGCCCACGATGCCGGCGCCCAGCACACACACATGCATGGAGGCAACTTTCCGAAGAGGGGGTGAAGAGGGGACAGCGTCGACTGTAGGTGCGCGCCGCGCCGGCCGGAAATGCCAAAAGCGCGGTGGCCCATAGCCAAAGCGCATGCCCCGTCCGTCCGCCTGCCTTAACCCATAACCTTTGGGTATGGCCTAGGGTTCATTTGGAATTGTCGCGATGTGTCACTCCTTCTTACACTGGCTGTTCTGTTCAACCAACCTGAAGAAGGCTCGCATGAAACTCTCCGCATTGATGGCTGCCGCTGCCGTGGTGCTGCTTACCGCCACGGGCGTCCAGGCCGCCGACACGCTGGCCAAGATCGCCGAGTCCGGCAAGATCACGCTCGCCTACCGCGAGTCGTCGGTGCCCTTCAGCTACCTGGACGGCCCCAACAAGCCGATCGGATTCTCGGTCGAACTCTCCAACGCCGTGGTCGAGGCGGTGAAGAAGAAGCTCAACAAGCCCAGCCTGCAGGTGCAGCTGATGCCGGTGACCTCGCAGAACCGCATTCCGCTCATCACCAACGGCACCGTCGACCTGGAGTGCGGCTCCACCACCAACAACAGCGCGCGCGGCAAGGACGTGGCCTTTGCCGTGAACCATTTCTACACCGGCACGCGCCTGCTGGTGAAGAAGTCCTCGAAGATCAAGGACTACGCCGACCTCGCCAAGAAGACGGTGGCCAGCACCACCGGCACCACCAATGCGCTGGTCATGCGCAAGTACAACACCGAGAAGAACCTCGACATGGACATCGTGCTCGGCAAGGACCACGCCGATGCCTTCCTGCTCGTGGAAAGCGACCGCGCCGTGGCGTTTGCAATGGACGACATCCTGCTGTTCGGCCTGATCGCCAACGCCAAGAACCCGGCCGACTACGAGGTGGTGGGCGAGCCGCTGCAGGTCGAGCCCTATGCCTGCATGCTGCCCAAGGACGACCCGGCCTTCAAGAAGCTGGTGGACGACACCTTCATCGGCATGATGAAGAGCGGCGAGTTCGAGAAGCTCTACAACAAGTGGTTCATGTCGCCGATCCCGCCGAAGAACGTGCCGCTGAACCTGCCCATGAGCCAGCAGCTCAAGGACAACATCAAGGCGCCTTCCGACAAGCCAGCGACCTGACCCACGGACGGACCGGACCATGGCTTCCACGAACGTAGTCGGCATCCTGGGCGGCATGGGCCCTGCGGCGGGAGCCGATTTCGTCCGGCTGTTCGTGCAGGCCTGCGCGCAGCAGATGCGCGCGCGCGGGGAGCCGGTGCGGGACCAGTCCTTTCCGGAGCACTGGCTCGCGCAGGTGCCGGTGCCCGACCGCACCGATGCGCTGGGCTCGGCCGAGAACGGCGCGCACCAGCCGCTCGAGCCGATGCTGCAGGCGCTCGGGCGGCTTGCCGCGCTGGGCAGCCAGGCGGTGGCCATTGCCTGCAACACCGCGCATGCCTGGCATGCCCGGCTGCAGGAACGCTTTCCGCAGGTCGAGTTGCTGCACATGGCACGCGAGGTGGCGCTGCATCTGGCCGCGCAGGGCACGGGCAGCGTGGCGCTGATGGCCACCGAAGGCACCTACCGCGTGCGGCTCTACGAACAGGCGCTGGCCGAGGCGGGGCTCGACTGCCATGTGCCGCTGGCCGAGGAGCGCCGCATCATCACGCGCGGCATCTTCGACGGCGTCAAGGCCGGCAACATGCAGCTCGCCGAGGCCTGTTTTTCTCAGGTGGCGCTGCGGCTCGCAGAGCGCCACGGGCCGGTCACCATCATCATGGGCTGCACCGAGGTTCCGCTCGGGCTGCAGGGCTCGGCCGCCGTGGCCGGGCTGAGCCTGGTCGACCCGGCACAGGTGCTGGCCGCCGCACTGGCGCGCCGCGCCTACCGCGACTAGCAAGCAACCCTGCCGGCAGACGGGGCTGGCTGATTTCGCCTACATTGCGGCGTGCGTTTTTCGTGCATGCCGTCCTTGTCCGACGATTCAACTGGAGCCCTACCCATGTCCCTTCGCGACGACAGCCGTTCCGATTTCGATTCGCTTCGCCCCGGCCAGAGCACCGAGCAGGGCGCCACGCGGCGCACCGCGCTCAAGGCCGCCATTGGCGTGGGCTACGCGGCCGCGGTCATGCCGGTCGTGGCGCAGACTGCCATCAGCACCTCGGCCGAAGGCCTGAAGGCCGGCCCCGTCAAGTACACCGTCAATGGCTTCGAGGTGCCGGCCTATACGGCCGCGCCGGCCGGCAAGACCGGCCTGCCCGTGATCCTGGTGGTGCAGGAGATCTTCGGCGTGCACGAATACATCGCCGACACCTGCCGCCGCTTCGCCCAGCTCGGCTACCTGGCCATTGCGCCCGAGCTCTATGCGCGCCAGGGCGATGCCAAGAGCTACACCGACATTCCCAAGCTGCAGGCAGACATCGTGAGCAAGGTGCCCGATGCGCAGGTGCTGGCCGACCTCGACGGCGCGCTCGCGTACGCCGCGGCCAACGGCGGCAACGTGGCCAAGGCGGGCATCACCGGCTTCTGCTGGGGCGGGCGCTTCGTGTGGCTCTACGCGGCCACCGGCAAGGTCAAGGCCGGCGTGGCCTGGTACGGCCGGCTGGTCGGCCAGCCGAGCCAACTCACGCCCAGGCATCCGATCGACGTCGCGGCCAGCCTGCAGGCGCCGGTGCTCGGCCTCTACGGCGGCAAGGACCAGGGCATCCCCCTTGACACGGTTGATAAGATGAAAGCCGCCCTCGCCACCGGAACCCCGGCGGCCAAGGCTTCGAGCTTCGTCGTGTATCCCGAAGCAGGCCACGCGTTCCATGCCGACTACCGCCCGAGCTACGTGAAGAGCGCGGCCGAAGACGGATGGCAGCGCGCCACGGCCTGGTTCAAAGCCAATGGCGTCGCCTGACGGGCAGCCAGCAGCCACCCTCCGCCGAAGGCCGTCCCCGTGACGGCCTTTTCTCTTTTTATGAACGGTATCGGGCATCGATGCCCATCGACATTGCGCAAGCAGCTATGAATTTGATAGTGATCATCGCGGCGACCCTGGTGGCCGGCATCGGAAGCGTGTGGCTGGCCGCATTGCTCTTGCGCGTGGGCGTTCGCAACGGTTCGGGCGGCGTGAATTCGCAGCACCTGCTGAGCCTGGCCGCAGGCGCGCTGCTGGCCACCGCGTTCATGCACCTGTTGCCCGAAGCCTTCGAAAGCCGCATCGAGCCCGCGCTGCTGTTCGGCGTGCTGCTGTTCGGCCTGGTGTTCTTCTTCCTGCTCGACAAGGCCGAGCTCTGGCACCACGGGCACGAGCACCATCACGGCGATCACGGCGATCACGGCGATCACGGCCATGGCCACGACCACGGCCACCACCACGGCCATGCGCATGCCCACGCGCCCCGCACCGGCGGCGGCTGGGCCGTGCTCACCGGCGACAGCGTGCACTGCTTCGGCGACGGCATCCTGATTGCGTCGGCCTTCATCGCGGACATACGCCTCGGCCTGGTGGCGGCCGTGGCCGTGCTGGCGCACGAGGTGCCGCACCACATCGGCGACCTGGTCGTGCTGCGCCAGAGCTCGGCCAACCAGCGCGCGGCGCTCGTCAAGGTGTCGCTGGCCGGCACCATGACCATGCTCGGCGGCATCGTGGGATGGTGGCTGGTCGACCAGCTGCACGGCTGGCTGCCGTACTTCCTGGTGCTGGCCAGCAGCAGCTTCGTCTACGTGGCGCTGGCCGACCTGATTCCCCAGCTGCAGAAGCGGCTGCCCGCGCGGCAGACCGCGGCGCAGATCGTGTGGCTGGTGGTGGGCATCGCGCTGGTCACGCTGGTGAGCCGGCTCGCGCACGGCGAGCACGGCCACGGCGACCATGGCCAGGACGAAGGCCACGGGGAACATGGCCACGTCCACAAGGACTGAGAGCAGGGCGGCCAGGCCGCCGGCGCCGGTGCAGCGAAACTTTCCGACACCGACGCCGCGCCTGAGGTGAACCGGAATGGCCGAAACAGGCGCACTATAGGGGTTCGTTCCGTATTCAGCCTGAGGAGCCGATCATGATTCACGTCGACGCCACCGCGCGTTCCGCCTCGTCGTCCGACGAAGACGACGACAACACGCCAGCCGACGACTTCGAGGAGACCGACAGCGAAATCTCCGACGACCTGTCGGAGGAAACCGGCATCGATCTCACCGATGCGAGCGAGCTCGACGCCGACAACGTTCCGGCCGACGAGGAGTTCGACCGCGTGATGAACGCCCCCGACTGATCCCCGTCAGGCCTTCGCGTCGCGCCGCGTGATCACCTGCCCGTTGCGCGCGCCGCTGTGCGCGCCGTGCTGCCAGGTGACGGCGCCGTTCACGATCACCGCATCGATGCCTTCGGCCGGCAAGGTCGGCGACGCGTAGCTGGCCGTGTCGCGCACCGCCTGGGCATCGAAGATCACCACGTCCGCATGGTGGCCCGGCTTCAGCGCGCCGCGCTCGTGCAGCCCGAAGTTGCGCGCGGTGAGCCCGGTCATCTTCCACACCGCCGTCTCCAGCGGAAACAGGCCGACGTCGCGGCTGTAGTGGCCCAGCACGCGCGGGAAGGTGCCCCATAGCCGCGGATGCGGCTTCTCGCCGAGCGGAATGCCGTCGGAGCCGATCATGGTGTCCTCGAAGGCGAGGATGCGCTGCACGTCGTCCTCGTCCATCATGAAATAGATCGCGCTGCCCGGCGAAAGCCGCTTGGCCGCCTCTTCGCCGGACACGCCCCATTCGACCGCGATGTCCTTCAGGTCGCGCCCGGCGCATTCGGGGTGCGGCACGCTCGATGCAATCAGCACGCGGCCGTCCATCATGCCGCGGTCGGTGCGGATCATGGTGGAGCCTGCCGTGTAGGGATAGCAGTCGAGCCCGATGCACTGGTGGCGCATCGCTTCCTTGATGAAGGGCAGCGTGACCTTGCTCTTGCCGAAGTTCTGCGCGTTCTGCACCTTGTGGTGCGACACCACCACGGGAATGCCGAGCGCGCGGCCGATGTGGAAGGTTTCTTCGAGCGACTCCATCACGCGGTCGGCCTCGTCGCGCATGTGCGTCACGTAGAGCGCCTTGCGCGCGCTGAGCGGGCGGGCGACCTCGATGATCTCCTCGGTCGTCGCCTTGACGGCCGGTGGGTAGAAGGTGCCGGTCGACAGGCCGATGGCGCCGGCCTGCATCGCTTCCTCGACCAGGGCCTGCATGGCGGCAATCTCGCTGTCGTTGGCGGGTCGGTCGAGGTCGGACATGACCACGGCGCGCAGGGTCGAGTGCCCCACCATCGCGGCCACGTTCACGGACGATGGCGTGGCGCGCAGCGCATCGAGGTAGGCCGCGAAGCTCGTGAAGCGTCCCGCGGCCGGCGACTCGAGCAGGCTCAGCGGCATCGGCAGCTCCATGTCTTCGCGCAGCGGCGCGGCGCTGATGCCGCAGTTGCCCGCGATCACGGTGGTCACGCCCTGCGACACCTTGAACGGCATCTGCGCCTGCGACAGCACGGCCTGGTCGTCGTGCGTGTGCGAGTCGATGAAGCCGGGCGCGACAATGCGGCCGGTGGCGTCGAGCGTCCGGTCGGCGGTGTGGCCTGCAAGATTGCCGATGGCGGCGATGCGGCCGCGGGCAATGCCTACGTCGGCCTCGAAGCGCGGCGCCTTGGTGCCGTCGATCACGGTGCCGCCGCGGATCAGCAGGTCGTAGTGGTTTTTGAGTGTGCTCATGCGAGGCCTTTCATGTTTTCAAGGACGTTTGTTTGGGGCGCTCTTGTTCGGGGCGCGTGCACAGGCCACCGGGTACTCCCCTCCGCGAATGTCCCCCGGCCTGCGGCCTCCTCCTTGATTTCGCTGCGGGGAGCACCCGATGCCCTGTGCACCTGGGCACGCTCTGGGTGTACCGCTGATCGACGACTGCTCTGTCCAACGCACCCGCTGATGGGGTGCCTTGCGCAGCGAAATTAAGGAGGAGCCCGAAGGGCGGGGGACATTCGCGGAGCAAGGTACCCCGTCGGCGGGAGCAACGCCCTGAACAAGCGGCATCCACACCTCCACCTCAGCGAAAGTGGCAAGCCACCCAATGCCCGCCATTGGAAGACGAGGGTCGTTCCGTCAACTCGGGCACCTGTTCCTTGCACACCGCCTGTGCCATCGGGCAGCGCGTGTGGAAGCGGCAGCCCGACGGCGGGTTGGCGGGACTCGGCGGGTCGCCCTGCAGCAGCATGCGGCACGCCGGTGTGCGCGGATTGGGCACGGGCACGGCCGAAAGAAGGATCTCGGTGTAGGGATGCCGCGGCGCGGAAAACAGCGTGTTCCGGTCCGCGATCTCGACGATGTGGCCGAGGTACATCACAGCCACGCGGTGGCTGATGTGGCGCACCACCGCGAGATCGTGCGCGACGAACAGGTAGGCGATGCCGAACTCGGCCTGCAGGTCCATCAGCAGGTTCACCACCTGCGCCTGCACCGACACGTCGAGCGCGGACACCGGCTCGTCGCAGACGATCAGCTTGGGGTTGAGCGCCAGCGCGCGCGCAATGCCCAGACGCTGCCGCTGGCCGCCCGAGAACTCGTGCGGAAATTTCTTCGCCGCCTCGGGCCTGAGGCCCACGCGCGAGAACAGCCACTGCACGCGTTCGCGCCGCTCGGCCGCTGTGCCGGTGCCGAAGCTGCTGAAGTTGCGCATCGGCTCGGCCACGATGTCGCCGGCCGTGAGGCGCGGATTGAGCGAGGCATACGGGTCCTGGAAGATGATCTGCAGCTGGCGCCGGCGCAGCCGCATCTCGTTGGCGGAGAGCGTCAGCAATTCCTCGCCTTCGAGCTCCACCGAGCCCGAGGTCGGCTCCACCAGCCGCATCACCGACTTGGCGGTGGTCGTCTTGCCGCAGCCCGATTCGCCGACCAGCGACAGCGTTTCGCCGCGCGCCACCGAGAACGAGACGCCGTCGACCGCCTGGATCGCGGGCCTGGCCGGCCGCAGCCAGCGCTTGGGCGAGAGGTAGTGCTTGCGCAGGTTGCGCACCTGGAGCAGCGGGGCTGTGGTTGTCGTCGTCATGCGCTCACCTCGGCGGCATCGGCCCATTGTTCTTCGACGGCGAAGCAGGCCACCACGTGGTCGCCGCCCTGCAGTGTGAGGTGCGGCGTCTCCGCGCGGCAGCGCTCGCGCGCCTGGCTGCAGCGCGCCGCAAAGGCGCAGCCGCGGCCCAGTTCGTGCGCGGCCGGCACCAGCCCCGGGATCTCGGCCAGCCGCGTGCTCGCGGTGTTCATCGACGGCATCGAGGCCATCAGCGCGCGCGTGTAGGGGTGCAGCGGCCGGTCGAACAGGTCGACTACGTCGGCCTCTTCGACCTTCTTGCCGGCATACATCACGACCACGCGGTCGCAGCTCTCGGCCACCACGCCGAGGTCGTGCGTGATCATCACCACGCCCATGCCCAGTTCCTTCTGCAGCCGCTTGATGAGGTCGAGGATCTGCGCCTGGATCGTCACGTCGAGCGCGGTGGTGGGCTCGTCGGCAATCAGCACCTCGGGGTTGCAGGCCAGGGCCAGCGCGATCATCACGCGCTGGCGCATGCCGCCAGAGAGCTGGTGCGGATACTCCTTCACGCGCCGCTCGGGCTCGGGGATCTGCACCACGCGCAGCATTTCCACCGCGCGCTGCAGCGCGTCGGCGCGGCTGGCCTTCTGGTGCAGCTGCACCGTCTCGGCGATCTGCCGGCCCACGGTGAGCACCGGGTTCAGCGAGGTCATCGGCTCCTGGAAGATCATCGAGATGCGGTTGCCGCGGATCTGCCGCATCTCGCGTTCGCTGAGCCGCATCAGGTCGGTGCCGCGCAGGCGCACCGCGCCCATGTGGCGGCCGGGCGGCGTGGGCACCAGCCGCAGGATCGAGAGCGCGGTCACGCTCTTGCCGCAGCCCGACTCGCCGACCACGCCGAGCGTGCGGCCCGCGCGCACGGTGTATGAAACGCCGTCGACCGAGCGCACCACGCCGGCCAGCGTATGGAAATGGGTGCGCAGGTTGTCGACTTCGAGCAGGGGCTCGCCGGGCGCGAGCGCAAGATGGGACATGGGTGCCATGGCGGGCCTCACAGCTGCCGCGCCAGGCGCGGGTCGAGCGCATCGCGCAGGCCGTCGCCCAGCAGGTTGATTGCCAGCACCGTGGCCGCCAGCAGCAGGCCCGGGTACAGGATGATGTGGAACGCCACCGCCACGAAGTTGCGGCCCTCGGCCATCATGTTGCCCCAGCTCGGCGTCTGCGCCGGCACGCCCACGCCAAGGAAGGAAAGCGCCGCTTCGGTCAGCACCGCGGCGGCGGCCACGAAGGTCGACTGCACGATCAAGGGCGCCACCATGTTGGGCAGCACGTGGCGCAGCAGGATCACCGGCAAGCGCGTACCGACCGCATGCGCGGCCTCGACATACAGCTGCTCGCGCAGGGTGAGCGCGAGCGAGCGCACCAGCCGCACCACGCGCGGGATCTCCGGCACCGTGATGGCGACGATCACCGTCGTGAGGCTGGCGCGCGTCACCGCCATGAGCGCAATGGCCAGCAGGATGCCGGGAATGGCCATGAGCCCGTCCATCACGCGCATCACCGGCCCGTCGGCCCAGCGCACGAAGCCCGCGAAAAGGCCGATCAATACGCCGAAGAAGGTGGCGAGCAGCGCAACCGAGGCGCCGACGATCATCGACACCTGCCCGCCCCACACGGCGCGGCTGAACACGTCGCGGCCGAGCGCATCGGTGCCGAACAGGTGCTCGGCCGAGGGCGGCTGCATGCGCGCGAGCGGATCGATGTCCTGCGGATCGAAGGTGGCGATCCAGGGCGCGCCGATGGAGACGGCGGCCACTGCCACCAGCAGCAGCCCGCCGACGATCAGCGTCGGATGCTTGCGCACCCAGCGCCAGCGCGGCGGCACGAAGGGCGCTTCGTCGGCCATGGCCACGGGCGCGGCGGTGGCAACGGGTGGTGGAAGTTCACTCATCGGAAGTACGGTGGACATGAGGACATCTAGTACGTGATGCGCGGATCGAACAAGCGGTAGCTCAGGTCGATCAGCAGGTTGATCAGCACGTACACGCCGGCCGACAGCAGCAGCACGCTCTGGATCACCGGGTAGTCGTGGCGCTGCACCGAATCGATCACGAGGCGGCCCACGCCCGGAATGGCGAACACCGTCTCCGTCACCACCACGCCGCCGATCAACAGGGCGATGCCCACGCCCACCGTGGTGGCGATGGGAATGGCCGCGTTGCGCAGCGCATGGCCCAGCACCGGCAGCACGCCCAGGCCCTTGGCGCGCGCGGTGCGGATGTAGTCTTCATGCAGCACCTCGAGCACGGTGGCGCGCGTCATGCGTGTGACGAGCGCGATGTACACCAGCGCGAGGTTCACGCAGGGCAGCACCAGGCCGCGCAGCCACTGCCCAGGGCTGTCGGAAAAGCGCACGTAGCCTTGCACCGGAAACCACGGCAGCTGGATCGCAAAAGCGTAGATCAGCAGGTAGCCCACCAGGAACACCGGCACCGAGAACGCGAGCACCGCGAACAGCATCACGAGCCGGTCGATCCAGCTGCCCGCGCGGTAGGCCGCGAGCGTGCCCAGCGGCACCGCCAGCACCAGCGTGAGCGCCATGGTCAGCACCGCGATCGACACCGTGGGCTCCAGCCGCTGCGCGAGCAGCTGCGCCACCGGCACCTGCGTGAAGATCGAGGTGCCGAGGTCGCCCGTGAAGAGCTTGCCGAGCCAGATCGCGAACTGCTGCCACAGCGGCAGGTTCAGTCCCAGCGCGGCGCGCAGCTTCTCGATATCTTCGACGGAGGCCAGGTCGCCCGCGATCAGCGCCGCCGGGTCGCCCGGCGACAGGTGGATCAGCAGGAACACCACCACCGCCACCACTGCCATCACCGGCAGCGTCGAGAGAAATCGCCTGAGGATGTAGCCCATGGTGCTGCCGTGTGGTGCCGCTTACTTGTCGAGCATCCAGACCGTCGGCATGCCGGCCCAGAGCTTGTCGGTGCCCTTGAGGCTGGCGCGGGCGGCAAACGCGGCCGTGTACTGGCCTGCGTTGATGTAGGGCACCGTTTCATAGGCACGGGCCTGGAAGGCGTCGAGGATCTCGCGCCGCTTGGCCGGCACGGTTTCCTTCAGCCAGGCGTTGCGCAGGTCATCGAGCGTCTTGTCGCAGGGCCAGCCGGGCAGCGTGTTGCCGCAGGCCGCGCTCAGGTAGGCGTTGGTGATGGGGGAGTTGACGTCGAACTCGCCGGCCACGGTGACGTACATGTTCCAGCCGCCCGCTTCCGGCGCGTCGCGCTTGGCGCGGCGCGCGCCGATGGAGGCCCAGTCCATGGTCTGCGCATCGACGTTCATGCCGATGCTGCGCATGGTCTGTGCGGCCATCAGCGCCTCGGCATTGAGGTAGGTGACGTCGCTCGGCACCAGGATGGTGACCTTCTCGCCCTTGTAGCCCGCGTCCGCGAGCAGCTTCTTGGCCTTGGCCACGTCGGCCTTGCGGTAGGGCTCGGCGCCCGCGGGGGTTTCGTTGGGGCTGCCGCAGATGAAGAAGGTCGGGCAGTAGGCCATGCGCATGTCCAGCGGATAGCCCATGGCCGCGACGATGCGCTCCTGGCTCACGGCCTGCAGCAGCGCCTGGCGGATCTTCGGGTTGTTGAAGGGCGGCAGCAGGTGGTTCATGACCAGGAAGCCCTGGTAGGTGCCGCCCGAGCCGATCTTCACGCCGGGGTCGGTGCGCAGCGGCGCGATGTAGTCGGGTGGCACCTGCTCCACCAGGTCGACCTCGCCGCGCTTGAGCGCCGCGATGGCGCTGTTGGCGTCGGGCAGGTAGAGCCATTCCACGCGGTCGAAGCTGGTCTTCTTGCTGCCGGCCAGGCCGCTCGGCGGTTCGCTGCGCGGCAGGTAGTTGGGGTTGCGCACGAAGACGGTCTTGTTGCCCGGCACCCATTCGTCGCGCTTGAAGATGAAGGGGCCGGAGCCGATCACCTCGGGCAGCGGCGCCGTGGCGGGCATCTTCGCGAGCCGCTCGGGCAGGATCACGGGCGGAAAGCTCGAGGGCTTGGCCAGGCCCTCGAGCACCAGGCCGAAGGGCTCGGCGAGCGTGAGCGTGAAGGTGCGCGCATCCACCGCCTTCCACTCGGCGCCGCCCGCCACCATGGCGCGGCCGATGCTGTCGCGCGCGGCCCAGCGCTGCAGCGAGGCAATGGCATCGGCCGAGGTCACGGCGGCGCCGTCGGAGAACTTCAGGCCCGGGCGCAGCGTGAAGCTCCACTGCTTGCCGTCCTTGGAGCTGGTGTACTTCTCGGCCATCTGCGGCTGCGGCTTGCCGTTTGCATCCTGCGCGAACAGCGTGTCGTAGACCATGTAGCCGAAGTTGCGCGAGATGTAGGCGGTGGTGAAGGTCGGGTCGAGGATCTTCAGGTCGGCATGCGCCACCACCTTGAGCGTCTTGGGCGCCGGCGTCTGGGCGAGGGCCGGCAGGCACGCGGCGGAAAGCGCCAGGGTGGCAAGGGCGGCAAGCGTTCGTCGTTTCATCGTCGGTTCTCCGTTGGGGGCGAAAGAAAAGGTCAGGCGGCGACGCCGATGGGCCACTTGGGCAGGCGCGCCTTGCGGTAGGGCAGGGTGTTGAGGTCGAGCGTCACTGCACCGGGAGCGCCGGCGTAGATCACGTGCTTCGCGACTTTCGAGTACGAGGCATAGAAGTGCTGCGACGACTTCACGACGATGATCTTCTTGGCCGCAAGGTCGCAGCCCAGCTGCGTGAACAGGTCGGTGCCCATGGCCTGGTTGCGCAGCGTGATCAGCACGATCTCGATGCCGTTGGCCTCGACCAGCGCGCTGTCGCCCATGAGCGTGGGCGTGCCCGCGAGGCCCGTCATCACCAGGTCGTGCTTGAGCGCCTTCACGGTGCAGTCGAGGTCGATCGGGTCGCCCGACAGCGGGCTGATCTTGCCGCCGATGCGCATCGCGAGCTTGGCGCCCACGCCTGCATCGAAGGCAATGCGCACCGCGATCGGATCCCACATCGGGCCAATGGCCGCGTTGGTGATGCCGCGCTCGACCATGCGGCGCAGGATGAAGGTGGAGTCGCTGGCCGCGCCGCCGCCGGGGTTGTCGGCGCCGTCGGACAGCACCACCGGGCCGCCGTCGAAGGCCAGCGCCTGGTCGAGCGAGGCGTCGATGCCCGGGTAGTCGATCGCGAGGCCCTCGCGCATGGCGATGACTTCGTCGGCCAGCTGGCGGGCCAGCGCATCGGCCTTGGCCTGGTCGCCGTCGGTGTAGACCAGCACCTTGGTGCCCATCTCGGGCACGTCGCCCCACGAGAAGCCATGCGTGAGCGAGATCGACAGCACGCCGTCCTTGCCCTCGAGCGACTGCATGCGCTCGACGAAGCCGCGCGCCGGCTCGCGCGAGGTGTGCACCGTGACGATCATGTCGCAGTCGACCACCGCGGCCACCGGCTTCACCTTGCCTTCGGCCATCGCGGCGCAGATGTCCACCAGCTCCAGGCCGCGTTCGAGCACGTCGGTGTGCGGATATTCCTTGAACGAGATCATCAGGTCGGCGTTGGCTACCATCTGCGGCGTGAGGTGGTTGTGCGGATCGAGCTCGGCGCCGATCACCACGCCCGGCCCGACGATCTGCCGCACACGCGCCAGCAGGTCGCCTTCGCAGTCGTCGTAGCCGTCGGCCACCATCGCGCCGTGCAGGCCGAGCAGCACCATGTCGACCGGCAGCACCGCACGCAGGTCGGCCAGCAACTCGTCGCGCAGCGTTTCGTAGGCGTGGCGCGTGGTGGTGCCGCTGGGCTGCGCGCCGGCCACCATGCCTTCGAACAGCTCCCAGCCGCGGTCGGCGCCGCGCATGCGTGCGGCCCACAGCGGGCCCGAGAACAGCGTCATCGCGTCCGGATGCCGGCCGGCCGGGAAGTAGCCGCGGTCCTTGAAGGAGGCGAGGCCGGTCGGCATCGGGCCGAAGGTGTTGGTTTCGGTGGCCAGGGAGGCGCTGAAGACACGCATGGGTTTGTCTCTGTGGTGGTGGGAGTGTTCTTGTCAGCCGGCTGCGGCCGTGCGCAGCCGCTGCGGCCCGAGCATCTCGGCCGTGAGGCCGAAGCCCGCGATGCGTTCGGGCAGCGGCAGTCCGCGCGCCAGCGCGGCGCAGGCCTCGCCCATGGCCGCCGAGGTCTGGATGCCGTAGCCGCCCTGCGCCGCAACCCAGAAGAAGCCCGGCGCGTCCGGATCGAAGCCGCCCACCAGGTCGCCGTCGGCCACGAAGGAGCGCAGGCCGGCCCAGGTGCGCGCGGGCCGGCGGATGGCGAGCGTGGTCGCTTCCTCGATGCGGTGGATCGCGAAGGCGATGTCCAGCTCCTCGGGCTGCACGTCCTGCGGCTCGACCAGGTCGGCATTGGCCGGCGAGCCGAGCAGCATGCCGGCATCGGGCTTGATGTACCAGCCTTCGTCGGCGCCGAACACCATGGGCCAGTGCGCGACGCTGCTGCCTTCGGGCGGCGCGAAGACGAAGGCCGAGCGCCGGCGCGGCTCGATGCCGATGGGCTTCACACCGGCCATCCGCGCGATGGTGTCGACCCAGGCGCCCGCGGCGTTGAGCAGCACCGGTGCTTCGTAGACATTGCCGCCAGCCGTCACGCGCCAGCGCTCGCCGATGCGTTCGATGGCCGTCACGCCGGCATCGCACACCAGCTTGCCGCCGGCCTGCCGCATGCCGCGCAGGTAGCCCTGGTGGATGGCGTGCACGTCCATGTCGGCGGCGTCGGGTTCGTAGACGGCGCCGGCCACCTGCCCGGGCCTGAGCGCAGGCACCATTGCCAGCGCTTCTTCGCTGCCAAGCCGCGTGGCGCCGGTGTTCATGGCGCGCAGCACGTTCCAGTGGGCCTCGAGCTCGGCCAGGTGCTCGGTGCTCGCGACCATCATCGCGCCGCGCGGCGTGAGCAGCGGGTGCTCGGAAAAGCCTTCGGGCGGATGCTCGAGAAAGGCGCGGCTCGCCATGGTGAGGGCGCGCACCTGCGCGGTGCCGTAGCTTTCCATGAAGAGCGCGGCCGAGCGGCCGGTGGAGTGGTAGCCCGGCTGGGCTTCGCGTTCGAGCAGGATAACGCGGGCATGCGGGGCGAGCCAGTGGGCCACCGAAGCCCCGGCAATGCCGCCGCCAATCACAAGGTAGTCGGCCACCGTGGGCGCTTTGGAGTTTGCAGTCATCGGCGAAAAGTGTAGGTAGAAATTTGCGGATACGCAAATAAAACAGGACGCACCAAGGGGAAACCATGGTGCACCGCATCGGTGAAATTTGCGTCAACGCAATTTGCGCATACGCAAATTCCAGGCCTGCGCCGTGCGGGCTGTCATGGATGGCGCGGCGCCGGGCTGGCAGAATTGCGCTGCACCACAAGAGAAAGCCAAGCGTGAATCCACACACAGGGACCAAGCCGGGAACAAGGCCGAAGGACGAGGCGCCCACGCTGGACCGCACCACTTTCGGCCATCGGCTGCGCGCCGCGCGCAAGCGCTTCGGCTGGACGCTGGCGCAGCTGGCCGAGCGCTCGGGCGTGTCGATCACCACCATCTCGCGCGCCGAGCGCGGCCAGCTCGCGCTGGGCTACGAGAACTTCACCGCACTCGGCCGCGCGCTCGAGATGGACATGAACGCCATGTTCGCGGGCGCCGGCGTCAAGCCCGCGCAGCTCGACGGGCCGGTCGTCACGCGCGCCGGCAAGGGCGTGGTGTACCGGGGCCTCTCGATCGCCTACGAATTCCTCGGCACCACGGCGGCCGGCAAGCAGATGAGCCCCATCGTGGGCACGGTGCATGCGCGGCGCATCCATGGGCCGGAAGACTTCGTGCGGCATGCGGGCGAGGAATTCGCCTATGTGCTGTCGGGCGAGATCGAGGTGCACTTCGAGAACGGCGAAGTGGTGCAGCTTGCGCGCGGCGACTCGCTGTATTTCGACAGCCGGCTCGGCCATGCCTATGTGAGCGTGAGCCGGCAGCTCGCGAAGATCGTGGGCATGACCACGGCGGAGAGCGGGCACATGCGGTCGGCGCGCGAGGCGCCTGCTTCCGGGCCGGTGGGGAAGGTGCCGCCCAGATCCAAGCCCGCAGCCGCCACGAAGAAAGCCACGCGAGGCCGCGGGGCCTGACGCTTCGCCGCGCCGTCCTGCTGTCGCCGATTTGCGCGCGAATGCTGGCGAGGGTCGCTATGCTGGCGCCCGCCAATCACTCCGACAAGAAACCATCATGAACCTGCCCTCGTCCTTCCTTGCCCTGCGGTCCGTGTCGCTGGCCTGCAGCCTCGCCCTTGGCGCCGCCGCCGCCGTGCACGCCGCGCCCGATGCCAAGCTGCTCGCCGCCGCCGAAAAGGCGCAGCCCGCGGTGATCGACAACCTCAAGGAAATGGTGCTGATCGAATCGGGCAGCCTCAACGTCGACGGCCTGCTCAAGATGGCCGACGTGGTGGAAGCGCGCCTGAAGGCCGCGGGCTTCAAGACGGAGCGGCGCAAGGCCACGGCGGGCGCGGGCGCCGACATCGTCATCGGCACCCTCAAGGGCACGGGCAAGCGCAGGATCATGCTGCAGGGCCACATGGACACGGTGTACGCCGCCGGCATCCTGAACAGCCAGCCCTACAAGGTCGACGGCAACCGCATCTACGGGCCGGGCATCGCGGACGACAAGGGCGGGCTCGCGGTCATGATGGCTTCGCTGAAGATCCTGGCCGATGCGGGCTGGCGCGACTACGACACGCTCACGGTGCTCATGAACCCCGACGAGGAAGTGGGCTCGGTGGGCTCGGGCGAGCTCATCGCAACCATGGCCGACCAGCACGACACGGTGCTGTCCTTCGAGCCCACCGCCGCCAAGTCGGTGGCCAAGGGCGAATCGCTGCTGCTGGGCGCGGCCGGCATCGCGCAAGCCACGCTCGACGTGAAGGGCCGCGCATCGCATGCGGGCGCCGCACCCGAGCTGGGCCGCAACGCGCTGTACGAGCTGTCGTACCAGCTGCTGCAGACCCGCGACGTGGCCAAGGACATCCCCGGCGTGGCACTCAACTGGACCGTGGCGCGCGCCACCGGCCCGATCAACCAGATCACCGAGAAGGCGCAGGCGCTCGGCGACATCCGCATCACGCAGCCCGGCGCCGAGAAGAAGCTCGAAGCCGCGCTGCAGGCGAAGCTCGCGAGCGGCAAGCTGGTGCCCGACACCGAGACCACGCTCAAGGTGGAAGTGGGCCGCCCGGCTTTCGTGGCGGGCGAGAAGGGCCGCGCGCTGGGCGAGAAGGCCCAGGCCATCTACAAGGAGATCGACCGCGAGCTCGCGCTCACGCCCATGACCGGCGGCGGCACCGATGCGGGCTATGCGGGCCGCTCCGGCAAGGCCACCGTGGTCGAGAGCTTCGGCCTCGCGGGCTTCGGCTATCACGCACGCGACGAATACATCGAGGTCGACTCGATCGTGCCGCGCCTTTATCTCGTCACCCGGTTGCTGACGGAAATCGGCAAGCAGTAACCGGCCTCGCGGCCGCCGCCTTCAGGGCTGGTCCTTGGGCGGTTCGCCGGGGCGGCCGGGCGGGCGCCGATGGGCCGCTGCGGCGGCGGCCGCGTGCTGCTGGGCCTGTTGCTGCTGCTGGCGGATTTGCTGTGCCTGCTGCGCTTGCTGTTGAGCCTGTTGCTGTTGGCGTTGCTGCTGCTGTTGCTGCTGTTGTTGGATCGCCTGCTGCCGCTGTTGCTGCTGGCGTGCTGCTTGCGCTTCTTGCTGCTGCCGCTGCAGTTGCTCTTGATGCTGCTGTTGCCGGGCCTGCTGCTGCGCCTGCTGCCGCTGCATCTGCTGCTGTTGCGCTTGCTGCTGCTGGAGCACGCGGGCCTGCTGCTGGGCTTGCTGTTGCTGCATCTGCTGGCGCCGTGATTGCTCCTGCTGCGCCGATTGCCTTTGTTGCTGGCGCTCCTGCATGGCCTGCTGCTGCTGGGCCTGGCTGGCCGCGCGCGCCTGTTGCTGTTGCTGTTGCTGCTGGGCCGCCTGCTGCCGCCGCGCGAGGTCCTGCTGCTGCTGCTGTTGTTGAAGCAAGGCCTGCGGCGCTTGCGGGGGCGTGTTGTGCGCCTGCTGCCGCGCCAGCCGCTCCTGTTGTCGTGCCTGTTGCCGCGCCTGTCGCTGTGCTTGTTGCTGCGCCTGTTGCTGCGCCTGTTGCTGCGCCTGTTGCGCTTGCTGGCGCTGCAATGGGTCTTGCTGCGGGTGCTGCTGAAGGCGTGCCTGCCGCTCCTGCTGCTCCTGCTGGCGCTGGCGGGCCTGCAGCTGCTGTGCTTGTTGTGCGGCTTGCTGCTGCTCCTGCTGCTGGCGCATGAAGGCTTGCTGCTGCCGTGCCTGCTGCTCCCGTTGCTGTTGTTGCTGCTGTTGCTGCTGTTGCTGCTGTTGCGCGAACTGGGCGTTCTGTGGCGGGGGCAGACCCGGCGCGGCCGCGAAATTGGGCGGGGGCGCGCCCGGCGGCAGGCCGCGCGGCGCGTTGTTGTTGTAGACATTGCGCACGTTGTTGACCACGGTCGTCGAGCGCGAGATGTAGGTGCTGTTGTTGTAGACCACGGCGGGCCGCGCATAGGCCGGCGGCACCGCGCGGTCGCGATCCCGGTAGCGCGGCGCGCCCCAGTTCACGTCCCACGAGCGCCAGCCCCAGTCGTGCCGCTCGAGCGCGGCGCCCACCACCACGCCGAGCCCGAAGGTGAACGCGCCGGCCGCCGCCATCTGGCCGCGGCTGTAGCCGGGCGCAACCTCGACGGGCGGGGTGTACGCATAGCCGGGATACACGGGCACGGGTTCGCCGTAGATGCGCTGCGGGTCGTAGCTCGGCACGTAGACCACGTCGGGCTGCGCAGGCTCGATGGTGATGAACTGCGGCGGCGGCTCGACGACGGCGGGGCCCGCATAGACGGGCTGCACGTCAGGCGCCGGTGCGTAGTTGCGCGGTGTGGCGGCGCTGGCCACGCGCAGCTTGTCGTTGTTCTTGAGCCGGCCCGCTGCCGATGCGCGCTGGCGCATGACCTGGATCGCGTTCATCACGTCGGCGGGATCGTTGTAGTAGGCCTGTCCGAGCGCTTCGGTCCACGCGATGTTGCCGGCCATCTGGTCCAGCACCGGGCGGAACGCGGTGAGCGATTTCACGCTCGGGTCCCAGGGCTGCTGATTGGCCGCGTCCGCGAGCGGGCCGCCCTTGAGGGACGCGTTCTGCGCGAGCCAGCCGTGCGCGGCCGTGATCTGGTCGGGATAGGTGGCGCCGGCCAGCACCTGCGCCACCAGCTTGTCGGGGTACAGCGCGATGGGCGCGACCAGCTGGTAGAGCTGCTCGGCGGAGGGCGGCGTGTAGGCCGCGGGAGCGGGGGCGGCTGGCGCGGGTGCCGGCGCGGCAGCTGCCGGAGGCGCGGGCGCAGGTGCCGGGGCCGAAGGCGTGCTGTCGGTCTTGTTGCAGCCGGCGATGCCGATTGCGCCGATGCACAGCGAGATCGTCAGGAGCCGCGCGAGCGGTGTGCGGCGCAGTGATGTTGTCATCTGGAGTTCCTATGGGCGCAGAAGCCGCGCCTTCGAAACTCTTCAACGGCGCGCCACCTGTAGCGACGACGCCAGCCTGCATCGTCGATGCAACGGTCTGTGTCGGTGTTGCGCCGCCTGCGCTGTCGGCGCAGAACCACAAGCCCCAGGCTCTACTTGGCGCCGCCTGTGTATTTGCTGACGCTCGTTGCGTTCACGTGGTAGCCGCTCACGCCCATCATCGAATCGTTGCGCAGCGTCTGCAGCTTGCCGGTGACCCACACGGTGTCCATGGCGCGGAACTTGGCGCCCTTGGGCGTGACCACGTGCAGGATCTGGTTGGCCGGCGGCGGCGGCGTGTGGATGCAGGCGCCGAAGTAGGGCACGAGCAGGAACTCGGTCACTTCGCCCTTGGCTTCCTCGAGCGGCACGATGAAGCCCGGGATCTTGATGTCCGCGCCGTTCATGGAGGGGTTGGTCGGTGCGTTGTTCGACACTTCCTGCATCTTCATGAGCAGCTCGTTGGCGCGCGGGTCGCCGTCGTTGAGCGCGCTCAGGTCCATGCCCTTGAATTCCTTGGCCGGGTCCCAGTCCTTGGGCACGAGCTCTTCCCAGGTGATCTGGCGCGGCTGGCCCGGCGCAGCCTTGGCTGCGGCAGCAGGCGGTGCGGCCTTGCCGCCGAGCGGGTTCGATGCGGTCGTGTCCTTGGGTGCCGGGTCGGCGGCCCATGTGGCGGCGGCAAGGCCGGCGCCAGCCAGCAGCATCGAAAGCCGCGTGAAGGCGTTGACCGTGGAGTTCTTTTTTGCGATGCGCATGGTTTAAATCCTCGGGGAAAGGCCGTCGGCCAAAGAGAGCCGATAGGCCCGGATGCCGGGCAAGAGGCTTGCCAGCCAGCCCGCGACCAGCAGGCTCGCCATCAGCAGCCATTCGTTCAGTGTAGGTGGCGAAAGGCTCAATGTCAGCCCGAACTGCGCCTGCAGCCATGGCGCGAGCAGGGCAATGCCAAGCACCGCCATCACCACGCCGAGGGCCACGCCCAGCACGGTGACCATGGCGCCCTCCAGCGCAAGCAGCGCTAGCACATGGCGCAGGCCGGCACCCACGGCGCGCAGCACGGCCAGCTCGCGCCGCCTTTCGTTCAGCCCCGCCATCACCACCGAGACCAGGCCCGCAAGGCTCACCAGCGCCACCAGCGCCGACATCAGCAGCAGGGCGTTCTCGCCGATGCCGATCACGCTCCACAGCTCGTCGAGCGCCACGCCGGGCAGGATGGCCATCAGCGGCTCGCCGGTGTAGGTGGAGATCCAGCGCTGCACGCCGAACACGGCCGAGCGGTTCTTCAGGCCCACGAGCGCGGCCGTCACGTTCTTGGGCGTGAGGTCGAACTTGCGCACCTGCTCGGCCGGGATCTTCACGCCCGGCATCGGCGCGCCGCCCACCCATTCGAGGTGGATCGCTTCCATCGCTTCGAGGCCGATGTGCACCGTGCGGTCGACCGGCGTGCCGGTGCGCGCGAGCACGCCCACCACGGTGAAGGGCTTGTCGGCATGCTCGGACGCATTGAGTTCGCCGCTGCCATGCGCGAGCGTGATCCTCTGGCCGACGTGGTAGCCGAGCTTGTCGGCCACCTCGGCGCCCACCACCGCATCGAACAGCGCGCTGAAGGGCTTGCCCTCGCGCAGCGCGAGCGGCTGGCGGTTGCCGTAGCGAAAGCGCGCGAAGTATTCGGGCGAGGTTGCGAGCACCGCGAAGCCGCGGTGCGAGTCGCCGAGCGAAAGCGGCACCACCCAGTCGACGCCCGGATGCGCGGCCAGGGCCTGCACGCTCTTCCAGGAAATGTTGTTGGTGGCCGCGCCGATGCGGAACACCGAGTACAGCAGCAGCTGCGTGGCGCCGGTGCGCGCGCCCACGATCAGGTCGGTGCCCGAGACGGACGATGCGAAGTTCTCGCGCAGCTCGGTGCGGATGCGCTCCACGCCGAGCAGCAGGAAGGTCGACAGCGCGATCGAGAACACCGTGAGCGCCAGCGTGAAGCGCCGGTTCCAGGCGCTGCGCCAGGCAATGGAAAAAAGCGCCTTCATCTCAGCTGTCCGCCGCCATGGCCGCGGGCGCCGCGCGGTTGATCTCGGGCAGCAGCACGTGCCGCGCAAAGCGCTGCGCGATGCGCTGGTCGTGGCTCACGAACACGAGCGCGCTGTTGTTCACGGCGCAGGCCGTCAGCAGCACGTCGAGGAAGGCTTCGCGCCGGTCCTCGTCGAGCGCAGAGGTGGGTTCGTCGGCAATCACCACTTCGGGCTGGCCGATGAGCGCGCGCGCCGCGGCCACGCGCTGCTGCTGGCCCACGGAGAGCTGCATCGCCTGGCGCTTCCAGAGGTTGCGGTCGAGCCCCATCTGATCGAGCAGGTGCTCGGCCTCTTCGCGCGCGCTGCCGCCGCGTGCGGCCTGCGCCTCTCGCCGCTGCGAGAAGCGGCAGGGCAGCAGCACGTTGTCGAGCACGTTCAGGTAGGGCAGCAGGTTGAACTGCTGGAAGATGTAGCCGACGTGCGCAACGCGGCAGCGGTCGCGCGCGGCGCCTGAGAGCTGCGACCAGTCGTGCCCCAGCAGCGTGACGCGGCCTTCGTCCGCCACCAGCACGCCGGCCAGAAGCGACAGCAGCGTGCTCTTGCCGCAGCCGCTCGGCCCGTGCAGGAAGACGGCCTCGCCCGCGGTGATGCGCAAGGCCTCGATGTCGATGCACGGCCTTGGCATGCCGGGCCACGAGAAGCGCAGCCCTTCGGCGGCGAGCACCACGCGCAGCGGCGGCGCGGCCTCGCCCTGGGGGACGGTGCTCACAGTGTCACTTGCCCAGGTTCAGGCGAACGGGCTGGGCGGCCTGTGCGCCGGCCGGGCGCTTGAGCTGGCGCTTGAACTGGCCTTGCGCGGATGCAATCTGCGAATCGATCTGGCGCGTGCCCTTGAAGGCGGAGAACAGATTCACGTCGATGAACTTTGCCGCGGCCGCATGGGTGCAGTTGAACGAAAAGGTCGCGTCGAGGTCGGCATGGCCCGCGGGCTCTGCCGGGTCGGGGTTGCCAAGGCCCAGTGCGCTGGAGCGCAGCTCGACCGGGCCGAGCTTGCAGTTGGCGGCCGGGTCGATGGCAAACAGCTTGTCGGCTGCGCGCAGCTGGGCGATAGCGTCTTCGGCGGTCTTCTTCTCGGCGTCGGTCTTGGGCGCGCGCTCGAAGCCGACGATGTTGTCCAGTGGCGATTCCATGTCGATCACCACCGTGGGTCCGTCGATCGCCACATCGAGCTTGAGCTGGCCGTGCACATGCGCATGCTGCTGCTGCGCCTGGGCGGAAAGAAAGGGGGCTGCGAACAGCGCCGCGGCCAATGCGAGGCCGGATGAAATGCGTCGTCGAAGTCGGGTCTTGCTCATGGTTCTGCGCCTTGCCGGGTCGGCAGCCCCGGCGTGTTGCTCCACTCGCTCCAGCTGCCGGCATAGAGCGCCGTCGTCCCAAGGCCCGCGATCTGCATCGCGAGCAGGTTGGGCACAGCGCTCACGCCGCTGCCGCATTGGTGGACGACCGTCGCCGGATCGCGTCCCGCGAGCAGCGCTTCGAACTCGGCGCGCAATTGCGATGCCGGCTTGAACTTGCCGTCGGGGCCGAGGTTCTCGGCGAAGGGCCGGTTCACAGCCCCGGGGATGTGACCCGCAATCGGGTCCAGAGGTTCCACCTCTCCGCGATAACGTGCGGCGGCACGCGCGTCGATCAGGTTCTGGTCAGGCTGGCCGAGCCGGCGCGCCACCACGTCGGTGGCCACGAGCTTCACCAGCGGCTCGCCCATCACGAAGTTCGACTGGAAGTGCGCGGGCTCCTCGCGGTTCGTGACTTCGCCGCCCGCGGCCTGCCAGGCCTGCAGGCCGCCGTCGAGCACGGCCACCGCGTCGTGGCCCATCCACTTGAGCATCCACCAGAGCCGGCCGCAGTAGTTGGCGCCGTTGCGGTCGTACACCACGGCCTGCATGTCGTTGGAAAAGCCGATGCTCGACAGCCAGGCCGCGAACTTCTCGCGGCTGGGCAGCGGATGGCGCCCGCCCGAGGCCGGCACGCCGTCTTCCTGCGCGATGACCACGTCGCCCTGCGCGCCCGGCATGCCGTGCTTGGCGCTCAGGTCGGTGTCGAGGTTCGCGTACACCGCGCCCGGGATGTGGGCGGCGGCATATTGCTGCGCGCCGGCTTCGGGCTTCATGAGATCGAAGCTGCAGTCGAAGACCATGTGGGGCGCGTCGCCGGCCTGCAGCTGCTGGAGTTGTTCGACGCTGAGGAGGGTGGTGTACATGGCGGGGTTCCTTCGTTGTCGATGAGGGTCGATGCGGATCAGTGTTCTTCGGCCGGCGCCTTGGGCACTGCGCGCTGGCGCAGCACGGTGGCCGCGATGCCGCTCACGATGATGAGCGCCATGCCGGTCCAGCCGGCGGCGTCGATGCGGTCGTCGAACAGCACCACGCTGTACAACGCCGCAAAGATGATGCCGGAGTACTGCAGGTTGGCCACTACCAGCGTGCCGGCCTGCGTCTTGGCCGTGGCGTAGGCGCGCGTCATGCACAGCTGCCCGAGGGCCGCCAGAAGGCCGATCGGCAGCAGCCACAGCGCATGCTGCCACGTCCAGGAATTTCCGCCCGAAAACCCCGTGGCGGCCGTGGCAAAGGCGCCCGCCACCGCGGAGCCCACCGCGAAATAGAACACCGTGCGCAGCTCGGGTTCGCCGATGCGCGACAGCGCCACCACCTGCATGTAGGCAAAGGCGGCCGTGAGGCCCGACAGCAGGCCCAGCATTCCTGCGAAGCCGTCGCTGCCGCTGACCGTGGGCTTGAGCATCAGCACCACGCCGGCAAAGCCCGCGAGCACGGTCAGCGCGAGCGTGCCCTGCAGCGGCGGGCGCTCGATGCGGCCGTCGCGCCCGGGCACCGGCACCCAGGCCAGCAGCGCGCCGCCGACCAGGAAGGCCGCGATCCACACGCTGCTCATGTAGTTGAGCGTGACGGCCGTGGCCAGCGGCATGTGGGCAATGGCATAGAACCACGCACCCAGCGACACCACGCCGATGGTGCTGCGCCAGGCGTGCATGCCGGGGTAGCGGGTGGCCATGGAGACGCCGCGGTTGCGCGCCAGCAGCCACAGGAACACGATGCCGATCAGGCCGCGCCCGAGCACCATCTCGCCGCTGTTGAACCAGGCCGAGGCCACCTTGACGACCACGCTCATGGTGGCGAACAAGAAGGCGCCGAGCACCATCCAGAGTGCTTGCACTATCGGCTCAGGCGTTGTTCTGCATTGCGCTGCGGTACCACTCGTGGAACTGCTGCATGCCGTCTTCCATCGGGCTCTGGTAGGGGCCGCTCTCGTCGTCGCCGCGCAGCATGAGCGCGCGGCGGCCGGCGTCCATGCGCTCGGCGATCTCGTCGTCCTCCACGCAGGTTTCCATGTAGGCGGCCTGCTGGGCCTCGACGAACTCGCGCTCGAAGGCCACGATTTCCTCGGGGTAGAAGAACTCCACCATGTTGAGCGTCCTGGTAGGGCTCACCGGATGCAGCGTCGACACCGTGAGCACATGCGGATACCACTCGATCATCACGTGCGGGTAGTAGGTGAGCCAGATGGCGCCGTACTTGGGCGGCTTGCCTTCGCGGTACTTGAGCAGCTGCTCCTGCCACTTCTGGTAGATCGGGCTGCCCGCGCGGCCGAGCCGGTTGGCCACGCCCACGGTCTGCACCGAGAAGTTGCGGTTGAACTCCCAGCGCAGGTCGTCGCAGGTGACGAAGCTGCCCAGGCCCGGGTGGAACGGGCCCACGTGGTAGTCCTCCAGGTAGACCTCGATGAAGGTCTTCCAGTTGTAGTTGCACTCGTGCAGCTCGACGCGGTCGAGCGCGTAGCCCGTGAAGTCGAGGTCGGCGCGCGGGCCGAGCTCGGCCATGTCGGCCGCCACGTCGCGCCCTGCGCCATCGGGACCGCGCTCGAACAGCAGGCCGTTCCACTCGGTGAGCGGGTAGTTGTGCAGGTTGAGGCAGGGGTCCTGCTGGAAGTGCGGCGCGCCGATCAGCGTGCCGGTGGTGCGCGCATCGCTGGCCGCATAGGTCCAGCGGTGCAGCGGGCACACGATGTTGCCGCCGGCCTGGCTGTCGAGCTGGCCGCGGCCCTGGAGAATGAGCGCCTGGCGGTGGCGGCACACGTTGGAGATGAGTTCCACGCCCTTGGGCGTGTGCACCAGCGCGCGGCCCTGGTGCTCCTGCGGCAGGGTGTGGAAGTTGCCGGGCTCGGGCACGGCCAGGCGATGGCCCACATAGCGCGGGCCCTGCGCGAACAGCGTTTGCATCTCGCGCGCGTAGAGCGACTCGTCGAAGTACGCGGAAACTGGAAGTTGGCTCGTGGCCTGCTGCAGTTGAAGACTTAAATCAGACATGGAGGACCTGACCAAGCTCCCCACAGGGAGAAAAAAGAAAAGACGGAAGGCGCCGTCTGGAGGGCGACGGCCCGAAGAGTTGTGCCGGGTCGGCCGGCTTGGGAAGCTCGGATTGTACCCAAGGGGGCAGTGCAGTGCCGGTGGCTCGCCGCATGCCGGCGCCCGTTTGCTTCCCCGTCCTAAAATGCGCGGTTTCACACTCGTTCGCTCGCATGCCCAAGGTCCCTTCTTCCGCCACGTCCAGCCCGGCCGCCACGCCCGACACGGGGCCGCTGCCGGCCAGCTACGAAGCCGGGCTCCAGGAGTTGGAACAATTGGTTGCAGAACTCGAGTCGGGCCAATTGCCGCTCGACCAGCTGCTCGGCAGCTACCAGCGCGGCGCCGCGCTGCTCGCCTTCTGCCGCGAAAAGCTCCAGGCGGTCGAAGACCAGATCAAGGTGCTCGACGCCGGGAGCCTCAAGCCCTGGACTGCCGAATGAGCGCGGTTCAAGCGGTGGAATGGGATGCCGCGCGCCTGGCCAGCTGGAGCGACCCGCACCTGGCGCGCGTCGAGGCGGCGCTGTCGCGCTGGGTCGGCGTCGACGCGCCGGTGCTGCTCGGCGATGCCATGCGCTATGCCGTGCTCGACGGCGGCAAGCGGCTGCGGCCGCTCCTGGTGCTGGCCGCGAGCGAAGCGGTCGGCGGCAATGCGGCTGCGGCGCTGCGTGCGGCCTGCGCAACCGAGCTGATCCACGCCTACTCGCTGGTGCACGACGACCTGCCGAGCATGGACAACGACGTGCTGCGGCGTGGCAAGCCCACGGTGCACGTGAAGTTCGGCGAAGCCGATGCGCTGCTGGCCGGCGACGCCCTGCAGGCGCTGGCCTTCGAGCTGCTCACGCCCGAGGGCGACGAGATTCCCGCATCCATCCAGGCCACGCTGTGCCGGCTGCTCGCGCGCGCCGCGGGCAGCCAGGGCATGGCGGGCGGGCAGGCCATCGACCTGGCCAGCGTGGGCCTCGCGCTGGACGAAGCACAGCTGCGCGAAATGCACCGCCTGAAGACCGGCGCGCTGCTGCAGGGCAGCGTCGAGATGGGCGCGGCCTGCGCCGGCGCCGTGGCGCCCGCGGCGCTGGCCGCGCTGCGCGACTATGGCGCCGCCATCGGCCTGGCGTTCCAGGTGGTCGACGACATCCTCGACGTCACGGCCGATTCGCAGACCCTCGGCAAGACCGCCGGCAAGGATGCGGCCGCCGACAAGCCCACCTATGTTTCGCTGTGGGGCCTGGACGGTGCGCGTGCGCAGGCAAGGCAGCTGCTGGCCGAATCGCTCGCGGCGCTGGACCGCAGCGGCCTGGCCGACACCGCGGCGTTGCGCGCGCTGGCCCACATGGTCGTCGACCGCGACCGATGAACAACTCACAGATGGACAAGAAGACCCACGACGATCCCATGGCTGCGCTGCTTCCCACGCTTCACGATCCATCGCCGATCCGCCAGTTCGACCGCGCCCAGCTCAGGCAGCTGGCGGCCGAGGTGCGCGCCTGCGTGCTCGACAACGTCTCGCGCACCGGCGGCCACCTGAGCTCGAACCTTGGCACGGTCGAGCTCACGGTCGCGCTGCACCACGTGTTCAACACGCCGCACGACCGCCTGGTGTGGGACGTGGGCCACCAGACCTATCCGCACAAGATCCTCACGGGCCGGCGCGAGCGCATGCCCACGCTGCGGCAGATCGGCGGCATCTCGGGCTTTCCGCAGAGGAGCGAGAGCGAATACGACACCTTCGGCACCGCGCACTCGTCGACCAGCATCTCGGCCGCGCTCGGCATGGCGATGGCGGCCAAGCAGAAGGGCGAGGACCGCCATTCCGTGGCCATCATCGGCGACGGCGCGCTCACGGCCGGCATGGCCTTCGAGGCGCTCAACAACGCCGGCGTGTGCGACTGCAAGCTGCTGGTGATCCTGAACGACAACGACATGTCGATCAGCCCGCCCGTGGGCGCGCTCAACCGCTACCTCGCGCAGCTGATGAGCGGCAACTTCTACGCCGCGGCCAAGAACGTCGGCAAGAGCGTGCTGCGCGCGGCGCCGCCGCTGTTCGAGCTGGCCAAGCGCTTCGAGCAGCACGCCAAGGGCATGGTGGTGCCCGCCACGCTGTTCGAGCAGTTCGGCTTCAACTACGTCGGCCCCATCGACGGCCACGACCTCGATTCGCTGGTGCCCACGCTCGAGAACCTCAAGCACCTGGACGGCCCGCAGTTCCTGCACGTGGTCACCAAGAAGGGCCAGGGCTACAAGCTGGCCGAGGCCGACCCGGTGGCCTACCACGGGCCCGGCAAGTTCGATCCGCAGGTGGGGCTGGTCAAGCCCACCGCGGTGGCCAAGCAGACCTTCACGCAGGTCTTCGGCCAATGGCTCTGCGACATGGCCGCGCACGACGGCCGGCTGGTGGGCATCACGCCGGCCATGCGCGAAGGCTCGGGGCTGGTCGAGTTCGAGCAGCGCTTTCCCGACCGCTACTACGACGTCGGCATTGCCGAGCAGCATGCCGTCACCTTTGCGGCGGGCCTGGCCTGCGAGGGCCTGAAGCCGGTGGTGGCGATCTATTCGACCTTCCTGCAGCGCGCCTACGACCAGCTGATCCACGACGTCGCGATCCAGAACCTGCCGGTGGTGTTCGCACTCGACCGCGCCGGCCTCGTGGGTGCCGACGGCGCCACGCACGCGGGCGCCTACGACATCCCGTTCCTGCGCTGCATTCCCAACATGAGCATTGCCTGCCCGGCCGACGAGCGCGAGTGCCGGCAGCTCCTGTCGAGCGCCTACGAGCAGAACCATCCGGTGGCCGTGCGTTATCCGCGCGGGGCCGGTGCCGGCGTGGTGCCGCACCTCGCACTCGACGCGCTGCCGTTCGGCAAGGGCGAAGTGCGCCGCGAGGGCAAGCGCATCGCCATCCTGGTCTTCGGCACTTTGCTGTACCCGGCGCTCACGGCGGCCGAATCGCTCGATGCCACGGTGGTCAACATGCGCTGGGCCAAGCCGCTGGACGTCGAGCTGCTGCTGAAGGTGGCGGGCACGCATGACGCCATCGTGACGCTCGAAGAGGGCGCCGTCATGGGCGGCGCGGGCAGCGCGGTGCTCGAGGCGCTGCAGGCGGCCCATGTGCAAAGGCCGGTGCTGCAGCTGGGCCTGCCCGACCGCTTCATCGAGCATGGCGACCCTGGCAAATTGCTCGCATCGATCGGGCTCGATGCGCCCGGCATTGCCGCTTCGATTGCGCAGCGCTTCGGCGCGGCCGCCGCAGGGTAAACCCCCGCCGGCCGGGTGTAAGTGCGTTTTTACAATATCCGGGACTTACAAAAGTCCTCGACGCGGCCACAAGCCGCGTTTCGTTTTTTCCAATGCACTCGGAGTGAATTCAATGGATCGTCGTTCCCTCATTAAAAACGCCGGCATTGCGGGCGTTCTGGCCGCCGGCATTGCGCCCGCAGTTCATGCGCAGGCGGCCGTCCGCTGGCGCCTGGCGTCGAGCTTTCCCAAGTCGCTCGACACCATCTACGGCGGCGCGGAAGTCTTCGCCAAGGCAGTCAAGGCCATGTCGGGCGGCAAGTTCGAAATCTCGGTCCATGCCGGCGGCGAGCTGATGCCTCCCTTCGGCGTGGTGGACGGCGTGCAGAACGGTTCGGTCGAGATGTGCCACACCGTGCCCTACTACTTCTACGGCAAGAACCCCGCGTTCGCGCTGGGTTCGGCCATTCCGTTCGGCCTGAACTCGCGCCAGATGACCGCGTGGATGATGCACGGCAACGGCCGCAAGCTCATGAACGAGTTCTACGCCAAATACAGCATGGTGAGCTTCGCCGGCGGCAACACGGGCTGCCAGATGGGCGGCTGGTTCCGCAAGGAAATCAAGTCCGTGGCGGATTTCAAGGGCATGAAGATGCGCCTGGGCGGCGGCCTGATCG
This sequence comes from Variovorax sp. 05T418, assembly GCF_056396385.1. Lineage (NCBI taxonomy): Bacteria > Pseudomonadati > Pseudomonadota > Betaproteobacteria > Burkholderiales > Comamonadaceae > Variovorax > Variovorax sp. 05T418. The sequence continues at coordinate 403,021 of NZ_JBFTLJ010000004.1, read as the reverse complement.
GCGAGGTCATGCAGAAGATGGGCGCCGTGCCGCAAAGCCTGCCGGGCGGCGAGATCTACCAGGCGCTCGAAAAGGGCACCATCGATGCCGCCGAATGGGTGGGACCGTACGACGACCAGAAGCTCGGCTTCAACAAGGTCGCGCCGTTCTACTACTACCCCGGCTGGTGGGAAGGCGGTCCGGAAGTGGACTTCTTCATCAACCAGAAGGCCATGGACGGCCTCTCGGCCGAGAACAAGGCCATCGTGGAAGCCGCCGCGGCCGTGGCCTCGTCGGACATGCTGGCCAAGTACGACGCGCTGAACCCCATCGCGCTCAAGCAGCTCGTGGCCGCCAAGACCAAGGTGCTGCCGTTCTCGCAAGCCATGATGGACGCCGCCTACAAGGCTTCGCTCGAGGTCTATGCCGAGAACGACGCCAAGAGCCCCGAGTGGAAGAAGATCTACGCCGACTTCCGCAGCTTCCAGCGCGACCAGGTGCTCTGGTTCCGTTTTGCGGAATCGCGCTTCGACTCGTTCATGTCCACGCTCAAGCTCTGATCCGGGTTCACTCCGGCCAGCAAAAAGCCCCGCGATGCGGGGCTTTTTTTTTGGGGCTTCGGGGAAGGCCCGCGGCCGCCGCGTGCCCCGGAGGGCCTGCAGCGGCTTTCTTCGAACTACTTCTTGCCCGCGTCCCGGTCCAGCTGTTCCTGCATGGCCTTCATCGGGTCTTCTTCCGCGCCCGCAGGCGCTTCGCCGCCGGCCGGTGCCGAGGCGCCGGGTGCCGGCTCGGGAGCGGGCTGGGAGTCGTCCTTCGGCATGTTGGCCTGCATCTCGGCGCCGATCTTGTCGAGGTCGACTGCCACCTCCTTGTCGAGCCCGCTCGAGACGATGGCCGGGAACGCGATGATCAGGCCGACCATGATGATCTGGATCAGCACGAAGGGCACCGCCCCCCAGTAGATCTGCATGGTGGTGACGGGCTCGATGCGTTCGTTCGTGACCTTGTCGTTGTAGGCCTTGGTCGGCGCCACGCTGCGCAGGTAGAACAGCGCGAAGCCGAAAGGCGGATGCATGAACGAGGTCTGCATGTTCACAGCCAGCAGCACGCCGAACCAGATCAGGTCGATGCCGAGCTTGTGCGCCACGGGTGCCAGGAGCGGCACCACGATGAACGAGAGCTCGAAGAAGTCCAGGAAGAACGCCAGGAAGAAGATCAGCACGTTCACCAGGATCAGGAAGCCGAGCTGGCCGCCGGGCATGCCGGTCAGCAGGTGCTCGACCCAGCGCGGTCCGTCCACGCCCTGGAACACCAGGCTGAAGATGGTCGAGCCGATCAGGATGAACACCACGAAGCACGACAGCTTGGTGGTGGTGTTGAGCGCCTGCTTGAGCAGGCTCATGCTGAGCCGTCCGCGCACCATGGCCATGATGAAGGCGCCCAGGGCACCCATGGCGCCGCCTTCGGTGGGGGTGGCCACGCCGAGGAAAATCGTGCCCAGCACCAGGAAGATCAGCAGCAGCGGCGGGATCAGCACGAAGGTCACGCGCTCGGCAATGCGCGACAGCAGGCGCAGCCGCAGCAGGCGGTTGGCCACCGCGATCAGGAAGGCCAGCATCACGCCGACGCACATCGACACCACGATGGTTTCGTCGGTGGCCACGCTGGTCACGGGCTGGCCGGTCCACCAGGTGTGGACATCGGCAATGTGCTTGGCAAAGAACACGGCCGCCGCGGTGGCAACGGTGGTCAGCACCAGCAGCGAGGGCAGGCCGCTGCTGCCGCTCGGCTCGCGGAAGGTGCGTGCCTCGAGCGGCAGGGCCGGAACCCACTTGGGCTTGAAGATGGCCAGCAGGATCACGTAGCCCGCGTACATGGCCGTGAGCATGAAGCCCGGCACGAACGCGCCCTTGTACATGTCGCCCACGCTGCGGCCGAGCTGGTCGGCCATGATGATCAGCACCAGCGAAGGCGGAATGATCTGCGCCAGCGTGCCCGAGGCCGCAATCACGCCCGAGGCGATGCGCCGGTCATAGCCGTAGCGCAGCATGATCGGCAGCGAGATCAGGCCCATCGAGATGACCGAGGCCGCCACCACGCCGGTGGTGGCCGCAAGCAGCGCACCCACGAAGATCACGGCCAGCGCGAGGCCGCCGCGCACGGGGCCGAAGAGCTGGCCGATCGAGTCGAGCAGGTCTTCGGCCATGCCGCTTCGCTCGAGGATCAGCCCCATGAGCGTGAAGAACGGAATGGCCAGCAGCGTGTCGTTCTGCATGATGCCGAACACCCGCAGCGGCAGCGCCTGCAGCAGCGCCTCGGGCAGGAGGCCGAGCTCCACGCCGACGAAGCCGAAGAACAGGCCGCAGGCGCCGAGGCTGAACGCCACCGGGAAGCCGAACAGCAGGAACACGATCAGCCCCGCGAACATGATCGGGGCGAAGTTTTGCGTAATGAATTCCATGGGGTGCTACCGCTCAGCCTTTGGCGTTGGATTCGGCGAGCCGGCGGATCGACTCGGCCAGTTCTTCTTCGGCGGTCTTTTCGTCGCGCTTCTGCGTGGGATCGTCGATGCGGCCCTGCAGGAACGCGATGCGCTTGATGAGTTCGGACCAGCCCTGGAGCATCAGCAGCGAGAAGCCCAGCGGGATCATGGCGTAGATCGGCCAGCGGATCAGGCCGCCGGCGTTGTTCGACATCTCGCCCGAGCGATAGCCCTGCAGGAAGAACGGAATGCCATACCAGAGGATGGCGAGGCAGACCGGCGTGAGGAAGAAGCTGAAGCCGATGATGTCGACCCAGATCTGGCCGCGCTTGGACAGGCGGCTGAGGATCACGTCGATCTTCACGTGCTCCTGGTTCAGGAGGGTATAGCCCGCGGCAATCAGGAAGGATGCGGCGAACAGGTACCACTGCACTTCGAGATAGGCGTTGGAGCTGACGTTGAACACCTTCCGGACCACGGCATTGACGCCGCTGATCACGGTGGATGCAAGGATGAGCCAGATCACGTACTTGCCGATCTGGCCATTGAGCCAATCGACCGCGCGCGAAAATCTGAGCAGGAAATTCATGCTCTTCTCCAGAGAGGAAATGGATGCTTGGATGCAGAAGCGGGCCGGGCTCCGCCGGCGGGCGGCGGTCCGGGGGCTTTCGGCGGACGCGCGATTTTATCGGCGCGCAAAGCCGTTTTCGGACGGGCACGGGCGGTGTATTCCCGTAGGCGCGGCCGCCATGCGCCGCACTGGTGCGCCGGCTCGCGATAATGAAACATGCCCTCGTCGTCGCCGCCTCCGCTGCCCACGGGCTTGCCGCACTCCATCGACTCGCCCGACATGCAGCGCGCCGGCCGCGAGCTGCTCTCGCTGGCCCTGATCGATGCGCGCAACCACACGCTTCATCTGCTCTCGCTTTACGAAGAGGCGCTGGGCTCGCCCGCGCTCGCGGTGGAGCGCACGGGCGATGCGGGCCTGGTGCCGCCGCTCTGGCTGGCGGGGCACATCGGCTGGTTCGCCGAATGGTGGATCGGGCGCAACACCCAGCGCGCCTTCGGCGCCGATTGCCCGGTGCGGCCGACCCGCCTGGCCGCCATCGAGCCCGCGGCCGACGACTGGTGGAACCCGGCCCAGGTTTCGCCCGCGCAGCGCTGGTCGCCCGGCCTGCCGGACCTGGCCCAGACCAAGGCCTACCTGCTCGAAACGCTGGAGAGCACGCTCGAACTGCTCGAGCATGCGGCCGAGACCGATCCGGGGCTTTACTTCTACCGCCTCGCGCTCTTCCATGAAGACCTGCGCGGCGAGCAGTTCATCGTGATGGCGCAGACGCTGGGGCTGCCTTTGGGCATCGATCCGATGCCCACGGCCGTCACGCGCGAGCCGCTGCTGCTGCCGGCCACGCAATGGGAGCTCGGCCTGCCCGAGGGCTGCGGCTTCGCCTTCGCGCAGGAGCAGGGCGCGCACCGCGTCGAGGTGCCCGAATTCGAGATCGATGCCCAGCCCGTGACCTGGAGCCAGTTCATCGAATTCGTCGACGAGGGCGGCTACGACCGCGAGGAGCTCTGGCATCCGCAGGGCTGGCGCTGGCTCGCCTCGCAGATCGAAGGGCGCCGCGGGCCGCGCCATATCGAGCAGATCGGCGTCGCGCGCAACGGCACCGGCGGCTCGGTGCTGCAGCACCGTTTTGGTGCCACCGTGCGTGCGGCCGGCCACCACAGCGCGGTGCACCTGAGCTGGTGGGAGGCCGATGCCTGGACGCGCTGGGCCGGCCGGCGCATCGCGACCGAGGTCGAATGGGAAATTGCGGCGCACACGGCGGCGCGGCGTGGATTCCGCTGGGCCGACGTGCACGAGTGGACCGCGGGCACGCTGCGGCCCTGGCCCGGCTTTCGCGCCGATCCCTGGAGCGCGGGCAGCGAGTTCGATCCCGTGCCTGCATTCGGCGAGGCGCGCGTGCTGCGCGGCGCGTCGTTCGCGACCCGCTCGCGCCTGCGTTCGCCGCGGCGCCGCAGCTTTGCGCTGCCCGGGCGCGACGATGGTTTCTTCGGCTTCAGGACCTGTGCACTTTGAGCCTGCGCCGGGGGCTGCCTAGTCGCCGATCCCGGTGCTCCCGATCTCCGACGACAGCGGCGGCGCCACTTCCTCGAGCGGCTTGCACTCCGCATCGGCCGCATAGCGCAGCGCGAGCAGTCCCGCAACGATGACCAGCGTGGCGCCGATCGCGTAGCCCACCATCACCGCGCCGCGGCTGCCGGTCTCGATCAGCACGCCGAACAGCACCGGCGCCACGAAGCCGCCCGCGCCCATGCCGATGGCGTAGAAGATCGCGATGGCCATGGCGCGCATCTCGAGCGGGAACACTTCGCTGACCGTGAGGTAGGCCGAGCTCGCCGCGGCCGAGGCCAGGAAGAACACCGCCGACCAGCACAGCGCCTGGCTGCGCGCATCGAGCCAGCCCATCATGAAGGCCCAGCCGGTGAACGCGAGCCCGACGCCCGCGAGCACGTAGGTCAGCGCGATCATCTTGCGCCGCCCCACGCTGTCGAACAGCGGGCCCAGCAGCAGCGGCCCGAGCACATTGCCAAGCGCGAACGGAAAGATGTAGAGCGCCACGTTGTCCTCGGCCACGCCGTAGAAGCGCGTGAGCACCAGCGCATAGGTGAAGAAGATCGCGTTGTAGAAGAAGGCCTGCGAAACCATCAGCGCCACCGCGACCACGCTGCGCGCGCGGTAGCGGCGCAGCAGCACGTGCGCCACCTCGCGCATCGACGGGCTGCGGTGGTGCCCGCCGCCATAGGCCACGCGGCCCTCGGCCAGCGCCAGCGGGCCGTGCTGCGCGCGGACCTCGGCCTCGATGGTCTCGACGATGCGCAGCGCCTCGTCGGCGCGGCCATGCGCCATCAGCCAGCGCGGGCTTTCGGGCACGTGGCGCCGCACCAGCAGGATGGCCACCGCCAGCACCGCGCCCAGCGCGAAACCCGCGCGCCAGCCCCACACCGGACCGATCACGCGCGGGTCGAGCAGTACCAGGCTGAGCCCGGCCCCCAGCGCCGCGCCGATCCAGAAGCTGCCGTTGATCGCGAGGTTGACGCGGCCGCGCACGCGCGCCGGAATGAGCTCGTCGATGGCGGAATTGATGGCTGCATATTCGCCGCCGATGCCCAGGCCCGTGATGAAGCGGCACAGCGCAAAGAAGGCGAAGTCCGGCGAGAACGCGGTGGCCAGCGTGCCCAGGGTGTAGACCACCAGCGTGACCAGGAACAGCTTCTTGCGCCCGAGCCGGTCGGTCAGGCGGCCGAAGAGCAGGGCGCCGATCACCGCGCCCGCGATGTAGATCGAGCCCGACCAGCCGATCTCGCCGGCGCTGAGCCCGAGTGTGTCGGGCCGCTCGAGCACGGCGCCGATCGAGCCGACAAGCGTCACCTCGAGGCCGTCGAGCACCCAGGCCACGCCGAGCGCAACCACCACGCGCCAGTGCCAGCGCGACCACGGCAGGCGGTCGAGACGGGCGGGAATGTCGCTATGCACCGCAGCTGTCATGGGTACAACCTTAACCCATGTGCCCGGACCGCCTCTTCAATGCCCGTGAGCCTTCTTCTCGCGCGCGAAGGTCCACCACGGCAGCAGCGCGCGCAGCGACTGCACCTCGCCGCTGGCCGCAGCCTCGTAGCCGGGCAGCGTCTCCAGCAGGTGCTGCCAGCTTGCGCTCTGCAGCACCGCCACCAGCGCCTGCATGGCGGGCTGGTCGAGCGCCGACTTGAGGCAGGCCAGGTGGTAGCGCTCCCGCACCAGCGGCACGAAGTCGAGCCCTTCGGCGTGCGCGGCAGATTCGAGCCCGAGCCCCGCATCGGCCTGTCCGGACGCCACGGCATGCGCGACCGCGGCATGCGAGGTTTCGCAGCGCTCGTAGCCCGCGAGCGCTGAGGCGTCGAGACCGGCTTCTGCCAGCAGTTCGTCCAGCAGCAGGCGCGTGCCGGTGCCGATGGCCCGGTTGACGTAGCGCGCGCGCAGCCGCGCCGCGTCGGCCAGCGAGCGCAGGTTGAGCGGGTTGCCCGGCGCCACGAGCAGGCCCTGCGTGCGCCGCGCGAATCCGATCAGCTTGTGCTGACCCGGCTTGAGCAGCGGCTGGTAGGTGCGCTGCGCCAGCGAGCCGCGCGGCGGGTGCTCCAGCGTATGGAAGCCCGCCATCACGCAGCGGCCCTGGTTGAGCGCGCGGATCGCATCGACGCTGCCGGTGAAGTGGATGTCCAGATGCAGCTGCGCGGTGCCCGCCGCATGCGTGCGCAGCAGCGCGAGCGCGTCGTCGTGGCTGGCTTGCAGGCTCAGCACATGGGTGCGGTCGTCGAAGGCGAGGGCGAAGGCGCGCTCCAGTTCGGCATGCAGCGCCTCGATCTGCGGCGCGAGCCGGGCCTGGGCCTGGCGCTCGGCCCACAGCAGCTTGTCGCCGAATTCGGAAAGCTGCGCGCGCTGGCCCTGCTCGCCCTGTATCAGCGGATGGCCGAGCGCCTGCTCCCAGTGCTTGAGCTCGCCCCACACATGGCGGTAGGACAGGTCGAGCGCGCGCGACGCGGCCGAGATGGAGCCGTGCTCGCGCACCGCCTGCAGGATCTGCATCAGCGGATTGCGGATCTGCCGCGATCCGCTGCGGCGGGGCCGGATCGCGTAGGAAAGGTCGATCTGTTGCACGGGGCTGGCGGGGAAATGGAGGCCGGCTCATTATGCAGAGCCGTCCATTGCCCGCCCGCCCGTGCGTCAGGCCGTTTCTGCGAGCGCGTCGCCCAGCGCGTTGACGAGGCGGTCGATCTCCGCCTTCTCGGAAATGAAGGGCGGCGCGAGCTGGATCGTGTCGCCGCCGTAGCGCACGTAGAAGCCCTTCTTCCAGCAGTTCATCGCGATCTCGTACGGCCGGCGTGCCGGCTCGCCCGGCAGCGCGGCAATCGTCAGGCCCGCGGCCAGGCCGTAGTTGCGGATGTCGGTCACGTGCTTGCTGCCCTTGAGGCTGTGCACCGCGTTCTCGAAGTGCGGCGCGAGCGCCTGCACGCGGCCGATCATGTCTTCCTTCTGCAGCACGTCGAGCGCCGCGATGCCGGCGGCGCAGGCCACCGGGTGCGCGCCGTAGGTGTAGCCGTGCGGGAATTCGAGCATGTAGTCGGGGCCGCCCGCCGCCATGAAGGTGTCGTAGATCTCCTTGCTGGCAATCACCGCGCCCAGCGGCTGCGCGCCGTTGGTCACCTGCTTGGCGATGTTCATGATGTCGGGCGTCACGCCGAAGGCATCGGCACCCGTGAGTGCGCCGCAGCGGCCGAAGCCGGTGATGACCTCGTCGAAGATCAGGAGGATGTTGTTGGCGGTGCAGATGTCGCGCAGGCGCTTCAGGTAGCCCTTGGGCGGAATCACCACGCCGGCCGAACCCGCGAAGGGCTCCACGATCACCGCCGCGATGTTCGAGGCGTCGTGCAGCGCGATCAGGTCGAGCAGGCGGTCGGCCAGCTCGGCGCCGTTCTCGGACATGCCGCGCGTGAAGGCATTGGCCGCGATCTGCGTGTGCGGCAGGTGGTCCGCCTCCACGGCCTGGCCGAACAGCTTGCGGTTGGCCGCGATGCCGCCCACCGAGATGCCGCCGAAGTTGACGCCGTGGTAGCCCTTCTCGCGGCCGATCAGGCGCGTCTTGCTGGCAAGGCCCTTGGTGCGCCAGTAGGCGCGCGCCATCTTGAGCGAAGTGTCGGCCGCTTCGGAGCCCGAGCCGGTGAAGAACACGTAGTCCAGGCCCGCGGGCGTGAGCTCCTTGATCCTGTTGGCCAGCTCGAACGAGAGCGGATGGCCGAACTGGAAGGCGGGCGAGTAGTCGAGCTTGGCGATCTGGCGGCTCACCGCTTCGGTGATTTCAGGGCGGCCGTGGCCCAGGCCCGAGCACCACAGGCCCGAGAGGCCGTCGAAGATCTTGCGGCCGTCGCCATCGGAGAAGTAGGCACCCCTGGCCTCCACGATCATGCGCGGATCGGCCTTGAAGTTGCGGTTGCCGGTGTAGGGCATCCAGTGCGCGTCGAGCCAGGCGGCGTCGGTGCGCAGGGCGGGCGTCGGTTCGATGGCGGGCGTTGCAAGGGTCATGGCGCTTCCCGCGCAAGCGGGCTCCAAAAGGGTGATGAGGTGTGCCGATTGTTGGCAGAGCCTTCAGTGTGGAGAATGGCGCAATATCAATGTTCACTTGACACATCATGCAAGTAAAGGCGAAAGCCCAAAACAGTGCCCGCAATCGCGCCGTGCTGGGGCAGCTCAGCGACATGGACCTGCGCCTGCTCAAGGTGTTCAAGAGCGTGGTCGACTGCGGCGGCATGGCGGCGGCCGAGCTGGAGCTCAACATCGGCACCTCCACCGTGAGCCGGCACGTGAAGGACCTGGAAACGCGGCTCGGCCTGGTGCTGTGCCGGCGCGGCCGCGCGGGCTTTGCGCTCACGGCCGAGGGCCAGCGCGTGTACGACGAGACGCTGCGCCTGCTGGCCTCGGTCGATGCCTTTCGCGGCAGCATCGACGACATCCACAACCGCATGGGCGGCCAGCTCGACGTGGCGCTGTTCGACAAGACGGCGACCAATCCGAAGGCGCGCATCGGCGAAGCCATCGCGCGCTTCACCGAACTGGCGCCGGAGGTGAACCTGGCGGTGCATGTGGGCTCGATCAACGCCATCGAGCAGGGCGTGCTGGAAGGCAATTTCCAGATCGGCATCATCCCGGCGCACCGGGCCTCGAAGAGCCTGGTGTACGCCGACCTGTTCGACGAGACGATGCTGCTTTACTGCGGCAAGGGGCATCTGCTCTTCGAGAGCAACAACGCAAAGCTCACGTGGGCCAGGCTGCGCGAGCATCACTTTGCGGGCCTGGGCTACCACTCGCCCAACATGGAACTGAGCCATCGCGCGAAGCTGTCGCGCAAGGCGACGGGCTTCGACCAGGAAGCGATTGCCACGCTGATTCTTTCGGGGCGCTTTCTCGGTTTTTTGCCTGACCACTACACGCAGGTGTTCGAGGAGCGCGGGCTCATGAAGCCCGTGCTGCCGGCGCGGTTCAACTACGCGTGCCGGTTCGTGAGTTTGCTGCGGCGGTCGCCGAAGCCGTCACGGGCGGTGCTGGCGTTTCAGGAGTGTCTGGAGAAGGCGCACAAGTAACGCTTGTGCGCGAGTTCGGTCTTGCTCCCTCTCCCGCTTGCGGGAGAGGGCCGGGGTGAGGGCTTCGGCAATGGCAAAGGGCGTGCGAGTGTGAAGGCCCGCGGCCCTCACCCTAGCCCTCTCCCCAAGGGGAGAGGGGACAAGAAAAACGGCCTGCTCTCAACCCACCGGTCAACGCTGCCCGCTAGGCAGCAACAGATGCTTCGCCCCGATGTGCGCCTCCATCTCATGCATGTGCGCCTCGGCATCGACCATGTGCTCGGCCATCAGCCGGCGCACCTCGTTCGCATCTTCCCGGCGATAGGCCGCCAGCAGCTGCGTGTGATAGTCGACATTGGCCTCGCCGAAGTGGTGATGGTCCAGCGCCTTCTTGTAGACCACGAGGTCGCGCAGCAGGTCGTTCAGGAAGCGGCACATGAAGGACAGCACCGGATTGGGGCAGGCCTCGGCCAGCATGGTGTGAAACGCGAGCTCGGCCTCGCGCTGCGTGCGCAGCTCGTCCTCGTTGGTGGGCTCCAGCGTGCAAAGGCGCACGTTGGCTTCGAGCCGCTCGAACTGCTCGGGCGTCAGCTTGCCGACCACGCTCACGGCCAGCTCGGGCTCCAGCACCTTGCGCAGCTGGTAGATGTGGTGCCCGTCCAGGTGATGGAAGTGCAGGAAGTTGCGCAGCGGCTCCGACGCATGGTCGACCGAGACCTGCTGCAGGTAGGCGCCGCCGCCCGGCCCGGTGCGGATGGAGACCAGCCCGCGCACCTCCAGCGCCTTCAACGCCTCGCGCACCGTGCTCTTCGAGTAGCCGAAGAGCTCGATCAATTCCTTCTCGTTCGGCAGCCGGTCGCCCGGCTGCTTGCGCTCGGCCACGATCCAGCGCTTGACGTCCTCGACGATGACGTCGGAGAGCTTCTGCCGCTTGGCGCGGGTGTGCCCGAAGGTCATGGCGTCCTGCGTCGGTTTCATGCGTAGAGGGTCGTTTCGGGTGATTTAAGGGCTCTGGAGCAGGTATCGGGCCCGGGCCTTCCCGGATTTTGGCACGGGCATTGCTAGCGGGTTTTTACCAGCATATTAATCATATTTATCCGCTTAAATTCGTTGCCGACTTCAGGCAGCACCTTTCTCTTACCTCCCACCCTCGTCCGGAGAATTCCATGCAACGCAGACACCTTCTTCAGCTCGCCGCCCTGTCGGCCGCTCCCGCTTCCCTGCTGGCTGGCCGCGCCGCCTTCGCCCAGTCGGCCGACGCGATCCGCTTCGGCTGCCCGGTGCCGATGTCGGGCGCCTTCGCGGCCAACGGCAAGTTCGCCGACCTGGGCATGAAGCTGGCCATCGAGCAGTACGGCAGCGTGCTCAAGCGCCCGCTGGCCTATACGGTGCTCGACACCGAAGGCAAGCCGGCCACTGCCGTGCGCAAGGTGCAGGAAGCCTCGCAGCAGCAGGGCGCCAAGTTCTTCGCGGGCGGCATCCTGTCGTCCGAAGCGCTGGCCATGGGCAAGGAGGCCGAGAAGGCCGGCGGCGTCTTCATCACCACCGCGGGTGCCGACGAGATCACGGGCAAGGACTGCAACCCGGCCACCTTCCGCTGGTCGGTGCCCACCTTCGGCGCGATCGAGCAGACGGTGCGCCCGCTGATCGCCAGCATGCCGAAGGCCAAGCGCTGGTACACCATCACGCCGCAGTACGTGTTCGGCGAAGGGCTCCTGGGCGCGGCCAAGAACATCTTCCAGGAGAAGGGCATCGAGCACGTGGGCAACAGCTACCACTCGCTCAACGAGAAGGAATTCAGCGGCTATCTCACCAATGCGATGGCCGCCAAGCCCGACGTGCTGCTGCTCCTGAACTTCGGCGCGCAGTCGTCGGCCGCGCTGCGCCAGGCGGTGAGCTTCGGCATGCACAAGAACATGACGATCCTCATGGCCTGGGCCTCGGGTCTGGAGCAGTTCGACGAGCTCGGCGCCGACCTGTGCGACGGCGTCTACTTTGGCGCGCAGTACTGGCACACGGCCGACACCGCCCTCAACAAGGACTTGGTGAAGCTCACGGCCGACAAGCTCAAGATCGTGCCCAACTACAGCCTCGCGGGCTCGTATGTCTGCACCAAGATCCTGATCGACGGCATCGTCAAGGCGGGCACCGTGGACCAGAAGGCCGTGATCGCGGCGCTCGAAGGCATGAAGTACGAGGGGCTCACGGGCACGGAAGAAATCCGCAAGGCCGACCACCAGGTCATCAAGGACTACTACCTGCTCAAGGGCAAGGCCAAGTCGAAGATGAAGAACCCGGCCGACTATGTGGACGTGGTGAGTTCGGGCAAGTCTTTCCTTGCCATCGACAAGACCGGCTGCAAGCTGGCCTGAGGCCGCAAAGGACACCGACGCGCCCATGACCGTCTACCTGCTCCAGACCATCAACGGAATCGGCATCGGCATGCTGTATTTCCTGCTGGCCGTTGGCTTGTCCATCGTGTTCGGCCTGCTGCGCTTCGTGAACTTTGCGCACGGGGCCTTCTACCTGCTGGGCGCGTACCTGTGCTTCCAGGCCATGCAGTGGGGGCTCGACTTCTGGGCCGCGCTGGTGCTGGTGCCGCTGTTCGTGGGCGCGCTCGGCTGGCTGGCCGAGAAGCTGCTGCTGCGCCGCGTCTATGCCAAGGCGCACGAGTTCCACATTCTCGTGACCGTGGGGCTTGCGCTCGCGGTGCAGGAGATCGTCATCGTGTTCTGGGGGCCGCTGGGCAACAGCGTGGCGACGCCCGACCTGCTGCAGGGCGTGGTGATGTGGGGCAGCTTCATCTATCCCAAGTACCGGCTGTTCGTGATCGGCTTCACCGCCGTGCTCGCGGTGCTCTTGTGGTGGGTGCTCGAAGGCACGCGCCTGGGCAGCGCGGTGCGCGCTGGCAGCGAATCGACCGAGATGGTGTCGCTGCTCGGCATCAACGTGTTCCGCGTGTTCAGCCTGGTGTTCGCGCTGGGTGCGGCCACCGCGGCACTGGCCGGCGTGCTGGCCGCGCCGATCCGGGGCGCGGAGCCCTTCATGGGCGTGGAGGCGCTCAGCGTGGCTTTCGTGGTGGTGGTGATCGGCGGGCTCGGCAGCTTCGGCGGTGCGCTGGTCGGCGGTCTGTTGATCGGCATCGTGCAGAGCCTCATGAGCACCATCTGGCCGCCGGGCGCGAGCCTGATGATCTACGTGGCGATGGGGGCGGTGCTGCTGCTGCGCCCGCATGGCCTGCTCGGCCGCAGAGGATGAACATCGCCATGCCCAAAAAAATCACTTTCCTTTTGGCGCTCGTCGTTGCGCTGGTCCTGCCGCTGGTGCTGCGTTCGGGTTCGCTCGCGAGCGAGGTGCTGATCTACGCGCTGGCGGCCCTGGGCTGCAACCTGCTGCTGGGCTACACGGGACTGCTCTCGTTCGGTCAGGGCATCTTCTTCGGCCTCGGCAGCTACACCATCGCGATCCTGCTCACGCGGCTTTCGCTGCCGATGCCGCTTGCCTTGCTCGCGGCCGTTGCCATGGGCGCATTGGGCGCGGCGGTGGTCGGCTGGGTCGCGATCCGCCAGCGCGGCACCTACTTCGTGATGCTCACGCTGGCCTTCGCGCAGATGTTCTACTTTGTGGCGTACACCGCGTCGGGGCTCACGGGTGGCGACAACGGCCTGCTCGACGTGCCGCGCCCCGCCTTCATGGACACGCCCTGGAAGTACTACGCCTTCGTGGCCGTGATGTTCCTCATCGCCTTCGGCCTGCTGCTGCGCGTGACCGATTCGGTGTTCGGCCGCACGCTGCTGGCCATCCGCGACAACGAGGACCGCGCCGCCGCGGTGGGCTACGACCTCAAGCGCTTCAAGCTGCTGGCCTTCGTGATCTCGGGCGCCGTCACCGGCCTCGCGGGTGGGCTGCACGCGATGATGACCGGCATCGCACCGCTGTCGAATGCCGAGTACCACACGAGCGAGATGATCCTGGTCATCACGGTGATCGGCGGCACCGGCAACCTGTTTGCCTCGGTGCTGGGCTCGGCCTTCTACGTGCTGCTGGCCGACTGGCTCTCCACGCTGTGGCCGCGATGGCTGCTGCTGCTGGGGCTGATGCTGATTGCGGTGAGCATCGGCATGCAGCGCGGCCTCTGGGGCCTGGGCGAAAGCGCATGGCGGCGCGTGTTCCGCAAGGTGCCGGCCGCCGCCAAGGCGCCGGCCGTGCAGGGAGAGCAGGCATGAGCGATATCCTCATCGAAGCCATTGGCGTCACCAAGCACTACGGCAAGTTCGCCGCGCTCGGCGGGGTCGACCTGAAGATCAAGCGCAACACCGTGCACTCGGTGATCGGTCCGAACGGCGCCGGCAAGACCACGCTGTTCCACATGCTCACGGGCACCGGCACCACCACGGGTGGCCGCATCCTGTTCGACGGCCACGACGTGACGCACGAGCCCGACCACAAGCGCGTGCAGCGCGGCATGGCACGCTCGTTCCAGGTGACCAGCCTGTTCGCGAGCCTTTCGGTGCGCGAGAACCTGCGCGTGGCGGCGCAGGGCATCGCGCCGCGCCAGGCCATGAACTGCTGGCGCGCGCCGGTCGGCGAACGCGCCTGCGCCGAGACGGTGGCCGAGGTGCTGGAACGCGTGGGCCTGCAGCGGCTGGCCGACGTGCCCGCGAGCGAGCTGTCGCATGGCCAGCAGCGCCGCCTCGAAGTGGGCATGGCGCTGGCCGCCAAGCCCAAGGCCATCTTCCTGGACGAGCCCACCTCGGGCATGGGCATCGACGACCTCGACGACATGAAGCGGCTGATCCGCGGCCTGCGCGACGCCCACACCGTGGTGCTGATCGAGCACAACATGAACATCGTGATGGACATCTCCGACACCGTGACCGTGATGCAGCTGGGCCGCGTGCTGGCCGAGGGGCTGCCGGGCGACATCCGGGCCGATGCGCGCGTGCGCACGGCCTACCTGGGCAACATGATCACGGGGGGCAAGGTATGAGCGCCGCGAACATCCTCGAAGTCGAGGCGCTGCATGCCCACTACGGCAAGAGCCACGTGCTGCAGGGCGTGTCGATGACGGTCGGCGAGGCCGAACTGGTCACGCTGCTGGGCCGCAACGGCGCAGGCAAGTCGACCACGCTCAAGGGCATTGCCGGTGCGGTCACGCCCACCGGCGGCCGCGTGCGCTTCCGGGGCGCGGACATCGCGGGCCTGCCGCCGCATCGCATTGCTACGCGCGGCGTGTGCCTGGTGCCCGAGCACCGCGGGGTCTTCAAGCTGCTCACGGTGGAAGAAAACCTGCTGCTCGGCCAGCGCCGCGATTCGCCCTGGCAGCTGGACGACATCTACCGCATCTTCCCGCGCCTGAAGGAGCGGCGCCGCAATGGCGGCGGCCAGCTCTCGGGCGGCGAGCAGCAGATGCTGGCCATCGGCCGCGCGCTCATGAACCACCCGCGGCTGTTGATCCTCGACGAGCCGGTCGAAGGCCTCGCGCCGGTGATCGTGGAAGAAATCGTCGCGCAGCTCAAGCTCATCAAGGCGGCCGGCGTGGCCATCCTGCTGGTCGAGCAGAACCTGGAAGTCTGCGTGCAGCTGGCGGACCGCCACTACATCCTGGAGCAAGGCGTGATCGTGCACGAGGCGGGCAACGCCGCCTTCATGGCCGACCACGATGTGAAAGACCGCTATCTGGGCGTGGGCCTTGCTTGAGGCTTCGCGCATCCCTTCTTCTTTTTGCAAAGCCATGAACTCACCCACCCCACTGCGCATCAACGGCGACCGTCTCTGGAGCTCGCTGATGGAACTGGCGAAGCTCGGCGCCACCGAGAAGGGCGGCGTCTGCCGCATCGCGCTGACCGACCTCGACCGCCAGGGCCGCGACCTCTTCACCCGCTGGGCGCGCGAAGCCGGCTGCGAGGTGCGCGTCGACCGGATCGGCAACATCTTTGCGCGCCGCGCCGGCCGCGACAACACGCGTCCGCCGGTGGTCACCGGCAGCCACATCGACACCCAGCCCACGGGCGGCAAGTTCGACGGCAACTATGGCGTGCTGGCCGGGCTGGAGGTGATCCGCAGCCTCAACGATGCGAAGGTCGTGACCGAAGCGCCGCTGGAAATTGCGGTGTGGACCAATGAGGAAGGCTCGCGCTTCGTGCCTGTGATGATGGGCTCGGGCGTGTTCGCCGATGCCTTCACGCTCGAGCATGCCCTCGCGCAGCGCGACAACGACGGCATCAGCGTGGCCGAGGCGCTGGCTTCCATCGGCTATGCGGGCAGCGCGCCGGCTTCGGCCGCGGCGTCGCCCGTGGGCGCGTATTTCGAGGCGCACATCGAGCAGGGACCGGTGCTCGAGGCCAACGAGCGCGTGATCGGCGTGGTCGAGGGCGCGCTCGGCCAGCGCTGGTACGACGTGGTGGTGCAGGGCATGGAAGCGCATGCCGGCCCCACGCCGATGGAGCTGCGCAAGGACGCGCTGCTCGCGGCCTCCGAACTGGTGATCGAGGTCAACCGCATCGCGCTGGCCCATGCGCCGCATGCGCGCGGCACCGTGGGCTGGATCGACAACTATCCGAATTCGCGCAACGTGATCCCGGGCCGCGTGAAGCTCAGCGTCGACCTGCGCGCGGCCGACGACGTGGTGCTGTCGGCCATGGACGCCGAGCTGAAGGAGGCGGTGCAGCGCATCGCCGCCAAGGGCAAGGTCGAGGCCACGGTGGAGCAGGTCGTCTACTTTCCGCCGCAGCCCTTCACGCCTGCGCTGGTGTCGGCCATTCGAGAGGCCGCGCAGCAGCAGGGCATGACCTGGATGAACGTGATCAGCGGCGCGGGCCATGACGCGGTGTACCTCGCGCGCGTGTGCCCCACGGCGATGATCTTCGTGCCCTGTCTCGACGGCATCAGCCACAACGAGATCGAGGATGCGCAGCCCGGCCACCTCGAGGCCGGCTGCAATGTGCTGCTGCAGGCGATGCTGCAAAGCGCGGGAGTGGCGTCGTCATGAAGGTGCTGGTCGCAAGGCTCAACCACGAGACCAACACCTTCTCGCCGGTGCCCACGCCGCTCGCGGCCTTCGGGCCCGACGGCCCCACGTTCGGAGCGCAGGCCTACAGGGACAACAAGGGCATGCGCACGGCGATGTCGGCCTTCATCGACCTGGCCGAGCAGGCCGGCGCCACGCTGGTCACGCCGGTGTCGGCCTCGGCCAATCCGAGCGGGCCGGTCGATGCCGGGGCCTACAGCACGCTCACCCAATGCATCGTCGATGCGGCGCCGGGCTGCGATGCCATCCTGCTCGACCTGCACGGCGCCATGGTGGCGCAGAACAGCGCCGACGGCGAAGGCGACCTGCTCGTGCGGCTGCGTGCCGCGGCGCCCGGCGTGCCCATTGGCGTGGCGCTCGACCTGCATGCCAACGTCACGCCTGCGATGGTCGGCAATGCCGATGTGATCGTCGGCTTCAAGACCTATCCGCACATCGACATGTACGAGACCGGCGCGCATGCCGGCCGCCTGCTGTTCGACCTGCTCGAAGGGCGCAGCAGGCCCGCGATGCGCTGGCATCCGCTGCCGCTGATGGCGCACACGCTGCGCAGCGCCTCGTTCACCGGCGCGATGCAGCGGGCCATCGAGGCAGCGCGCGAAGCCGAAAAATCGGAATCGCTCGCGGTGTCGATCTTTGCGGGCTTCTCGCTGTCGGACATCGAGGCGCCCTGCATGAGCGTGGTGGTGGTCGATGCAGAAGCGCCCGAACGCGCGCAGGCCACGGCCGACCGGATCGCCAGGCAGATGTGGGACGAGCGCGAGGCCTTCATCTACCGCAGCGAGCCGCTGGCCGAGTCGATTGCGCGCGCCAAGGCCATCGCCGAGGGCGCGACGCGCCCGGTGCTGCTGCTCGACCATGGCGACAACTGCATGTCGGGCGGCAGCTGCGACACCATGGACGTGCTGCAGGAGGCGCTGGCGCAGGGGCTCGATGGCATCGGTGTCGGTCCGCTGTGCGATCCGGAGGCCGTGGCCGCGCTGATCGCGGCGGGCGAGGGCGCAGAGGTGACGGTGGCCCTTGGCAACAAGGTGTCGCTCGAAGGCATCGGGCTGTCGAAGAAGCCCATGACGCTGACCGGCACGGTGCGCACCATCGGCAACGGCGAATACGTGATCACCGGCCCCACCTACACCGGCCAGCGCAGCAGCATGGGCCGCACGGTGCTGTTCGACATCGGCGCAGCGCGCATCGTGGTGACCGAGCGCACGCAGGAGCCCTGGGACATCGGCGTCTTCGAATGCGCGGGGCTCGATCCGCGCAGGGAACGTTTCCTGCTGCTCAAGTCGCGCATGTACTGCCGGCCGGTGTTCGAGCCGCTCTCGGCTGCGCTGGTGGAGTGCGACAGCCCGGGCGTGACCAGTTCGGACTACGGCCTGTTCCCTTTTTCCAAGGTGCGCAGGCCGGTCTTTCCGCTCGACCCGATCTGAGCCGGAGGGGGCTGGGCCTACCTATGCAAAATCCTGCATAGGTAATTGGAAGTACACCCCGATACTGCGGCGCTTCCACCCATGAAGCCCACCGCGTGAACACCTTTGCACAGAGCGCCGTCGCGGCCTGGCAACTGCTCGTGTCCGGCGATCCGGTGCTGCTGGCCATCGTCGGACGCTCGCTCGCGGTCAGCGCGAGCGCCTGCGTGCTGGCCTGCGGCCTGGGCCTGCTGCTGGGCGCCTGGCTGGGCGTGGCGCGCTTTCGCGGCCGCGCCGGCTTGCTCACGCTGCTGAACACGCTGCTGGCACTGCCGTCGGTGGTGGTGGGGCTGGTCATCTACCTGCTGCTGTCGCGCTCGGGCCCGCTCGGCTTCCTGGGCTGGCTGTTTTCGTTCAAGGCCATGGTGCTGGCGCAGACGGTGCTGGTGCTGCCGGTGGTGACGGCGCTCACGCGCCAGGCCATCGAGGACGCCGAGCGTGCGCATGGCGAGCAGCTGAGCTCGCTCGGCGCGGGGCCTCTGGCGCGCGCGCTGCTGCTGGTGTGGGACGAGCGCTATGCGCTGCTCACGGTGCTGATCGCCGCGTTCGGCCGCGCGGTATCGGAGGTGGGCGCGGTGATGGTGGTGGGCGGCAACATCGACGGCTTCACGCGCGTGATGACCACCGCCATCGCGCTCGAAACCAGCAAGGGCGACCTGCCGCTGGCGCTGGCCCTGGGCATCGTGCTGCTGGGCGTGGTGCTGGTGCTCAATCTTGCGATTGCCGCCGTGCGGGGCTGGCGCGAGCGGGTCGACGGCGGCGGCGGCGCAGGCGGCATGGCGGCCTGGTGGCGGCCGGAGGCGCGCCCGTGAACGAACACGCGCAGCTCGCGAGCGCGGATGCCACCGTCTTTGCGCTCTACGGCGTCGACGTGCGCCTGGGGCGGGTGGCGGCGCTGCACGGCGCAACCCTGACCATCGCGGCCGGCGAGCGCGTGGCGCTCATCGGCGCCAACGGCAGCGGCAAGACCACGCTGCTGCGGCTGCTGCACGGCCTGGTGCCGCATGCGGCGGGGAGCTTCACCAGCGCCGCGCCGCGCCGGCAGCAGGCCATGCTGTTCCAGCGCCCGCACATGCTGCGCGCCTCGGTGACGGTCAATGTGGCCCTGGCGCTGTGGCTGCGCGGCATGCGCTGGCGCGATGCCCGCCGCGCCGCCATTCCGGCGCTGGCGCGCGTGGGCCTGGAAGACCTGGCCGAGCGCAACGCGCGTGCGCTGTCGGGCGGCCAGCAGCAGCGGGTGGCGCTGGCGCGCGCCTGGGCGCTGCATCCGGCGGTGCTGCTGCTCGACGAGCCCACGGCCAGCCTCGATCCCACTGCCAAGCGCGAGGTCGAGACGCTCATCGCCGAAGCCGCCGCCGGCCGCACGCTGGTGTTCGCGAGCCACAACCTCGGGCAGGTGAAGCGGCTCGCGAGCCGCGTGGTCTATCTCGAGCACGGCCGCGTGCTGGCCGACCTGCCCGTCCACGATTTCTTCCATGGGCCCCTGCCGGAGGAGGCCCGCCTGTTCGTCAAAGGAGAGTTGGCATGAATCCGTTCCTCAAGCAGCACCGCGCAGGCGCGGGCATCCGCGCCTCGCTGGCCGTGGCCGTTTTCTTCCTGGCCGCGGGCGCGGCGCGCGCCGAGACCATCACCATGGCCTCGACCACGTCCACCGAGCAGTCGGGCCTGTTCTCGCACCTGCTGCCGGCTTTCAAGAAGGCGAGCGACATCGACATCAAGGTGGTGGCGGTGGGCACCGGCCAGGCCATCGACATGGCCAAGCGCGGCGATGCCGACGTGCTGTTCGTGCACGACACCGCGGCCGAGGAAAAATTCGTGGCCGAAGGCTTCAGCGCCAAGCGCTACCCTGTGATGTACAACGACTTCGTGCTGGTGGGCCCGCAGGCCGACCCGGTCGGCGCGAAGGGCGGCGACATCGTCGCGGCGCTCAAGAAGATCGCAGCCGCCAATGCGCCTTTTGTGTCGCGCGGCGACAAGAGCGGCACCGACGCGGCCGAGCGCCGCCTCTGGACGCAGACCGGCGTGGCCGAGGCCGGGCAGCCGGTGCCCAACGAGCGCAAGGGCACGGGCTACAAGGAATGCGGCTGCGGCATGGGGCCGGCGCTGAACATCGCGGCCTCGTCCGGCGCCTATGTGCTGGCCGACCGCGGCACCTGGCTCAGCTTCAAGAACCGCGCCGGGCTGGCGGTGCTGGTCGAGGGCGACAAGCGCCTTTTCAACCAATATGGCGTGATGGTCGTGAGCCCGGCGAAATTCCCCTCGCTCAATAGCCGGGGCGCGCAGAAGTTCGTCGACTGGGTGATCTCGCCGGCCGGGCAGCAGACCATCGCAGCCTACAAGATCGGCGGCGAGCAGCTGTTCTTTCCCAACGCGCTGTCGAACTGAGCATCGTCGCATGACCTGCGAGGTCATCGACGCCGCGCGCGCCCGGCGCGACCATTCCTTCACCCCGCGATGTTGCGGGTCGAACCCCCGAAAGGAAATGGTCATCATGAACACCGCCGCACACGACGCCGCCACCATTGCCCAACGCTACATCGCGGCCTGGAACGAAACCGATGCCGCGCGCCGCGCCCAGCTGATCGAAGCCGCCTGGACCGCCGATGCGCACTATGCCGACCCGCTGGCACAGGCCAGCGGCCGCGAGCAGATCGGCGCGCTGATCGGTGCCGTGCACCAGCGCTATCCGGGTTTCCGCTTCAGCCTGTTCGGCACGCCCGAGGCGCACGGCGACAACCTGCGCTTCTCGTGGACCCTGGGCCCGAGCGGGGCCGAAGACCTGATCCAGGGCACCGATTTCGCCCGGCTCGATGGCGGCAGGCTGCAATCGGTGACCGGCTTCCTCGACAAGGTGCCCGTCGGAGCCTGAAGAGAGGCTTCAGTCCGCGGAGCCGGAAGCGCGGCCGCGCCAGAGCTTGCGGTAGACCGTGGCGCGGCTGATGCCCAGCGTGCGTGCGGCTTCGGCCACGTTGCCGCGGGCGTCGGCCACGGCCTTGCGGATCAGCGCGGCTTCCACGTCGCGCAGCCGCGGCCGGGCTTCGGGCACCACAACGGCCGAGCCCTTGCCGCCGCGCTGGGGCCGGACCTGCACGCGCAGGCCGGACCACAGCGGCACCTCGAGCACGGCGTCGCCGCGGCGGGCCGCATCGAACAGCATGTCCAGCGGCATTGCGAACAGGTCGTTGCAGTGCAGCGCATGCGGGCTGCGCGCCAGCGGCTCGTGCAGCATCTGGCGCGCCGCGGCATTGGCACCCGCCACCGTGCCGTCGGCATCGATGCACAGCAGCCCGTCGGTGGCTTCGCCGCGCGGGCAGCCCGGCCACGAGAGGTGCAGCCGCAGCTCGCAGGGCTGGTTCAGCACCAGCATGTTCTCGATGCTGCGCGCCGACAGCGTGGCCAGGTGCCGCAGCTCCGGCCGTTCCACCGCCTGCACGCCGGTCAGGTCGAGCATGCCGATGCAGTCGCCCCGCGGGCCGAAGAGCGGCGCCCCGGCGCAGCTGTAGATGCTGGTGTCCTCGAAGAAGTGCTCGCCGCGGTGCAGCCACACCGACTCCTGCTCGGCCAGCGCGGTGCTGATCGCGCTGGTGCCGACCGCGCGCTCCGACAGGTCGACGCCCACGCGGGCGATGTTGCGGGCGTAGCGGCTGTCGGCCTCGGTGCCGTCGGGCAGCGGGCCCACGTCGACCACGATGCCCTCGGCATCGGTCAGCACGGCGAAATAGCGCGTGTCGGCAATGGCGCGCGACAGCCGCTCGATCACCGGCCGGGCCGCCGACACCAGCGCGCGGTTGCGCTCGGCCGCCTCGCGCTCGGCCGACCTGGCCACCGGCTCGAAGCTGATCCGCTGCTGCGGCTGCCGCCCCGCCGCCAGGCAGCGCTCCCAGGAACGCAGGATCCATGGCTCGATGCGCACCGCACTGCGCGAGCGGGGGGCTTCGCCGTGGATCAGCTCCCGGCGGGCCTGCGCAATGGCGGCGGAGCGTTCGGGCAGGGGCGCAACGAGGGAGGCGGACATCGGGATCGGTTCGCTCGGGTGGGGCGGTTTTTTCAGACTTGCCGGGGCCGCAAGCTGTTTCATTTTGAGAATTTCGTACGCGCTGCGCAAGCGGCAAGGGTTTTGCCTAGGATAGTGCACCGGGCCGGCATCCAAGATGCCTTTCGCTGAACCAGCCATCACCTTCAACGGAGACAGCCAAATGCAGGTAGCTTTCACGGTCAACGGCCGACCGGCCACGGTCGACGCGCCCCCCAATACCTTCCTGGTGCACGCCATCCGCGAGCATCTCCACCTGACCGGCACCCATGTCGGCTGCGACACCGCCCAGTGCGGCGCATGCACCGTCCACATGAACGGGCGCGCGGTGAAGTCGTGCAACATCCTGGTCGGGCAGGCGGCCGGTGCGCAAATCACCACCATCGAGGGCATCGCCCAGCCCGACGGCACCATGCACCCCATGCAGGCGGCCTTCAAGGAATGCCACGGCCTGCAGTGCGGTTTCTGCACCCCGGGCATGGTCATGAGCGCCATCGACCTGTGCACCCACCATCCCAGGTCGAGCGAATCGGAGATCCGCGAACTGCTCGACGGCAACCTGTGCCGCTGCACGGGCTACCAGAACATCGTGAAGGCCGTGCAGATGGGCGGCGAGGCCATGGCCTCGGGCACGCCGGTCAAGACCACCGCCACGGTGTGAAAGGAGCAACATCATGGGTGCCTCCGACTTCTCGAACCTGCCCCACATCGGCGAAGCGCTGCGGCGCAAGGAAGACTATCGCTTCCTGACCGGCGCGGGCAACTACACCGACGACATCACGCTGGCCAACCAGAGCCATGCGGTCTTCGTGCGCTCGCCGCACGCCCACGCCGTCATCAAGTCGGTCGACACCGCCGAGGCGCTCAAGATGCCCGGCGTGGTCGGCATCTTCAGCGGCAAGGACATCGAGGGCAAGATGGGCGGCCTGCCCTGCGGCTGGCTCATCAACAACCCCGACGGCACCCCCATGAAGGAGCCGATGCACCCGATCCTCGCGATCCACAAGGTGCGCTACGTGGGGGACCACGTGGCGATGGTGGTGGCCGAAACCGTCGAGCAGGCCAAGAACGCGGCCGAGGCCGTGGTGGTCGACTACGACGTGCTGCCCGCCGTCGTGAGCGTGGCCGATGCGGCCAAGAAGGCGAGCGGCGTCACGCTGCACGACGAGGCGCCCGACAACCAGTGCTACAAGTGGGCGCTGGGCGACAAGGCGGCCGTCGATGCGGTGTTTGCCGGTGCCGCGCACGTGACCCAACTCGACCTCGTCAACAACCGGCTGGTGCCCAACCCGATCGAGCCGCGCGTGGCCATCGGCAGCTACAGCCGCGGCACCGACGACTACACGCTCTATGTGTCCAACCAGAACCCGCACGTCGAGCGCCTGCTGATGACGGCCTTCGTGCTGGGCCTGCCCGAGCACAAGGTGCGCGTGATCGCGCCCGACGTGGGCGGCGGCTTCGGCTCCAAGATCTTCCTCTACGCCGAAGACGTGTGCCTGACCTGGGCCGCCAAGCAGCTCAACCGCAACATCAAGTGGACGGCCGAGCGCTCGGAGTGCTTCCTGTCCGACGCGCACGGCCGCGACCATGTGAGCCATGCCGAGATGGCGATGGACAAGGACGGCAAGTTCCTCGCGATGCGGGTGCACACCGACGCCAACCTGGGCGCCTACCTGTCGACCTTCTCCACGGCCGTGCCCACCATCCTCTACGCCACGCTGCTCGCGGGCCAGTACACCACGCCGCAGATCTACGTCGAGGTCGATGCCTGGTTCACCAACACCGCGCCGGTCGATGCCTACCGCGGTGCGGGCCGGCCCGAGGCCACCTACCTGCTCGAGCGCCTGGTGTCGCGCTGCGCCTGGGAAATGAACCTCGGCCAGGACGAGATCCGCAAGCGCAACTTCATCACCACCTTTCCCTACCAGACGCCGGTGGCGCTGCAGTACGACACGGGCGATTTCCACGCCTGCATGGACAAGGCCCGCGTGCTGGCCGACGTCGATGGCTATGCGCAGCGCAAGTCGGCCAGCGAGGCCGCGGGCAAGCTGCGCGGCATCGGCTACTCGAGCTACATCGAGGCCTGCGGCATCGCGCCGTCGAACATCGCCGGGGCGCTGGGCGCGCGGGCCGGCCTGTTCGAGTGCGGCGAGATCCGCGTGCACCCCACCGGCAGCGTGACGGTGTTCACCGGCTCGCACAGCCACGGCCAGGGGCACGAAACCACCTTTGCGCAGGTGGTGGCGGCGCGCCTGGGCATTCCGGTGGACAACGTCGACGTGGTGCATGGCGACACCGGCCGCGTGCCCTTCGGCATGGGCACCTACGGCTCGCGCTCCATCTCGGTGGGCGGTGCCGCCATCATGAAGGCGCTCGACAAGATCGAGACCAAGGCCAAGAAGATCGCCGCGCACCTGATGGAGGCGAGCGATGCCGACATCGAGTTTGCGAACGGCGAGTTCACCGTGAAGGGCACCGACAAGAAGATCCCGTTCGGCCAGGTGGCGCTCACGGCCTACGTGCCGCACAACTATCCGCTCGACAAGCTCGAGCCCGGCCTGAACGAGACCGCCTTCTACGACCCGACCAACTTCACCTTCCCGGGCGGCACCTACATCTGCGAGGTCGAGGTCGACAAGCAGACCGGTGAAGTGCGCGTGGACCGCTTCACCGCGGTGGACGACTTCGGCACCATCATCAACCCGATGATCGTCGAGGGCCAGGTGCACGGCGGGCTGGTGCAGGGCATCGGCCAGGCGCTGCTCGAGAACTGCGTGTACGACAACGAGACCGGCCAGCTGCTCACCGGCAGCTTCATGGACTACGCCATGCCCAGGGCGGGCGACTTTCCGCAGTTCAAGCTCGACACCGTGTGCACGCCGTGCACGCACAACCCGCTGGGCACCAAGGGCTGCGGCGAGGCGGGGGCCATCGGTTCGCCGCCGGCCGTGATCAACGCCGTGCTCGACGCGCTGGCGCCGCTGGGCGTCAAGGACTTCGACATGCCCGCATCGGCCAGCCGCGTCTGGGAAGCGATGCAGGCGGCCGCCTCCCACTAGAACACACCAGAACAACGAAGGAACCCACACCATGTACGCCTTCACACTCGAACGGCCGGCCACCGTGGCCGATGCGGCCAAGCTCGTTGCCGCGGGCGCCAAGCCGCTGGCGGGCGGCCAGACCCTGCTCGCCTCCATGAAGCTCAGGCTGTCGGCGCCCGAGCAGCTCGTGGACCTGGGCGGCATCAAGGAGCTCACCGGCATCAGGAAAGATGCCGGCACGATCACCATCGGCGCGATGTCCCGCCACCTGGACGTGGCCAACAACGCCGACGTGAAAGCCGCCTTTCCGGCGCTGGCCGACCTGGCCGGGCGCATCGGCGACCGGCAGGTGCGCGCGATGGGCACCATCGGCGGCTCGGTGGCCAACAACGACCCGGCAGCCTGCTACCCCAGCGCGGTGCTCGGCTCCGGTGCAACGCTCATCACCTCGAAGCGCGAGATCGCGGCGGACGATTTCTTCCTGGGCCTCTTCAGCACGGCACTCGAAGAAGACGAGCTGATCACCGCGATCCGCTTTCCCATTCCGAAGCGCGCCGTGTACGAGAAGCTGCGCCAGAAGGCATCGAACTTTCCGCTCGTCGGCGTGTTCCTTGCGCAGTTCGACAGCGGCGTGCGCGTGGCCATCACCGGCGCGGGCAACGGCGTGTTCCGCCACGCGGGGCTCGAAGACGCGCTCAACAAGAGCTTCACCGCGGCCGCCGCCGCGGCCGTGAAGATCGACGCGAGCGATCTCAACAGCGACCTGCATGCCTCGGCGGCCTACCGCGCCAACCTGATCAGCGTGCTCACGCAGCGCGCCGTCACCAGGGCGCTGGGCTGAACCAGGCAGCGCCGCCACCGCTCGCGGGCCGGAAGGCGCGACAACCCCGCGTCTTCCGCTACGCTTCGCCATGATCTTCCCGACCATCGATTCCCTTTCCGAAGGCTTGATGCAGGCCGGCTACTTTGCCGACCGCCGCCTGGCCACGGCCGTGTTCCTCGCGCTCAGGCTGCAGCGTCCGCTGCTGCTCGAGGGCGAGCCCGGCGTCGGCAAGACCGAGCTGGCCAAGGCGCTGTCGACCGCGCTGAACCGCGAGCTGCTGCGCCTGCAGTGCTACGACGGGCTGGAACAGCGCGAGGCGCTCTACGAATGGAACTACGCCGCGCAGCTCTTGCACATGCGCGCGGCCGAGGCCACCGGCGCCATCGTGGCCCCCACGCTCGGCGCTGGCGCGTCCTCGCTGCCCCCCGAGGGGGCTCTCGCGCCTTCGGGCGGCCGGGCGGCGCTCGTGCGCGACGTGGAAGCCGAGGTCTACCAGCCGCACTACCTGATCCGCCGCCCGCTGCTGCAGGCCCTGCAGACCCCCGCGCCGGGTGCCGTGCTGCTGATCGACGAAGTGGACCGCGCCGACGAGCCCTTCGAGGCCTTCCTGCTCGAATACCTGGGCGAGTACCAGGTCAGCATTCCCGAGCTCGGCACCGTGCGCGCCGTGGTGCCGCCGGTCACCATCCTCACGAGCAACCGCACGCGCGAACTCAACGACGCGGTCAAGCGGCGCTGCCTCTACCACTGGCTCGACTATCCGGAGCGCGAACGCGAACTGGCCATCGTGCGGGCCCAGGTGCCGCAGGCCGGCGAAAAACTTTCGGCCCAGGTGGCGGCCTTCGTTGCGCGGCTGCGCGATGCGCCTTTCGTCAACGCCTTCCAGCGCGCGCCCGGCATCGCCGAAAGCGTGGAGTGGGCAAGGGCGCTGATCGCGCTCGACACCGTCGAGCTCGACCCCGAAGTGGTGGTCGACACGGCCGGCATCCTGTTCAAGCAGCGCGACGACGTGGCGGCGCTCACGCACGAACTGGCATCGGAGCTGCTGAAACCCGAGGAGCCGGTCGCGCCCTGAGCGCGTCCGAAGCGCAAGGCCTCCCGCATGGCCGGCATCCAGCAACTCGGCGACGTACGCAGCGGCAAGCTGGCCGGCAACATCACGGCCTTCGGCCGCGCACTGCGCCGCGCGGGCGTCCGCACCGATGCGATGCGCATTGCGCTGGCCGCCGAAGCGGCCACGCTGGTGGGCGTGGAAAGCAGGCTCGACCTGAGCGCCGCGATGGAAGCCGTCATGGTCAGCCGCGAGCAGGACCGCATGGTGTTCCGCGAACTCTTCGATGTCTGGTTCCGTGACCCCGAACTTGCCAACAAGCTGCTCGCGCAGATGCTGCCAAGCGCCGAGGGCAAGGCCGAGCCCTCCAAGCGGCGCCCGCGCGTGCGCGAGGCCCTCACGGCGCCGCGCGATCCCGCCAGGCCCGCCGTGGCCGCCAAGCCCGACAAGGAGGTCGAGTTCGATGCCGCCATGACATCGAGCGACCGGCAGCGCCTGCAGCATGCCGACTTCAATGCGCTTGGCGCGTCCGAGTACCGGCTGGTCGAGCGGCTCGCGCGCGATGTCAGCTTGCCCATTCCCTTGCTGCCGTCGCGCCGGTTGCGTGCTGCCAACGATGCAGGTTCGCAGCATGCGCGCATGCACTGGCCCGGCGTGCTGCACGAGGCGGCGCGCACGGGTGGCGAAATACTTCGCCTGCCGAAGCTGAGCCGGCGCGAGCAGCCCTTGCCGCTGCTGGTGCTGGTCGACGTGTCGGGCTCGATGGAGCGCTATGCGCGGCTGCTGCTGGCCTTTCTGCATGCGTCGACGCGGCGGGCCGGGCGGCGCGACGTGTTCGCCTTCGGCACGCGCCTGACCGATCTCACGCCGGCCTTCCGGCTGGCCGACACCGATGCCATGCTGGCGGCCGCCGGCCTGGCCATCGACGATTTCGCGGGCGGCACGCGGCTCGGCAGTTCGCTGGCCGAGCTTCGCCGCGCGCATGCCCGCCGCCTGACCGGCCGCCGCACGCTGGTGCTGGTGATCAGCGACGGGCTCGATACCGGCGAGCCGGCACTGCTCGAAAGCGAGCTGCTCTGGCTCAAGCGCCATTCGCGCCGCCTGCTGTGGCTCAACCCGCTGCTGCGCTTCGAGGGCTACGCCCCTTTGGCGCGTGGGGCCAGTGTGCTGCACCGGCATGCGGATGCGATGCTGGCGGTCCACAATCTCAGTGCCCTCGAACAGCTCGCCAGCAGCCTCGCCGCCCTCATGCGGTCCGGGCGCTAGGGACTTCACGGAAGCAAAAAGGAAAACCACCATGGAAATGCTCGGCAACCGCCGCCTCGGCGTCACCCAACAACAGGCCTGGGAAGCGCTCAACGATCCCGAGACGCTCAAGAAGTGCATTCCCGGCTGCGACAAATTCGAGCTCACGGGCGACAACCAGTACAGCGTGGCGCTGGCGGTCAAGATCGGTCCGGTGTCGGCCAAGTTCAGCGGCAAGGTCGCGCTGTCCGACATCGTGGCGCCCGATGGCTACAAGCTCAGCTTCGAGGGGCAGGGCGGCGTGGCGGGCTTTGCCAAGGGTTCGTCCAGCGTGACGCTGCGGCCGCTGGACGGCGCCGCCGAAGCCGCGCCGGCCGCGGCCGGCTGCGAGCTCGACTACACCGTGCAGGCGCAGGTCGGCGGCAAGATCGCCCAGCTGGGCCAGCGCCTCATCGATGGCGCCGCCAAGTCGACCGCCGACGACTTCTTCAAGCGCTTCGAGGCCGAGATGCAGAGCCGCTACGGCCCGCCGCCGGCCGCCGCGGCCGAGGACACGGCCGAGGCGCCCGCCGAAAAGGCCGGCATGATGTCCGGCCTCATGAAGAAGATCGGCCTCGGCAAGAAGGACGACAAGGACGCGTCCGTCGCACCGGGCGACGCCAGCTAGGAGCGGACCGGGCGATGGAAAATCTCGACGTCATGGTGCTGCGCACGCTGCGCGACTGGCGGCGCGCCGGCAAGCGCGCGCTGCTCACGACCGTGGTGCGCACCTGGGGCTCGTCGCCGCGGCCGGTCGGTTCGATCATGGCGCTGGCCGACGATGGCGCGGTGGTGGGCTCGGTCTCCGGCGGCTGCATCGAGGACGACCTGATCGCGCGCTACAGCCATGCGCACGGCAACGGCGAACAGGTGCCCGTGGGCGCGCCGCCCGTGCTCGTGAAGTACGGCATCACGGCCGACGAGGCGCACCGCTTCGGCCTGCCCTGCGGCGGCACGCTGGAGCTGCTGCTCGAATACGACCCCGACGCGGCCTTGCTCGACACGCTCGTGGCCCAGCTGGAGCAAGGCCGGCTCATGCAGCGCACCGTCACGCTTTCGACCGGTGCCGTGCGCCTGGCCGAAGCCACCGCGCCCGATGCGCTCAAGGTGGACGACACCGAGCTCACCAACACCTTCGGCCCCGAATACCGCATGCTGCTGATCGGCGCCGGCCAGCTGGCCGAATACCTCGCGACCATGGCCAAGTTCAGCGGCTTTGCCGTGACGCTGTGCGACCCGCGTGCCGAATACCGCACCGCATGGACGCTCGCCGGCGTGGAGATCACGACCGAGATGCCCGACGACGCGGTGCTGGCCTTCAAGCCCGACCGCCGCAGCTGCGTGGTGGCGCTCACGCACGACCCCAAGCTCGACGACCTTGCGCTGCTCGAAGCACTGCAGAGCGAGGCCTTCTACGTCGGCGCGATCGGCTCGCGCCGCAATGCCGAGGCGCGGCGCGGCCGCATGATCGAGCACTTCGGCCAGACGGAGGAATCGCTCGCACGGCTGCGCGGACCCATCGGCATCTACATCGGCAGCAAGACGCCGCCCGAGATCGCCGTGAGCGTGATGGCCGAGATCCTGGCCGTGAAGAACGCGGTGACGCTGCCGCGCGAAATGGAAGTGGCGCGCGCCAAGGGCATGCAGCAGCTCGCGATGAGCTGATCCCTGCCGCCGGTTTCAGCCCGGCTTGGCCGCCGGCGGCACGTCGCCGCCCTTTTGCCGTTCGCGGAAGAGCGCCGCGCGCATCAGGAAGATGGTGGTGATGGGCGCCGTGAGCGCAATGAACAGGACGATCAGCACGGCGTGCAGGAAGAGGCTGAAGCCCTGCACCGAGAAATAGACGATGGTGGCAATCGTCATGCACCACACGCCCACCGTGGCGCCGAGCGTCGGCGCATGGATGCGGCGGAAAAATGTGGGCAGCCGCACGAGGCCGAAGGAGCCGATGGCCGCAAAGGCCGCGCCGAGCACCGCGAACACGGCGGTGACGATTTCCGCCCACAGCGGCAGCGGCCCCACGATGAAATCCGTCATTCGATGACCTCCCCGCGCAGGAGGAACTTGGCCATCGCCGTCGACCCGACGAAGCCGAACAGCGCCGTCAGCATCGCGGCTTCGAAGTACACGTTGCTCGCATAGACGATGCCCAGCACCAGCATCATCAGCATGCCGTTGATGTAGAGGCAGTCCAGCGCCATCACGCGGTCCTGCGCGCTCGGGCCCACCAGCAGCCGGGCCAGCGCGCAGAGCATGGCCACCGCCAGCAGCAGCAGCGCGAATTTCAAGGCCCAGAAAAGTACAGGCGTCATGATTCGAAAATCTCCATCAGGGGGTGCTCGTAGCGCTGCTTGATCATGGCGATGAAAGCGGCTTCGTCGTCGACGTCGAACACATGGATCAGCAGCGTGCTGCTGTCGAACGCGATCTCGCCCCAGGCCGTGCCGGGCGTGAGGCACATGATCATGGCCAGCACCGCGAGCCCGTTCGGGTCGCGCAGGTCCAGCGGCACGTTGATGAACCGCGAGGCGATGCGCGAGTTGCGGCGCGTCAGCAGCCGCCGCGCCACGAAGAGCGCCGATTCCAGCATGTCGGCCACGGCCCGGCCCGCGAGCCGCAGCGCCACCCAGGGCTTGCGCATGCGCACGGTGGCGGGCCGCAGGCCCTTGGTGAGCAGCGGAACCGCCATGGCCAGCAGCGCGGCCGACAGCAGCGTGGCGGCGTCGAGCGACTGGTTGAGCAGCAGCCACACCGCAAACAGCGCCAGCGAGAGCGGCGGCGAAGGAAGCCAGCGCTTCATGGTGCCGGGCCTTTCGCGGGGCCCGCGGGGTTGGGCACCTGCCGCGCGCCCATCACGGCATTGCGGTAGGCGGTGGGCGTGCGCAGTCCTTCGGCGGTGGTGATGGCGTGGCGCATGACGGGGCCGGCCCAGACCGTGAGCGCCACGCTGGCCGCGAGCAATCCGGCCACGGGCAGCACCTCGAGCGCGGGCAGGGCCGGCATGGTGGGATGCGGCTGGGTCCAGAAGTGGCGCATGCCGGTGCGGCTCAGCGCAATCAGCGCGAGCAGGCCCGAAACGACGAGCAGCGCCAGGAAGATCCATGCGGGCACCGAGGTGCCGCCGGTGGAAAACGCGCCCGACAGCATCGCGAACTTGCCCACGAAGCCCGACAGCGGCGGCAGGCCCGCGAGCAGCAGCGTGCAGCCGATGAAGCTCAGCCCCAGGAAGGCCACGCCGGCCGGAATCGCGCGGCCGTAGAGCGCCTGCGCCTCGTCGTCGAGGTTCACGTCGTCGAGCACGCGCAGGTCTTCGGCGAGGAAAGGCGCATTGCCGGCCTTCTCGTGCGGCGCCACGCTCATGCCGGCATTGCGCCAGCGCTCGATCATGTCGGTCAGCAGGAAGAAGGCGCTCACGGCCAGCGTCGAGCTCAGCAGGTAGTAGAGCGCGCCGGCCCACACGGCCGGCTCCCCCAGCCCGATGGCCGCGAGCAGCGTGCCCGCCGACACCAGCACGCTGAAGCCCGCGAGGTTGGAGAGCCGCTGCGTGCCCACGATGCCGATGGCACCCGCGAACAGCGTCGCGAGCCCGATCGCGAGGAGCGCGGATTGCCCGAACGCCGCCGAGCTGCCGGCATCCGGCGCGAAGAGCAGCGTCCACAGCCGCAGCAATGTGTAGACGCCGAGCTTGGTCAGGAGCGCGAACACGGCACCCACCGGCGACACCGCCGCGCTGTAGGCCGGCACCAGCCAGAAGTTGAGCGGCCAGGCGCCGGCCTTGGCGAAGAACGCCGTTGCCAGGATGGCGGCTGCCGCATGCACGAGGCCGCGGTCGGCCGGCGCGAGCTGCGCGATGCGCATGCCGAGGTCGGCCATGTTGAGCGTGCCGGTCGCGCCGTAGAGCAGCGCCGCGCCGATCAGGAAGAGCGACGATGCGGCCAGGTTGATGGCGATGTAGTGCAGCCCCGCCTGCACCCGCAGCCGGCCCGAGCCATGCAGCAGCAGGCCGTAGGAGGCCGCGAGCATCACCTCGAAGAAGACGAACAGGTTGAACAGGTCGCCCGTGAGGAAGGCGCCGTTCAGGCCCATGAGCTGCAATTGCAGCAGCGGATGGAAATGCACGCCGGCGCGGTCCCAGCGCGAGGTGGAATAGATCGAGGCCGCAAAGGCGACCACGCCCGTGAGCGCCACCATCATGGTCGACAGCCGGTCGGCCACCAGCACGATGCCGAAGGGCGCGCGCCAGTTGCCCGGCAGGTAGACGCCGACCGAGCCGGGGCCGTCGCCGGTCTCGGGCGCGTTCACCCAGCGCAGCAGTGCCAGCGCCGCCAGCAGGCCCACCAGGCCCGAGACCACGCTCAACGCCGACTTGGTGCGGCGCCGGCTTTCGCCCAGCAGCAGCATCAGTGCGGCCGTGAGCAGCGGCACCAGGATCGGCACCGCGACGAGGTGCGGCATGCTGAACTCGAGCAGGCGGTCGAGCAGCTGGACCAGTTGCCCCGTCATTCCGCTGCCTCCTGCCGCTCTTCGCCGTCCACGTGGTCGGTGCCGGTGAGGCCGCGCGAGGCCAGCAGCACCACGAGGAACAGCGCCGTCATTGCAAAGCCGATGACGATCGCCGTCAGCACCAGCGCCTGCGGCATCGGGTCGGCGGTGTTGGCCAGCGTGGCGGTGATGCCGTGGATCAGCACCGGTTCGCTGTCGAGCTTGAGCCGCCCCATGCTGAAGATGAACAGGTTGACCGCGTACGAGATGAGCGTGAGGCCCATGATCACCTGGAAGGTGCGGGGCCGCAGCAGCAGGTACACCCCCGAGCCGCTGAGTACGCCGATGGCCAGTGCGAGCACGATCTCCATCAGCGCGCTCCTTCCGGCATGGCGACGGCGGCCGCAGCGGCTTCGGCTTCCTTCTCGCGCTGCTCGTCGGCCCAGCGGTGGCTGCGCACCGACTGGTGGGCCAGCGCGGTGAGGATCAGCATGGTGGCGCCCAGCACCAGCGCGAACACGCCGATGTCGAAGAACAGGGCGCTCGGCACGTGCAGCTCGCCCAGCACGGGAAGATGCAGGTGCGCGGTGTGGGTGGTCAGGAACGGATAGCCGAACAGCACCGCGCCGCTGCCCGTGGCCAGCGCGAGCAGCAGGCCGGCGGCGATCCAGCGGCGCGGATAGATGCGCAGGTGCTCTTCCACCCACTCGGTGCCCGAGACGATGAACTGCAACACCAGCGCCACCGACATCACCAGCCCCGCGACGAAGCCGCCGCCGGGTGCGTTGTGCCCGCGCATGAAGAAATAGACCGACACCAGCACCGCGAGCGGCAGCAGCAGCCGCACCAGCACGGCCGGCACCATCAGGTAGCCCACGGCCGTGTCCTTGGCCAGGCGCGGGTTCAGCAGGTCGCTGCTGCCATCGTCGGCCTGCGCGCGCTGCTGCACCGGCAGGGCCATCGATTCGCGCGCCGGCCGGAAGCGGCGCAGCAGTGCATAGACCGTGAGCGCCACCACGCCCAGCACGGTGATCTCGCCGAAGGTGTCGAAGCCGCGGAAGTCGACCAGCATCACGTTGACCACGTTGGTGCCGCCGCCCTCGGCCAGCGCATGCTCGAGAAAGAAGGGCGAGATGCTTTGCGGAAACGGCCGCGTCATCATGAGCCACGCCAGCGCCGCCATGCCGCTGCCGACGCCGGCCGCCACCAGCAGGTCGCGCCCGCGCCGGCCCCAGGGGCGCAGCCTGGCGCGCGCTGGCTGGACCGCGTCCTTGCTGCGCATCGGCAGCCAGCGCAGGCCCAGCAGGATCAGCACCGTGGTCACGGCCTCCACCACGAGCTGCGTCAGCGCCAGGTCGGGTGCCGAGAACCAGATGTAGGTCACGCAGCACACCAATCCGGCGCCCGAGGCCAGCATCAGCGCGGCCAGGCGGTGGAACTTGGCCTGCCATGCCGCCGCCAGCGCGCAGACGCCGCCGATCAGCCAGGTCATCGCGAACATCGGCGAGAAGGGCAGCAGCTCGCGGTCGCCGCGCGCGACGGGTGCGGTCCAGAGCGAAGCCGCGGCGCCCGCCGCCGCCACCGCGATCAAGAGCAGCAATTGCGACTGCATGCGCCGCGTGCCCAGCAGGCGCCGGCTGCGCCGGCCGGCCTCGCTGAGCTGCGCGAGCAGGTGCTCGAAGATGGCCTGGCCGTCGAAGCGGTGCAGGAGCGGCGTGTGTTCGAGCTTGCCCTCCGCGCGGCGGCGGCGCTGCGACAGGTAGAGCGCCATGCCACCCGCCAGCGCCACGAAGCTCATCGCCAGCGGCAGGTTGAAGCCGTGCCATACGGCCAGGCTGTATTCGGGCAGCACGCCGCCGACCACCGGCGTGGCGGCCGTGGCCAGCAAGGTGCCGACCGACCAGGCCGGCGCCACGCCCACCACCAGGCAGACCAGCACCAGCAGCTCGACCGGCACGCGCATCCAGTGCGGCGGTTCGTGCGGCTGCCTCGGCACCTCGGGACCGCAGGGCGGGCCGAAGAACACGTCGAACACGAAGCGCGCCGAATAGGCCACGCTGAAGACGCCCGCCACGGTGGCAATGACCGGAAGGCTCAGGCTGATCCACGGCGTCGCCTGGATGAACACGGTCTCGGCAAAGAACATTTCCTTCGAGAGAAAGCCGTTGAGCAGCGGCACGCCGGCCATCGATGCGCTCGCGATGATCGCCAGCGTGCCGGTGATCGGCATCAGCCGCAGCAGGCCGCTGAGCTTGCGGATGTCGCGCGTTCCGCTCTCGTGGTCGATGATGCCGGCCGCCATGAAGAGCGATGCCTTGAAGGTCGCGTGATTGATGATGTGGAACACCGCCGCCACTGCCGCCAGCGGGCTGTTCAGCCCCAGCAGCAGCGTGATGAGCCCGAGGTGCGAGATGGTCGAGTACGCGAGCAATGCCTTCAGGTCGCGCTGGAACATCGCGACGAAGCCGCCGAGCAGCAGCGTGATCGCGCCCGCGCCGCCCACCAGCCAGAACCACTCTTCGGTGCCCGACAGCACCGGCCACAGCCGCGCCATCAGGAACACGCCAAGCTTCACCATGGTGGCCGAATGCAGGTAGGCCGAGACCGGCGTGGGCGCCGCCATGGCGCGCGGCAGCCAGAAGTGGAACGGGAACTGCGCGCTCTTGGTGAAGGCGCCCAGCAATATCAGCACCAGGGCCGCCGGATAGAGCGCATGCGCGCGGATCTCGTTGCCCGAGGCGAGCACCACGTCGAGCTCGTAGCTGCCCGCGATGCGGCCCAGCACGATCACGCCCGCGAGCAAACAAAGCCCGCCGGCACCGGTGACCGTGAGCGCCATGCGCGCGCCGCGCCGCGCGTCGCGCCGGTGGTGCCAGTAGCCGATCAGCAGGAAGGAGAACAGGCTGGTGAGCTCCCAGAACAGCACCAGCTGGATCAGGTTGCCCGAGAGCACCACGCCCGTCATCGCGCCCATGAAGGCGAGAAAGAAAGAGAAGAAGCGCGGCACCGGATCGGACGCCGACATGTAGTAGCGCGCATAGAGCACCACCAGCGTGCCGATGCCCAGCACCAGCATGCAGAACAGCCAGGCAAAGCCGTCCATGCGGAACACGAGGTTGAGCCCGAGCTCGGGCAGCCACGCGATCTCCTGGCGCAGCACGTTGCCGCGCGCGATCTGCGGAAAGAACCATGCGGTCTGCAGCGCGCAGCCCAGTGCCACGAGCCCCGCCAGCGTCGACTCCCGGTTGCGCGCGTTCGACGGCATCAACGCGGCCAGCACGCTGGCAATGAAGGGGAGTGCGACGAGAAAGACCAGGGGCATTGCGGTCGATTCTATCGATCGACCCCTCGGAAGATTCCCCCGGAAACCCGCGAAGATCGACGGCCTTGCAGCCTGGCGATGAGGCGGCCGGTCAGCCCGCCAGGGCCTGCACGCTGCGTATGCCCAGCCAGGTCAGGAACAGCGATCCGCCGAGGTGGGCTGCTGCCGTGAGCAGCGCCACGCCCGGCCGGCCTTCGAGAAGCATGGTCACGACCTCGGCCGAGAAGCTCGAGAAGGTCGTCAGGCCGCCGAGAAAGCCCGTGACCAGCGCGAGCCGCCAGGCCGGATCGAGGTCGGGCAGCAGATGGAACGAGGCAATGGCCACGCCGACGAGGTAGCCTCCGACCAGGTTGGCGGCCAGCGTGCCCCAGGGCATGAACCCGCCCGCGCCGAACCACAGCGCAAGGCCCCAGCGCGCCAGCGCGCCCACGGAGGCCCCCATGCAGATGGCAAGAATCGGAAGCAGCATGGGCCTATTGTCGGGGCACGCCTGGCGCTGTTCAGGGCGCCATCTGCTGCGGCAGCCAGGTGACCAGCTGCGGCACGAAGTAGATGATCAGCACGGCCGCCACCATCAGGAAGAACATCGGCAGCGTGACGCGTGCGATGTAGAGCAGGTCTTTTCCGGTCATGCCCTGCAGCACGAACAGGTTGAAGCCCACGGGCGGCGTGATCTGCGCCATCTCGACCACCAGCACGATGAAGATGCCGAACCACACCGGGTCGATGCCGGCGGCGTTGACCGTCGGCATGATGACGCCCATGGTGAGCACCACCATCGAGATGCCATCGAGGAAGCAGCCCAGCACCACGTAGAACGCCGCGAGCATCGCGATCAGCTGGAACTTCGAGAGCCCGAGCGAGCCGATCCATTCGGCCAGGTGGCGCGGCAGGCCGATGTAGCCCATGGCGAGCGTGAGGAAGGCCGCGCCCGCGAGGATCAGCGCCATCATGCAGTAGAGCCGCGTGGCGCCGAGCAGCGCTTCCTTGAAGCTGTGCCGGTTCAGCGAGCCCTGCGCGCCCGAAATGACCATGGCCCCGACCACGCCCACGGCCGCCGCTTCGGTGGCCGTGGCAATGCCCGCGTAGATGGACCCGAGCACCGACAGGATCAGGAGCGCGACCGGGATCAGCGACATCGAAGCCTTGAGCTTCTGGGCGAAGGGCAGTTTCGCATCGGCCGGCGGAATAAGGTCGGGGTTGCGCAGCGCCCAGAACACGATGTAGCCCGAGAACAGCAGCGCGAGCAGGATGCCCGGGATCACGCCCGCAATGAACAGCCGGGCGATCGACACGTCGGCGCTCACGCCGTAGACGATCATGATGATCGAGGGCGGGATCAGGAGGCCCAGCGTGCCGGCGCCGGCCAGCGTGCCGATCACCATGTCGTCCGGATAGCCGCGGCGCTTGAGCTCGGGCAGGCTCATCTTGCCGATGGTGGCGCAGGTGGCGGCGCTCGAGCCCGACACCGCCGCGAACACCGCGCAGCCCACCACGTTGGTGTGCAGCAGCCGGCCCGGCAGGCTTTGCATCCAGGGCGCGAGGCCCTTGAACATGTCCTGCGACAGCCGCGTGCGGAACAGGATCTCGCCCATCCATATGAACAGCGGCAAGGCGGTGAGCGTCCAGCTCGAGGCCGAGCCCCAGATGGTCACGGCCATGGCGTCGCCCGCGGGCCGCGACGAGAAGATCTGCATGGCGATCCACGCCACGCCCGAGAGCGTGAGGCCGATCCACACGCCGCTGCCCAGGATCAGGAAGAGTGCGCCAATCAGCAGGGCCGCAACGGCAATGTCACTCATGGCGCAGGGCCTCCGTCCCGGCCGGCTTGGCCGGCCTTCCGCGCCACTCGATCACGAACTCGTCGAAGGCTGCGATGGCGAACACCAGCGCACCCACGGCCATCGAGAGCTGCGGCAGCCACAGGGGCGTGGCGTCGTTGCCGGTGGAAATGTCGTGGAAGTCGTACGACTGGAACGCCAGCCGCGCGCTGTACCAGGCAAACAGCACCGCGAGCAGGGCGCCCGCACCCATCGCCCAGCGCTCCAGCCAGCGCTGCGCGGCCGGCGGCAGGTTCTGCAGCACCAGCGTCACGCGGATGTGCTCGCCGCGCTTGAGCGTGTGGGCGAGCGCCAGGAAGCCGGCGCCGGCCATCAGGTAGCCGGCATAGGCATCGATGCCCGGAATGTTGAAATGAAGCTGCCGCCCGACGATGGACAGCAGCACCATCACCAGCAGGCCGATCATGAAAAGCGCCGCCAGGGCGGCGGCGCTGTTGTAGAGGAAATCGAGCGTCTTTCGCATCGGTGGCTGTTCGGGGTTGCGTCACATCTTCTTGTACGCGTCGACCACCGCCTGGCCCTCGGGCCCGGCCTTTTCCAGCCATTCCTTGAGCATGGTGTCGCCGACCTTCTTCATGTCGGCCTTGAGGGCCGCGGAAGGCGCGTGCACGGTCATGCCATTTTTCTTGAGCAGGTCCAGGTACTCGAGGTTCTTCTTCTTCGAGAGCTCCCAGCCGCGCTTCTCCGCATCGGCGGCGGCCTTGAGCACCGCGTCCTGCGTGGGCTTGTCGATCGCGTCGAAGGCCTTCTTGTTCATGAGCACCGCGTTCTTGGGCAGCCAGGCCTGCGTGTCGTAGAAGTTCTTGATGTATTCGTAGGTCTTGGTGTCGTAGCCGGTGGAGCCCGACGACATGTACGACTCGATCACGCCCGTGGCCATGGCCTGCGAGAGCTCGGCCTGCTGCACCGTGACCGGCTGTGCGCCGACCAGTTCGCCGATGCGCGCGGTGGCGGGGCTGTAGGCGCGCCACTTCACGCCCTTGAGGTCGGCGGCCGAAGCGATTTCCTTCTTCACGAAGATGCCCTGCGGCGGCCAGGCCACCGTGTAGAGCAGCACGATGCCTTGCTCGGCCAGCTTCTTTTCGAGCGCGGGCTTCTGCGCCTGATAGAGCTTCCAGGCGGCGTCGTAGCTGTCGGCGAGGAAGGGAATGCCATCGGCGCCGAACATCTGCCATTCGTTCTGGTAGTTGACCAGCAGGATCTCGCCGAGCTGCGCCTGCCCGCCCTGCACTGCGCGCTTGATTTCAGGCGCCTTGAACAGCGAGGCGTTGGCATGCACGGTGATCTTGAGCTTGCCGCCGCTGCCCTTTTCGACATCGTTGGCGAACTGGGTGATGTTCTCGGTGTGGAAGTTGGTCGCCGGGTAGGCGGTGGGCAGGTCCCACTTGGTTTGCGCGAAGGCTGCGGCGCCAAGGGTGAGGCCAGCCAGTGCAATGCCGAACTTGTGATTCATGAGCGCTCCGGAACGTATGAAATTGAAAACGAGTGCGAGCATACGTGCAAATTCCGGGCCACTCCTGAGGCATTTCCCTGCCACGCGTCGTTGCGCTGCGGCCTGCCTTGGCTGCTGCGGCGCACGCAAAAAAGCCGCCTTTGCGGCGGCTTTCACTGTGTTGCGGGCCTGCCGCGAGCGCGGCATCGGCCCGCCGGCCCGCGGGCGTTTCGATCAGGGCTTGGCCGGCTTGGCAGCGGCTGCCTTCGCGGGCTTTTCTGCCTTGGCGGCCACTGCTTCGCCCGCGGTGCCGCCGAAGGCCTTGCCGTTGACCGTGAGCCCTTCGGCCGACAGCTTCCCGGCCTTCTTTTCCTTCACGCCCTTCACGCGCTGCATGAAGTCGGGCCAGTCCTTGAACTCGCCTTCCTTGCGGGCATCGAGGATGCGCTTGGACATGGCAGGGCCGACGCCCTTGATGCCGTCCAGATCGGCAGCCGTGCCCTTGTTGGCATCGACCGCGGCGAACGAGACAGCCGCAAACAGCATGGCCATCACGGCCAGGATTTTCTTCAGCATGATTTTCAACTCCCTGATTTGTTGAGATGACAGTTCGCCGGCAGAAGGTGCCGGCTCGCGTTCAACGGTTCAGGGTAGGGCGGGTTGACGGCCTCGCGCCCTGCGGAGAGCGCGTTCACCATTGTTCCGAAACGTGTTCGGAATGTGGCTTAGAGCTCCTCGACGCGCCGCGGCGGATAGCTGTCCCAGGCCTGGCAACCGGGGCAGTGCCAGAAGTGCTGGTGCGCCTCGAAGCCGCATGCAGCGCAGCGGTAGCGCATCAGCGGCCGGGTGGCCTGGTCGAGCGCGCGCTGCACCTGCGGGTGGAACTGCTCGTGCTCGAAGCGCTCGCCGGCCAGCCAGCGCGAGGCGGCCACCAGCGAGGGCTGCTGGGCGAGGTGTGCGATGTAGCCGTCGCGCGGAGCGAGCGGCTGGCCGTTGGCCGCTGGAATCGCGCTGGTCGGCGAGCCGCCGAGCGCGATCAGCGCTTCGAGCACGTCGATCGAGGGCGAATCGGCATAGTGCCGCTGCAGCAGCGCGAGTGCTTCGCCCTCGCGGTGGGCGGCGACCGCGGCCTGTTGCAGCGCAGCGGCATACAGTGGCAGGGCGAGCGGGGCGGTGTCGCTCAGCGCGACGAGGGTGTCGAAGGCCTTGGCGCCGTCGCCATTGCGCAGTTGCAGCGTGGCGGAATCGATGGCGGGGCGGGGCGCCTGCGGGGCCAGCGCCACCGCTTCGGAGAGCAGCCGGCCGGCCGCGGCCAGGTCGCCGGCCGCCACCTGCTCGGAGGCCTGCTCGCAAAGGTGGTGGGCTCGGCGCGTGCTGTAGCTGGCCTGGTCGGACTCGTCGAGCTTCTGTGCCACGGCGGCGGCCTGGGCCCATTCGCGTGAACGCTCGTAGATGGCCAGCAGCGAAAGCCGCGCCTCGTTCTCGTAGCGCGTGCCCTCGAGTTTTTGCAGCGCGGCTTCGGCGCGGTCGAGCAGTCCGGCGCGCAGGAAATCCTGCGCCAGCGCGTGCTGGGCGCGTTCGCGGTCGCTGCGGCTCAGGTCGCCGCGACCCAGCAGATGCTCGTGCACGCGCACCGCGCGCTGGTATTCGCCACGCCGGCGAAACAGGTTGCCGAGCGCGAAGTGCAGCTCCTGCGTGTCGGGGTCGTTCTGCACGGCCTCGATGAAGGCGTCGATGGCCTGGTCCTGCTGTTCGTTGAGAAGAAAGTTGAGGCCGCGGAAATACGCCTTGGGGGCTTGCCGGTTCTCGAGCTTGAGCTGCCGGATGTCGAAGCGCGAGGCGAGCCAGCCCAGCACAAAGGCGACGGGCAGGCTGATCAGCAGCCAGCTGGGATCAAAGTCCATGTTGGCGTACGGTGGGTAGGTCGGTGGCGGAAATGGACGGCGGCGCCGCTGCCGGAGCAGGCGTGGATGGTGCAGGCGCCGCGGCTTCGTCGCCGCGCGCGGCCGGAACCTGCGCCGCCGCCGCACGGTGCTTCCACCATCCAGGCAGCATGCCGAGCGCACCCACCACGAGGCCGCCGGCGAAAGCCGCGAGCACGACGAGCACCAGGGGCGCACGCCAATGCGTGCCGAAGAAGAAATAGACGGTAGCGTCGTGCTGGTTGTTCAGCGCGAAAGCAAAAAGCGTAAAAAAAATGGCTGCCTTGAGCAGCCACAGGAGGTATTTCATAGCCGTTCCCGTTGCCGGGAGCATTCTACGTTTGCATCCATGCGATCAGGCCTTGCGGCCCTTGGCGTCGAGCTCGGCGGTCTTGGCGTCGACGGCCTCGCGCAATGCCTTGCCCGGCTTGAAATGAGGCACCCGCTTTTCGGGGATCTGAACGCTCTCGCCCGAACGCGGGTTGCGGCCGATGCGCGGCGGACGCCGGGTGACCGAGAAGCTGCCGAAGCCACGGATCTCGATCCGGTGCCCACGCACCAGCGCGTCGCTCATCGCGTCCAGGATGGTCTTGACGGCGTATTCGGCATCGCGGTGCGTCAGCTGCGCGAAGCGCGCTGCGAGTTCTTCGACGAGGTCAGAGCGGGTCATAGGCCAAACAAAAACGTGGACGAAAAAAAAGACAGAGCGGCCCCAGGGCCTGCTCTGTCTTCGGGGGCAGCTTACTTGCTGTCGTTGTTGTCGAGCTTGGCGCGCAGCAGGGCGCCCAGGCTCGTCGTGCCCGCGTTCTCGCGTGCCGACTGCTGGCTCAGGTTGGCCATGGCGCCTTGTTCGTCGACCATGTCCTTCTGCTTGATGGACAGCTGGATGTTGCGGGTCTTGCGATCCACGTTCACGACGATGGCGGTGACTTCGTCGCCTTCCTTCAGCACGTTGCGGGCATCTTCGACGCGGTCGCGCGAGATTTCCGAAGCACGCAGGTAGCCGATGATGTCTTCGCCGAGGTCGATCTCAGCGCCGCGGGCGTCCACGGTCTTGACCTTGCCGGTCACGATCTGGCCCTTGTCGTTCACCGTGGTGAAGGTGGTGAACGGGTCGCTGTCGAGCTGCTTGATGCCCAGGCTGATGCGCTCGCGGTCGACGTCGACGGCCAGCACGATCGCTTCGACTTCCTGGCCCTTCTTGTAGTTGCGAACGGCGGTTTCGCCGGCTTCGTTCCACGAGAGGTCCGACAGGTGCACCAGGCCGTCGATGCCGGCAGCCAGGCCCACGAACACGCCGAAGTCGGTGATCGACTTGATCGGGCCCTTGACGCGGTCGCCGCGCTTGGTGTTCTGCGCGAACTCTTGCCACGGGTTGGCCTTGCACTGCTTCATGCCCAGGCTGATGCGGCGCTTGTCTTCGTCGATTTCGAGGACCATGACTTCGACTTCGTCGCCCAGCGAGACGATCTTGTTCGGAGCGATGTTCTTGTTGGTCCAGTCCATTTCGGAGACGTGCACCAGGCCTTCGATGCCGGGTTCGAGTTCGACGAACGCGCCGTAGTCGGCAATGTTCGTGACCTTGCCGAACAGGCGGGTCGATTGCGGGTAGCGGCGCGAAACGCCCATCCACGGATCGTCGCCCATTTGCTTCAGACCCAGCGAGACACGGTTCTTCTCGGTGTCGAACTTGAGGATCTTGGCGGTGATTTCCTGGCCGGCCTGAACGACTTCGCTCGGGTGGCGGACACGGCGCCATGCCATGTCGGTGATGTGCAGCAGGCCGTCGATGCCGCCGAGGTCCACGAACGCACCGTATTCGGTGATGTTCTTGACCACGCCGCGGACAACAGCGCCTTCCTTCAGGGTTTCCATCAGCTTGGCGCGCTCTTCGCCCATGCTGGCTTCGACCACGGCACGGCGCGACAGCACGACGTTGTTGCGCTTGCGGTCGAGCTTGATGACCTTGAATTCGAGGGTCTTGTTCTCGTACGGCGTCAGGTCCTTGATCGGACGCGTGTCGATCAACGAGCCCGGCAGGAAGGCGCGGATGCCGTTGACGAGCACCGTGAGGCCGCCCTTGACCTTGCCGCTGGTGGTGCCGGTGACGAAGTCGCCCGATTCCAGGGCCTTCTCCAGGGCGAGCCACGAAGCGAGGCGCTTGGCGGTGTCGCGAGAGAGGATGGTGTCGCCGTAGCCGTTTTCAACGCTGCCGATGGCAACGGAAACGAAATCGCCGGCCTGGACTTCGAGTTCGCCCTTGTCGTTCTTGAACTCCTCGATCGGCACATACGCTTCGGACTTGAGGCCGGCGTTGACCACCACGTGGTTGTGTTCGACGCGCACGACTTCGGCCGTGATGACCTCGCCGGTGCGCATTTCGGAACGCTTCAGGGACTCTTCGAATAGGTCGGCAAAAGATTCAGACATTTATGGTTCCTTCCGTCAGGCAGGGTTGGCAGGCGCTCATGCGAAATTGCGTGCGGCTGCTGTGAGTCTGGAGACGGCGGTTTTGTGGGCAGGTGCCCGGTTGGTTGAACAACCAGCAGGCCGGTGCGCTGTCGCGCGAGAAGAGCCTGCTGGAGCGGTATGCGCTGCCCCGGAATCCGGTTGGCGCGAGCCCTTCAGGCGGGCCTGGAGGGCTGTGGCTTTCAACCGCTCAAGCGGGCTTGAACGGCTGTTTTTCCTGCCACCAGTTCAGCACCTGGTCGATCGATTGCTCGATGGACAGCTGGGAGTTGTCGAGGTGGCGGGCATCCTGCGCCGGCTTGAGCGGAGCGACGCTGCGGGACGAGTCCCGGGCGTCGCGCGCTTCCAAGTCGGAGCGGAGACTGTCAAGTGTAGTTGAAATACCCTTTGAAATCAACTGCTTATGCCGGCGTTCGGCCCTCTGGGCGGCGCTGGCCGTGAGAAAGACCTTGAGCGCCGCGTCGGGGAAG
Source organism: Variovorax sp. 05T418 (assembly GCF_056396385.1). Taxonomy (NCBI): domain Bacteria; kingdom Pseudomonadati; phylum Pseudomonadota; class Betaproteobacteria; order Burkholderiales; family Comamonadaceae; genus Variovorax; species Variovorax sp. 05T418. Next base: position 358,739 of record NZ_JBFTLJ010000004.1, on the reverse strand, counting down.
ATCACGGTGCCCATGTCGCGGCCGTCGGCGACCAGCCCCGGGAGCTGCCGAAAGCGCTGCTGCAGGGCCAGGAGCGCTGCGCGCACCGCGGGAAGCGTGGAGACGCGGGAGGCGTCCATGCCGGCGGCTTCGGTGCGGATTTCGTCGCTCACGTCCTCGCCGCCCAGCAGCACCTTGCCCTCGGTGAAATGCAGTGGCAGGGCGGCCGCCAGGGCGGCGATCTGCGCCTCGTGCTGCGGCTCGGCGCCGAGCCCGGCGCGCCGCATGGCCAGGCCGGTCACGCGGTAGAGCGAACCCGAATCCAGGTAGTGGTAGCCCAGCAGGCGCGCCACCTCGGCCGCAAGCGTGCCCTTGCCCGAGGCGGTGGGGCCGTCGATGCAGATCACCGGCACCTCGGGCGCCTGGGCCACCGAGAACAGCGTTTCGAAATAGTCCGGGAAGGTCTTGGCGACGCAGTGCGGCTCCAGGATGCGCACCGGCAAGCCCGCCGGATTGAACGCCGCGAGCGAAAAGCACATGGCCACGCGGTGGTCGTCGTAGGTGCGGATGCTTGCCGCCTGCCAGCCCGGGCGCTCCAGCGGATGGACCCGGATGAAATCGGGGCCGGAGTCGACCGTGGCGCCGAGCTTCCGGAGTTCGTTGGCCATGGCGTCGATGCGGTCGGTTTCCTTGACCCGCCAGCTGGCGATGTTGCGCAGGGTGCTGGGGCCGTCGGCATAGAGCGCCATCACGGCCAGCGTCATCGCGGCATCGGGGATGTGGTTGGCGTCCAGGTCGATGGCCTTGAGCGGCCAGGCGCCGCGGCGCACGTCGAGCCAGTTCGGCCCGCTGTCGACCTGCGCGCCCATTTGCCGCGCCGCCTCGATGAAGCGGATGTCGCCCTGGATCGAATCGGCGCCCACGCCTTCGATCCGGATGCTGTCCTGGCCGGAAGCACCCGTGGCAATGGCGCCGAGCGCGATGAAATAGCTGGCAGAGGAAGCGTCGGCCTCGACGTGGATGTCGCCCGGCGAGCTGTAGCGGCTGCCCGCGGGGATGGTGAAGCGCTCCCAGCCCTCGCGCTGCACGGCAATGCCGAAGCGCGCCAGCAGGTTGAGCGTGATCTCGATGTAGGGCTTGGAGATCAGCTCGCCGACTACCTCGATCACGATGTCCTTGCGGGCGGCGAGAGGCAGCGCGAGGAGCAGCGCGGTCAGGAACTGGCTCGAGACATCGCCGCGCACGCGGATCGGCGCATCCAGCACCAGCGCGCCGTGATCGACCGGGCGGATGCGCAGCGGCGGGTAGCCGGGGTTGCCCAGGTAGTCGATGCGGCAGCCGAGCTGGGTCAGCGCATCGACCAGGTCGCCGATCGGCCGCTCGTGCATGCGCGGCACGCCGCTCAATTCGAATTCGCCGCCGAGCAGCGACAGCGCGGCGGTCAGCGGACGCATCGCGGTGCCGGCGTTGCCGAGGAAAAGCGGCAGCATCGGCCCGCCTGGCTTCAGCTGGCCGCCGATGCCGGTGATGCGCAGCGTGCTGCCGGCCGCATCGATGCCGCAGCCGAGCGCGCGCAGCGCATCCAGCATCACGCGGGTGTCGTCGGAATCGAGCAGGTCGTGGACCGTGGTGGTTCCGCTCGCCAGCGCGGCCAGCAGCAGCACGCGGTTCGAAATGCTCTTGGAGCCCGGCAGCCGCACGGTGCCCGATGCCCCGGCCAGCGCAGGAATGTCGAGGAATGCCGTCGAGAACATGTCAGGAGTCCTGGGGCGCGTCGGTGTTGGGCTGCCAGGCGGCGCGGGCCTTGCTGGCGGCGGCGATCGAGTGCTCGAGCGCCTGGGCATCGCCGGCCGTGATCAGCGCCTCCAGATCGCAGAGCGACTTGCGCAAGGCCTGCGATTGCAGCAGCACCTGCTCGCGGTTGGCGAGCAGCACGTCGCGCCACATGACCGGATCGCTGGCCGCAATGCGCGAAAAATCGCGAAAGCCTGGCCCTGCAAGGCGCAGGAAATCGTCGCCCTGCGGCTGCGCGATCAGCGCGTTGAGATAGGCAAAGGCCAGCAGGTGCGGCAGGTGGCTCACGGCCGCGAAGGCGCTGTCGTGCTCCTCGTGCGTCATGGTGACGACGTGGGCGCCGATGCCGCTCCAGATCTGCGAGGCGCGCTGCACGTTCGAGCGCAGCGTGGCCTTGACGGGCGTCAGCACGACCTTGCGGCCGGCGTAGAGCGAAGCCTCGGCGTGCTCGATGCCCGACACCTCCTTGCCGGCGATCGGGTGGGCCGGAACGAAGTGGGCGAACTGGTCCTGCAGGCCGTTGCGCGCGGCTTCGATCACGTCGCCCTTGGTCGAACCCACGTCCATCACGAGGGTGTCGCTCGAAATGCCATGGCGGATGGCCTTGAAGGTGGCTTCCGAGGCCGCCACCGGCACCGCCAGCAGCACGAGGTCGGAGCCCGAGACCGCCAGCAGCGCGGAAGGCGCCGCCACGTCGATCACGCCGAGCTGGCGCGCCCGCTCGGTGGTGGAGGGCGACTTGCTGTAGCCGACCACGCGTTTCACGAGCTTCGCGCGCTTGAGCGCGAGCGCAAAGGAGCCGCCCATGAGGCCGCAGCCGATCAATCCCAATTGCTCGAACATGGTGCTTGTCCGGCTCAGGCTTTGACGGGATAGGCGCCCAGCACCTTGTAGAACGCGCAGAGGCCGCGCAGTTCGGCCAGCGCGGCAGCCACGTTGGGCTGCGAGGGATGGCCGTCCAGGTCGATGTAGAAGTAGTACTCCCACTGGCCGGTGCGCGCCGGGCGCGACTCGAACCGGGTCATGGACACATTGTTGACCTTCAGCGGCACCAGCAGGTCGTGCACGGCGCCGGGACGGTTGGGCACGGAGACGATCAGGCTCGTGCAGTCGCGCCCCGAGGCCGGCGGCATGGCCAGCGTCTGCGGCAGGCAGATCACGGAGAAGCGCGTGCGGTTGTACGAATCGTCCTGGATTGCATGCGCCACGATGTGCAGGCCGAAGCGGGTGGCGGCGCGTTCGCCGGCCAGCGCGGCCCAGGCCGGGTTGGTGGCCGCGAGCCGCGCGCCTTCGGCGTTGCTCGAAACGGCACGCCGCTCGGCATTGGGCAGGTGCTTCGACAGCCAGGTCTGGCACTGCGCCAGTGCCTGGGGGTGGGCCAGCACGGCCTCGACGCCCTCGAGCGTATTGCTGCTGCGCAGCAGATGGTGGCGCACCAGCAGGCTGACTTCGCCCACCACGTGGGTCGGCGAATGCAGGAACAGGTCGAGCGAGCGCGTGACCACGCCTTCGGTCGAGTTTTCGACGCCCACCACGCCGTACTGGGCGCTGCCGGCCGCCGTGGCGTGGAACACCTCGTCGAAGCTGGCGCAGTAGATCAGGTCGGCCGCGCCGCCGAAGTATTCGATGGCCGCCTGCTCGCAGAAGGTGCCCTCGGGACCGAGCACGGCGACGCGCTGCGGCGATTCGAGCGCCAGGCAGGCCGACATGATTTCGCGCCAGATGGCGGCCACATGCAGGTCCTTGAGCGGGCCCGCATTGCTCTTTTGCATCTTCTCGATGACCTGGGCCACGCGGTCGGGGCGGAAATACGGGGTGCCTTCGCGCTTCTTGACCTCGCCCACCAGCTCTGCCACGTGGGCCCGCTCATTGAGCAGGCCGAGCAGTTGCTGGTCGAGCGAGTCGATCTGCACGCGCAGATCGGCAAGGCTTTCGGAGTTGTCGGGAGAGGAGGGCGGTGTTGGAGCGGAGGCGGTCATCGGTGCGAGCAGCTGGGCATGCGCCTAGGCATGCGATCGCTCGAATTCTCGCATGTAGCTCACAAGTGCCTGTACGCCTTCCAGCGGCATGGCGTTGTAGATGCTCGCGCGCATCCCGCCGACCGACTTGTGGCCCTTGAGCTGCAGCAGGCCGGCCTCGCGCGCACCGGCCAGGAAGGCGTCGTTGCGGCTCTCGTCCGCCAGGAAGAACGGCACGTTCATGCGCGAACGGCAACCCGGGTCGATCTTGTTGACGTAGAACGGGGAGGCGTCGATGAAGTCGTACAGCAGCCTGGCCTTGGCGATGTTGCGCTGCTCCATGGCGGCCACCCCGGTGAGCGTGCCTTCGGTCTGCTGCAGCAGCCACTGGAACGTCAGCCCCGCCATGTAGATGCCCCAGGTCGGCGGGGTGTTGTACATGGACTTGTTGTCGGCCACGATCTTGTAGTTGAACGCGCTCGGGCAGATCTCGAGTGCATGCCCGAGCAGGTCGTCGCGCACGATCACCAGGGTGAGCCCGGCCGGTCCGAGGTTCTTCTGGGCGCCGCCGAAGGCAAGGCCGACACGGCGCCAGTCGACGCTGCGCGAGGCCACGTGCGACGAAAAGTCGATGACCAGCGGCGCATCGCTGCCAAGGGCCGCGAGGTCGGGTAGCTGCTGGAACTCGATGCCGTTGATGGTTTCGTTGGTGCACAGGTGCACGTACGAGGCGTTCTTGCTGAGCTGCCAGGTCGAAGGGTCGGGCAGCCGCGTGTGATGGTCGCCGGCGTTGCTCGCGGCGATGTTCGCCGTGCAGTAGCGCTGCGCTTCCTTCTGCGACTTGATGCTCCAGCTGCCGGTGATGACGAAGTCGGCGGCGGTGCCGCGCGACAGGTTCATCGGCACGATGGCGTTCTCGCCGAGGCCGCCACCCTGCATGAAGAGGATGTGGAAGTGCTCCGGCACGGCCAGCAGCGTGCGGATGTCGGCTTCGGCCTGGGTGCAGATCGCGCCGAATTCCTTGCCGCGATGGCTCATTTCCATCACGCTCATTCCGCTGCCCTGCCAGTCGAGCATTTCGGCGGCGGCGCGTTGCAGCACCGCCTCCGGCATGGCGGCCGGGCCGGCGGAAAAGTTGTACGGGCGCGTGCCGGCCGGCTGGTGCTGCTGCTGGGTCACGTCACTTCTTGGCGGGAGCCTTGGCCGGTGCCTTGGCGGGGGCGGCGCCTTGCTGCGAGCCGCCGGTCGGTGCACCCAATGCCTTGGCCACGTTCTCGTCCAGCGCGCGCATCTTCGGCTCGATGGTGGCGCGCGTGTCGTTCACGAGCTTTTCGGTCAGCGCGGTCTGCATCTTCGGATTGAGGTCCTGGTACTTCTTGCTGAGCGGCGAGTTGATCCAGGCCAGCAGCTGCTTGAGTTCTTCTTCGCTGAAGTTCTGCTCGAGCAGCGGGGTCAGGGCGCCGGGGGCCAGTTGCACGGCCTTGTCGCGCACGATCGGGTAGGCCTCGTCGAAGTACTTCTTGAGTTCGGCGTCGGCAGCCTTGGCGGCCGATTCGCGCTTGGCTTCGGGCACTTGCGTCTGCAGGTACTGCGAGCCGGCTTGCGCGATGGGGGCGCTCGATTGCTCGACCAGGCCGCGGGCCAGCGATTCGATGCCGGGGCGCTGCACGTCGATGAATTGCTTGATGAGCGCAGCCTTGTCCTGCGCCATGGCGGCCATGGAGCTGCCGGCCAGGGCGACGGTCAGAAGTGCGAGCTTGAATTTTTTCACTGAGGATTCTCCGTTGAAGATGAGGAAGTATCGTCTGCGCCAGGCTCACTCTCGCCGTTGGCGTCGTTTTCGACGATACGTTGTAGCCCGCTGAGTTTGGCGCCTTCGTCGAGCCCGATCAGCGTAACGCCTTGCGTTGCGCGACCCAGTTCACGAATCTCGGCTACCCGGGTGCGCACGAGCACGCCCTTGTCGGTGATGAGCATGATCTCATCGTCCGCATGCACGAGGGTGGCGGCAACGACCTTGCCGTTGCGCTCACTCTGTTGAATCGCAATCATGCCTTTGGTTCCGCGGCCATGACGCGTGTACTCGGTAATGCTTGTGCGCTTTCCGTAACCATTTTCGGTGGCGGTGAGCACGCTTTGCTGCTCGTCCTCGGCCACCAGCATGGCGATCACGCCCTGTCCCGGATCGAGCGACATGCCGCGCACGCCGCGTGCATTGCGGCCGAGCGGGCGCACGTCTTCCTCGTCGAAGCGCACGGCCTTGCCGCCGTCGCTGAACAGCATCACGTCGTGCTTGCCGTCGGTCAGGGCGGCGCCGATGAGGTAGTCGCCCTCGTCGAGGTTCACGGCAATGATGCCGCCCTTGCGCGGGTTGCTGAATTCGTCGAGCGTGGTCTTCTTGACCGTGCCCATGGAGGTGGCCATGAACACGTACTGGTCGGCCGGGAAGTTGCGCTTCTCGCCGGTCAGCGCGAGCGCCACGTTGATCTTCTCGCCTTCCTGCAGCGGGAACATGTTGACGATGGGGCGCCCGCGCGAGCCGCGCGAACCCGCCGGCACTTCCCACACCTTGAGCCAGTACAGCCGGCCGCGGTTGGAGAAGCACAGGATGTAGTCGTGCGTGTTGGCGATGAAGAGCTGGTCGATCCAGTCGTCTTCCTTGGTGACGGTGGCCTGCTTGCCGCGCCCGCCGCGCTTTTGCGCGCGGTATTCGTTCAGCGGCTGGCTCTTGATGTAGCCGCTGTGCGAAAGCGTCACCACCATGTCGGTGGGCGTGATCAGGTCTTCGGTCGAGAGGTCGTAGGCGCTGTGCTCCACCAGGCTGCGGCGCGCGCCGAGCTTGGACTGGCCGAACTCCTGCTTGATGGTGCCGAGTTCCTCGCCAATGATGACCGAGACGCGCTCCGGCTTGGCCAGGATGTCGAGCAGGTCGTCGATCTCGGCCATGACCTCCTTGTACTCGGCAACGATCTTGTCCTGCTCGAGGCCGGTCAGGCGCTGCAGGCGCATCTGCAGGATTTCCTGGGCCTGGGTTTCCGACAGGCGGTAGAGGCCGTCCGAGCCCATGCCGAACTCGCGCTCCAGGCCCTCGGGGCGGTAGTCGTCGGCATTGACCACGCCGCCGTCTGCGCGCGAGCGCGTCAGCATCTCGCGCACCAGCTTGCTGTCCCAGCTGCGGGTCATGAGCTCGGCCTTGGCAACCGGCGGGGTAGGCGACTCGCGGATGATGCGGATGAATTCGTCGATGTTGGCCAGGGCCACCGCCAGGCCTTCGAGCACGTGGCCGCGTTCGCGCGCCTTGCGCAGCGTGAAGACGGTGCGGCGCGTGACCACTTCGCGGCGGTGCTGCAGGAAGACCTCGATCAGGTCCTTCAGGTTGCACAGCTTGGGCTGGCCGTCGACCAGCGCCACCATGTTGATGCCGAAGGTGTCCTGCAGCTGGGTCTGCTTGTACAGGTTGTTGAGCACCACCTCGGGCACTTCGCCGCGCTTGAGCTCGATCACCAGGCGCATGCCCGACTTGTCGGACTCGTCCTGGATGTGGCTGATGCCTTCGATCTTCTTCTCGTGCACCAGCTCGGCCATGCGCTCCTGCAGCGTCTTCTTGTTGACCTGGTAGGGGAGCTCGTCGACGATGATCGCCTGGCGCTGGCCGCGGTCGATGTCCTCGAAGTGGCACTTGGCGCGCATCACGACCTTGCCGCGGCCGGTGCGGTAGCCGTCGCGCACGCCATTGATGCCGTAGATGATGCCGGCGGTGGGGAAGTCCGGCGCCGGCACGATTTCCATCAGCTCGTCGATGGTGGCCTGCGGATTGCGCAGCAGATGCAGGCAGGCGTCCACCACCTCATTGAGATTGTGCGGCGGAATATTGGTGGCCATGCCCACCGCAATACCGCCGGAACCATTCACCAGCAAATTCGGCAGTTTGCTCGGAAGGACCTTTGGTTCTTTTTCGGAGCCGTCGTAATTGTCCTGGAAATCGACAGTTTCCTTGTCGATATCGGCCAGCATTTCGTGCGCAATTTTGGCGAGGCGGATTTCCGTATACCGCATTGCAGCCGCGTTGTCGCCGTCGACCGACCCGAAGTTGCCCTGGCCGTCGACCAGCATATGGCGCATGGAAAAGTCCTGCGCCAGCCGCACGATGGTGTCGTAGACCGACTGGTCGCCGTGCGGGTGGTACTTGCCGATCACGTCGCCCACGATGCGGGCGGACTTCTTGTACGCCCGGTTCCAGTCGTTGTTGAGCTCGTGCATGGCATACAGCACGCGCCGGTGCACGGGCTTGAGGCCGTCGCGCGCATCGGGAAGCGCCCGGCCCACGATCACGCTCATGGCGTAATCGAGATAGCTGCTGCGCATTTCCTCTTCGAGACTGATGGGCAGGGTTTCTTTGGCGAAGGAGGTCATTGAGCAAGAGGCTGGCGGCAGGAAGGCGAAATTTTACGCTGTGAGGGGTGTCGCACCGCCGCAACACAAGGCCGCTATTCCGCCTCCGTCCTACGCTTCCGGGGTGTCCAGCGGCCTGTTTGCCAAAGACCCTATGGCACAATCGCCTCAACGTTTTGGGTGGTGGTCACTTAAAGCGTCCTTGATTCGCAGCGCGGCTGCGGCTTTTTCCCCAAGAGGAGAACCATGAAGAAACTGAATAAAGTGGCGATGATGTTTGCAGTCGCTGCGCTCGCCACTGCCGCCGGCGCGCAGACCCGTGTCACCGCTGCGGACGGCGGTCCTACGATCGACAACTGGCAAAACGGCACCGGCGAACTGGTTTGGAAGAACGGCACGAACGAACTGTGCTGGCGTGATGCCAACTGGACGCCGGCTACTGCCGCCGCCGGTTGCGACGGTGCTCTGGTTCCGGCTCCCGCCGCGACGCCTCCTGCCGCTGTGACGCCGCCTGCCGCTGTCGCACCGCCGGCCGTGGCTGCCTCGAAGGTCACCTTCGCTGCCGACGCATTCTTCGATTTCGACAAGTCGGTTCTCAAGCCTGAAGGTCGCGCCAAGCTGACCGACCTGGTTTCGAAGATCCGCGACGTCAACCTCGAAGTGATCATCGCCGTGGGCCACACCGACTCGATCGGTTCGGACGCCTACAACCAGCGTCTGTCGGTGCGCCGCGCCGAAGCCGTCAAGGCCTTCCTGGTCTCGAAGGGCATCGAACGCAACCGCGTCTACACCGAAGGCAAGGGCGAGAAGCAGCCTGTTGCGGACAACCGCACCAAGGAAGGCCGCGCCAAGAACCGTCGCGTGGAAATCGAAGTGGTCGGCACCCGCGCCACCAAGTGATTCGATTGAATCGCTAAAAGAAAACCCCGCCTCGGCGGGGTTTTTTTATGCCTGCCGAATTCCATCCGGCCGGTGTCAAGTGCGCCTCGATGTCCGACGGCGCATTCTCCGTTTCATAATCACGGCATGACAGATCATGTGAATGCCGACCCGGCGGAACTCGCCAAGTTTTCGGAGCTTGCCCACCGCTGGTGGGATTTGGACAGCGAATTCCGCCCGCTCCATGAAATCAATCCATTGCGACTGGAATGGATTGACGGTATTGCGCCGATTTCGCAGCGCAGGGTGCTCGATATCGGTTGCGGCGGCGGCATCCTGGCCGATTCGATGGCCCGAAAGGGCGCGGACGTGCTCGGCATCGACCTGGCGAGCAAGGCGCTCAAGGTGGCGCGCCTGCATGCGCTCGAAGCCGGCACCCAGGGCGTCAAGTACCGGGAAGTCAGCGCCGAGGCGCTGGCTGCGGAGCAGCCCGGCAGTTTCGATGTCGTCACCTGCATGGAAATGCTGGAGCACGTGCCCGAGCCCGCTTCGATCGTCCAGGCCTGTGCCACGCTCGTCAAGCCGGGCGGCTGGGTGTTCTTTTCCACCATCAACCGCAACCTGAAGTCGTTCATGCTTGCGATCGTCGGCGCCGAATACGTCCTGGGCATGCTGCCCCGGGGCACGCACGAATACGCGAAGCTGCTGCGCCCCAGCGAACTGGCGGCCCACTGCCGCGCGGCAGGCCTCGACCTGCGGCATACGCGCGGCATGGAACACAACCCGCTGACGCGGCGTTACTGGCTCAGCGCCGACACCAGTGTCAACTACATGTTCGCCACGCAGAAGCCGGCATTGCCGGGCTCGCAGACGTGACGGCCACCGCAATCCGGGCCGTGCTGTTCGACCTGGACGGCACGCTGATCGACAGCGCGCCCGATCTCGGCGCCGCGGCCGACAAGATGCGCACGGATCGCGGGCTCGAGTCGTACCCGCTGGAGCGCTACCGATTCATGGCGGGCGCCGGCGCCCGGGGCATGCTCGGCGTGGCTTTCGGCATCACGCCCGAGTCGCCGGAATTTCCTGCGCTGAGGGAAGAGTTCTTCGTTGCCTACGAAAACCGCATGCTGCTCAACACGCAGGTGTTCGACGGGGTGCCGCCGCTCATCGAAGCCATCCGCGCGCGCGGCCTCGCCTGGGGCGTCGTCACCAACAAGTCGGCGCGCTTCACCGATCCGCTGACGCACGCCATTCCGCTTTTCGGCAGCGCGGGCGCCATCGTGAGCGGCGACACCACGCCGTTCTCCAAGCCGCACCCCGAGCCCCTGCATGAAGCGGCACGCCGGCTTGGAATTCCGTCCAGCGCCTGCATCTACGTGGGAGACGACGAACGCGACATCATCGCGGGCCGGGCCGCAGGCATGCGAACCATTGCGGCTACCTATGGTTACATGGGGCCGCAGGCGGACGCGACGCTCTGGGAGGCCGATGCCGCAATTACTTCACCCCTGGAGCTCTTGCAATTCCTCAACCCGGCCTAAAATGCTGTGCTTGGGGCTGCACTGGTTTCGACGTGGGTTCGGAGTCGCAGCGGGGCATGTCGAGCTGAATGCGCTCGTAAAACAGATTCAAACAAACTAACTGCAAACGACGAACGTTTCGCACTCGCTGCTTAATTGCCAGTGAGCCTTGCAACAGTTGGCCGATGGGCTGGGCAAGGGGGTCTGGAGCAATCCTGACCTCCCGGCTGCAAGGATAATTACATGGGCTGGCTCCGATCCGGGTACCTTGGGTCGGGGTGAGAAAATAGGGTGCTGGCGTCCGGTTTAGCGTGTGACTGCGCGACTCCGGAAGCGAGACTCAAATCAGATCACTAAACATGTAGAACTGCGCGATGAAGGCTTGCGGACGGGGGTTCAAATCCCCCCAGCTCCACCATCCACCGCAAAAAGCCAACCTTCGACGGGTTGGCTTTTTTTTGCCCGGCGCGAGGCTATAGTCAGCGGGAACCGACACACCATGGCCGCTGTTTCCCTGGCAAAGGGTGCTGCGGCCGGCCTCGATTCCAAAGGACGCCGTGCCCGATTCACTGACTTCCACGCTCACGAGCTACTACGACGCGGTGCCCTACGAGTCGCACCCGTTCCCGCAAACTGCCGTCGAGCACCTGGAGGCCATTGCCTTTCTGTTCGGCCTCGAGACACCGGCCCCGTCGACCGCGCGCGTGCTGGAACTCGGCTGCGCGGCCGGCGGCAACCTGATTCCGTTTGCGGCGCGCCACCCCGAAGCCAGCGCCCTGGGACTCGATCTGTCGACGGTGCAGGTCGAGCAAGGCCGCGAGGCCATCGCGCGTGCCGGACTGTCGAATGTGGAGCTGCGGGCGTTCAATCTGGCGGAGATCGATGCATCGTTCGGCCAGTTCGACTACATCATCTGCCACGGCGTCTACAGCTGGGTGCCGGGCCCGGTGCAGGACGCGATCCTGCGCGTGTGTTCGGAGAATCTGGCGCCCGATGGCGTTGCCTATGTCAGCTACAACGTCTACCCCGGCTGGAAGGCGAGGGAGATCGTGCGCGACGCGATGATCCTGCGCGGCGGCCCGCGCGACACGCCGGAGGAAAAGCTGTCCTATGCGCGCGGCATGCTCGAATTCCTCGAGCAGTCGGCGCGTCCCGGCAGCGTGCTCGGCAAGACGCTCGAGGAAACCATGCCGATCGTGCGCGGGGCCAACGGCTCCTATCTGCTGCACGAGTTCCTCGAGCCCTGCAACGCACCGTGCTACTTCAAGGAGTTCGCGGCGCGCGCCGAGGCGAATGGCCTCAGCTACCTGGCAGAGGCCGAGCCGTCGACGATGTTCGTCCAGAACTATGGAGAGAAGGTCCGCGAGCCGCTGCTGCGCGAGTGCGGCGGCAGCCAGATCCTGATGGAGCAGTACCTCGACTTCCTCGTGAACCGCACCTTCCGCCAGACGCTGCTGGTGAAGCAGGGCCGCGCCGGGGACATCCGCTACCGGCTCGACCCGGCCCGCATTCGCGGCTTCGAGTTTGCCGGCGTGTTTGCCGCCGCAGACGGCAGCGCGCTCACGCTCGATGCGCGCGAGCAGCCATCCAATGCGCTGCGCAACCTGACGGTGACGCTGCGGCTGCCGGTGCACAAGGCGCTGGCACAGGTGCTCGATGCGCGCTACCCCGCCAGCATGCCGGTCGAGGGGCTGGTGGCCGCGGTACTCGCGCTGCTGGGCGAGCCGCGTTCGTCGGTCGAGCCCGTGGTGTTGTCGATGCTCGAGGAACTGGTGATCCTCGGCGCTGTGCGCGTGCGGCGCGCGCCCGTGCACGCCGCCGCGGAGGTCTCTGCCTTGCCGCGGGCGCTGCCGTCGGTGCGCAGTGCGCCCGGCCTGGCGCTGTCGGCCGGGAGCGCGGCGAACGCCTGCAACCAGTGGCACGAACTCGTGGGGCTTTCAGCGCTCGAGCGCTGCCTGCTGCCGCTGCTCGACGGCGCGCATTCGCACGGCATGCTGGCCGACCACCTGGCGGACGAAGTGGGCGCCGGCCGCTTGCGCTTCATCCAGAACGACCAGCCGCTGACCGATCCATCGGTCCTGAAGGAATTCGCACGGCAGCAGGTGGTGCTTGGCCTGGCCGCCTTGCGGCGCAAGGCGCTGCTCGTCGCGTGACCGTTACCGTTCCCATCGAACTCAAAAGAGGAAATTCACCCATGCAGAACCTCCACTGGACTCCGAACTTGCGCACCGCCGTGGCGGCTGCGCTCCTGCTCGCGGGCGCAAGCGCCTCGAATGCCGCGTCGCAGGCGCCGGTCGCGGCCGAGCACGGCATGGTCGTGAGCGCGCAGCACCTGGCCACCAAGGTCGGGGTCGACGTGCTCCGGCGCGGCGGCAACGCGGTCGATGCGGCGGTGGCCGTGGGTTACGCGCTGGCGGTGGTCTATCCGGCGGCCGGCAACCTGGGCGGCGGCGGCTTCATGACCGTGCAGCTGGCCGATGGCCGCAAGACGTTCCTCGACTTCCGCGAGAAGGCCCCGCTGGCCGCCACCGCCAACATGTACCTCGACAAGGACGGCAACGTCATCAAGGGCTTGAGCACCAACGGCCATCTGGCCGTCGGCGTGCCGGGCACGGTCTCGGGCATGGAATACGCGCGCGAGAAATACGGCACCATGAAGCGGGCCGATCTGATCGCTCCCTCGATCCAGCTGGCCGAGAAGGGCTTTGCGCTGGAGCAGGGCGACATCGACATGCTGCACACCTCCACCAACGACTTCAAGAAGGACCCGGTTTCCGGCGCCATCTTCCTGAACAAGGGCGAGCCCTTCGCAGTCGGCCAGAAGCTGGTGCAGAAAGACCTCGCCAAGACGCTGCGCGCCGTGAGCGCCAAGGGCGTCGACGGGTTCTACAAGGGCTGGGTCGGGCAGGCGATCGTGGCATCGAGCCAGGCCGGCAAGGGCATCATCACGCAGGCCGACCTCGACCAGTACAAGACGCGCGAGCTTGCGCCGGTCGAGTGCGACTACCGCGGCTATCGCGTGGTGTCGGCGCCGCCGCCGAGCTCGGGCGGCGTGATCATCTGCGAGATGCTCAACATCCTCGAGGGCTATCCGCTCAAGGACCTGGGCTTCCGCTCGGCTGAGGCGGTGCACTACCAGATCGAGGCCATGCGCCATGCCTACGTGGACCGCAACAGCTACCTGGGCGACCCCGACTTCGTGAAGAACCCGCTCGAGCGCCTGCTCGACAAGGGCTACGCCGAGAAGATCCGCGCCGCCATCGACCCCAAGAAGGCCGGCGTCTCCAAGGACATCAAGCCCGGCGTCGCGCCGCACGAAGGCAGCAACACCACCCACTATTCGATCACCGACCAGCAGGGCAACGCGGTGTCGGTCACCTACACGCTGAACGACTGGTTCGGCGCCAAGGTCACGGCCGACAAGACCGGCGTGCTGCTGAACAACGAGATGGACGACTTCACCGCGAAGATCGGCGTGCCCAACATGTACGGCCTGGTGCAGGGCGAGGCCAATGCCATCGCTCCAGGCAAGCGCCCGCTGAGCTCGATGAGCCCGACCATCGTCTCCAAGGACGGCAAGCCGGTGTTCGTGGTCGGCACGCCCGGCGGCAGCCGCATCATCACGGCGGTGCTGCACACCATCCTGAACGTGGTCGACTACGGCATGAACGTGCAGGAAGCCGTCGACGCGCCGCGCTTCCACCAGCAGTGGCTGCCCGACGTGACCAACGTCGAAACCTTCGCCCTGAGCCCCGACACCCGCAAGATCCTGACCGACATGGGCCACAACCTGGGCGTGCCGCAGCCAGCCAACCACCTGGCGGCGATCATCGTCGGCGCGCCCTCGCTGGGCGGCAAGCCGGTGGGTGCCAACCGTTTCTACGGCGCGAACGACCCGCGCCGCAACACGGGCCTCGCGGCAGGCTACTGAACCTGCGGCACACTCGAAGGCGGTCGTGCCCCTGTCGGCACGGCCGTTTTTTCATTTTTCATGCACCTGCAAGACATCCTCTATTCCCAGGGCTTCGGCACCCGCCGCGTGTGTGCGGGCCTGGTCCAGCAAGGCCACGTGAGCATTGCCGGCGCGGCCGTGACCGACCCCTTTGCCGACCTCGATCCCGAAGACCTGCTGTTCACCGTGCAGGGCACCGAATGGGCCTACCACGAGAAGGCCTACCTGATGCTGCACAAGCCCGCGGGCACCGAGTGCTCGCAGAAGCCCTCGACCTACCCGAGCATCTACACGCTGCTGCCGTCGCCGCTGCGGCTTCGGCCCAACAAGGGCGCGGTGCAGGGCGTGCAGGCCATCGGCCGGCTCGACCAGGACACCACCGGGCTGCTGCTTATGACGGACGACGGCCAGTTCATCCACAAGATGGGTTCGCCCAAGCACCATGTGCCCAAGGTCTACGAAGTCACGGCCAAGCACCCGGTGGACGCGGCCCAGATCGAGAAGCTGCTGGCCGGGGTGGTGCTCGACGACGACCCGAAGCCGGTGCGCGCGGCGGCCTGCGAATCCGACAGCCCGCTGCACCTGCGGCTGACGCTGACCGAGGGCAAGTACCACCAGGTCAAGCGCATGCTGGCGGCGGTCGGCAACCGGGTCGAGGGGCTGCACCGCTCCCGCATCGGCGACCTGGCGCTGCCGGGCGACCTGGCGGCCGGCCAGTGGCGCTGGCTCACGGCCGAGCAGGTCGCGGCGCTGCGGGCACCCGCCAAGCCGCCGAAAACGCCGAAATAAGGGCAGAAAGCGCGTCTTCCCGGTCAGCCAGTCCTAAGGCGCGGCCGTTAAGATTCCCAGCTCTCTCTCGGAACCTTTCCCTTGCGATTTCCTGCCCGACCGAATGGCCGCTTTTCGGCCTTCCTGTTCTCATGCCTCGCGGTCTGGCTGGCGCAAGCCGCCGCCGCCGCACCGCCCGAAGCCCCGCCGATCTTCGTGCTCAATTCGCTGGACGCCAGCGTCAGCGTGATCAGTCCAGTCGACTGGACTGAAAAGCAGCGCATCGCCACCGGCAAGGAGCCGCACCACCTCTACATGACGCCCGACGAAAAGTCGGTCATCGTGGCCAATTCGGCGGGCGATTCGCTCACTTTCCTGAACCCCAGGACGGCCGAAGTGCAGCGCGTGGTCTACGGCATCATCGATCCCTACCAGCTGCAGTTCTCGCGCGACATGAAGTGGTTCGTCACCGCGGGCAACCGCCTGAACCACGTCGACATCTACCGCTGGGACGGCAAGGACCTGAAGCTGGCCAAGCGCATCGCGTCGGGCAAGACGCCCAGCCACATCTGGATCGACAACACCAGCACCATCGCCTACGTGACCATGCAGGACAGCGACGAGCTGATCGCCATCGACCTGCCCACGCAGACCATCCGCTGGCGCGTGGCCACCGGCGCCATGCCGGCCGACATCTTCGGCGTCCACAACGACAAGACCCTGCTCGTGGGCCTGACCGGCAGCGACGGCGTGCAGGTGTTCGACGTGGCCGGTGCCGAGCCCAAGCTGGTCGGCAAGATCCCGACCGGCAAGGGCGCCCATGCCTTCCGCTCGGCTGGCGACGGCAAGAGCGTGTTCGTGAGCAACCGGGTGGCCAACACCATCAGCCGGATCGACCTTGCGACGCTGAAGGTCGGCGCCGTCTACCCGGTGCCGGGCGGGCCCGACTGCATGGACGTGTCAGCCGACGGCAAGACGCTGTATGTCACCTCGCGCTGGGCCAAGAAGCTCAGCGTGGTGGACCTGGTGAACAACAAGCTCGTGCGCCAGGTGAACGTCGGCCGCTCGCCGCACGGCGTCTGGACGCTGGACCATGGCAAGCGCATCTAGCCGCAGCAGCCGTGCCGCAGCCCTGCTGGCGATCGCCCTGGCGGCGGTGCCCGCTGCCTGGGCCCAGCAGGGCGCGTCCTGCGAGAAGCCGGTCTACCTGACCCTGGACACCGGTCACATGGGCGTGGCCCCGCTGGTGGCCGATGTGCTCAAGCGGCAGAACGTCCGCGTCACCTTCTTTGCTGCCGCCGAGCCCACGCTGACCGGCGGCGACAGCCTCGACAGCCAGTGGGCGCCGTGGTGGAAGGCGAGGGCGGCCGAGGGCAACGAATTCGCCTCCCACACCTACGACCACGCGTACTGGCGCGGCGACCTCAAGGGCGTGGCGCCGAGCTTCCGCATCAAGCCTTCGGCGGGCGCATTGGCGGGGCGCGAGTTCACCTGGAGCGCGGCCGAATACTGCGCCAACATCAGCAAGGCCTCCGAGCGGCTGGCCCTCATCACCGGCAAGAAGCCGCTGCCGCTGTTCCGCGCACCGGGCGGCAAGACCTCGCCCCGGCTGCTGGCGGCGGCCAAGGCCTGCGGCTTCGAGCACGTGGGCTGGTCGCCGGCCGGCTTCCTCGGGGACGAGTTGCCGAGCGAGAAGTTCAGCAACGAAAAGCTCCTTTCGCAGGCGCTGGAGAGCATCCGCCCCGGCGACGTCCTGCTCGCGCACCTGGGCATCTGGTCGCGCAAGGATCCGTGGGCGCCGGCCAACCTCGAACCGCTGATCGCCGGCCTCAAGGCCAAGGGCTTCTGCTTCGAGACGCTGCGCCAGCATCCGCAGTACCGCGCCTGGATCGCGTCCCACCCCTGAGGCTGCTGCCGTGATCGATCGGTTGACGGACGCTTTTTCCGCGCTGCAGGGCTGGTTCTTCGAGACACTGGTCCAGCCGCTGGTGTTTGCCGTGGGCCTGGGCGGCTGGACCGAGGACGCCTTCGACGCCACCGGCTGGCTGCTGGTCGGGCTGATCCAGGTCGTGGTGCTGCTCGCGGTCATCGGGCCGCTGCAGCGC
Source organism: Variovorax sp. 05T418 (assembly GCF_056396385.1). Classification (NCBI taxonomy): domain Bacteria; kingdom Pseudomonadati; phylum Pseudomonadota; class Betaproteobacteria; order Burkholderiales; family Comamonadaceae; genus Variovorax; species Variovorax sp. 05T418. The sequence goes on along the minus strand of NZ_JBFTLJ010000004.1, from coordinate 341,392 downwards.
TGGCGCGCCGTCGAGCCGGTCACCGACCGCCGCGCGATCCGCATCGACGTGCTCTATACGCTGATCCATCGGCTGGGCCTGTTCCGGCTCGCGATGTTCTTCACGCTCGAGCCGTTCTTCGACGAGGGCATCGGCTTTTTGCGCACTGCGGGCTGGGGCACCTTCCACCTCGACGAGGTCTGGCCCGGCGTGACCGATGTGCCGTGGGTGGCCTTTGCGATCTATCTCGTGGTGCTCGACTTCGTGGGCTACTGGATCCACCGGGGCCAGCACCAGTTCCGGTGGTGGTGGGGCCTGCATTCGCTGCACCATTCGCAGCGCCAGATGACGATGTGGAGCGACGACCGCAACCACCTGCTCGACGACATCATCCACGACACGCTCATCGTCATCGTCGCGCAGCTCATTGGCGTGGCGCCGGGGCAGTTCATTGCGTTCGTGGCGTTCACGCAGCTCAGCGAAAGCCTGCAGCATGCCAACCTGAGGCTGGCTTTCGGCGCCATTGGCGAGCGGCTGTGGATCAGTCCGCGCTTCCACCGGCTGCACCACAGCATCGGGCTGGGCCACGAATCGCGCGGCGCCCACACGCTGGGCGGGTGCAACTTCGGCGTCCTGCTGCCATGGTGGGACATGCTCTTTCGCACCGTGAACTTCGAGGAGCGCTACGACCCCACGGGCATCCGCGACCAGGTCGAGCCCGACGCGGACGGCCGCGTGCGCGACTACGGGCGCGGCTTCTGGGCCCAGCAATGGCTCGGGCTCAAGCGGATGGCCGGCTGCGGCTGAGCACCGGGCCCGAACCGGGCCGGTTATCCTCGCACCCAATGCGCCTGCTCCTCGATTCCTTCTGGCGCGCGGTCGCCTACTGCATGCTGCCGCGCGTGATCGTGCTGTCGCTGCTGCCGCTGGGCCTGATGGTGCTGCTGGCTGCAGGCTTCGGCTATTTCTACTGGGACGCGACCGTCGCCTGGACCCGCGACGCGCTCGACGCCTGGCCGCTGCTGTCGAGCTTCTGGGGCTGGATCGGACGGCTCTTCTCGGGCGACGTCACGGCCGTGCTGGCGCCGCTGGTGGTGGTGTTTGCCGCCACGCCGGTGATCGTGGTGGTTTCGCTGCTGATCGTGGCCGGCCTCATGGCAGGCCCGCTCACCGCGCTGGTCGCGCACCGCCGCTTTCCCGCGCTCGAACGCAAGAAGGGCGCGTCCTTCTTCGGCAGCGTGGCGCGCTCGCTCGGCCTCACGCTGCTGGCGCTGCTCGCGCTCGTGGTGTCGATGCCGCTCTGGCTCATTCCGCCGCTGGTGCTCATCTTGCCGCCGCTGATCTGGGGCTGGCTCACCTACCGCGTGATGAGCTTCGACGCGCTGGCCGAGCACGCGAGCCCCGAAGAGCGCGCCGCACTGTTGCGCGCGCACCGGCTGCCGCTGCTGTGCATCGGCGTGCTGTGCGGCTACCTGGGCGCGGCGCCCAGCATCGTCTGGGCCTCCGGCCTGCTGTTTGCCGCCGCCTTCTTCGTGCTGGTGCCGCTCGCGATCTGGATCTACACGCTGGTGTTTGCGTTTTCGGCGCTCTGGTTCGGCCACTACTGCCTCGACGCGCTGGCGCAGCTTCGCGCCCAACGCGGGGCCGCCGCAGCTTCTTCCGGTCCGCCCGGCGGCGCACCCGCGGCCGAGACCGACCAGGCCCTTCTCTCCCAATGGAAATCCCCATGACCCGTGCATTCGGCCTGATTGTCGTCGGCGACGAAATCCTTTCCGGCAAGCGCGCCGACAAGCACATGCCCAAGGTCATTGAACTGCTCGCCGCGCGCGGCCTGCAGCTCGGCTGGGCCGAATACGTCGGCGACGTGCCCACCCGCATCACCGCCGCGCTCGGCCGGGCCTTCGCTTCGGGCGACATCGTCTTCTCGACCGGCGGCATCGGCGCCACGCCGGACGACCACACGCGCCAGTGCGCCGCGCAAGCCCTGCGGGTGCCGCTGGAACTGCATCCCGAGGCCGAACTGCTGATCCGCGAGCGCATGCAGGACACCGCGCGCGAGCAGGGCATTGCCTACGAACCCGACCGCCCCGACAACATTCACCGCCTCAACATGGGCGTGTTCCCGAAGGGCGCCGAGATCATCCGCAACCCCTACAACAAGATTCCGGGCTTCAGCGTCGAGCACGTCCATTTCGTGCCGGGCTTTCCGGTCATGGCCTGGCCAATGATCGAGTCGGTGCTCGACAGCCGCTATGCGCACCTGTTCACCAGCGGCCAGTCGGCCGAGAAGTCGGTCATCGTGTTCGGCGCGATGGAGGCAACGCTCACGCCGCTGATGCTCGCGATCGAGACGGCGCACGCCGGCATCAAGGTGTTCAGCCTGCCGAGCGTCGACCATCCGCAGTACGGCCGCCACATCGAACTTGGCGTGAAAGGCGACCCCACCCGCCTGGAGGCCGCCTACGCGCAGCTGATCGAGGGTCTGCACGCCTATGATGCGAAGCTTGGCCCGGAATTGGTGCGGTAGTTTTTATTGCACCAATTTGGTGATTATTCGCCTTTTTTTGGGGTTTGCGCCTGCCGTCAAAGCCTGTTCCCGTGCGGCGACAATGGCATAGAAACTGCATCCTCCGTCCCTGTATTCCTAACCACCATCCAACTCAGGAGAAACTGATGGCAAAGACCGTCGCCGATGTACTCAAGCTCGTCAAGGAAAACGAGGTCAAGTTCATCGACTTCCGCTTCACCGACACCCGCGGCAAAGAGCAGCACGTGACCGTGCCCGTCTCGGCTTTCGATGAAGACAAATTCACTTCGGGCCATGCTTTCGACGGCTCGTCCATCGCTGGCTGGAAGGGAATCGAGGCTTCGGACATGCAGCTCATGCCCGACCCGAACACCGCCAACATCGATCCCTTCTTCGAAGAAACGACGCTGATCCTGACCTGCGACGTGATCGACCCCGCCGACGGCAAGGCCTACGAGCGCGATCCGCGTTCGCTCGCCAAGCGCGCCGAGGCCTACATGAAGGCTTCGGGCCTGGGCGACACCGCCTACTTCGGTCCGGAACCCGAATTCTTCGTGTTCGACGGCGTTCGCTGGAAGAACGACATGTCGGGCTGCTTCGTGAAGATCGACTCCGAAGAAGCCTCGTGGAACACCGACAAGGAATACGAGCACGGCAACACCGGCCACCGTCCCGCAGTCAAGGGCGGCTATTTCCCTGTGCCCCCGGTCGACAGCTTCCAGGACATGCGCTCGGAAATGTGCCTGGTGCTCGAATCGCTCGGCATCCCGGTCGAAGTGCATCACCATGAAGTGGCCAACGCCGGCCAGATGGAGCTCGGCACCAAGTTCAGCACGCTGGTGCAGCGCGCCGACTGGGTCCAGCTGCAGAAGTACGTGATCCACAACGTGGCCCACGCCTACGGCAAGACCGCCACCTTCATGCCCAAGCCCATCGTCGGCGACAACGGCTCGGGCATGCACGTGCACCAGTCGGTCTGGAAGGACGGCAAGAACCTGTTCGCCGGCGACGGCTATGCGGGCCTGTCGGACTTCGCGCTGCACTACATCGGCGGCATCATCAAGCACGCCCGTGCCCTGAACGCCATCACGAACCCCGGCACCAACAGCTACAAGCGCCTGGTGCCCGGCTTCGAAGCCCCGGTGAAGCTGGCCTACTCGGCCAAGAACCGCTCGGCCTCGATCCGCATCCCGTTCGTGGCCAACCCGAAGGGCCGCCGCGTCGAAGCGCGCTTCCCCGATCCGCTGATGAACCCGTACCTCGGTTTCGCTGCGCTCCTGATGGCCGGCCTCGACGGCGTGGAAAACAAGATCCATCCGGGCGAAGCCGCCAGCAAGGACCTGTACCACCTGCCGCCGGAAGAAGACGCGCTGATCCCGACCGTGTGCCACAGCCTCGACCAGGCGCTGGAATACCTCGACAAGGACCGTGCGTTCCTGACCAAGGGCGGCGTGTTCACCGATGCCTACATCGATGCGTACATCGAACTGAAGATGCAGGAAGTCACGCGCTTCCGCATGGCGACCCATCCGGTCGAGTTCGACATGTACTACTCGCTGTAATTGGCCCACCCCCGAAGCGGCTCACTTCGTGTAGCCGCCTCCCCCTCGAAGGGGGGCAACACCGGCGGCCCGGCGGAGCCGGTTCCGCGGTGTTGCTGGAAGGGAATCGAAAAGGACGGCTTGGCCGTCCTTTTTTACTGGCGCGGAACATCTTGTCACCAGTGGCGTCGAATTGCAGGAAAATGCACCTTTGTTGCGCCATCACCGATTCACATGAAGACTGCTTCCCTCATTTTCCTGGCCGGTTCATTGTTGGTCGCCTTGCCTGCGCTCGCCCAGGAGCGCGTGTGGCGCTGCGGCAATGAATACACCAACAATTCGACCATCGCCCAGCAAAAGGGCTGCAAGGTCATGGAAGGCGGCAACGTCACCGTCGTGCAGGGCACCAAGCCGTCGGGCGGCGGTTCGGCTGGCGGCAACTCGGCGCCCGCAGCCTCTCGTGCGCCCGCGGGCAGTCCGCGCGTCGAAGGCGTCGACCAGCGCGCACGCGATGGCGAAGCCCGCTCGGTGCTCGAAGCCGAGCTCAAGAAGGCCGAGGCCCGACAGGCGGAGCTGCAGAAGGAATACAACAACGGCGAGCCCGAGAAGCAGGGCAGCGAAGGCCGCAACTACCAGAAGTACCTCGATCGCGTGGCTGAAATGAAGGCAGAGCTGGCCCGCAATGAGAGCGACATCGCGGGCATCCGCCGCGAACTCGGCCGCCTGCCGGCCAAGCAGTAGGGCCATGGCGTTCGGGAAGAAGGCGGCCGGCGCCACTCCGCGCTTTCAGTCCTTCGACCTGCTGTCCACGCTGATCGCGGTGGTCAGCACCAACGGTTCGGTGCTGTTTGCCAATGCGGCCCTCGAAGACGCGCTGGGCACCTCGCGCCGCACGCTCGAAGGCTCTCAGTTCGGTGCCTGCTTTCACGAGCCGCACGTGCTTCGCACCGCCATCGACGGAGCGCGCAGCAACGACTTCGCCACGCTGCGCTACGAGGCCTTCCTGCGCCGCGTCAATCATGAGCTGATGCCGGTGCAGGTCACGCTGGCGCAGGGCGACAAGACGGGCGAGCTCATCATCGAGATGTCGCCGCTCGAGCAGCAGGTGCGCCAGGACCGCGAGGAGCGCCTGCTCGACCAGGCGCAGGCCAACAAGGAGCTCATCCGCAACCTTGCGCACGAGATCAAGAACCCGCTCGGCGGCATCCGCGGCGCGGCGCAATTGCTGCAGATGGAGGTCGAATCGCGCGACCTCATCGAATACACGCAGGTCATCATCCACGAGGCCGACCGGCTGCAGACGCTGGTCGACCGGCTACTGGCACCGCACCGGCGCCCGCACGTGGTGGGCGACGTGAACATCCACGAAGTCTGCGAGCGCGTGCGCTCGGTCATTCTTGCGGAGTTTCCGCGCGACCTGCACATCGAGCGCGACTTCGACGTGTCGATTCCCGAATTCCGCGGCGACCGCGAGCAGCTCATCCAGGCCACGCTCAACATCGTGCACAACGCGGCGCAGGCCCTGGCCGAGCGCCGCGCCGCAGGCGATGCGCAGATCACTTTCAAGACCCGCATCGCCCGGCAGGTGATATTCAACAAGCAGTGGTATCGATTGGCACTGGAATTGCATGTCATCGACAATGGACCGGGTGTGCCGGACACGATCAAGGACCGCATCTTCTATCCGCTCGTCTCGGGCAGGGAGGGCGGGACCGGGCTTGGATTGACGCTTGCACAAACTTTCGTGCAACAGCATCACGGCGTGATCGAGTGCGACAGCGTCCCGGGCCGAACCGATTTCAAGATATTGATTCCGCTGCCCTAGCAGCCACGGCAACAAGGAGATGCATGAAGCCGATCTGGATAGTTGATGACGACCAATCGATCCGCTTCGTGCTGGAGAAGGCCCTTTTGCGCGAAGACCTGCCCACGCGCAGCTTCACCAACGCGCGCGAGGTGCTGGCCGCCCTCGAACTCGCCGACGACGACGAACAGCAGGGCCCCCAGGTCCTGGTGAGCGACATCCGCATGCCCGGCGGCTCCGGGCTCGATCTGCTCGACAAGATCAAGGCCAAGCACCCGGGCCTGCCCGTCATCATCATGACGGCGTTTTCCGACCTCGACAGCGCCGTTTCGGCGTTCCAGGGCGGTGCCTTCGAATACCTGCCCAAGCCCTTCGACCTGCCGCGCGCCGTCGAGCTGATCCGCCGCGCCGTCGACGAAAGCCAGCGCGAGGAAGTGGCCGAGGAGCGCATGGTCGCCGCGCCCGAAATGCTGGGCCAGGCGCCCGCCATGCAGGACGTGTTCCGCGCCATCGGCCGGCTCTCGCAGAGCAACGTCACGGTGCTCATCACGGGCGAATCGGGCTCGGGCAAGGAACTGGTGGCGCGCGCGCTGCACAAGCATTCGCCGCGTGCCAACGGCCCCTTCGTGGCCATCAACACCGCGGCCATCCCCAAGGACCTGCTCGAGAGCGAGCTTTTCGGCCACGAGCGCGGTGCCTTCACCGGCGCGCAGACCATGCGGCGCGGCCGCTTCGAGCAGGCCGAGGGCGGCACGCTCTTTCTCGACGAGATCGGCGACATGCCCTTCGACCTGCAGACGCGCCTGTTGCGCGTGCTGAGCGACGGGCACTTCTACCGCGTGGGCGGCCACAACTCGGTCAAGGCCAACGTGCGCGTGATCGCGGCCACGCACCAGGACCTCGAGCAGCGCGTGAAGCTCGGCGGCTTCCGCGAAGACCTGTTCCACCGCCTCAACGTGATCCGCCTGCGCCTGCCGGCGCTGCGCGAGCGCGGCGAAGACGTGCCGGCGCTCACGCGCCACTTCCTGCAGGTGAGCGCGCGCCAGCTCGGCGTCGAGCCCAAGCGCATTTCCGATGCGGCGCTGGCCAAGCTGGCGTCGTTCAGCTTTCCGGGCAACGTGCGCCAGCTCGAGAACATCTGCCACTGGCTGACCGTGATGGCACCGGCCCAGCTGATCGAGGCCAAGGACCTGCCGCCCGAAGTCATGGCCGCGGCGGCCGGTGCGCCGGTGCAAGCCGCGGAAGGCACGGCCGCCACCGCGGTGCCCGCGCAAGCCGCACCGCTGCCGTCGCCCGGGCTCGAGCGCGAAGCGGCACCGGCGGCGGGCGGCGCTGCACCCGAGGCCACTGAAGGTTTGGTGGGCGCAAGCAGCTGGGAGAGCGGCCTGGAGATCGAAGCCCAGGCGCTGCTCGCGGCCGGGCGCACCGACGTCTGGGATGTGCTGTCGCGCCGTTTCGAGTCGCGGCTGATCCTCACGGCGCTGGCCAACACCCGCGGCCGACGGATCGAAGCCGCTCAGAAGCTGGGCATCGGCCGCAACACCATCACCCGCAAGATCCAGGAACTCGGGATCGAGTAGGCTGCCTCGGACAGAGAAGGAAGAGGGTGGCTGGGCCCCTTCCAGGAACACCGCGGAACCGGCTTTGCCGGGCCGCTGGTGTTGCCCCCGGTAGGGGGAAGGCGTAGCGACACGAAGTGCGCGAAGACTGGGGGCGAGCCTATTTACCGGCTGCGCTGGCCCAGCGTCAGCGAGTCGAGCTGGAAGTTGCCGCTCTTGTCCCAGAGCCAGGTGTCCACGTAGGTGTGGCCGCCCAGGCGCCCCGGACTGGGCAGCGGGGACGCCGCCTTGATGAGTTCTGCAATCTTGCCCGGCACCTCGGGCGCATGGCTCGGCACGCGGCTGAAGGTGACGTTCTTGACGTTGCCTTCGGCATCGATGTCGGTCTCGACCACCACCACCGCATAGACGAGCGGTGGGATCTTTCCCTTGTAGATGCGCTGCGGATAGGCCTTGTAGATCTGGCGCGCGCCGGTCTTGCGGTAGGCCCGCACGGCGGGCGTCTGCGCGGTGATCAGCCGCACGGTCGGCACGTCGCCCCTTGTGCCGGGCACCTCGTCGGTGGCGGTAGCGGGCGGCTTGCCGTCGCCGGCCTTGTCCGCAGGCTTGAATGCGGAACAGGCGGCGAGCGCGAGCGCCGCCGCGACGATCGTGAGGGTGCGAAAGGTCATGGTCATCAAATTCCCTGGTCGAGATCGAGCACCACCGGTGCGTGGTCGCTCGGCTTTTCCCACTTGCGCGGCACGCGGTCGATGATGCAGCCCTTGACGCGCGGCACCAGCGGCTCGCTCACCAGGATGTGGTCGATGCGCAGGCCGCGGTTCTTCTGGTAGCCGAGCATCCGGTAGTCCCACCACGAAAAGCTTTTCTCGGGCTGCTCGAAGAGCCGGAAGCTGTCGACCAGGCCCAGCTGGAGCAGCGCCTTGAAATGCTCGCGCTCCTCGGTCGTGTGATGGATGGTTTCCGCCAGGCCCACGGGGTCGAAGCTGTCGCGGTCTTCGGGCGCGATGTTGAAGTCGCCCAGAAGCACCAGGTTCGGATGCGCCGCCATTTCGGCGCGCAGCCATTCGCGCAGCGCGCGCAGCCAGCCCATCTTGTATTCGAACTTGTCGGTGCCCGGCGCCTGGCCGTTGACGAAGTAGCCGTTCACGATGCGCAGCGGACCCGCCGGCGTTTCGACCGTGGCCGCGATCACGCGGGACTGGTCGTCGGTGAAGCCGCCGATGTTCCTTGCCACGTCGCGCATCGGCGCGAGGCTCAGGATGGCGACGCCGTTGTAGGTCTTCTGGCCGAACACGGCGGCCTCGTAGCCGGCGGACTTGAGCACGTCGAGCGGGAACTTGTCGTCGCTCATCTTGAGTTCCTGCAGGCACAGCACGTCGACCGGGTTGGCGATCAGCCAGTCGAGCACATGCTGCAGGCGGGCGGTCAGGGAATTGACATTCCAGGTGGCAATTTTCATGAAATATGGTAACCGATTGATTTACAAGGCTTTTTCCGTATTTGTGGCGCCTATTTTGTGCGTACCCGGCGGCGTACCCGTTTTATGCTTCGCTGCGCTTGGTCCTCGGGGGCGGAGTTGGCCAGCTTAGCAAAAGCTCTCGACTTTGCCTTGTGACGCCCCCGGGGGTGCGGCCGCGACTCAGCTGTCCACGGGCATGCGCGATCTCGGGCTATAGCTGTTTGAAGCCAATAGTTTCGAGGCGCTCCGAAAGCAGCGACCGTGTCCTGATCCAAAGCTCGTGCCGTGCGGCCGCATCATCGGCTGGTGCGGATGGATTCAGCGGCCGTGCATTCTTCACCGAGAAATAGCCGCCGGTCGTGGGGGCAGTGTCTTCGGTGGCGAGTCTCACGATGATCTCCGCCCCTCTTCGAGGATCTCCCACGCCCAGCCACTTCAGAACCTTGGCAAGAGGCTCCGCGAAGCCAAGCTCGCGGCCCAGGCCCGTCACATTGAACCCTGGGTCGAGGCATTGGGCGGTGACGCCGGTGCCTTCGAGCTGGCGGGCGAGTTCCAGCGAGAACATGATGTCCATGAGCTTGGTTTTGCCATACACCTTGGATGAGCCCGCGCGTGTGAACGGGCTCGTATCCACAAGATCCTTGTCGGGCGTCAAGCCGCCGCTTCGCCGAGATGCCTCGGATGCGACCGTCACGACCCTGGACGGGGCCGAGCGGATCAGCGCATCTCGCAAGATGTCCGTGAACAACCAGGGCGCCAGATAGTTCACCGCAATCATTTCGGCAAAGCCATCGCCGGTGACCCGTTGCTCGAAGGCGTGCAGCCCGGCATTGTTGATCAGTACGTCGATGCGGTCGTACCGGGCGGCGATCTCGGTGGCCACTGCCGCAACGGCGTGCACACTGCCAAAGTCGGCGTAGTGAAAGTCGACATGCGCACCGGGTGCCTCGGCCCGTATGCGGCCGAGCGTACGGCTGGCCTTCGCCTTGTCCCGCGCCGTGAGTACCAGATGCGCTCCGCGCTTTGCCAGCTCGATGCTCGCGATCTCTCCGATTCCGCTGGTCGCACCGGTCACGACAATGGTGGGGCGTTCTTTCATCTGATTTCCATTTGATGGATAAATATCCACTATAAGCCACCTTCGCGAAGAGAGGACACACCCATCATGAAAACACCCAGGCAAAGGCCCGCCGCTCAGGACGCGGGCGGCCGTGAAGCCGTGGTCCTGGCGCTCGGCGAGCAGCTCAGCGCACTGCTCAGCGCCTCGCGCGCATTGACGATCGAGACGTCCGCGGAATTCCACCCCGACGTGCCATCCGCGGCATTTCACATTGCCCGTTGGCTTCACGCGTTCGGGCCGGCCAAGGCGAGCCGCATTGCCGAAGGCGTGGCGATGGACCGCAGCGCCACGAGCCGGTTGATCTCGAAGCTGGTCGAGCTGGAGTTGGCAGAAGTGAAGCCCGACCCGCTGGACGGTCGCGGCGTGGTCGTGAGCTTGAGCCGCCGCGGCAAGAGCGCGATCAGCCGTGCCGTTCACCGCAAAGGAGATGCACTGCATGCTCGCATCGAGCAGTGGAGCGATGCGGAGGTGAAGCAGCTTGCGTCATTGCTCCGGCGGTTCAATGGCCTGCCGGAGGAGGGCGGGGCTTGAAAGCAGGCTCCAGGCTTTTTCTCGCAGGGCATGCCGCTCAGCGGAGCCTTGCGCTCCGTTTGCCGATTGGCAGGCGCCACAGGTCGTAGCGCTCGTCCCCACTCTTGACCGAACCCGCAAAGTGGCTGCTCAAGGAACTGGACGTGAAGACCAGATCGCCGCCCGCAGCGTGCGGCCGTCGGGCGACAGTGCAATGCCGTCTGGGGCCGGCAACCGACCGACGGCAATGGGGCGTTTGCGTGCCTATGGTTATCGTCGGTTCGCCTGCAGTGCCGGGCGAGGGGGCATCCCCGTGTAGGTGCGTGGTTTCAGCGTCCACACCAAAACCGCCACCACCGGGGTCGTGTGGCCCTCATCACCTGTCGCGCGCGAGCCAATACTCAACACGGTGCTCTGCATCATTCCGCTTTTCGATCGCCCGCGCTCCAGACAGCTCACACAACCGCGCAATCAGACTCGACACCTCGTTGACGTGATGGCAGTGCGATACCCCGCCCGGCTGTTCTTGCGCTGGCATCAGCGGCTCTTCAATTCCCTCCAGCGCCCCAACAACAATTCGGACCCAGCCGATCAGTGCGCAGGATCCATGCGCAGCCGGTACGCCACGCCATCGCGGCCGGGGTCGGCGCCGCCGTGCAGGCCATCGGCCTGTACCTGCACGCCGTGCACCCAGCCGATGGTGTAGTTGTATGGGTTGCGGCCAATGGCGTAGCCCTGTGCTTCCAGTGTGCGCGTGGTGGAGCGCGGAATGCGGTTGCACACGTCGATGGCGTTGCTGGTGGACGAGAAGCGCGGCGCCGACACGGCGGCCTGCATTTCCATGCCGTGGTCGATCACGTTGAGCAGCACCTGCAGCACGCCCATCGCGATCTGCGTGCCGCCCGGTGCGCCGAGCACCACGTCGAGCTCGCCGTCCTTGAAGGTCATGGTGGGGCAGGACGAGGTGAAGCGGCTCTTGCCCGGCTGGATGCTGCCGGCGCGGCCCGGGCGCGGGTCGAACACGCCCATGCAGCCGTTGTAGAGGAAGCCCATGCCCGGGGTGATGATGCCCGAGGGCATGGCGAGCGAGTGGGTCAGGGACACGGCGTTGCCGTCAGCATCCACCACGCTCAGGTGGGTGGTGTCGCGCGGCACGGGCGCGCCGGGGTTCACGCGCTCTACGCTGAAGCGATGGCCTGTGCGGATCTGCTCGGCCACTTCGCGGGCCATGTCCTTGGACAGCAACCGGTCCAGCGGCACGTCGAAGAACTTCGGGTCGCCAATGCAGCGGTCCTTGTCGATCGTCGCCTTCTTCATGGCCTCGCACACCGTCTGCAGATAGTCGGGGCTGTTGTGCTCCAGGCTCGCCAGATCGAAGTGCTCGAGGATGTTGAGCATCTCCAGCAGCATGGCGCCGCCGCCCGGGGGCTGGTTGGTCGTGATGGTGCGGTCGCGGTAGCGGCCCACCAGCGGCGCGTTGCGCTGCACCTGGTAGCGGGCCAGGTCCTCGTGCGTGATCAGCGCGCCCAGCGACTGCAGGTGCGCCACCATCTTGCGCGCCAGGTCGCCCTGGTAGAACGGGCGCGCGCCTTCCTCGGCAATCTGGCGCAGCACGGCGGCCATGCCTTCGTTGCGCAGCGGCGCACCGATGGGCTTGGGACGGCCGTCGGGGCGGCAGTACAGCTGGCGGCTGTCCTCGCAGTACTGCAGGCGCTCCAGGTTGCCGACGCGGCCCATGCTGGGCTCGTCGATCCAGAAGGCGTGCATGCCGGGGCGCACGAAGTAGCCGTCCGCGGCCCAGCGGATGGCGGGCTCCACCACCTGCCGCCACGGCAAGCGGCCGTGCGCCTGGTGCATGGCCTCCAGGCCCTTGAGCGTGGCCGGCGTGCCGATGGACTGGGGGCCGATGTCGTTGACGCGGCCCTTGAGGATGAAACCGAAGCCGTCCTTGGTCTCGCCCTCCAGCAGGTGCTCCCACATGTCTTCCCTGGCCGCCAGCGGCGCGGGCGAGTGGAAGTCGAAATATTCATGCACCTGGGCGCCGGGCAGGTACACGGCGGCCGTGCCAAAACCTGCGATGCCGCACATCAGCGGATCGACCACCGTCTGGGCCAGCGCGGTGGTCACGGCGGCGTCCACCGCGTTGCCGCCTGCGCGCAGGATGTCGATGCCGGATTCGGCGGCCTCCGGCTGTGGGCAGACCACCATGGCTTCTTTTTTCATGAGGTGTGAGGACGAGCCCCTTGCTGCATCGGCGACACAACAAAGGGTGAGGATGAGAAAAAGGGGGCGGCCTTGCGCGGGTCGCCGGCTTACTTGGCGCTGAGGTTCAGCGCCCCGAGTGTGGGACCCCAGGCCTTGGCGTCACGCGCCGCCGTCTCCATGACCAGCGCGGAAGGGCCGGACATGGGGATCACGCCCATGCTCTTGAGCTTGGCCTGCACCTCGGGGCTGTTGTGGAAGGCTGTGGTCGCCTTGTTGAGCTTTTCCACGATGTCGGGCGGCGTGCCGGTGCGCGCCACCACGGCACTCCAGCCCATGTTGTCGAAGCCCTTCACGCCCAGCTCGCCAAGGGTCGGCACATCGGGCAGCTCGGGGGTGCGCTGTGGCGACAACACGGCCAGTGGATTGAGCTTGTGGTTCTTGATGTGGGGCAGGGCCGTGCCATACACCGGTGCCATCACTTCGGTCTGCCCACCGATGGTGGCCAGGATGCCGTCGGCCTCGCCCTTGTAAGGGATGTGGGTCATCGAAATGCCCAGGGCATTGCTCACCAACTCGACCGCCAGATGAGTGGAGTTGCCGAGGCCGGCGGACGCGAAGTTCAGCTTGCCGGGCGCCGCCTTGGCTTTTTCCGTCAGGTCCTTGAGCGTCTTGATGCCCGTGGCCGGGTTGGCCGACAGCACGAACGGCACCGTGGTCAGCATGGTCACGCCCACAAAATCTTTCTCGGGGTTGTAGGGCAGCGGCTTGTAGGTGAACTGGTTGAGCACCATCAGCGAAACGCTGCCCAGCAGCAGGGTGTAGCCATCGGCGGGTGCGTTCAGCGCGCTTTGCGCGGCAATGAGGCCGCCCGCACCGGGCTTGTTCTCCACCACGATGGTGGCGCCGATGGCCTTGCCTGCGTGTTCGGCCCACATGCGTGCGATCGTGTCGCTGCTGCCGCCCGGGGCCTGCGAGACGACCAGGCGCACGGGCCGGCTGGGGTAGGCGGCTTGCGCGTACACGGTGGTGGCCGTGGCGGCCGCGACCGCGACGCCCATCAGGATCTTGCAGACGTTCGTGATTGCTTCAGGCACAGGGATTCCTCTGAGGGTGCGACATAAAAGATGAGGTAATTTTCATGACAACCCTGCCATCCACCTAGTGAAAATGCAAAATGGATCCATGAAGGTTTACTCATGATTGAGCGTTCAGAAGGCCTCTCCTGGGCGCGGGGCATCAAGGTCCGGCACCTGGAGTCCTTTCTGGTGCTGGACGAGGCGGGCACGCTGACCGAGGCGGCGGTGCGGCTGCACATGACGCAATCGGCCATGTCGCACTGGCTGGCAGAGCTGGAACGCGTGGCGGGCACGCCGCTGGTGGTGCGCGGGCGCAAGGTGCAGCTGACGCCTGCGGGGCATCTGCTCAAGCGGCTGGCCATCACCGTGCTGGGCGACATCGCCCGCACCGGCCGCGAGATGCATGCGGTGGCCGCGGGGCGCGTGCCGCGTCTGAACGTGGGCAGCGTCTGGGCCGGCATTGCCGGCGGCCTGCCCGAAGCCGTGACCGCGTTCCAGCAGCGCCATGCCGATGTGGCCGTGTCCATCCACGACGGGCTGTTCGACGACCTGCTCAAGGGCCTGGACACGCGTGCCATGGATGCCGTGATCGGTGTTCTGGATGCAAGGGCGCACCAGCCGCAGCTGGCGCATCACGTGCTCTTCGACGACCAGGTGAGCATCGTCATCGGCCAGGGCAGCAAGCACTGGCACAGCAACCAGCCGCTGGGCTTTGCCGACGTGCTGCGCGAACAATGGGTGATGCCGCCCCTTGGCACGCTCACCCGCATCCAGATGGATGCCTATCTCATCGAGCAACAAGCATCGTGGCTGGTGCCCAAGGCGGAAACCGCCTCGCTGGCCATGATGCAGGCGCTGCTGCAAAAGGGCGACTATGTCGGCGTGTGTGCGGAATCCATGGCGGACTACATGGCCTCGCTGGGGCTGTTCCGGAAGGTCGCCATTGATTCGAACATCCGCTTCGGCCCGATCACCGTGGTGTGGAACCGCGAGCATGTCTCGGTCACGCTCATGGACTTCGTCGCTTGCCTCAAGGCGCATGCGCGGGGCTTGCCTGCCGCGCCAGTGCAGGCGCCGCCCGGCGCGTAGCCTCCGCGCCAGCGCTTTTCGCCCAGGTGGCAGCAGGCGTCTCCGCTCCATGATCGCGAGGCAAAGGGCCATCAGCGTCTCTGCCACAACCGCAGCTTCGGTAGCAAGTCGTTCTTTATCTCACGATCGCGCTGTGTGGCGGTGCTTGCGCGTAGGCGGCCATTTGTCGCCTCCTGCCACGTCGAAACAACGGCTCCGACGATTGAGAGCTTTTCTTGTTGCTTGTGATGAACGGGGCTGATACCACTTGCGACGAGCTTTCGTGCTTCCTGGTGGAGCTCGCGGGCGCGCTTCAGGCTGACGTCAGGGCTGCGGCCGAGGGCCAGCATGCTTTCACTGCTGTGCAGGGTGAACCTGTACCTCCACAACTTTGCGCCGGATGGCTTTACTACACCCTAGCAACGACAGCCCGCCTGGCTCCACGAGCTTGAAGGCGGTCTCTTGAGCCTTGGCGTTCCCTATCTGTGTTCCGGTAAGTTGGCGGCGAAGCAGGAACAGGAACG
Organism: Variovorax sp. 05T418; assembly: GCF_056396385.1. Classification (NCBI taxonomy): domain Bacteria; kingdom Pseudomonadati; phylum Pseudomonadota; class Betaproteobacteria; order Burkholderiales; family Comamonadaceae; genus Variovorax; species Variovorax sp. 05T418. The sequence goes on along the minus strand of NZ_JBFTLJ010000004.1, from coordinate 326,017 downwards.
ACGCCGCTCACTTCCTGATCGCAGCACTCCAGAATTCATTCGCCGCCTTCCCCAAGAGCTCGCTGTCTCGGTAGAGCCTGATTTCCAGCGGAACGGCCCACTCGCTGCTCGCTGCGGCGACAAGGCGCCCTTGGCCGGTGTCTTCCTCCACGAGGGTCCGCGGCAGCCATGCGATGCCCCTGCCGTCCAGTGCCATCGTCCGGAGGACGGAGGCGAGATGGGCCGTGAAGACGGGCTGTACTGCTTGCGACTCCAGCCGTCGGCTCACGACGGCACGCATGATGCGTCCCAGCCCGGATTCCTCGCTGTACAAGAGCAACGGTACGGCGGATGCGCCTTTGCGTGAAAGCTGATGCAGCGGCTCGCCGGAGCCATTGGGCGCGGACACTGCGATCAGCATGTCTTCGCCGATCCTGGCTGATCTGTAGGGGTCAGCATCGAGCGCGCCATGGGCGTCGGGATGCGCGTGGCTCAGTACGAACTGAACCTTGCTCTGCAGCATCAGGGATTCGCAACGCTGAAGGACGTCGGACATGAGCTGCACCGGCCCGAGCGTGATGCTCGACTCGAGGCTACGTATCCATCGCGGCAGGAAAGTCATGGAAAGCGCATGCGTGCACGCGATGCGCAGGGTGACCGAACTGGCCTCCGCAACCCTCCTCGCGTCACCGGGCACGCGCGCCACCCTCGCGGCCAACTCCTGCGCCACGCCGGCAAACCACTCGCCAACTTCGGTGAGTGTGGCGGGCTGCGTGCTGCGGTCGAATAAGTCGGCGCCGATCCACTCCTCCAGCGCGCGAATGCGACGGCTGAATGCGGGTTGGGAACTGTGGCGCTCATCTGCCGCGCGCGAGAAGTTCCCCGTTGCTGCCAACGCGAGGAAGTCATCAAGCCAGATCAGGTTCATGTCCGGTTCGTCCAGCGCATAGAAGTTGAGAAATTGAACATTGGCCGAAAAAGACGGCACGGCCGACCATTCAGTCTCCCACCCACCCCCTCTGGAGACACCCGTGAAGATCGTCGAAATCCGCGAGAAGACCATCCCCATCAGCTCGCCCATTCGCAATGCCTACATCGACTTTAGCAAGATGACCCTGAGCCTTGTCGCGGTGGTCACCGACGTGATCCGCGATGGCAAGCCCGTCGTTGGCTACGGCTTCAACTCGAACGGCCGCTACGGGCAGGGCAAGCTGATGCGCGAGCGATTCATTCCGCGCATCATGGAGGCGAAGCCGTCGTCCCTCGTCGACGACAGCGGCGACAACCTCGACCCGCACAAGATCTGGAACACGATGTTCACCAATGAGAAGCCGGGCGGCCATGGCGAGCGCTCGGTGGCCATTGGCACCATCGACATGGCGGTGTGGGACGCGGTGGCCAAGATCGAGGGCAAGCCGCTGTTCCAGTTGCTGGCCGACCGCTATGGCGACGGCAAGCCCAACCGCAAGATCTTCGTCTACGCGGCGGGCGGCTACTACTACCCGGGGCAGGACCATGGGAAGCTCCAGGACGAGATGCGCAGCTACATCGACCGTGGCTACACGGTCGTCAAGAAGAAGATCGGCGGAGCCTCGCTCGACGAAGACCTGCGCCGCATCGACTCGATCATGGAAGTGCTGCAGGACGGCCAGAAGCTCTGTGTCGACGCCAACGGGCGCTTCGACCTGGAAACCGCGATTGCCTATGCCAAGGCCCTGTCGCAGTACGACCTCTTCTGGTACGAGGAGCCGGGCGATCCGCTGGACTTCGAATTGCAGGCAGCCTTGCGCAATTTCTACAGGAACCCAATGGCCACTGGCGAAGATCTCTTCTCGATGCAGGATGCGCGCAACCTGATCCGCTACGGCGGCATGCGCCCGGACCGCGATTGGCTGCAGTTCGACTGCGCGCTCAGCTACGGCCTGGTGGAGTACCTGCGCACGCTGGAGATGTTGAAGGAACATGGCTGGTCGGCCAGCCGCTGCATCCCGCACGGCGGGCACCAGATGTCGCTGAACATCGCTGCCGGCCTTGGCCTCGGGGGCAACGAGTCGTACCCCGACCTGTTCCAGCCATTCGGCGGGTTCCCGGACGGCGTGAAGGTCGAGAACAGCTTCGTGACCCTGCCCGATCTGCCGGGGATCGGCTTCGAGGGCAAGGCCGATCTGTACCGCGAGATGCAGGCGCTTTCGGCCTGAAGCTCAGCAACAAGAACAGGAGACAAGACATGATCAACTCAATGCGTTTCATCGCCGGCCTCGTCTGTGCCAGCGCCGCCTCCCTTGCTTTCGCCGAGTTTCCGGACAAGCCGATCACGCTGGTTGTTCCGTTCGCGGCAGGCGGACCTACGGACAAGATCGCCCGCGATCTCGCCGAGGCGCTGCGCAAGCCGCTGGGCCAAACGATCATCGTCGACAACGCCATCGGTGCGGGCGGCACGATCGGTTCGGCGAAGGTGGCGCGCTCTGCGCCGGATGGCTACACGCTGCTGGTCAATCACATCGGTATGGCGACTGCCCCAGCGCTGTACCGGAAGCTGAGTTACAAGGTACCCGACGACTTCGAGACGCTGGGCCTCATCAACGAAGCGCCTTCGGTTGTGATCGGCAAGCCGACCCTTGCTGCGAACAACTTTGCCGAGCTTCGCCAATGGATTGCTGCGAACGGTCGCAAGGTGAACATCGCCAATGCGGGGCTGGGCTCTGCCTCGCATCTCTGCGGCCTGATGCTCCAGAGCGCTCTTAAAACCACGATGACGTCAGTCCCCTACAAGGGAACGGCACCGGCCATGACTGACCTTATCGGCGGTCAGGTTGATCTGATGTGCGAACAGGCGGTCAATGCCGTGCCGCAGATCGAGGGCAAGAAGGTCAAGAGCTATGGCATCACCAGCTTGCAGCGCCTTTCGCTGCCGGCGCTCAAGGACACGTCGACCCTTTCCGAGTCGGGCCTCAAGGACTTCAACGTCCAGGTGTGGCATGGGCTCTACGCGCCAAAGGGAACGCCGGCGCCGGTCCTGGCCAAGCTGAACAGCGCGCTGCTCGCCGCCTTGAAAGATCCCGAGTTGATCAAGCGCGAGGAGGCTCTGGGCCTGACCGTCGTGACCGACGAGCGGCTCGATCCAGTCAACCACCGGAAATTCGTCGAAGCGGAAAAGAACCGTTGGGCCAAGGTGATCAAGGAGGCCGGCGAGTACGCCGACTGAGCCCTCAGGCGAGCTTCATCTGGTGGTCGTCGGCGTTCTTCTGTTGACTTTCAAAGGTTCAGCGCGGCCGGCGCCGCTTAACCTGCTCAAGACCGCGGCCGGCGGCAATATCGCGATCGGCCCGGTGCTGCTCGGAGCCGCCAAACCTGTGCATATTCTCACGGCCAGCGCAACAGTTCGGCGCATCGTGAACATGACAGCCTTGACAGTCGCCGACGCAAACGCAGATCGTTTGCATGGTACTAACGGAGGTCACTTGGACGAGTAGAACTCAGCCACGTCACTTTAGATACATGGCAAGTTGGACTTTAGCGGCTTGCGCGCTGAGAGTGGAACTGGACGCCGCGATGATGGCGACGGCCACGATTGAGCCTCTTCAGGAGTCGCCCCTTTTCTGGCCGGGTTGTCATTGGCCCGTCTGAGGATGCAGTCGACAGAGTCGTTGGCCTCAGGTAGGCGGCAGAAGTCCACGGTGGTCGTCCTGTCGGCGATCGATTCCAGCCTCGAATCCGCAAACACGAGGGTTCGATCAACAGGGATGCATGCCGGGTCGCCCAACGATGGTCGCGTCTTGAACAATTGCTCCGGCGATAGTGGCTCGTCTAGCTTCGTAGGATCGAGGCGCAGGCCAAGCATCTGGCCGAGATAGGTGGCGCGCTGGGGAAATGCTCGACCACTCAACGTGATCCGGCGATCAAGACCTTCCCGCCTATCGCTTGCGATCGTCGTCATCAGTCCGGCAAAGAATCTGGTGTCGTCCGGGTCCCGCCCGGCGCGCTCAGCCGCTTCACGAAATGCGGCGCGCTGCGCGCGTGCATCGTCGATAGTGAAAGCCGCGCCAATGACGCCGCTGGCGTTTCCACAGTGACTGCGCCGGACTTATAAAAACACAAGGGCGTCCCCGCATCACCGCAGAGGACGCCGAGCGTTGTCACTCGCGCGCCGTCGCCATCGAAGACCTGGTTAATTGTCGGACCGCACGGCGCCTCGGACTAGGCGCTCGTTTGGTCCGTCCACTCAGGAACGCGCGCTACGGAGCAGTGCAGGTATAGCTAGCAGCGCTGTTGACATCGCCACCAGAGACGTAACGCGGGTACTGCGGATACTGGCAAACGGGGATGGATTTCGCCGCGCCGGTGCTGGTCTTGCTGTTGAAGGTGAGTTGCGTCGGTGCAGAGCCGGCCTCCACCCACTTCACAATCGCATCGTCCCATCTGACTTGAGTCAGGGCTTGCGACCCTCCGTGACCGGTGCCAGGAATGACGAAGTACCGGCTGGAGGTCGACGGGTCAGCCAGCCCCATGCCTTTGGCGATGGAGTACACGGTGTTCACGTTTCGAGTGTGCTCGTTGATCGACAAGAGCCCGTCAGCGCCATCGTGGTAGGTGAGAAACTTCTTTCCGCTCGCGATGAATTTTGCGATGGCAATCTTGTCTACGTCCGCGCCGACGGACTGGAGGCCGGCCACGACTGGGCCGTAGTCCACATTGACGTCAAAGGTCGCCTGTTTTGCTGCAGTCAACCACGCCGCGTCGCCTGTTGCCATGGCGACGTACCCACCCCCGAGACCGCCGAACGACGCGGGATTTGCATTTGCCCAGCCATAGGGAGAGTAAATCGTATTACCCGTTGCATCCGTCCAGCCTCCCGCGAAGAGCTTTTGAACTGTCGGAAGCTGTGTCGGCGTCAAGCAGACCGCTGGGTCAGTACTTGCCAAAGGCTGCCCGCAGACCTGAGTGGACGGGTCAAAGGTGCACCTCGAAGGATTCGAGATCACCCCGTCGGCCAAGTTATCTGCCGCGTCACAGGAGGCCACTGCTGCTTTGTATACGGCGCTCCACTGAGCGCCGCTCGGCATTACAGGGGTTCCAGCAAGACCTGCCATGCTCGTCCACGCGACCGTCTGCCCAGGCATGCTGAAACCGTAGCAACCGGATACGGCCCCATCGAATTCTTCAGGCCAACGTTGAATTGCAATCGCAGCGTTGCGGCCTCCGTTCGAGCATCCAACGAAGTACCGATACTTCGCATCCTGCTTGAAAAACTCCTTAATCACCCCTTTGGCGAAGTACAACGTGGTGCCGAGCGAGGCATACGAGTAGTCATCCATGGATTGCTTTCCAGCTTCTGTCCCGTCAAAGAAGACCGCAGGCGCAGCCTGTCCAGTAACCCCAGCGCGATTGCCACCGTTGGACGACGCGTAAACAGCAGCCTGCGCTGTGACAGCGTACGTGACTGCAGTAATTGCTCCCGAACTGTTCTTGGTGAAGGCTGAGCGAATTTGCCCGTCAAATCCTCCGCCGCCTTGCTGATAGTAGCGCCCACTCCAGTTATCTGGGACCACGACCTCTATATCAAGATAGGGGGCGCGGGTCGCCAGTACCTGGCACATGCCGGTCGTGCCGAGAGAGGCATCACCCTCGATGCGGTTGGCCGCAGTCACGGTTGCCGAAGCGAATGTCTTTCCGACTATCGAAGTGCAGGTCGCCTTGAGAGCATCAACGCTCGGCAGGGCATTAGGATCTGTGCCGGTGTTCCCGCCGCCACCATTGCCGCCATTGCCGCCGCTGGTGCCGACTGGAAACACGAAGGGTAGGCTAGCACCGCTATTGCTGCCACCGCCACAAGCTGCCAGTATGAGAGTCACGGACAGCGCGACAGCCGTGCACAACCTTGTTGAAAGAAGTTTTCGAGGGAATCCGATCATTGCTTGTCTCCTGAAGTTAAAGAAGTGACGGCTCTCTGCGTCGTCGAGTTGCGGACCTTGTGACTGGTCTCTTAATCGATCCTGATGTTGTTGGCCTTGATGAGGCGACCCCAGCGCTCGCGCTCGTCTTTCACGTACTTCGCCATGTCGGACGGTGTCCCGGGCAGCCCCTCGACGCCAAGCCCAAGAAAGCGTTCTTTCACAGGCTTCGAGTTCAAGGCCTCGACCAGCGCCTTGTTGAGCTTTGCCACGGTTTCCGGCGGAGTCCCGCTCGGTACGGAGAGTCCTTGCCATGCGTAAGCTTCGAAATCGGACAGCCCCTGCTCGGACAGCGTCGGAACGTCCGGCAGCGTGGCAATGCGCTTTGAGCTCGCGACACCGATGGCCTTGACCTTGCCGGCCAGCACGAACTGATTGCCGCTCGCCGTGTCGACCATCATGAAGGGGACCTGACCGCCCAGGATGTCCTGCATCGCGGGCGCCGCGCCGCGGTAGGCAACATGCGTCATCGCGATCCCGGTTTTCTCACGCAGCAGTTCGGCCGCCAGGTGATGAGGACTGCCTGCGCCGGCCGATGCGTAGTTGACGCCGCCGGGTTGCGCTTTAGCCCAGGCGATGAACTCCTTGAAGTTCTTCGCCGGCACTTGCGGCCCGACCACCAGCACAAGCGGAAAGCGCGCCAACATGCCAACCGGCGAGAGGTCGTGTTCTGCGTTGTAGCTGAGCTTGGAGAACAGGAACGGGTTGGCCGCAAGGGTGGCAAAGTCGGCGGTCAGCATGATGCTGCCGTAGTCTTTCGAGCGGGCCGCGTAGTCGGCAGCAATATTGGTTGCCGCGCCAGGCTTGTTGTTGATCACGACCGGCCGCGAGAGGATTTTCCCCATCGTCTCGGCTGTGGCGCGTGCCACGGAGTCGGATCCGCCGCCAGCCGCGTAGCCGACCACCCACTCGATGGGCTTGCTGTCCTGCGCGAATGCCAGATGAGCGGTTGCTGCGAGCGCAAGGCTCGTTAGGATCGATCGAATCATGGAAAAGTCTCCGTTGGTTGTGTTCAAGGGGATCTGGCGGGACGGGCTGCCGCGAATGCTTGGCGCAGAACGCTTGGCGACCCGATGTGATTTGCAAGGACGAGCAGCAAGCGCGCATTGAATGCGTGGCTTTCTTCGGTCGAGAGTCCCTGATGCGCTTCGATCAGCGCTTCGTAGAAATCATCTGGCGCTTCAAGGTGCGGCGAAGTAATCAGTTCCATGAGGTCTTCTTCAATTGATGGCCAGAGCGCGCATCAGAGCCTGATGAATCTGATCAGCGCTCGGCTGGCGCCAGCGTGCGCAGACATGCTGGTCGGGGCGCAGCAGGTAGGCGGTGTCGGGGCGCAGGTCATATCGCTGGGTCAGCAGGCCGTCCGCGTCGGTGAGGTCAGCCTCGCCGATGCCTGATCCGGTCGCGATACGCAACACCTCCAGCGACATGCCCTTCAAGTCGAGATCCTGAATACGGCGCGTCAACGAGCTGGCCGCTGGGCCCGCGGCCAGCAGAATCGTGAACCCTTGGGCAAGTTCGCGCAGCAACCAGCCATTGCTGCCGTCGGCCCGGATGATGGGCGCGTCTGCTGCCGCCGCTCCGGGCACCATGCAACCCAAAAAGCTCTCGGCGTCCGCAGTATTGAGAGCCGAGCCATGAAAKGTCGCCGGCACCGACAGCCGGCCACTGTTGACGAGCGTGCGAGCAAACGGCTGGGACTTGGACAGTTCGAGCACCGCGTCGCGGAAGAGCCGGCTGATGTCGCTCTTGGGCGTGATGAAGTCGGTGGCACGCGTTGAGTTGCGAATGTTTTCGTCGGCAGCGTATTCGCGCTCATCGGCATAGGTATCGAGCAGAGCATCGGGCGCCATCTTTGTAACAACGGCTGCGAGCTTCCACGCCAGGTTCTCGGCATCCTGCACGCCGGAGTTCGCGCCGCGCGCCCCGAAGGGAGATACGCCATGCGCGGAGTCGCCTGCGAAGATCACGCGGCCGTGACGGAAGTGTTCCATCCGCAGGCAAGAGAAGGTATATACGCTGGCCCATTCGAGTTCGAACTCGGCGTCTTTCATCGTCGAGTGCTCCAGCAGTGCCTTCACACGCGGGATGATGTTCTCTGGCTTCTTTTCCTCCTCCGGGTCGGCGTCCCAACCAAGCTGGAAGTCAATGCGCCATACGTCGTCAGGTTGCCGATGCAGCAGCACGCTCTGGTTCGGATGAAACACCGGATCGAACCAGAACCAGCGCTCGGTCGGCGCCTCGTGCTTCATCTTGACGTCGGCAATCAGGAAGCGGTCGCGGAACGTGCGCCCCTTGCTCTCCTGGCCGATCAGCTTGCGAACTGCCGAGCGCCCGCCATCGCAGGCGGTGACGTACTCGGCCTCCAATTCATAAGAACCATCGGGCGTTTCGACCGTTAGCACGACGTGGTCGTCGTGTTGCGCGACACCGGTGACGTTGTTCTTCCAGCGCAGGTCGATCAGAGGCAACTGCGCGGCGCGCTGCGCAAGGTAACCCTCGACGTAGTACTGCTGCAGGTTGACGAAGGCAGGGCGGCTATAGCCGGTTTCGGGCAGCAGGTCGAAGCTGTAGACCTCTTCTTCCTTGAAGAACACCTTGCCGACGTTCCAAGATACCCCCTTGTCGACCATTCGGTCGCCGCAGCCCAATCGGTCGAATATTTCAAGCGTTCGCTTGGCGAAGCAGATGGCACGCGAGCCGGTGGACAGCGTGTTGTCGTTGTCCAGAAGCACGACCGGGATCTCGCGCTGTGCGAGGTCGATAGCAAGCGCAAGGCCGACGGGGCCCGCACCCACCACAACGACGGGTCGCCGCACGGGGTGCGAGACGTCCTGGTCCGGATGCCGTGTGTAGTCGAATGCGAGCTTCTGATAGTCGAGCTCGTCCCGCCCGCCAGCGGCGAGTTCTTTGAATTGCATCTATGGCTCCTGGTGAGGCGACCCTGAGGGTCGCCGGTGCTCGGTCGACACTGCGATCTGTGAAGGCGTGAACCGAAGCGAACGAATGGGGCGTTCAGCCTTCGAGTGCTTCCCACATCTCGATATCGCGCTCGGCCGTCCAGATGCGCGGATCCGGATGCCGTGTGAGCTCGTCGTAGCAGCGTGTCACGTCGAAGGGCATGCAATGGTCGAAGATGACCCAGTGGCCATACTTGGGCTTCAGCTTGGCGAAGGTTTCCGTGTAGACCGTCTTGAGGTCTTTGCCGGCTGCTACGCCCGCTTCAACGCTTCCACGCACATCGGCTATGAACCCAGCAGTGGCCTGGAGGCCGGCGGCGACCTGCTCCTCACCAACAAGGGCGGGGCCTCGACCAGGAATCAAAGCGGTCGGCTTTAGCGCCGCGACGTTCTCAAGCGTCTGTGGCCAGTCTTTGAAGTAGGCGTCACCGGCATACGGTGTGGCGTCGAATTCGACCAAGTCGCCGCTAAGGAGCACGCGGTCCCGCGGTAGCCAAACCACGGTGTCGCCCTTGGTGTGGCCGCGGCCCAACTGCAGCAGTTGGACCTCCACCTTCCCGAGCCACAACGTCATCTTCTTGTTGAACGTCATGGTCGGCCATGTGAGGCCGGGAGGAATGCTTTCCACATTGCGGAAAAGTCGTGGGAAACGGCCGATCTCGCTCGCCTTGTCCTGTTCGCCACGTTCAACGATCAGGTCACGGGTGTCCTGGCTCGAAATGACCTCTTGCGGATTGAAACCGCTGGCGCCGAGCACGCGCACGGCGTGGTAGTGGGTCAGCACGACGTACCTGATCGGTTTGTCGGTGATCTCGCGGATGCGGCGTACCACGTCTTGGGCCATTGCCGGTGTGGCTTGCGTGTCGGCAACCAGCACGGCGTCATCGCCCACGACGATGCCTGTGTTCGGGTCGCCCTCGGCGGTGTACGCGTAGGCGTGTTCCGAAAGCCGTGTGAATGTGACCTCCTTCTCCTTGAGATCGGCGTGGGAGGCAAATTGCTTGGGGGTGGCCATGTAGGGGGTCTCCAGGTCAGACATTCGTGTAGGTCAAACGCGTCTGCATTGTCGATTGTTGGTTCTACGATAGCAAATGCATTCGCTATGGGTGAAGATGGTGTTTTCCCTAGCCAGTAGGCGGGACCACCCGCGGAGTTGTGCCGACCACCTCTCTGACGTGCGGAGGAAAATCGTTCTGGTTTTGTGAACTGGCGCCTTGCAGTTCAAGGCGATACGTGCCCAGAACGTATCGAAGGGCAAGTCAGGAAGACACGGGCAGGCCTGGCCTGTTCACCACGAGGAGGCGGTACTCGCCAGCTGCAAGTCTTGGTGGACAACGCAGCGCGCGCCGCCCAGAGACCTCAAGTCAGTGAGGCCGGTCAACAGCATGCGACCTCTCCAAGGCGCTTTGGAAAGCTCGATCGATCAACTGACGAGACGCGGCGAGCATTCGAGGAGCGATTCTCAGCAGAATGCTCCGCCGCGGTCAGAAACGGGGGACAGGGTGGGGCTGGTTGGGCTGGCGCTCAGTCTTGAGAAATCGAGGAGCAGTAGTCTGCCAGCGCGGTCGCAATCGAGCCGCCCCAGCGTGCATCGAAATTTTCTTCGCTCCCGAAGACGAGGGCTACCAAGTCGAGACGCCCGTTCGCATTGAGGATGGGAGCGGCGAGGGCATTGATTCCAGGAATTGGATTTCCCATCGCGCGCGCCATCCCTCGCGCCCGTATCTCGGCGATCTCTTTCATGAAGCTTGCCTTGGCCAGTTCCTCATCGGCGCTCGCCAGTGCCAAACGTTGAAGTTCAATCTCGAGGAGGCGCTCCGTCACGTTCGGCTGCATGTAGGTGGCGAACACGCGACCCGTTGCGGTTGAGACCATCGACATCACACTTCCTACGCGAAGATTGGTTTCCAGCGGAAAATCGACCGCGCTCATCTGAACGATGGTGGGCCCCAGCTGTCCCCAAACGGCGAGTGCGACCGTGTGCTGCACTTTTTGTTTGAATGGACCCAGCGCTTCTTCTGCGCGACGCAGCGCAGGCGATTGCGCTAGTCCAGCCAAGCCCAGGCGCAATGCCAGCGCGCCGAGTTGATAGCGCCCCGTGCGAAGGTCTTGCTCAACCAATCGGATCTTGCAGAAGCTGACGAGGTAAGGATGTGCCTTGGCCGCAGCCATGCCGGCTTCTCGGGCAACATCGCGCAAGAGCATCGGCCCTGCATGACGACTCAGAACCCGCAAAAGCTGTCCCCCAATCTCAATCGATTGAATGCCTTTGCGGTCGTCGCTTGCTTCGGAAATGGTGCTACCGGACATCGTGCTAGCTTGGGACAGAGGGGAGTGGCTCAACACTGCTTGGCGCGTGATTCGGTAGGCCGAGCCGGTCAGAGAGCGTCCGCGTTGCTCGGCGCAGCGCGCTGGGGACTGAGCCCTCCCAATCGGCATCAATATTGCCCACTCTGCCCGTGACGGTGATTGCGCAAACCATTGTCGATGCATGATTGAAAACTGGCGCGCTAAAGGAAACAAGGCCGGGTACCGGTTGATCGGAGATGCGGGCAATTCCGTGACGCTGAGCATCCTCCACAGCGTGTACGAAGGCGTCGTCTTGAGGCATGCCTCGCCTTGCTTGCTCGATGTTGAGTGCTTTCTGAACGACCTGTTGGGGCAAAAATGCGCAGAAAGCACGACCTGTGGCCGAAGTCGTCAGCGCGAGCGTGGCGCCCTCGTAGAGCGTGGCGTGCAAAGGCGCATCTCCGCGCAAGACTCTGATCACCGTCGGGCCGGCGCTTCCCCATACCGACAATGCAACTGTCTGATCAAGTTCCAAGCGCAGCTGAGCGATCGAATTCAGTGCCAATTCGATGGGATCAAGACTGCGCAGCTCGCTGAGCCCTAAATCAATCGCGAACTGGTCCAAGCTGTATTGCTTGGTAAGTGGATCCTGTTTCACAAGGCCCATGCGCGCAAAGCTGGTTAGATACGCATGCGCGAGGCTGGCTGACATGCCTGCAGCGGATGACAGGGTTCCAAGTTCCACCGAGTTGCGAAGCCGGCTCAGAACTTCCAGAAGGCGTCCCGCCGTCTCCACCGATTTGATTCCCCGACTCTCCTGCACACTCGCCTGGTCTCGCATGGTCGAAAGTGTAAGGGAGGTCTCTTACCAGGCTCATCGGATGATGACGGTCTCTGACGGAGTGCATCCTTTTCTTCCTGGGAGGGCGTTTTCAAGACCAAGTTGTGGCGCGGACTCGGCGCGATTCGCGTCGTTCAGTTTCGTGAAGCGCTCACGGCGGAGAGCATTCCCAGGACACTGGCGTACGTGCCATTGGCTTCTGCGTACCGGATGAACTTGGCGCGTTCTACGACAATTTCCTGGGCCTCAGGCTCGTCGCGCAGAAGTGCCATGGTTTCTGAAAGAAATTCTTCCAGCGGCATGGACTGCTCGTCGTTTTCCTGGCCCAGCAACGTTGTTCGCACGCCCGGTGGCGCTACTTCGATCACTTGGACAGAGGCGTCCGCCACCTGGATGCGCAGGCTCTCGGTGAAGGAGTGAAGGGCGGCTTTCGTTGCGTTGTAGGTGGGCGTGGCCGGCAGTGGAACGAATGCGAGCGAAGACGTGACGTTCACGATCACCGCGTCGCTTTTGTCCACCAGTTGCGGCAAGAAGGCATAGACCATCCGAATCGTGCCAAGCAGATTGACCGAGACGGTGTCCTCGGCGATCTGGAGGGAGGTCGGTTTGAGAAGATCTTCCCAAAGCATGATGCCCGCGTTGTTGACCAGTACGTTCAGTTCGGGGTACTTGCTCGCCACCGTTTTGCTCGCGCGGGTGATGGATGCGGCGTCTGCGATGTCGAGCTCGAGCGCTTCAATGCCCGGGTGCTCATTGGTGATCTGGTCGAGCAGGTCTTTGCGTCGACCCGCGACAATGACCTTGTTGCCCGCCTGATGAAAGCGCAGCGCCAAGCCCAGTCCGATGCCCGAGGTGCCGCCGGTGATCAAGATCGTGTTGCCTGTGAACTTCATGGATTTCCTATGGGGAGAGATAGATAAAATGAGCAAAAACGGACAGTTGTCCATTTGCCGAACCATACCGGACAATTGTCCGCTTTGCAAGTGAGCTTGATGGAGGGGGCACGAGTGCCGAAGAAGATGGACCCGCAACTGCGTTCGGACGCACTGCAGAACCGCGAACGGATCCTGCAAGTGGCAATTGCCGAACTGACACGATCAGTGGACGTTCCGCTGAGCGCCATCGCGAAGAAGGCCGGCGTTGGGCAAGCGACCTTCTATCGAAACTTCCCCAGTCGAGATGCACTGGTGTGGGAGGTTTACCGCTACGAGATGGCGCAGGTCGCGGACCTTGCCGAGCAACTGCTCCAGACCAGCCCGCCGCAACAAGCGCTGCGGGAATGGATGGACCGTCTCGCCCAGTACGCCATGACCAAGGCCGGCCTGGCCGATGCCTTGCGCCAAGCTTCCAGTGCGCCTGAGTGCTCGGAGGAGTCCCGATATGCACCAGTGATCGGCGCTGCTCAACGCCTGCTTCAGGCCAACGAGAAAGCCGGAACCATTCGGCCAGGCGTCACCACGGATGACTTTTTTCTGGCCATTGCAGGCATTTGGCAAATCGACTCCAAGGGCGACTGGCAACCACGCCTGAAGCGACTCATGGATCTTGTCATGGATGGACTGCGCGCGGGTGCGCCCGCGCGCGCTTCCTAGTTTCTGTTCGTCCTCTCATCGCGTCGATGAAGGGGCGGCGGGTCACGCCGCTCGATACGCAAAGCAAATAACGTCTCGGCGGCCCGCCGCAGGCGCAGCCTAGAAATCGGCGACCTTGCCCCATGCCGAGCCGCTGAACCGTCCGGGCCTGTACGGTGCAGGATCGACGATCGGTTCGGCGCCGCTGGCAAGGTCGGCAATCAGGTGGCCGGCGCCGGGGCCGATGCCGAATCCGTGCCCCGAAAAGCCCGCGGCCAGGATGAACCCCGGCATGCCGGGCACCTCGCCAATGCCGGGAACACCGTCCGGCGTGCTGTCGATGTAGCCGGCCCAGGCATGCGTGATCCTGGCGTCGCGCAGCTGGGGCAGCAGTTCGATGGCGCGGCGGTGGGTCTCCCTGACCGTGGGCAGATCGGGCTTCGGATCGAGGATGCGCACGCGCTCCATCGGCGTTGGCGCATCGAGCCGCCAGCGCGCCAGCGTTTCATGGCCGCTGCGAATGGCTTCCAGGCCGCCCGGGCGAAGGTTGCGCCAGCGCTTGGCGAACATGGGCACGAATTGCGGCGCGAAGCGCATGAACTGCCCGGTCGGGTCCACGCGCGCGCGGCCGCTGATGGCCAGTGCATAGCGTCCGTCGTTGCGGCGCGTGGCGGACACGCCCGCGCTCACCACGGCATCCGGCAGGCGCTGCTCCACAGGGGACACGCTCAGGATGGATTGGCGGATCGAGGCCTGCGGAAAGCGGATGCCCAGTTGGCGGCAGAACGAAGACGCCCAGGCGCCGCCCGCCATCACGACCGTCCTGGTCTTGATGACCCCGGCTTCCGTGACCACGCCGCTGACCCGTCCGCCTTCGGTCTCGATGCCGCGCGCCGCGCAGTTCTGGTGGACGCTGCCGCCGAGCTTGATGAGCGCAGCAGCCACGGCGGGCGCGGCCTTGCCGGGATCGGCGGTGCCATCGCTGGGCGAGAAGACGCCGCCTTTCCAGGCGCGGCCGGTCGCATGGCCGCGCTCGGCGGCCTCGCGGGCACTCAGCATGTGGGTCGTCACGCCGGCGGTCTTCGCAAACTCGCGCCAGCTGGCCCAGCGGGAAATCTCGGCCTCGTCGTTGCTGAGGTACAGCAGCCCGCAGCGATGAAAGCCCGTGTCTTCGCCGCTCTCGGCGGCAAAGCGTTCCCAGAGTTCGAGGCTCTTGGTTGCCAGCGGCAGTTCGCGGGCATCGCGGTTCTGCTGCCGGCACCAGCCCCAGTTGCGGCTCGACTGCTCGGCGCCGATCCGGCCCTTCTCCACCAGGGCGACCGACAGGCCGCGCTGGGCCAGGTAGTAGGCGCTGAAGACGCCGATGATGCCGCCGCCGATCACGACGACATCGGCCGAGGCCGGCAGCGTGGGCGAAGTCTGGATGTGTTGCAGCGGAGGCGACATGATGGATCTCGCTCGCCCGCTCAAGCCGCAACGCTTTGGCACACGTAGAACTTTGCCACGCGATCGCTGCTTTTCCAGCCGATCGGTGCGCCCTGGGGCACGAAGAGCGCGTCGCCCTTTGCCGTGGAAAGCACGCTGCCATCAGGCGCTGCGAAGCGCACGCTGCCGGCCAGCAGATGCATGAACTCGTTCATGCGGTGCGGCCGAACGATGCGGTGGTAGGGGGTCGAGTCCCAGGCGCCGGCGCTGTACTGCGCGCCGTCTTCGATGAAGACCTTGTCGCTGCGGCATTCCGGCTGGGGGCCCAGCAGCACCTCCGCGGGCAGCGTGGCCGTGGGCTTGAAGTCGGCGTCGGCATGCAGCGGGAAGACGCCGCGCTTCGTCGGCCTCTCGCAAGCGGCGGCGCAGAACACGAAGCGCACGCGGGATCCGGCCTGGATGCGAAGCGAGGTCCCGCATCCGATGACGGCGCCCGCCTCGGGGCCGACCACCAGCGGGGCCGCGCCGGCTGCCGTCAGGGTCAGCTCGCCCTCGACCACGACGATGGTTTCGATGTGGGGATAGCTGGCGACTTCGAGCTCGCCGATGAAGCTGGTGCGGCCCGCGCTCATCGCGCCAGGTCCTTCCCACGCGATCTCGCGGTGCCGCGCAAAGGGATCGTCCTTGCCGAACGGCGCCCTGCGGAAGGCGGTGGAAAGGGGGGCGCCGCCGGCGCGGTGCAGTACGAGGGCCACAGTCATGATTGCTCCTGCGCGATGCGCAATGTCTTCCTTGAAATCTGTCATTCGGCGGCGGGTGCCGGGGCATCCTGGAAGCCGAGAATGGCCTTGGTTTCCAGGTACTCCTCGAGACCTTCGATGCCGTATTCGCGGCCGTTTCCGGAGCGCTTGTAGCCACCGAAGGGCGCGTGCGGATTCCAGGCCGGATAGTTGATGTGCACCTGCCCGGACCGGATCCGCGCCGCCACGGCGCGCGCCGCGGCAAGGTCCTTGCCTTGCACGTGGGCGCCCAGGCCATAGACGGTGTCGTTCGCAATTTCCACGGCCTCGTCCACGCTGTCGTAGGGAATCAACGCGAGCACCGGCCCGAAGATCTCCTCCTGCGCGATCTGCATCCGGGAATGCACCGCGCTGAAGATGGTCGGTCGGCAGTAGAAGCCGCGGCTCAAGCCCTCCGGCCGGCCGAGGCCGCCGCAGACAAGCTGCGCACCTTCGGCAATGCCGATGCCGATCATTTCCTGCACGCGATGGAACTGCGCGCGGTTCGCCACCGGGCCGTGCGTGGTCTGCTGCGAACGCGGGTCACCCACCACCATGGCGGATGCCGCTTCGCGCGCGATCTGCTCGACCTCGTGCAGGCGCGCACGGGGCACGATCATGCGCGTCGGTGCGCTGCAGGACTGGCCGACGTTGCGAAAGCCCGCCGCCACGCCTCCCGGTACGGCGCGCGCGAGGTCCGCATCCGGCAGGATGAGGTTGGGAGATTTCCCGCCGAGTTCCTGGGCCACGCGCTTCACCGTGGGTGCCGCCGTCTGGGCCACCAGGACGCCGGCCTTCGTCGAACCGGTGAACGAGATCATGTCCACCTCCGGATGCTGCGCCAGGGCCGCGCCGACCTCCGGTCCGCTGCCATTCACGAGGTTGAACACACCGGGCGGAACGCCGGCGTCTTGCATCACTTCGGCAAAGAGCAGGGCGCTCAGGGGCGACAGCTCGCTGGGCTTCAGGACGACCGTGCATCCGGCTGCGAGGGCGGCGCCGACCTTGGCGGTGATCTGATAGAGCGGCCAGTTCCAGGGAGTGATGAGGCCGCACACGCCGATGGCCTCGCGCACGATGGCCATGTCTCCGCGGTGGGTGACAAACGCATAGCTGCGCGCATTGTCGCGGGCCACGCGGATGTGCTCCGCGGCAGACGGCACCTGTGTGCGGCGCGCGAAGTCGATGGCCGCGCCCATCTCCAGCGAGATCGCCTGGGCGAACAGTTCTGCGCGCTCGAGGACCAGCGCGTGGATGCGGTCGAGGAGCAAGGCCCTGCTCTGGGCCGGACTCGCGGACCAGGCCGCGAATGCGCGCCGCGCCGCGGCCACGGCTGCGGCGGCATCCCCGGCACTGCCCAGCGCGATCTCCGCGACCGGCTCCTCGGTCGACGGGTCGACGACGCTGGCGCGAGCCTGCGTTTCGGGCAGGACCCACTCGCCGCCGACAAACATGCGGTCCAGGCGGCCAGCGCGCCTCAGGTGGTCGACGATCGATGAGTTCATGGATGGGGCCTTCTTTGCATGCCCAAAATCTTAGGCCGCGCGCCCCTCGCGCCGGTGCTTCAATGGGGGTCCTGCACAAAGCAGGCTGCCGTTGTGCGAGCCGCGACAGCAGATCCTGCCGTCGTGCAGCGTCAGGGGCTTCCACGCCGCCTGCTCTTACTTATTGCGATCTTCGGTCCGCAATGGCCTCGGTCCAGCCGGCCACGTCTTCGGCCGTCATGGTGCTGGCGGCGGTGAGGCGGCCGTCCACGTAGCCCAAGTGCTCGACGTCGTGAAGGTACTGCTCGCGCGACAGGAGGGTGCCGGCGCACACGTTCTCGTTCGGCGCCGGCGGCTCTCGCGCCTCTTCGGCGAGCCGCGCCATCAGCCGCTCCATCACCCAGCCGGGAATGTGCTGCCGCTCGCCGGGGTAGATGTAGCCGAACAAGGTCAGGTGGGCCAGCAGCACCCGCCAGTGCGGACCAAAGCGCTCCAGCAGGCCGGGCCAGTCCAGCCGCTCGGCGTTGGCCTGCAGCAGGTGGGCGATGTCGCCGCCGTCGTAGCGCTCGCGCTCCATGATGAAGGCCTTGGACAGCAGGCTGTCCTCCACGTTGGCAACGAGCACCGGCACGCCCAGGACTGCGGCGCGGCTGTTGCCGCGGAACCAGCGCTCGTCCACCGGCATGAGGCCGTTGCCCGAGTTGAAGATCAGGTCGATGAACTCCGGCCCGTCGTGCACCTTGGCCAGCCAGTGCGGATGGCTCATCTCGGTGCGCCAGCCGTGCTGCTGCATCAGTTGCGCGATGCGTTCGTAGTCCGCGCGGCGGATGAACAGGTCCAGGTCCTTGGTCGAGCGGCGGATGCCGGTGTGGCAGGCATGCGCGAAGGCGCCGCCGACCAGGAAGGGAATGTCCGCACCGTTCAGCGCGCGCAGCGTCTGCCGGTAGAAGTCGGCCACGCGGGGCTCGACTTCTTCTGCTTCTTCCAGCGAAAGCGCAAGACCGGCCGTGGGCTCCATTCAGGCAATGTAGAGCCGGCCCGCAGGCGGGCTCGGAGCAAACGGCCCCATCGGTCGTCGGCAGGCGCCTACAGCCGCCGCAGGATGAGGCCGATCACGGCCGGCGGCATCCGGGCGCAGCCTTGCTGCAATGCCCAATCCGAAATCTTCCTCCCATGTCCGGTTCGCCGCGGTGGGCGACATCCATGTCCACAAGGACGCGGCGGGCACGCTGCGCAGCTTCTTCGCGCAGGCCGCCGACGAGGCCGACGCGCTGCTGCTGTGCGGCGATCTCACCGACTACGGCACGGCCGAGGAAGCCAAGGTGCTGGCCGAGGAACTCGGTGCCGTCCCGATCCCCATCGTCGCCGTCCTGGGCAACCACGACTTCGAATCCGGCACGCCCGAACGGGTGACCGAGGCGCTCGTGCATGCCGGCGTTTGCGTGCTCGATGGCGCGGCCTGCGAGATCGAAGGCGTGGGCATTGCCGGTACCAAGGGCTTTGCCGGCGGCTTCGGACGCGGCTCGCTGGGGGCCTGGGGCGAACCGGCGATCAAGCTGTTCGTGCAGGAGGCGCTCAACGAGGCGATGAAGCTGGAGTCGGCGCTGGCCAAGCTGCGCACCCGGCGCCGCATTGCGCTGCTGCACTACGCGCCGATCGCCGGCACGGTGCAGGGCGAGCCGGTGGAGATATTTCCATTCCTGGGCAGCAGCCGCCTGGAAGAGCCGCTGCTGCGCTATCCGATGGATGCGGTGTTCCACGGCCATGCGCACCGCGGCACGCTCGAGGGGCGAACCATCAGCGGCGTGCCGGTCTACAACGTCGCCAAGCCCCTGCTGCAGCGCAGCCGGCCCGACGCGCCGCCTTTCTTCCTGTACGAGCTGCCGCGCGAGCCGGCCACGGAAGAGGAACCGGCGGCGACATAGGCCGGGCGCGTTCATGAAACATCCCGAAACCGCGGCAGGCGACAGCATGTAGAACCTGTCCTGCACGAGCCATGGCATCCGGCTGGCATGACGGCGTTGCTGCGCGGTGAAACTCCCGTCTCCAACCCACCTGGAGATCCCGCGATGCCGGACGACATGGAGATCCGCGTCCCACAGGACGACGAGCGAATCGACATCACCGACCTGAAAGAGGTCGACTACTGGACGAAGTGCTTTGGCGTCAGCGAGGCCCGCCTGCGCATGGCGGTCGCCTCGGCGGGGACCATGAAGGACGATCTGCGGATCTACCTCGGCCTTCCCTGAAGGCCGGGGCTGAACGCAAGGGCCGAGCGGCGCCCCTTCGTCCGCACCCCTGATGGCTGCCGAATCGAAGCTTGCGATCTACGGCGCCATCGCGGCCAATGTGGCCATTGCGGCCACCAAGTTCATCGTGGCCGGCATCACCGGCAGTTCGGCCATGCTGTCCGAGGGCATCCATTCGGCGGTCGACACCTTCAACGGCGTCCTGCTGCTGGTGGGCATCCGGTTGAGCCAGCGGCCCGCGACCGCCGAGCATCCCTTCGGCCACGGCAAGGAGCTGTACTTCTGGAGCCTGATCGTCGCCGTGCTGATCTTCGGGCTGGGCGGCGGCGTGTCGTTCTACGAGGGCATCCAGCACATCCGCAAACCGGAGCCGATGCGCGATCCGGGCTGGAACTACGTGGTGCTGGGGCTGGCCGCATTGTTCGAAGGCGCGAGCTTCCTGGTTGCGCTGCGGCAGTTCCGCGTGCAGTCGCGCGGCGCGCCGTTCTGGCGCGCGCTCGGGCAGAGCAAGGACCCGACCACCTACACCGTGCTGGCCGAGGATTCGGCGGCGCTGGCCGGGCTGGCGGTGGCGGCCTTGGGCATCTACTTCAGCCACCGGCTCGGCATGCCGGCGTTGGACGGCGCGGCCTCGGTGGTGATCGGGCTGCTGCTGGCCGGCGTGGCGGTGCTGCTGATCAGCCAGGCCCGCGGGCTGCTGATCGGGGAGGGCATCCGCCCCGAGACCGCGCGCGCCATCCGCGCCCTGGCCATGGAACAGCCGAGCGTGCAGGACGTGGGCCATGTGCTGTCGATGTACATCGGCCCCGACGAGGTGCTGGCCGTGGTCGACCTCAATTTCAGGGAGGGCACGGCGACCGGAGAGGCCGCCGATGCCATCGCCGCGATCGAGCAGCAGGTGCGCGGGCGCTTCCCGATGATCAGGCGGCTCTTCATCGAGGCGAGCGAGGCGCCCGTGGATGAAGACGCGGCTTCCGCGCGGACCGGCGGGATCGTCGGCGTTGGCTGACGACTGCTGCCGCCATTGCCTGAGCGCTCCCATGCCGCAGGCACTCCACTGTCGAGGTTCATTCAGGAGGTTGCCAGCCATGAACAAGCCATCGCCCAAGCGCCGCGAGCGCTCCCCCGACGAACCGGAGATCACCCAGGAAGAATCCGTGCCCACCGACGGCAGCGACACCGAGGGCGAGGAGCAGATGAAGAAGGTCGGCAACAGGAAGCTCCAGGACCCGGGCGATGCCGAGCGCAAGACGCCCGACAAGTCCTGAGGCCATGCGCGGTCCGCGCGCAGCGGCCGCGGCGCAGTGGCGTTGTCTTGTGCCGAAGAAGGGCGATGCCCTACAACCCGGGGGGCGCGCCTCTTGATAAAAATCCTTGCGCCAGCAGATCGCAAGCAGAACAGGGCAGAAAGGACTGTCTGCCCAACGATGGAGGAAGAAGAAATGAAGCTCGACGGTACGGCCGTGCCGTCCGCCCAGGACGGCCTGATCAAAGTCGGTGTTCCCGGCCTCGACGATGTTCTTGGCGGCGGGCTCACGTCCAACCGCCTCTACCTGGTCGAGGGCACGCCCGGTGCCGGCAAGACCACCATCGCGCTTCAGTTCCTGATCGAAGGTGTGAAGCGCGGCGAGTCGGTGCTGTATGTCACCTTGTCGGAAACCGCGCAGGAGCTCAAGGGCGTGGCGCGCTCGCATGGCTGGGACCTGAGCGGCATCGAGGTGCGCGAGATGCTTCCGTCGGAGACCGCACTCGAGCCCGACGAGCAGTACACGATGTTCCACCCGTCCGAGGTCGAGCTCAGCGAGACGACCCTTCGCATCCTCTCGGACGTCGATGTGCTCAAGCCTTCGCGCGTGGTGTTCGACTCGCTGTCCGAACTGCGCCTGCTGGCCGGCAGCTCGCTGCGCTACCGGCGGCAGATCCTCGCGCTCAAGCAGTTCTTCGCCGGCCGCCAGTGCACGGTGCTGCTGCTGGACGACATGACCGCCATGAAGCACGACCTGCAGGTGCAGAGCATTGCCCATGCGGTGATCCGGCTCGAGCAGATCAGCTCCGATTACGGCGCCGCGCGGCGCCGGCTGGTGGTCAGCAAGTATCGGGGCCAGCAGTTCCGCGGCGGCTACCACGACTACCGCATCGAGCGCGGCGGCCTGCGCGTCTTTCCGCGCCTGGTCGCTTCCGAGCATCCCTCGGCGCCGGCGGTGGCGCCGGCGCGCATTCCCAGCGGCCTGGAAGCGCTCGATGCGCTGCTGGGCGGCGGCCTGGAGCGCGGCACCAGCACGCTGTTCGTCGGCGCGCCGGGCACGGGAAAGTCGACGGTGGCCGTGCAGTTTGCGCTGGCGGCGGCGCAGCGCGGCGAATGCGCGGCCCTCTTCATCTTCGACGAGAGCATCCACACGCTGCGCACGCGCTGCGAAAGCATGGGCATGGACCTCGGGCCATACATCGAATCCGGCCGCATCAAGGTGCGGCAGGTCGACCCCGCCGAGCTGTCGCCGGGCGAGTTCGTGCACCTGATCCGGCTGGCGGTGGTGGAGTGCGGTGCGGCGGTGGTGGTGATCGACAGCCTCAACGGCTACCTCAACGCCATGCCCGACGAGCGCTTCCTGATCGTGCAGCTGCACGAGCTGCTTTCCTACCTGGGCCAGGCCGGCGTCGCCACGCTGCTGGTGGGCGCGCAGCATGGCCTCATCGGCATGCAGATGAAGACGCCGGTGGACGCGAGCTACCTGGCGGACGCGGTGGTGCTGCTGCGCTACTTCGAGCTCGAGGGCGAGGTGCGCCAGGCGATCTCGGTGCTGAAGAAGCGCGGCGGCGCGCACGAGCGCAGCATCCGCGATTTCTCGATGACCGCCACGGGCCTCAAGGTGGGCGAGCCGCTGCGTCATTTCAGGGGCATCCTGACGGGCATCCCCATTCCCACCGACGGCGCGCAGCACGCATCGTGAGCCCGCCCGCCGCATCCGCCGAGCAGCGCATCCTGTTGCGGACCGCCACCTCCAGGGACGCCCTCATGGCAAGCGCCGTACTGGCCCGCGCACAGATTGCGGCCCACACCTGCGACAGCCTGTGCGAGCTCGTGCAGGGCATCAAGGAAGGCGCCGGCACCATCATGGTGGCGGAGGAAGTGCTGGCCGATCCGGCCGCGGCTGCGCTGGCCGAAGTGCTGGGCTCGCAGCCGCCGTGGTCCGATCTGCCGGTGCTCGTTCTGGCGCGCCAGGGCGCCGATTCGCCCGTCATCGCCAAGGCCATGGACCGGCTCGCGAACGTCACCGTGATCGAGCGGCCGATGCGCGTGGCCTCGCTGATCAGCACGGTCCGCACGGCGCTCAGGGCGCGCAACCGGCAGTACCAGCTGCGCGGGCTGCTGGACGGCCTGCGCGAATCCGACCAGCGCAAGACCGAGTTCCTTGCAACGCTGGCGCACGAGCTGCGCAACCCGCTCGCGCCGATGAGCACCGCGCTCACGCTCCTGATGCGCAAGCCGCACGAGCCCGCGGAGGCCCGGCGCTACTACGAGCTGATGGGGCGGCAGATCGACCACATGGTGCGGCTCGTGAACGACCTGATGGAGGTCTCGCGCATCACGCGCGGCAAGATCGAGCTGCGCATGGAAGCGGTGGCGCTCGAAGCAGTGATCGAGGACGCCATCGAGCTGAGCCGGCCGCTGCTCGAAGGCGCCAGGCACACGCTGGGCAAGCAGCTGTGCAGCGAGCCGGTGGTGGTGCGCGGCGACGGCGTTCGCCTCACGCAGGTGTTCTCGAACCTGCTCAACAACGCCGCGAAGTACACCGCGCCCGGCGGAAAGATCCGCATCGAGCTGCGCCGGGAACGGCGCGAGGCGGTGGTGGAGGTCTGGGACAACGGCACCGGCATTGCGCCGGACATGCTGAAGTCGATCTTCGAGATGTTCGTACAGGTGAGCGGCACCTCCAAGGCGGCGCAGGGCGGCCTGGGCATCGGCCTCACGCTGGTGAAGAGCCTGGTCGAGCTCCATGGCGGCAGCGTCGAGGCAAGCAGCGCGGGCCTGGGCCGGGGCGCGATGTTCTGCGTGCGCCTGCCGCTCGCCCGCGTCGAGAGCGGCGTGCCCGCGTCGCCGGCACCGGCCGTTCGCGGCTGGCCGGCCTGGTTGCCGGGCACGGTGCTGATCGTCGACGACAACCGGGACGCGGCCGACGCGCTGGGCGAGCTGCTGCGCTCGATGGGCGCCACCACGCGCGTGGCCTACAGCGGCGATGCCGCGCTGCGCATGGTGGCCGAAGGTCCGGCACCCGGGCTCGCGATCCTGGACATCGGCATGCCGGGCATGGACGGCTGCGAGCTCGCAACCCGGCTGCGCGCCAACCCCGCGCTGGCCGGATTGATCCTGGTCGCGCTGACCGGCTGGGGCCAGCATGGCGACAAGGAGCGCATCGCGCTGGCGGGGTTCGACCACCACTTGCTCAAGCCGCTGGACCTGGCGGCGCTGATCTCGACCCTGGGGCCGCACCATGAACCATGACGCGACCACGCTTTCGGCGGCGGACCATCCGGCCGGCCGGCTGTCGCTGTGGCGCCGCAGCCGCCGATGGCTGCTGCCGCTGCTGGGGCTCGTGGTGCTGGGCCTGCTGCTGTCGCATGCGCACAAGGTCGACTGGGCCGGCGCATGGGAGGCGCTGCAGCGCTATCCGGCGATGCTGCTGCTGGGCGTGTGGGCCATCACGACCGCCAGCCATGCGCTCTACGGATGCTTCGACCTCATCGGCCGGCGGCACACGCGCCACCGCGTGCCGCGCTGGCGCACCTGGGCCATCGCGGTGACGAGCTATGCCTTCAATCTCAACCTGGGCTCGCTGGTCGGCGGCATCGGGATGCGCGCCCGGCTCTATGCGCGCGCCGGCCTCGATGAAGCCGTGGTGGCGCAGATCGTCGGCGTGAGCCTGGCCACCAACTGGCTCGGCTACGGGCTGCTGGCCGGCGGCCTGTTCGCCGCGGGCATCATCACGCCGCCGCGCCAGGCCAGCATCGGGGCCGACGCGTTGCGCGCGCTGGGCGTGCTGATGATCCTTCTTGCGGCGGCGTACGTGGCGGCCTGCGCCTTTTTGCGCGGGCGCCAGTGGCAGCTGAGGGGGCGGCGGGTGAGGCTCCCTTCGGCACGGCTTGCGGTCGTCCAGCTCACGCTCTCCACCGCCAACTGGGCATTGATGGGCTGCGCGATGTACCTGCTGCTGGGCCGGCAGGTGCCCTACGCCACCACGCTGAGCGTGCTGCTGGCCGCGTCCATCGTCGGCGTGATCACGCCGATCCCGGCCGGGCTCGGCGTGCTCGAGGCGGTGTACCTGGCGCTGCTCTCGGGCACCGTGCGCCAGGGCGCGCTGATGGGGGCCGTGCTGGCCTACCGCGCGCTCTACTACCTGCTGCCGCTGGCCGGCGGCCTGGTGCTCTACCTGCTGCTCGAACGCTATGCGGCAAGCCACCCCCTGGACACGGAGGCCGACACACCATGGCGCGCGCAAACCCCCTGAAGCGCTACAAGGAAAAGCGCAACTTCGGCGCCACCCCCGAGCCCGCGGAGGGCGGCGCATCGGCGCCCGGCATGCTGCAGTTCGTGGTGCAGAAGCACTGGGCCACCCGCCTGCACTACGACTTCCGCATCGAGCTCGATGGCGCCATGAAGAGCTGGGCCGTGCCCAAGGGCCCGAGCTACGACACGCACGACAAGCGCATGGCCGTGCATGTGGAGGACCATCCCATCGCCTACAACCAGTTCGAGGGCGAGATACCGCCACGGCAGTACGGCGCGGGCAAGGTGATCATCTGGGACAAGGGCAGCTGGACGCCCATCGGCGATCCGCGCAAGGGCTACAAGGCGGGGCGCCTCAAGTTCGAGCTGCACGGCTACAAGCTGCGCGGCAAGTGGACGCTGGTGCGCATGCACGGCAAGGCCGATGAAAAGCAGGACGCGTGGCTCTTGATCAAGGAGCACGACGAGTACGCTCGCCCGGCCGCGGAGTTCAGCGTGGTCGACCAGTTCCCGGACAGCGTGGCGCAGATGCCGATGCCTGCTGCTGCGGTCTCGGCGCCCGCCGAGGCGCCGGCCGCACCGGCCAGAAAGCGCGGCGGCAAGGCATCGGCCAGCGGCATGCCCGCCGATGCGGTGAAGGCCGCCATGCCGGCCAAGCTCTCGCCGCTGCTCGCCACGCTGGTCGATGGCCCGCCGCCCGATCCCCAGAACTGGCTGTACGAGATCAAGTTCGACGGCTACCGCCTGCTCGCGCGCATTGATGCCAAAGGCGGCGTGCAGCTCGTCACGCGCAACGGCCATGACTGGAGCAGCCGCATGCCGCACCTGGTGCGCGCGATCGAGCGCATGAAGCTCGCGCCCGGCTGGCTCGATGGCGAGATCGTGGTGCTCAACGAGTCCGGCGGCACGGACTTCCAGGCCCTGCAGAACGCCTTCGACAGCGAGAACACGCGCAACATCGTCTACTTCCTTTTCGACCTGCCGTACTACGGCGGCTTCGATCTCACCGGCGTGCCGCTGGTGGAGCGGCGCGGCCTGCTGCAGGCGCTGCTGGCCAAGGCGCCGCCCGAGATCCGCTTCAGCGAGATCTTCGATGCGCCGCCCGAGGACATCGTGGCCTCGGCCTGCAAGATCGGGCTCGAAGGCGTGATCGGAAAGCGCAAGAACAGCACGTACGCCTCGCGCCGCTCGCCCGACTGGATCAAGCTCAAGTGCTCGCAGCGGCAGGAGTTCGTCATCGGCGGCTATACCGATCCGAAGGGATCGCGCGTGGGCATTGGTGCACTGCTGATCGGCGTGCACGACGACAAGGGCGATCTCGTCTACGCCGGCGCGGTGGGCGCGGGCTTCAATGGCCGGACGCTCGTCGACATGCTCGAAAGATTGAAGCCGCTCGGCATCGACAAGCGGCCGTTCAAGAACCCGACCGAGAACGACCGCCGCGCGCACTGGGTCAAGCCGGTGCTGCTGGCCGAGGTCACGTTTTCCGAATGGACGAAGGACGGCCACGTGCGGCATCCGGTGTTCCACAGCGTGCGCTCGGACAAGCCCGCGAAGGCCATCGTCCGCGAGAAGCCGGTGCACCCGGCGGGCGCCAGCCGCGAAGCGGAGGCTGAGCCCGAACCCGCCGCCACCATGCCCGCCAACTTCAAGGTCTCGCATGCCGACCGCGTGGTCGATCCGTCGACCGGCATCACCAAGGTGGAGGTGGTGCGCTTCTACGGCCTGGTCGCGCCGCTGATGATGCCGCACCTGAAGGGCCGGCCCGTGTCGTTCGTGCGTGCGCCGCAGGGCATCGGCGGCCAGCTGTTCTTCCAGAAGCACCTGGAGCTGGGGCAGATGGCCGGCGTGCGGCAGCTCGATGCGGCGCTGTGGCCCAAGCACCCCGAGCTGATCGAGATCGCGGGGCCGCTCGGGCTGCTGAGCGCGGCGCAGATGAACGTCGTCGAGTTCCATACCTGGAACGGCCTGAAGACGCTCATCGGCAAGCCCGACCGCATGACCTTCGACCTCGACCCGGGCGAGGGCGTCGGCTGGCCCATGGTGCTGCAGGCGGCCGAGCTGATGCGCGTGGTGCTCGACGAACTGGGCCTGGCGCCGTTCTGCAAGACCAGCGGCGGCAAGGGGCTGCACGTGGTGGTGCCGCTCAAGCGGCAGTACGACTGGGACACCATCAAGGATTTCTCGCAGGCCATCGTGCGGCACATGGCGCGCACCCTGCCGCAGATGTTCGTCGCCAAGAGCGGGCCGGACAACCGCGTCGGCCGCATCTTCATCGACTACCTGCGCAACGGCTTCGGCGCGACCACCATCTGCGCCTGGTCGGTGCGGGCGCGCCCCGGCATGGGCGTGTCGGTGCCGGTGGAATGGCAGGAGGTTCCCACGCTCGCGAGCGGTGCGCAGTGGACCCTGCGGAACATCCATGCACGGCTCGACCGCGGCAACGATCCCTGGGCCGCGTACGCAAAGGCTGCAAAGAGTCCGGGAGCCGCAATGAAGCTGCTGGGGTTCAGAGTTCGATGAAGGCCGAGGTGGCCTTGTTCAGCGCCAGCTTTCCCTTGGCGGTGATCGATTCCACCTGGGCGAGCTGGCGTATCGCCCGGTCGTCCGGCGCATGGCTGGACGGCGGAATGAAAGCGGTCACCAGCTCGGCCGCACGCAGCACGCGCAGCCTGTCGATGTCGGCTGGCGTGTGGACGACGTATGGCAATTTCTGCTCGGCGATGACCCGAAGAAACTCCATGGACATGAGCCGTCTCCTTGTCTGGATGGTGGAGTGACATTCTGCGGAAAAAATCACAGTTCTGCCTAGTCCCTGCGAGGCACATGACTTTCCAGTGTGTACCTAAGTGTTCTTTTGTTGGCTGTGCTGGAAACCAAGGTGCCGATGGTGTTCCGGCGGCGGGCGCTCACCTTGCCAGCTGGATCGGTGCCGGGGGCCGTTCGGGGGAAAGAATCTGCCAGAGGCCTGGCGCCACGCCGTCGAAGGCGGCCGCATAGCGCTCGGCGCGGCCGTCCTCGCCGGTCACGTCGCGTATCGCGATGCTGTCGATGCGGCCGGGGTGGGCGCGCGCGACCTGTCCGTAGATCTCGGGATCGCTCTCGCCCGAATCGCCCACCAGCATGAACCGGCGCTGCGGAAAGTCGGCCAGCAGGCGCTCGATCACGCCGAGCTTGTGCGTGCGCGAATCCTGCTCGCCGGGGATGAGCGTGCGCCAGGTCGTGCTTTCGCGCAGGTGCATGCTGCCCAAGGGAAAGTCTGCATCGCGAAGGAAATCGGCGAGCGCGCGGTACAGCTGTATCGGGCTGGCCGAAAGATAGTGGAAGCGCGTGTCCGGCGCCTTGGCCAGCGCGCGGTAGTACGCCGCCATGCCGGGGGCCGCCTCGAAGCGCCGCGCAAAGGTGTTCAGCAGCATCTCGCGCCGGTCGCGCACCTGGGTGCGCTTGATGGTGTCGTCGATGTCCGAAATGACCGACAGCCCCTGTGCCGGGACGATCAGCGCCTCGCCCCTGAAGCGGTGCAGCAGCTCGCCGGGCCCGGTCACGGCATGGAACTTCAGCCACTCGCTCGAAGGCGAGAGGCGGGGCACGTCGATGACGATGCGCATGTTCATGCGGCCGTCCGCGCCCGAAGGCGGCGTGGCCACGCGCGCGGCGCTGCCGTCGAAGTCGAGCTCGAACACCTTGCCTTCTTCCGACTCGGCGTGGAACAGCGCGGTGCGCTGGTTGAAGCGCAGCCGCGCCGCCGGCGAGAGCTTCTTGAGGTTCAGGCCCAGGTAGCGCGCGAACGCGGCATTCAGGCCCCAGCGGTGCTCGGGTTCGTAGACCCAGGCATGGATGTCGACTTCGAGCCGGCCATCGGCGGTGGGACGCGCGGTGCCGGGAATGAAGAGCGCTTCCTGGTCGGGATCGAGCCGCTCGGCCGCGCGCAATGCCTGCATGGGCGCCAGGCCGCAAAGCAATGCGGCGCCGACCACGAGGGAGCGGCGCCGCAGCGGCGGGGCGATGGCGCGCGGCTCCTCTGCGTTCATGCCTTCGATGGCGCGATGCGTTCGTAGGTCACGAAGCTGTAGTTGAGGCCCTCCTTCGCCGAGACATGCGCTTCGCGCTTGGTTTCGCGCCAGGCGGAGGGGGAGAGTTCCGGCGCATGCGCATCGCCTTCGTAGTCGTGCGCGAGCTCGGTCACGACCACCTGCTGCGCGAGCGGCTCGGCTTCGGCATAGATCTGCGCGCCGCCGATGATCCACACGTCGGGCACCTGCGACTCCTCGCACAGCGCGAGCGCTTCCTGCAGGCTGCCCACGCGCCATGCGCCTTCGGCCTTCCAGTCGTCCTGCCGCGTCACGACGATGTTGCGCCGGCCCGGCAGCGGCCGGAAGCGCGGCGGCAGCGAATCCCAGGTCTTGCGGCCCATGACGACCGGGGCGCCGGCCGTCTGCTGCTTGAAGTGAACCATGTCTTCGGGCAGGTGCCAGGGAATGGTGCCCTTGGCGCCGATCACGCCGTTGGCGGCGCGCGCGAAGATCAGGTGGATGCGCGGTGTCGTGGCGAGCTCGGACATGGGCCTACACCGCCACCGGTGCCTTGATGGGATCGTGGTGCCGGTAGTCGAGCACCTCGAAGTCCTCGTACTGGTAGTCGAAGATCGAGGCCGGCTTGCGCTTGATGTGCAGCGTGGGGTAGGGGTAGGGCGTGCGGCTCAGCTGCAGCGCGACCTGCTCGGCATGGTTGCTGTAGATGTGGCAGTCGCCGCCGGTCCAGATGAAGTCGCCCACGTCGAGATCGCACTGCTGCGCCACCATGTGCGTGAGCAGCGCGTAGCTTGCGATGTTGAAGGGCACGCCCAGGAAGATGTCGGCGCTGCGCTGGTAGAGCTGGCAGCTCAGCTTGCCGCGCTCGCCCGGTGCCTGCGGCGGCGCCACGTAGAACTGGAAGAAGGCATGGCAGGGCATGAGCGCCATCTTCGAGAGCTCGGCCACGTTCCATGCGCTCACGATGATGCGGCGCGAATCGGGGTTGGTCTTCAGGGTCTTGATGACTTCGGAGATCTGGTCGATGTGGCCGCCGTCCGGCGTCGGCCAGCTGCGCCACTGCACGCCGTACACCGGGCCCAGGTCGCCGTCCTCGCGCGCCCACTCGTCCCAGATGGTGACGCCGCGCTCCTTGAGCCAGTTGTTGTTGCTGGAGCCGGTCAGGAACCACAGCAGTTCCTGGATGATGGACCTGAGGTGCACCTTCTTGGTGGTCACCAGCGGAAAGCCTTCGTGGAGGTCGAAGCGCATCTGGTGGCCGAACACGCTCTTGGTGCCCGTGCCGGTGCGGTCGCTCTTGTGGACGCCATGGGTGTCCACATGGCGCATGAAGTCTTCGTACTGGGAGCGGACGGGGCGGGCGGGCGAGGTCATGTTGGGAATTTTACGGGGCGGCGCTAGCATTGGCCGATGACCGGCCATGACCACTCCCACGAACACAGCGAACTCGGCGAAATGGACCTGCGGGTGCGGGCGCTCGAGAGCGTGCTCACCCAGAAGGGCTACATCGATCCGGCCGCACTCGACGTGCTGATCGACACCTACCAGACCCGCATCGGCCCGCGCAACGGCGCGCGCGTGGTGGCCAGGGCCTGGGTCGACCCAGTGTTCCACGACTGGCTGCTGAAGGATGCCACGGCCGCCATCGCCTCGCTGGGCTACACCGGCCGGCAGGGCGAGCACATGGTGGCGGTGGAGAACACCGCCGAGCAGCACCACATGGTCGTCTGTACGCTCTGCAGCTGCTATCCCTGGCCGGTGCTCGGCCTGCCGCCCACCTGGTACAAGAGCGCGCCGTACCGCTCGCGGGCCGTGAAGGACCCGCGCGGCGTGCTGGCCGATTTCGGCACGGTGCTGCCCGAATCGACGCGCATCCGGGTCTGGGATTCGACCGCCGAGGTGCGCTACCTCGTGATCCCGCAGCGCCCTGAAGGCACCGAAGGCATGAGCGAAGAAGAGCTTGCCGCGCTGGTCACGCGCGACTCGATGATCGGCACTCGGCGGGTGGAAGCCGCCTCTACAGGGGGTGCTTCATGAGCTATGTCACGCATGCCGACCTTGGCGGCCAGCCCGGTTTCGGCCCGGTCACGCCCGAGCCCGAGGGCGAGCTGTTCCATGCCGCGTGGGAGCCGCGCGCGCTGGCGCTCACGCTGGCCATGGGCGCCACCGGCTCCTGGAACATCGATGCGAGCCGCGCCGTGCGCGAGACCTTGCCCGGCTACGGAAACCTGAGCTACTACCAGATCTGGCTCGGCGCGCTGGAGCAGCTGATGCTGCAGCGCGGCCAGGTCGCTCCGGACGAGCTCGCGTCCGGCGAGATGCGCCATCCCGCGGCACCGGTCGCGCGTGTGCTGCAGGCCGCCAGCGTTCAGTCCGTGCTGGCCAAGGGCTCGCCCACCCAGCGCCCCGAACCCGGGCCGGCGCGCTTTGCCCTCGGCCAGCCGGTGCGCATGCGCGCCGGCAAGGTCGACCACCACACGCGGCTGCCGGGCTACGTGCAGGGCAAGCGCGGCGTGATCGAGCATGTGCATGGCGCGCATGTGTTCGCCGATGCCCATGCGCAAGGCCTGGGCGAGCAGCCGCAGTGGCTCTACACCGTGGTCTTCGACGAGGCCGAGCTCTGGGGCGAAGGCGCGCCGCGCCAGAACCTTGCGGTGTCGGTCGATGCCTGGGAAAGCTACCTGGAGCCCGCCGCATGAACAGCGACATGCCACCCCTCGCACTGGCGCCTGGCATGCCGCGCGATGCCGACGGGCCGGTGTTCAACGCACCCTGGGAGGCCCAGGCTTTTGCGATGACGCTGGCGCTGCACGAGCGCGGGCTGTTCAGCTGGGTTGAATGGGCCGAAGCGCTTGCAGCGCAGATCGCGGCCGCGCAGGCCGCGGGCGACCCCGACACCGGCAACACCTACTACCGCCACTGGCTCGCCGCGCTCGAAAGCCTGGTCGCGCGCAAGGGCGCCAGTTCGGACGAGGAACTGGCACGTTACCGCCACGCCTGGGACCATGCGGCCGACCGCACGCCGCACGGGCAGCCGATCGAGCTGCGCGGCGAGGATTTCCCTGGCTGATCTGCTGTCTTGCTCCTTCCCCCGCTGGGGGAAGGTTGGGATGGGGGCTGCCCCCGCATCGGCGCAGCGCTCAATCGAAGGCCGCGTGCCCCCACCCCGGCCCTCCCCCGGGAGGGGAGGGAGAAATACAGCTGCCTAGACGCGAATCACGCGGCCCGGGTTCAGGATGTTCTTCGGATCGAGCCCGCGCTTGATCGCCCGCATCATCTCCAGCGCCACCGGCGACTTGTGCTTCTCGAGCTTGTCGACCTTGAGCGAGCCCACGCCATGCTCGGCCGAGAACGAGCCGCCGAACTTCTCGACCGCGTCGTACACCAGCGTGTTGATGCGCTCTTCCTCGTTCTTCAAAAAGGCCTTGGTGTCGATGTTCTCGGGCGCCTGCACGTTGTAGTGCAGGTTGCCGTCGCCCAGGTGGCCGAAGTTCACCAGCCGCACGCCGGCAATCTCGCGCGCCAGCAGCGCGTCGGTTTCCGCCACGAAGGCCGGAATGCGCGACACCGGAATCGAGATGTCGTGCTTGATGTTCAGGCCTTCTTCGGCCTGCGCGAGCGGAATGCTCTCGCGGATGTGCCAGAGCTGGTGCGCCTGCGCGAGGTTCTCGGCCACCACCGCATCGGTCACGCAGCCGTCTTCGAAAGCCGTTTCGAGCAGCGCCTCGAAGCGCGCGCGCGCATGGTCTTCGGATTCGCTGTCGGAGTTCTCCAGCAATACACAGTACGGCACGGCCTCGTCGCCGATGAAGGGCACGCGCAGCTGCGGCATGTGCTTGTCGACCAGACTCAATGCAAACCGGCCCATCACCTCGAAGCCCGTGAGGCCCGAGCCCAGCTGTTTGTGCGCAAGGCCCAGCAGCGTGACCGCGTGGTCGAGCGAGGGCACCGCGGCCCAGGCCGTGAGCTGCGCGGCGGGCAGCGGGTAGAGCTTCATGGTGGCCGCGGTGATGATGCCGAGCGTGCCTTCGCTGCCGATCATCAGGTCGCGCAGGTCGTAGCCGGTGTTGTCCTTGCGCAGGCCGCTGGTGCCTTCCCAGATCTCGCCCTGCGGCGTGACCACCTCGAGGCCCAGGCACAGCTCGCGCGTGTTGCCGTAGCGCACCACCTGCGTGCCGCCGGCATTGGTCGCCAGGTTGCCGCCGATGGTGCAGCTGCCCTCGGCCGCAAGGCTCAGCGGAAACAGGAAGCCCTGCTTCTCGGCCGCCTCCTGCAGCGTCTGCAGGATGCAGCCGGCCTCCACCGTCATCGTGAGGTTGGCGGCATCGATGGTGCGGATCGCGTTCAGCCGCTGCAGGCTCAGCACCACCTGCGTGCCGCTGCCGTCGGGAATGGAGCCCACGGCCAGGCCGGTGTTGCCGCCCTGCGGCACGATGGCCGTGCCCGCCGCGGCGCAGGCCTTGACCACCTCGGCCACCTGCTGTGCATTGGCCGGCCGCACCACGGCCAGCGACTTGCCGCGTGCGCGCTTGCGCCAGTCCTGTTCGTAGGCCGTGAGGTCGCCCTCGTTCA
Organism: Variovorax sp. 05T418; assembly: GCF_056396385.1. Lineage (NCBI taxonomy): Bacteria > Pseudomonadati > Pseudomonadota > Betaproteobacteria > Burkholderiales > Comamonadaceae > Variovorax > Variovorax sp. 05T418. The sequence goes on along the minus strand of NZ_JBFTLJ010000004.1, from coordinate 292,383 downwards.
GCACGTGCTGCGCACCCACGATGGCGCGCAGTTGATCGACGAGGGAAGCGGAAGAAGAAGTCGTCATGGGGTGGAAATCTCCAGTTGGCGGGCCGCCTTGGCATTGCGCAGGCGCAGCCGCACGTGCCAGGCGCAGGCCGCAAAGAGCATGAGGCACAGCAGCACCTCGATGAGCGCGAGCACCTGCCCCACGCCGTTGGTGTCGCTCCAGGCGCGCACCACGCCCTCGGTGAAATAGAGCCAGATCATCAGGCTGACCCAGCGGTAGGTGTACATGCGGTTCTTGTAGAGCCCCGCGAGCGGAATGACCAGCGGCAGCACCTTGAGCGCCAGCAGCGAGCCGCCCGGCCGCAGCGGCGCGAGCCACAGCTCCCAGGCCAGGCCCAGCACGATCAGGCCCGCAAGGCTGCCCACGGCGAGCCAGCGGGTGGCGCTGACGGAAGAAGAGGCTTGCGGCGTGATGGTTGTCATGGGCAGAACACCGCGGAACCGGGTTGGCCGGGCCGGCTTTTTCGAGCGCAGGCCACGGCGACACGAAGTGCGCGAAGACGAGGGAAGGATTCGGGTTCTTATGATACCGGCCATGAATCGTCGTCAGCTCTGGAGGGATCTTTCGCGCTTTCCGTGGGGCAACACCGCGGCGGTGCTGGGCGAGCGTTTCCGCGAAGACCGGCTCGGCCTCACGGCCAGCAGCCTCACCTTCACCACCACCATCGCGATGGTGCCGTTCTTCACGGTGGCGCTGGCGCTCTTCACCGTGTTCCCGATGTTCGCCAAGCTGCAGGGGCGGCTGCAGCGCTGGCTCATCGAGAGCCTGATTCCCGACAACATCGCGCGCCAGGTGCTGGGCTACCTGAACCAGTTCTCGAGCAAGGCCGGCGGCCTGGGCATCGCGGGCCTGGTGGTGCTCTTGATCACCGCCATTGCGCTGATCCTCACCATCGACAAGACGCTCAACAACATCTGGCGCGTGCGCTCGCCCCGGCCCTTTGCGCAGCGCGTGCTGATCTACTGGGCCGCCATCACGCTCGGGCCGCTGATCCTGGCGGTGAGCCTTTCGACCACCTCGTACGTGTTTGCCGCATCGCGCGACGTGGTGGGCGGAAGCATCCTCAAGCTGTTCTTCGACACCTTCGAATTCGTGCTGCTCGCGGCCGGCATGGCCTCGCTCTACCACTACGTGCCCAACACCAACGTGCGCTGGTCGCATGCCTGGGCCGGCGGCTTCTTCGTGGCGGCCGCCATCGAGATCGCCAAGCGCGTGCTGGGCTACTACCTGAGCCTGGTGCCGACCTATTCGGTGCTCTACGGCGCCTTCGCCACCGTGCCGATCCTGCTGGTGTGGATCTACGTGGCCTGGGTGATCGTGCTGCTGGGCGCGGTCATCGCGGCCTACCTGCCGAGCCTGCTGACCGGCGTTGCGCGCCGGGGCGGGCGGGCCGGGTGGCCGCTGCAGCTGGCCATGGAGGTGCTGCAGCACCTGGCGCGGGCGCGCGCCACGCCGGCCAAGGGCATGGGCGCCACCGAACTCGTCACGCGCATGCGGGTCGATGCGCTGCAGGTGGTGCCGGTGCTCGAGACGCTGGTGGCGCTGGACTGGATCGCGCCGCTCGCCGAGGAAACCGCCAATGAGGATCCGCGCTATGTGCTGCTGGCCGATCCGTCCACGCCGATCGAGCCGCTGCTCAGGGAGTTGCTGATGCCGCGCGCCGAGCCGCTCGAAGACCTCTGGCGCAAAGGCCCGCTGCACTCGCTGCGCCTGGGCGACGTGCTCCTGATTTGATAGCCCTCAGAGCTTGACCTTGCCGAGCCAGATGTCGCGGTACATCGCCCAGTCGCCCATGAAGCTGTAGAGCGGGCGCTTGAGCGAGGCGGGCCTGTTCTTCTCGAAGCCGAAGTGCCCGACCCAGGCAAAGCCGTAGCCCCCGACCAGCCCGGCCAGCAGCCAGAGCGGGTTGAATGTGACGGCCAGCGCCACCAGGCACAGCAGCGAGATCGTCGAGCCTGCGAAATGCAGGCGCCGGCAGGTGCGGTTGGCGTGCTCGCTCAGGTAGAAGGGATAGAACTCCGCGAAACTCTTGAAACGTCGCGGATCGACAGCAGATTCCGGGGCAGTCGTGGTGTTCATCGTGCGGGTCTCCTGAACGCCGGAGGCGCTTTGTCCATAATAGCCACGACCCTTCGGCCGCACCACTGCGGCTTCGTATTCACACCTGCACCGCATCAACCTTGAGCGCTCTTCCTGCCGCCCCCGTTTCCGCCGAGCCGGCCAGCGATGCGCCGTGGGTCGTGTGCCTGTGCGCCGAATGGTGCGGCACCTGCCGCGACTACCGGCCGCTGCTCGAGCAGGTGGCGCGGGCGCATCCGCAGTTCCGCTTTGCCTGGGTCGACATCGAGGACCACGCCGAGATTGCCGATGCCTTCGACGTCGAGACCTTTCCCACGCTGCTGATCGCCGGTGCCGACGGCACCCGCTTCCTGGGCCCGCTGCTGCCGCATGCCGAGACGCTCTCGCGCATGCTCGGTGCTTTGCAGGCGCCGCAACCTTCCAGCCTCGACGTCGACCTGCTGCTCGCGGTGCTCGAGAAGCGTCCCGGCGACTTCGCGGTCTGACCGCGCCCCATCCCATGAACATCCTGATCTTCGGCGCCACCGGCATGGTGGGGCAGGGCGTGCTGCGCGAATGCCTGCTGGCGCCCGACGTGGCGCGCGTGGTCGCGGTCGGCCGCAGGGCCACCGGGCAGCAGCATCCGAAGCTGCAGGACCTGGTCATTCCGGACATGACCGACTACAGCGGTGTCGAGCCGCAGCTGCAGGGCTTTGACGCCTGCTTCTTCTGCCTCGGCGTGTCGTCGGTGGGCATGAACGAGGCCGACTACAAGCGCATCACCTGCGACCTCACGATGGCCGCCGCCACCGTGCTCGCGCGGCTCAACCCGGGCATGACCTTCACCTACGTGACGGGTGCGGGCACCGACAGCAGCGAGCGCGGCAGCCGCATGTGGGCGCGCGTGAAGGGCGCGACCGAAAACGCCCTGCTCAGGCTGCCGTTCAAGGCCGCCTTCATGTTCCGCCCCGGCATGATCCAGCCGCTGCACGGCGTGCGTTCGAAGACGCCGCTCTACCAGGCCGCGATCATGGTGCTCAAGCCGGTGCTCGGGCTGGCCCACCGGCTCTGGCCCGACAGGGTGACGACCACCGAGAAGGTGGGCCGCGCCATGCTGGCCGTGGCACGGCACGGCGCGCCGAAGGTGCTGCTCGACCCGGCCGACATCAACGCGCTGGGCCGCTGAGGCTCAGGCGCTCGACCGCGCGCGGCCCAGCTTGCGCCGGCCCGCGCTGGCAATGGCATGCACCAGGTGTTGTACGAACGCCTGCGCCAGCGGCGTGAGCGTGCGGCCTTCGAGCGCCAGCACCTGGAGCTGCCGCTGCTGCAGCGGCGCCTCGGCGAACGGGCGCGCCACCACCGTGCCTGCATCGATCAGGTGCGTGACCGTGAGGTGCCCCGACAGCATCACGTCTGGCGTGCGCAACAGCGGCAGCAGCACCGATGAAAAATTGCTGACGAAGATCGCGCGGTACTGCAGGCCCTGCAGGCTGCACGCCTGGTCGAACAGCTGCCGCGCGGTCACGCCCCTGTCGCCCACGGCCAGCGGATAGCGCACGGCGTCGGCCACGGACACCACGCGCTGGCGCGCCAGCGGATGGTCGGGGCGCAGCACCGCGAACACCGGCGCATTGGCCGAGTGCTCGATCTTCAGGCCGGGCTCCGGCGCGACGACGTATTTCAGTGCGATGTCGGCCTCGCCGCGCGCGAGCAGCGCGCTCACGCCATCGGGCGAGCCCACGTGGAGCTCGAGCTGCGTGCCCGGATGCGCCGACTCGAAGCTGCGCATGACCTGCGGCATGAAGTGCGCGGCAAAGCCTTCGGTGCAGGCCATGCGGATGCGGTGCGCGCTGCGGCCGCCGAGGTCGCGCACCTGCTCGATGACCTGCTCGATGTCGAGCTGCGCATTGCGCAGGTGCGCCGCGAGCCGCTCGCCCGCCGCGGTGAGCGCCATGCCCCGGGCGTGGCGCTCGAACAGGGGCGTGCCCAGGCTGTCCTCGAGCTTGGTGATCTGGCGGCTGACCGCCGACGAGGCCACGAACAGCCGCGCCGCGGCCTGGCTGACCGAGCCGCCGCGCGCCACTTCGAGGAAATGGCGCATCGGAATGCTGAGGAGCGGTGGTGCCATGGCGGTTGAAGCGTTGCCTTGAAGGCAATGGTAGCTTGCGAAATCGGTGCTGGAAGCATTGCCCTGCAGGCCTTGTACTTGCTGCATCCCACGCCAACAGGAAATCCCCTCATGCAACGTACCGAAAGCCTTGCCGCGGCCGCCGCCTATTTCGACGATGGCGGCTTCTTTGCCGACCTGCAGCGGCGCGTCGCCTTCCGCACCGAGAGCGACACCGGCGCCGCCACGCCCGCGCTCGGCGCCTACCTGCGCGACGAGCTGGTGCCGCCGCTGGCCGCGCTGGGCTTCGAATGCGAGATCGTCGAGAACCCGGTGGCGGGCGGCGGGCCCTTCCTGATCGCGCGCCGCATCGAAGACCCCGCATTGCCCACCGTGCTGAGCTATGGCCACGGCGACGTGGTGAGCGGGCAGGATGCGCAGTGGGACGAAGGCCTCGGCCCCTGGGCGCTCACCGTGCGCGGCGACCGCTGGTACGGGCGCGGCACGGCCGACAACAAGGGCCAGCACAGCATCGCGCTCGGCGGGCTGGCGGCCGCACTGCGCGCGCGGGGCGGGCGCCTGGGCTACAACATCACCTGGCTCATCGAGACCGGCGAAGAGGCCGCGTCGCCGGGCCTGCATGCGGTGTGCGAGCAGCAGCGCGAGCGGCTGCGCGCCGACCTGTTCATCGCGAGCGACGGGCCGCGCGTGAGCGCCGCGCGGCCCACGCTGTTCCTGGGCTCGCGCGGCGCCGTCAACTTCAGCCTGCGGCTGCGCGCCAGGGCGCGGGGCTACCACTCGGGCAACTGGGGCGGCGTGCTCGCCAATCCGGCCACCGTGCTCAGCCATGCGGTGGCCTCGCTGGTGGATGCGCGCGGGCGCATCCTGGTCGAGGCCTTGCGGCCGGCTGGAATTCCGCAGGGCGTGCGCGAGGCGCTGGCCGACATCGCCATCGGTGGCGGCACCGACGATCCCGCGCTCGACGAAGGCTGGGGCGAGCCCGGCCTCCGCCCCGCCGAGCGGCTGGTGGCGTGGAACACCATCGAGGTGCTCGCGCTCGGCGCCGGCTCGCCGCAGCGGCCCGTCAACGCGATTCCGTCCGAGGCGGTGGCGCATTGCCAGCTGCGCTTCGTGGTCGGAACGCCGTGGCGCGAACTGGCGAGCATCGTGCGCGCCCATCTCGACGCGCGTGGCTTCGGCGATGTGGAAGTGAAGGTCACGCTGGAAGGCGCGGCCACGCGGCTCGACGTGGAGAACCCCTGGGTCGACTGGGCGCGCCGCTCCATCGAAGAGAGCAGCGGCCAGCGCGCCGACCTGCTGCCCAATCTCGCGGGTTCGCTGCCCAACGATGTCTTTGCCGACCTGCTGGGGCTGCCCACGCTGTGGGTGCCGCATTCCTACCCGGCCTGCGCGCAGCACGCGCCCAACGAGCACCTGCTGGCGCCGCTGGCGCGCGAGGGCCTGCAGATCATGGCCGGCCTCTACTGGGACCTGGGCGAGCCGGGGCTCGCGCCGTGGGCCGCCGGTAAAACGCTGCATGCCGCTGCCGCCTGATTTCTCTTCCTGGACGAACCCCAATGAAAACTGCTCTCTTCCATCGGCTCCGTGGCCTGCTGGCCTGCGCCTTGGCGCTCGTCGCCTTCCATGCGCCCGCGCAGGAAAAATGGCCCGACAGGCCCGTGAAGCTGGTCGTGCCCTTTCCCCCGGGCGGCGGCACCGACATCGTCGCGCGCGCGATGGGGCAGGGCCTGTCGGAGCGGCTCGGCCAGCCCGTGGTCATCGACAACAAGCCCGGCGCCGCCACCATCATCGGCACCGACGCCGTCGCCAAGGCCGCGCCCGACGGCTACACGCTGCTGCTCTCGGGTTCCACCAGCTACAGCGTGAACCCCGCGCTGCGCGCCAGGCTGCCCTACGACCCGGTGCGCGACCTCGCGCCCATTGCCATCGTTGCACGCACGCCGCTGGTGCTGGTGGTGGGGGCCGGCACGCCCTGGCGCTCGCTGCCCGAGCTCATCGCCGCCGCCAAGGCCAAGCCGAAGAGCATCCGCTACGCCACCTTCGGCGCCGGCTCGGGCCCGCACCTCGCGGGCGAGCTGCTTGCGCTGGCCGCGGGCATCCAGCTGCAGGACATCCCGTACAAGGGCAGCAGCCAGGGTTCGATGGCGGTGATCGGCGGCGAGATCGAGGTTGGCATCGACACCGTGGCGGCCGTGGCGCCGCATGTGCGCTCGGGCAAGCTGCGCGCCCTGGGCATCGTGGGCGCGGCGCGCTCGAGCATGCTGCCGGAGGTGCGCACGCTGGCCGAGCAGGGCCTGCCCGATGCCACCTTCGACGCCTGGTACGGCTTTGCCGCGCCGGCGCGCACGCCGCCACCGGTGCTCGACAAGCTGGCGCGCGCCGTCACGGCCACGATGGGCAGCGCGGCCCTGCAGGCGCAGCTGCGCGCGCAGGGCATGGAGCCCGTCGTCATTGGCGCGGCGGCGTTCCGCAGCCAGATGGAGGGCGAGATCTCCCGCTATCGCGCACTGGCGCACCGCGCGGGCATCGCGGCGGAATAGAAGCGGCGCTTCAGGCGGGCGCGCCGACGAAGTCGCGCAGCGCAAACAGCACTTCGTCGGGGGCCTCGCTCATCAGTGCGTGGCCGGCATGCACGGTCACCACCTTGGCGTTGCGGGCCTTGCCCACCAGCGCCTTGGTGGCGCGCGGCGGCGTCATCTGGTCGGCGTCGCCGAGCAGGAACAGCACGGGGCACTGCACCCCTTCGATCGCCTTTTCGCCGTTCGCGTAGTCGTTGCAGGCCTTGAAGCCGATGTGGAACACGTTGGCGTCGCGGTTGCTCGCGAGCACGCGCCGCATCAGTGCGCGCGAGCTGCCGTAGAGCCAGGTGCCGGGGCCGAGCGAGGAGGGCGGCGGCGCGAGCAGCGAATGCGAGAAGGTGTTGACCATCGCGATGGCGCGCTGCGGATCGTTGAGCGCGCCGTCGAGCAGCGCGGGCGACACGGCCATCGGATAGGCCGTGCCCACCATTGCCAGATGGGTCACCCGTTCGGGCGCGCGCGAGGCGGCCTCGAGCGCGATCAGCGAGCCGAAGCTGTGGCCCACGAGCGCGGCCTTCTGCACGCCGGCCGCGTCGAGCAGCGCGAGCACGAACTGCGCCGCGTCTTCCACGCTGGCGGGCGGCGGGCCTTCGCTCTTGCAGTGGCCGGGCAGGTCGACGGCCAGCACGTTCCAGCCGTGGTTGGCGAACCAGCGGCTTTGCAGGATCCACACGCTGTGGTCGTTGAGCACGCCGTGGATGAACACCACGGTCGGCTTGTTCGCATCGAAAGCCTTGCCGCCGGTGTAGCAGTAGGTGGCGTGGCTGTTGACGGTGTAGTTCATGTCAGTTGCTCCACCGGATGTTTTGTTTTAGGTGCTGTTGTTCGGGGCGCGTGCACAGGCCACCGGGTACTCCCCTCCGCGAATGTCCCCCGCCTTCGGCTCCTCCTTTATTTCGCTGCGGGGAGCACCCGATGCCCTGTGCACCTGGGCACGCTCGTTGTGTATCGCTGATCAACGACTGCTCTGTCCAACGCTCCCGTCGATGGGGTGCCTTGCGCAGCGAAATAAAGGAGGAGGCCGCAGGCCGGGGGACATTCGCGGAGCAAGGTACCCCGTCGGCGGGAGCGCGCCCTGAACACGACACGCCGAACACAACGCGACGCAAGGAAAAGCAAGCCCTCATGCCGAGACCCCCGCCTTTTCCGCAGCCTTGAGCGCACGCTTCAGGTCGTCGATCAGATCGGCCGGGTCCTCGAGCCCGATCGAAAGCCGGATCGTCCCTTGGGAAATTCCGGCCCCCGCCAGCGCCTCGTCGGTCATTCGGAAGTGCGTGGTGCTCGCCGGATGGATCACCAGGCTGCGGCAATCGCCCACGTTCGCCAGATGGCTGAAGAGCTTCAGTGCCTCGATGAACGCCTTGCCCTGCGCGCGGCTGCCCTTGATGTCGAAGCTGAACACCGCGCCGGCGCCGCGTGCGCCGTGGCGCAACAGCTTTTGCGCCAACGCATGGCTCGGATGCGATTCGATCAGCGGATGGCCCACGCGCGACACGAAAGGGTGGCTCGCGAGGAACTCGACCACCTTCTGCGTGTTGTCGATGTGGCGCTCCATGCGCAGCGGCAGCGTCTCGATGCCCTGCAGGATCAGCCAGGCCGTGTGCGGACTCATCGACGCGCCGAAGTCGCGCAGCCCTTCGCGCCGGGCGCGCAGCAGGAACGCGCCGACCGTGCTTTCCTCGCTGAAGACCATGTTGTGAAAGCCGTCATAGGCCTGCGTGAGCTCGGCGAATTTGCCTGATTTTTCCCAGTCGAAGCTGCCGCCGTCGACCACCACCCCGCCAATCACCGTGCCATGGCCCGAGAGGAACTTGGTGGCCGAGTGGTAGACCAGGTCGGCACCCCAGTCGAAGGGCTTGATGAGATAGGGCGAGGTGAGCGTGGAGTCGACCAGCAGCGGCACGCCGGCTGCGTGGGCGATGTCGCTCACGGCCGGAATGTCGAGCACGTCCAGGCCCGGGTTGCCCACGGTTTCGCCGAACAGGAGCTTGGTTTCGGGCCGGATCGCGGCGCGCCAGCCGTCCAGGTCGCCGGGCTTCACGAAGGTGGTTTCGATGCCGAAGCGCCGCATCGTGTAGTGCAGCAGGTTCTGCGAGCCGCCGTAGAGCGCGGTGCTCGCCACGATGTGGGAGCCGGCGCCCATGAGCGTGGCGATCGACAGGTGCAGCGCCGCCTGGCCGCTGGCGGTGGCAATGGCGCCAATGCCGCCTTCGAGCGCCGAGACGCGCTGTTCGAGCACCGCATTGGTCGGATTGCTGATGCGCGAGTAGACGTGGCCCGCGCGCTCCAGGTTGAAGAGCGCCGCCGCATGGTCGCTCGACTCGAAGACGAAGGAGGTGGTGAGGTGGATCGGCACCGCCCGCGCGCCGGTGGCGGGGTCGGGCGCGGCGCCGGCGTGCAGCGCCAGGGTGTCGAAGCCGGGGTCGGAGTAGCCGGGCATGGGAGCCTTTCTGGGTTCGTTCGCAATGCCCCGTTACGTCTGCTAATCATGCGCGCGCAACATGGGCGTGGGAGTCGGCGCCGATTGTGGGCTATATTCAAATCGGCACCGCCGCCGAGAACGATTTCCGAGAGGAGCACACGATGAAAGTCAGCGACATCCTTCGCGTCAAGGGCAACACGCTCTTCACCATCACGCCCGACGACCTGCTGGCCGAAGCCGTCAAGACCATGGCGGAAAAGGACATTGGCTCCCTGGTGGTCATGGAACACGGCGACCTGGTCGGCATGCTCACCTTCAGGGAAGTGATCCTGGCCATTGTCGACAACGGCGGCCAGGTGGGCGGCACGCTGGTGCGCAAGGCCATGGACGACGCGCCCGTGACCTGCACGCTCGAAACCGACCTCGACGAAATCCGCCGCATCATGCTGGAGCGCCACGCGCGCTACATGCCCGTGATGGACAAGCGCATGCTGATGGGCGTGATCAGCTTCTACGACGTGGCCAAGGCGGTGGTGGACAGCCAGAACTTCGAGAACAAGATGCTCAAGGCCTACATCCGCGACTGGCCCGAAGAGCAGTAGCCGGCCGCGCCCAGCTCCGGGCGGCGGGCTTATTCCTTGATATTGGCCGACTGCACGATCTTCTGGTTGCGGGCGTATTCGGCCTGAACGAACTGGCCGAACTGCTCGGGCGTGCCGCTGCCGGGCAGGGCGCCCTGCTCGTTGAGCTTGGCCCGCACCTGCTCCTCGGCGAGCACCGCGCTCAATTCCTGGTTGAGGCGGGCCACGACCGCCGGCGGCGTGCGGGCGGGGGCGAAGATGCCGGTCCAGCTCACCATGTCGTAGCCCTTGAGGCCGGGCATCTCGTTGAAGGTGGGCACATTGGGCAGCGCGGCAAGGCGCTGGCTGCCGGTGATGCCGAGCGCCTTCAGGCGGCCGCCGCCCACATGCGGAATGGCGCTGGTGCTGACCAGCATCGCCAGGTCGACCTGGTTGCCGATCACGTCGGTGGCAATCTGGGCACCGCCGCGGTAGGGCACGTGGGTCACGAAGATGCCGCTGCGCTGCTTGAGCAGTTCCATCGCCAGCTGCAGCACCGTGCCCACGCCCGAGGTGGCGTAGTTGTAGGCGCCGGGCTTGGCCTTGGCGAGCTTGACGAAGTCGGCATAGGTGTTGGCCTCCAGGCCGGGCCGTGCCACCAGCACCATGGGCGCAATGTTGAGCATGCCGACCGGCGCCAGGTCCTTGAGCGGATCGAACTTGAAGGCCGAGGGGTTGACCAGCCGCCCGATGGCAATCGCGCTGTCGGGCCCCACCACCAGCGTGTAGCCGTCGGGCGCCGCGTTCACGCCCTTGGCCACGCCGATGGCGCCGCCTGCGCCGCTCACGTTCTCGATCACCACCGACTGCTTCAGCCGCTCGCCCAGCCGCGTGGCGACGAGGCGCGCGTTGACGTCCACGCTGCCGCCCGCGGTGTAGGGAACGATCAGCGTGATCGGCTTGGCCGTGGGCCAGGCGCCCTGCGCGAGTGCCGCCATCGGCAGCATCGAGCAGAGGGTGGCGGCAAGAAGAAGGCGGCGGTGGTTGTTCATGGCGTGGTTCATTGCGGGTGGGCGGGATGCTGCGGCGCTGGCGCCAGGCCGGCGCGCAGCGTGTCGAACTCGCGGCTCCATTGCGTGCGCCAGGCGCGGCGTTGCGTATCGTCGATCCATGCGCCGTCGAGCCCGTTGTGCATGAAGCCGCGCAGCTCGTCCAGCCCGAAGCCGAAGTCGCGCGCCATCATCACCCAGGCCTCGGTGGGCGTGACCTTGTGCAGCGTCGGGTCGTCGGTGTTGGGGTGGATGCGCAGGCCCAGGCCGGGCATGCGGCGAATGGGATGGTCGAGCGCCCAGCGCTCCGGGGGCAAGGTGCGCAGGTAGTAGGAGTTGGTGGGCACCACGGTGAAGATCACGCCGCGCTCGGCGCACCGGCGCGCGAAATCGGGCTGGTCGACCACCGTGTAGCCGTGGTCGATGCGGTCCACCTGCAGCACCTCGAGCGCGGTGCGCACGTTGGTCCATGGCATGCCGAACTCGCCCGCATGCGCGGTGGCCTTGAGCCCCGCGCGCCGCGCCTCGGCATAGGCGCGCGCGAAGAGTTCGGGCGGCCGGTCGACTTCGCGGTAGTCGATGCCGATGCCGATCACCTCGTCGCAGCGGTGGGCCTTGACCCATTCCACCATCTCGACGGCGGCTTCCGGGCTGGCCTCGCGGTCGATGGCGGCAATGAGCCGGCCGGTGATGCCGAACTCCTGCTGCGCGTCATGGATCGCGCGGACGATCGCGCCCTGCGCCATCGGGTAGGCGATGCCGGAGGCGTGCACGGTGCCAGTCGGGTTCCAGAAGAACTCGGCATAGCGCACGTTGTGCGCCGCCGCGTCCTCGAGGTATTCGCGCGTCAGCTGGTAGAGGTCGCCGGGGCTGCGCACCAGCTGCGCATCGAGCGCGCGCAGCACGCGCAGCACGCCCACCGGTTTTTCGCCGCGCGTGTAGAAGCCTTCGATCTCCTCCGACGCGAGCGGCGAGCCGGCGCGATGGTTGAGCTGCCTGAAGGTTTCGTGGCGCACCGTGCCGAACAGGTGGCAGTGCAGCTCCACCTTGGGAATCGCATGCAGCATGGATTCCAGCGTGAGGGGCGGCGGGGCGGGGCGGGTCATGCCGGCCAGTCTAGGCAAGGGCGCCTCATAAACAAAATTTTGAATTTCTATAATTCGATTCATTGAATCGATAACAGGAACGCCATGGCCTCCCTGCCGCTCCGGGCGCTCACGCTGCGCCAGCTCCAGTTCTTCTCTGTGCTGGTGGAAGAAGGGCACTTCGGCCGCGCGGCGCGCCGGCTGGCCATCACCCAGCCGGCGCTCAGCAACGCGATCAAGCAGATGGAAAAACTGCTCGGCGCCGAGCTGCTGACCCGTTCCACCCACCGCCTCGAGCTCACGCCGGTGGGCGCCGAGGTGCTGGCGCGCACCGATTTCCTGGTCAACACCTTCGAGGTGGCGCTGCGCGACATCGAGAGCACCGTGCAGCGTGGCCGGGCTTTCGTGCGCGTGGGCGTGATCCCGTCGGCCAGCGCGCGCGTGATGGCCGCGGCCAGCGAGTTCCTCCAGGCCGGCGAGCGCGAGCTCGAGATCGCCTGGCGCGATGCGCCTTCGACCACCTTGCTGTCCGAATTGCGCAGCGGCCAGCTCGACATGGCGGTGGCCGCCATCACCGAGCCGCCGGGCGGGCTGGCCTGCGTCGACCTGTTCCGCGATCCGCTGGTGCTGGTGGTGCGCCGCGACCATGCGCTGGCGGCGGCCGGAGACGCGAGCTGGGAGGCCATCGGCAAGGAACGGCTGGTGCTGTTCGAGAGCGGCAGCATGCCGGCGCTCGGCAACCCGGCGCGCGCGCAATTCGAGCAAGGCCCCGAGCCCTACCGCGTGAGCTATTCCGAAACGCTCTACGCACTGGTGCGCAGCGGCCAGGCGCTGGGGCTGATGCCGCGGCTCTACACCGCGCTGCTGCGCGACCCCGAACTGGTGGTGCTGCCGCTCTTGAAGCCGCGCGTCGAGCGCCGCGTGGTGCTGGCCTACCTGCCGGGGCCGATGCGCAACGTGGCGGCGCAGGAACTGATCGCGTTCCTGCGCGAGCGGCTGCCGCAGGCCGGCGAAGCGGCGGTGCGGCGCGTGGCCTCGAAGGAGCGGCGCAGCCGGCGCTGAAGCCGGGCGTCCGGCCGAAGGCTCAGTGCAGCTCGGCCGCGGCGTGGATGGTTTCGCGCACGCGCGGGTAGATCTGCGCGTTCCATTTGCTGCCGCTGAAAACGCCGTAGTGACCCACGCCGGCCTGCAGGTGATGCACCTTGAGGTAGGGCCGGATGCCGGTGCAGAGGTCTTGCGCCGCCACCGTCTGGCCGACCGAGCAGATGTCGTCGCGCTCGCCTTCCACCGTGAGCAGCGCGGTGCGGCGGATGGCCGCCGGGTTCACCGTGCGGCCGCCCACGGTGAGCACGCCGCGCGGCAGGTCGTAGGTCTGGAACACGCGCTCCACGGTCTCCAGGTAGAACTCGGCCGGCAGGTCGTTCACCGCCAGGTACTCGTCGTAGAAGGTGCCGATGGTGCGGGCCTTCTCGGTGTCGCCCTCGACCAGGTGGCGGACCATGTCCTGGAACTGCTTCTTGTGGCGCTCGGGGTTCATGCTCAGGAAGGCCGAGAGCTGCAGGAAGCCCGGGTACACGCGCCGCATCATGCCGGCATGCGGCCATGGCACATGGCTGATGAGGTTGCGGCGGAACCACTCGATCGGCTTGCTGTTGGCGAGCTCGTTCACCCCCGTGGGGTTGATGCGGCAATCGACCGGGCCGGCCATGAGCGTGAGGCTGCGCGGCGTGGCGGGGTTGTCGTCCTCGGCCATCAGCGCCGTGGCCGCCAGCGCGGACACGCAGGGCTGGCAGACCGCGACCATGTGCACGCCGGGACCGACGGCTTCGAGAAACCGGATGAGCTGCAGCGTGTAGTCGTCCAGGCTGAAGCCGCCATGCCACAGCGGCACGTCGCGCGCGTTGTGCCAGTCGGTCAGGTACACGTCGTGGTCGCGCAGCAGGGTGCGCACGGTTTCGCGCAGCAGCGTCGCGAAATGGCCCGACAGTGGTGCGACCAGCAGCACGGGCGGGTGCACGGCCTGCGTGTCCTTGCGGAAATGCAGCAGCGTGCCGAAGGGCGAGACCAGCGTTTTCTCCTCGTGCACCGGGGTTTCCACGCCATCGACCGGCACGCTGGCAATGCCGTAGTCGGGGCGCGAATGGGTCAGCCGCATGCGCGAAAACACCTCGAACTGCGCGGCCATGCGCCGCATCATGGTGCGGTCGGTGCCGTCCTTCCAGAGAGCCTGGCCGAGGTACTGGGCTGCGAGCCGGGAGGGCGAAAGCAGGTCGGCTTGGTTCTGGTAGGCCCGGTACAACATGAAAGTAGTACAGGCAAGTTGCGGGCCAAGCGGTGGCACAGGCCTTGCACGCCCCGTGGATGCCAACCGGCAGCAGGCAGTCCGCCAAGGAGATCCACGATGGCCAAACCCGTTCTCACGATCAGCAGCAAGAACTACGGCGCCTGGGCGCTGCGCGGCTGGCTGATGTGCAGGCTGGCCGGGCTCGACTTCAGCGAGAAGATCATCCCGCCCGACGACCCGGCCATGAAGGCCGAGATGCTGCTGCTCTCGTAGTCGATGCTGGTGCCCTCGCTGCAGCATGGCGGCGTCAAGGTGTGGGACACGCTGGCCATCGGCGAATACCTGAACGAGATCAAGCCCAAGGCCGGGCTGCTGCCGGCCGATGCGGCGGCCCGCGCGCATTGCCGCGCCATCTGCGGCGAGATGCATTCGGGCTTTGCCTCGATGCGCGGCGCCTTGCCGATGAACATCAAGGCCCGCTTCCGCGGCTTCAAGATCTGGTCGCGCGCGCAGGCCGACATCGACCGCATCGTCGCCATCTGGCGCGAATGCCTCAAGACCTACGGCGGCCCCTTTCTCTTCGGCAAGCAGCCCGGCATGGCCGACGCCATGTATGCGCCGGTGGTCACGCGCTTCCTGAGCTACGACGTGCCGCTCGACAGCGTTTGCGCCGCCTACTGCAAGCGTGTGATGGACCTGCCCGCCATGCAGGAGTGGGTGGCCGCCGCGAAGGAAGAGCCCGAGGAAATCGACGAGCTCGACGCCGAGTTCTAGGCAGGTTTTCCGAGCGGGTTCTTCTTCAAGCCGGCGGCGGCCCGAAGCCCGCCTGCCGCAGCTTGCGCTCGATGCTCTGCGCCGCCTGCTGCAGGTCGGCCAGGTGCGCCGAGACGATCTCGCGCTCGGTCTTCACGGCCGGCAGCCACGCGCAGCTCAGGCAGCCCACCACGAGCGTGTCCAGGCGCACCGGCACCGAGAGCGCGCCGAAGCGGTCGGGCGAGTCCATGCTCGTCGACGCGGGGTCGCGCACCACGTAGCCCTGGTCGCGCGCATGGGCCATCATGCGCCGGATGTTCTCGGGGCGGCGCGCGGCGCGGTCGGTGTCGCTGGGCGAGCGGGCCAGCGCCGCGAGAATCTCGCGCCGCTCGTCTTCGGGGCAGAACGACAGGTAGCAGCGCCCGAGCGACGACAGCAGCATCGGCGGCCTGAAACCCAGGGCCCGGTAGTTCACCGCCAGGCCATTGCGCGGCCGGTCCGTGTCCAGGATCAGCATGGCCGTGCCGTCGCGCACCCCCAGGTCGATGGGCCACGGCACCAGGCGCTGCAGCGTGGCGCGCGACTGCGCCGCCAGCGCCGACAGGCTTGCGCGCCATTGCACCGCGGGCCCCGATTCGCCGGCGGCCGAGGCCGGCACATAGCGCTTGTCGAGTTCGCTGCGCTCGGCCCATCCGGCCTGCTGCAGTGTCTTCAGGATGCGCAGCAGCGTGGCCTTCGAGAGGCCGGTCTGGCGATGCAGTTCCGACAGCGTGGCGGCCGACGAGCGCTGGATGGCCAGCATCACGTCGAGTCCGCGGCGCAGCGCATCGATCGATTTCACGCTTCGGGCGCCGGTGGTGTCGGACATGCGGAACTCCAGAAAAAGGTTCACCTGGTGAAACTATATCTTCTGGCTTCGGCAGCGTGTTCCTACAGTGCGTCGACCCCACCCGTCGTCCCACTGAAAAGGAAAACAGAGCATGAAGTTCACCCGTCGCGAAGCGGCCCGTGCCGCCGCCGCCATCGCCGCATCGAGCCTTGCCCTGCTGGCCGCCGGCGGCGCCATGGCGCAGGCCTGGCCGGCCAGGCCGATCACCATCGTCGTTTCCTATCCCGCGGGCGGCGACACCGATGCGGTCGCGCGCATCTATGCCGAGAAACTCTCGCTGCGCATCGGGCAGCCGGTGCTCGTGGACAACCGGCCCGGTGCCAGCGGCATGATCGGCAACGCCTGGGTCGCCAAGGCCGCACCGGACGGCTACACGCTGCTGTTCACCCCCAGCACCTTTCCGATCGCGCAGCATGTGCTGAAGGCTGGCCCCGGCGTGGCGCACGACGTGGTCAAGGATTTCACGCCCATCGTGAAGACCGGCAACATCCCGCTGCTGCTGGTGACCGCGCCGTCCACCGGCATCAAGAACGTGGCGCAGCTGGTGGCCGATGCCCGGGCCGGCAAGGCGCTGAGCTACGGCACGCCGGGCGCGGGCTCGCCGATGCACATCGCGGGCGAGCTCTTCAACAAGGACGCCGGAACGCAGATTGCCCACGCGCCCTATCGCGGCGTGGCGCCGGTGGTGAACGACGCGCTCGGCGGACACGTGGGCGTGGGCTGGATCACCCCCGGCGCGGTGGCGGGCCACATCGCCAGCGGCAAGCTCGTTGCGCTGGCGGTGGCCGAGCGCCAGCGCACCAAGCTGATGCCCGCCGTGCCCACGCTGATCGAGCTTGGCTACAAGGACGTGGATGTCAGCGCATGGATGGGCCTGCTGGGCCCCAAGGGCATGCCGGTGGAGCTGGTGCAGGCCCTGAACCGCCACTTCAACGAAGTGCTGAAGATGCCCGACGTGCAGGCCCGCATGGCTGCGCTCGGCATCGAGCCGATCGGCGGCGCGCCCTCGGTGCTGGCGCAGCAGATCGCGGACGACGACCAGCGCTTCGGCAAGCTGGTGAAGGAATTCGGCATTCGCGCCGAATGAGCTGGAACAAGGAGACAAGCACATGCTGAGCGAAGAGAAGAACCGCCTGCTGACCGAGGTCGGGCCGGGCAAGCCGATGGGCGACTACCTGCGCCGCTACTGGCATCCGGTTGCCGGAGCCAGCGAGTTCGACGACAAGGCCGTCAAGCCGCTGCGCATCCTGGGCGAGGACCTGGTGCTCTACAAGGACCTGGGCGGCAACTACGGGCTCGTGGACCGCCGCTGCCCGCATCGCAATGCCGACATGTCCTACGGCTTTGTCGAGCAATGCGGCTTGCGCTGCAGCTACCACGGCTGGCAGTACGACCAGAGCGGCCAGTGCGTGCACCAGCCCTTCGAGGAAACGCTGGACCCGGACGCGCGCATGCGCAGGAACACGAAGATCAAGGCCTACCCGGTGCAGGAAAAGGCCGGGCTGCTCTGGGCCTACATGGGGCCGCAGCCCGCACCGCTGCTGCCCGACTGGGAGCTGTTCAACTTCAGGAACGGTTTCGCGCAGGCCGTGTTCGCAGAGATCCCCTGCAACTGGTTCCAGTGCCAGGAAAATTCCATCGACCCCGTGCATTTCGAGTGGACGCACAACAACTGGACCACGCGCCTGCAGGGCGACGAAGGCCCCTATGTGCCAACCCACCTGAAGCTCGCGTTCGATGAGTTCGAGCACGGCTTCGTCTACCGGCGGTTGCGCGGCGGCGAGAGCGAGGACAACGTGATGTGGACCACCGGCCGCGTCACGCTGTGGCCCAACGGCTTCTTCCTTGGCCACCACTTCGAATGGCGCGTGCCCATCGACGACCACAACACCCTGAGCGTGCTGTGGGTGCTGAGCCGCGTGCCGACCGAGCAGGAGCCCTACGTGCAGGAGCGCATTCCGTCGTGGTACGGCCCGATCAAGGATCCGGCCACCGGCCGCTGGATCACGAGCCACGTGGCCAACCAGGACTTCGTGGTCTGGGTGGGGCAGGGCACGGTCACCGATCGCACCCGCGAAAAGCTCGGCCAGAGCGACAAGGGCATCGTGATGATGCGCCGCCGCTTCTTCGAGGAACTGGAGGCGATGCAGGCCGATCCGGCGCACGAGCCCAAGGGCCTGATCCGCGACACCACGATGAACCGCAACGTGCCATTGCCTTCGGCCTGCCGCGACGAGATGCTCCATGGCCTGCCGCGCGCGGAGCTTGCCGCCCATCCGCTGCTGGGGCCCTACCTGAAGGACTTCTTCGGCCAGGCCGGGCAGCCCGAGCACGTGCGCGCGGCCTACGAACGCGCGATCGGCCAGAAGGTGGAGGGCGCGAAATTCTTCAAGGTGCACGGCAGCGCGGCGGAGCACCACACGCCGCAACCCGCGAGCGAAGAAGAACAGGCGGGCTAGCTAGCGCCGGAACATCCGCAGGTCGAGCGGGTTCTCTTCGCCGAGCCACATCGCATGCGCCGTGTGGTCGGCAAAGTCGTCGCCCGTGACGCCGTGCACGAAGATGTCGAGGCCGTTGCGGTGCGCCTCGAGCCATTCGATCACCTGGTCGAACTCCGCCGCATCGAACGCCAGCTGGCAGCTCCAGCGCGTGTGGGGCCCCACCAGGCGTTCGTGCACGCGGCCGACCACCACCATCAGTTCGCGGCCCGCCTGTTCGCACAGCTGCCGGGCCTCGGCCACCGTGGCGGGGTCGAAGTAGACGTGGGCGTGGTATTGCGGATAGAGGTTTTCGGGGCGGCGCGGCATGGTCCGGTCATTGTGGCCCGTTCAGGCGGCGGCCGCTTCGGCCGCTTCGCTGCGCGCCTTGTAGAAGCGCAGGATGTGCTCGGAGAAGTCGCCCAGGAGGAACTGCGCCACGCGGTCGGCGTACCAGTTGAAGCGCGTGCTCACGCGCCAGGACACATCGATGCGAAGCTCCGTGCCGCCCTCGCGCGGCGTCAGCGTGTAGGCCGAGTCGCGCAGGTCGAAATAGTGGCCGCCGATCACCACGTGGTCGTCCAGCGCGCCGGCGGGAAAGGAATCGGGCGAGAAGCGGTAGCGCCACTTCACGCGCTGCAGCGGCTGCCACTCGGTGATGATTTCGTCGAAGTGCACATCCTTTTGCCACTGCACCTTGCGCACGCGGCCTTCGGGCGTGTCTTGGGTCACGCCCGCCACCGGCATCGGCACGCCGATGCGGTAGGCCCAGGCATCGCCGACTTCGCTCGGGCGGATGCCCTGCGCATTGTTGAGTTCATGCCACACGCGTTCGGCGGGCGCGGCAATGAAGAGGGTGCGCGAGGTGCCCGAGACCTGCTCGGGGTTGGGCCACTGTGCCTCGACGGCGCCGAAGACCAGCGGCAGCAAGGCGAAGCTGTAGAGCGCAGGCCGGGGCCAGTTCGTGATGCGGCAGACGATGCCCATCGCGAGGCCGCCGAGGCTGCCCATGAACGCGAAAAGCGGAATGATCACGACCGCACAGACGAGGCCTTCGATGAAGATGGCCAATGTGCCGGCCAGGAACAGGGCCGTGGAGATCCAGGGCATCCAGAGGTAGTAGCCCCAGCTGCGCCGTCCGATGCGCTCGGCCATGTAGACCGTGACCGCGCCGCACACGGCAGGCGCGAGGTAGATGAACGAGCCGAGCATCGCCGAGAAGCGCTGGCCCGGTCCACCGCTGAATGCGATGCGCAGCAGCAATGCCACCAGGGCACCGGCCAGCGCAGGCCAGAACCAGGCGAAGGGCATGTGGCGAATGGAGATGCCGCTCATCGCGGGCGCGGCGGCGGGCGCCGGCACGGCCGGGCCAGGCCGTTGGGTGTCATCGGGTTCGGTGCTCATCTCGATCTCTTCTCCTCGTCATGTGTTGGTTTTCAGTCGCTGCGCCGGGCGGTCACCATGCAGTAGTCGAAATCGCGCCAGAAAAGGCCCAGCACCAGCGCGCAGTAGCTGGCCACGATGTGCTTGCGGCGCCAGGGGCTGAGCCGGCCGCGCGCCTTCCAGAGTTCGGCCAGCGCGAAGCGCGTGGCCAGCACCGGGATGTGCAGCGCACTGGGCGCCACGCGCCAGCGCAGCGACCGCACCTCGATGTCGTCGAAGCCGTTGTCGCGCAACGCGGCGACGAAATCGTCCCGCACCGCCAGCGTGGGCACGGCCCAGCTGTCGGCCCACAGGCGGTGCAGCCAGCCGGCGCTGCGGCCGGGCTTCTCGCGCAGCAGGAAGCCGTCGATCACCGCGAGCCGTGCGCCGGGCTTCAGCAGGCGGGCCGCCTCGCACACGAAATCGGCCTTGGCCGTGCCGCTCGCGTAGCAGGCGCTTTCCACGGCCCAGGCGCCGTCGGCCTGTGCGGTGGGCAGGCCGGTGCGCGTGTAGTCGGCCTCGATGTGCGCCACGCGGTCGGCCACGCCGGCGCCGGCATCGAGCCGCAGCGCGATGCGGTTCTGCACCGCCACGTTGGTGACCGTGACGGCAAAGAGCGACGGGTCGTCGCCCACCAGCGTGCGCGCGGTGGCGCCGGCGCCGCAGCCAAGGTCGACCACGCAGCGGCGCTGCGTGCTTTTGTGCGCCGGCTGGGGCTGGTCGAGCTTGAGCGCGCGGCCGACGGCGCGGTTCATTTCCACCAGCATGCCTTCGCGCCGCAGTGGATTCAGCCCGAGCCGCCAGAAGCCGAAGTGCATGTTGTAGCTGGGACTCCATGCGCGGTAGTCGTCGGCCACCTCGGTGAAATAGTCCTGCGTGTCGGCCTTGGTGATGGAGGCCTCGGGTGCCGCGGATGCCGGAGGCGCGGTGCGCGCGGCGGCAGGACGGAAATCGGGCTGGAAGACCTTGGTCACGAGAGCTCCTTTTTTTTTCAGATCCGGCAATTGCCGCCGGCGCAGGTGCGGGATGAGCGCGGGGCCTTGCCCGCGAGCAGGGCCACCAGCCAGCGCGGCAGCCGGTAGCGGTTGCGCGCGAGCACCGCATAGGCGCGGTCGGCCAGCGGCGCGATGAGCGGCAGGTCGAGCAGCAGGCTGCCGCTTGGCAGCCCGACGGCATCGCGGCAGGCGCGGATGGCGGGAACGCCCACGAACAGCTGCCCTGCGGCGTCGACGGCGTGGATGGCGGTCATCAGCGCCTCGCGCGGGGCGGGGCCCGCGTCGAAGCCGGCGGGTGAGCAGTCGACGAGGTTCAGGCGGGCCGAGGCATCGCGCGCCTTCATTGCGTTCATTTCTGCCGTGCACAGGACGCAGGTGGCATCGAAGTAGACGGTCAGCGGGTAGGTGGCGATGGCGCGCATGAGTTTGTTTTCGTTGTTTCTGTCAAAACAGAAATGATGAGGCAAAAAAAGAGCGGCTCAGATCATCGGCAGGCTGGCATGGTGGGCATCGGGGTCGTCGCCATCCTTCTTGGGAGCCGCGGGCGTGGCCGCCGGCGCCGCATCGCCGCGAACGAATTTCTGCACGCTGGCCCCGAGCGTCAGCACCTTGTCGAGCGTGCCGGGCGAGAGCCGCAGCATCTCGTCGGCCCAGGTGGCGAGCTTGCTCATGAGGTCCATGGTGGAGCGGATGCGGTCCTGCGCATCGGCGGGCTCCTTCTGGAAGTCGGGGCTGGAGACGATCTCGCGCAGCACGCGGATGGTCGGGTCGAACTCGCGCTCCTTGCGCTCGCGCACCACGGTGCGGAACAGTTCCCAGACGTCGACGCTGGTTTCGAAATAGTCGCGCCGGTCGCCCAGGATGTGCGTCACGCGCACGAGGTTCCAGGCCTGCAGTTCCTTCAGGCTGTTGCTCACGTTGGAGCGGGCCACGCCCAGCGTGTCGGAGAGCTCTTCCGCATGCATGGGCTTGCCGTGTGCGAACAGCAGCGCATGGATCTGCGAGACCGTGCGGTTGACGCCCCACATGGAGCCCATTTCTCCCCAGTGGAGAACGAACTTGCGTTGGATGTCGGTGAGTTCCATGCCTCGGAGTCTAGGATTTTAGAAATTTCTGTCAAGAGAGAAACTAAAAATCAGCTTGCCTGCGGAAAAGCTTTGGAATACTGTGTAAACATACAGTACTCGAGAGAAAGGACCTGCCATGCCGGCCGCCCGGATTCCCATCCATGCCATCAAGGGCCGCGGCGCGGCCACGCACCTCGCGCACCGCTTTTCGCGCGACGAGCGCAATGCCTTCGACGACGGCTGGGGCACGCTCGAAGAAGGCGCGGCCGAAGCCGACGACCTGCCGCCGCTCGCCACCGAAGTGCGCTTCGAGGACGTGAAGTCGGTGCTCAACGAAAACGACTCGCCCGATATTTCCTTCGACCGTTCGCTCAACCCCTACCGCGGCTGCGAGCACGGCTGCATCTACTGCTTTGCGCGGCCCACGCACAGCTACCTCAACCTCTCGCCGGGGCTCGACTTCGAGACCAAACTCATCGCCAAGCGCAACATCGTCGAGGTGCTGCGTGCCGAACTCGGCCGCAGGAGCTACCGGCCCAGCCACATCGCGATCGGCACCGCCACCGATTGCTACCAGCCCATCGAACGCGAACTGCGGCTCACCCGTTCGGTGATCGAGCTGCTAAAGGAAACGCGGCATCCGTTTGCGCTGGTTACCAAGTCGAGCGCGGTGGAGCGCGACCTCGACCTGATCGCGCCCATGGCCGCCGAGCACCTGGCCGCGGTGTACATCACCGTGACCACGCTCGACGGCGAGCTGGCCCGCAAGCTGGAGCCGCGCGCCGCCGCGCCGCACCGGCGGCTGCGCACCATACGCACCCTGGCCGAGGCGGGCGTGCCGGTGGGTGTGAGCGTGGCGCCGCAGATTCCCTTCGTCAACGAAGACATGGAACAGGTGCTCGAAGCCGCCTGGGGCGCCGGTGCGCGCAACGCCTTCTACACGGTGATCCGGCTGCCCTGGGAGGTGGCGCCGCTCTTCAAGCAATGGCTCGAGCTGCACTACCCGCAGCGCGCGGACCGCATCATGGCGCGCATCCACGAGATGCGCGGCGGCAAGGACTACGACGCCGACTTCGCCACCCGCATGAAGGGCTCCGGGTTGTGGGCCGACCTGATCCGCCAGCGCTTCGAGAAGGCGGCGAACCGCATCGGCTTCAACCGCGAGCGCATTGCGCTCGACCTCGGCGCGTTCCGGCCGCCTGGCGCAGCGGGGCAGGGCAGCCTGTTCTAGGATGGGCCGCGGCGGTGGCGCCTGTCCCGACGGAAGGCGGATTCAAGTCCCGCCGATGCGCGGAGAAATACCCCCGCGGTTTCACCAGGAAGGGTATGTATGAACGGGCCGTCGCTGGTCGCGATGGGTGTTTCGGGCTGCAGCAAATCGAGCCTCGGCGCCGCGCTGCGCGACCGAGCCGCTGGGGGCACCGGTCGGGCAAGTGAAGGCCTGGTTGCCGGCGGTCTGATTTGCAAGGGGGTCAGCCGATGACTTCCGGCCAGTTGGTGTGGAAGAACTCGCCGGCCGGCTTGTCCACGCGCTCATAGGTGTGGGCCCCGAAGAAGTCCCGCTGCGCCTGCAGCAGGTTCGCGGGCAGCCGCTCGGTGCGGTAGCTGTCGTAGTAGGCGAGCGAGGCGCTGAACGCCGGCACCGGAATGCCGTTGCCCACCGCCAGCGCCACCACCTCGCGCCAGTTCTGCTGCGTGCGGTTGAGCAGGTCCTTGAAGAAGGGGTCGAGCATCAGGTTGCCCAGTGACGGGTCGGCGCGGTAGGCGTCGGTGATGCGGTTCAGGAAGCGCGCGCGGATGATGCAGCCGCCGCGCCAGATGGCCGCGATGCCGCCGAGGTCGAGCTTCCACGCCTTCTTCTCGCCCATGGTCTGGATCAGGTCGAAGCCCTGCGTGTAGCTGACCACCTTCGAGGCATAGAGCGCATCGTGCACCTTGGCCACCAGCGCCTTCTTGCCGAGCGAGAGTTCGGCCTTCGGCCCCTGCAGCAGCTTGCTGGCCGCCACGCGCGCTGTCTTCTGCGACGACAGCACGCGCGCCTCCACGGCGGCGTTGATGGTGCTGATGACCACCGCGTTCTCGGCCGCGTTGACCAGCGTCCACTGCCCCGTGCCCTTCTGGCCGGCCTTGTCGAGAATGAGTTCGACGATCGGCTGGCCGGTTTCCGGGTCCTTCTGCTCGAGCGCCTTGGCGGTGATCTGGATCAGGTAACTCTGCAGCTCGCCCTCGTTCCATTCGTTGAAGACCGCGGCCATCTCGTCGGTGCTGAAGCCGGCCGCCTTGAACAGGCTGTAGGCCTCGCAGATCAGCTGCATGTCGCCGTACTCGATGCCGTTGTGCACCATCTTCACGTAGTGGCCCGCGCCGCCGGGGCCGATGTGGATCACGCAGGGCTCGCCGTCGACCTTGGCCGCGATGCTCTCGAAGATCGGCTTCATCACTTCCCAGGTGGAAAGCGGTCCGCCCGGCATGATCGACGGACCCTTGCGCGCGCCTTCCTCGCCGCCCGAGACGCCGGCGCCGATGAAGCGCAGGCCCTTGGTGGCAAGGTACGCGTCGCGGCGCTCGGTGTCGGTGTAGAGGCTGTTGCCGCCGTCGATCACGATGTCGTCCTTGTCGAGCAGCGGGATCAGCTGCTCGATGACCTGGTCGACCGGCGCGCCGGCCTTCACCATGATCTGGATCTTGCGCGGCCGTGCCAGGCTCTGCACGAACTCTTCCAGCGTCTTCGCGCCGACCAGCTTCTTGCCGGGGTTGGCGGCCACGAAGGCCTCGGTGGTGGCTTCGGTGCGGTTGTACACGCTGACCTGGAAGCCGCGGCTTTCCACGTTCAGCACCAGGTTCTGGCCCATCACGGCCAGGCCGATCAATCCGAAATCGCTTTTGTTGTTGCTCATGGCCCTTCTTTCGTCTGCGGTGGATGTGACGGGCATTGTGCCGGGGGCGCCGGGGCGCTGCCGTGGGAGGGCGTCTATACCCGCTTGGCAAGCGCGCGCGGCTTGGGTATGTTGGCGCGATGAACGCAAATGCCTCGCCCGCGGTCCACACCTGGTCCACCGACGCCGTGCCCCCGGCGCAGCGGCTGGACTACTGGATCGACGCGGTGTGCGAAGGCTTTCTCGAAATGGACGTGACCAGTGCCCTGGCCGGCAGCTTCGGCGCCACGCTCGAATCCGCACCGCTGGGTGCCATCGGCGTGAACCGGGTCCGCGGCAGCGCGCAGGACGTGTACCGCAGGCGCCGGGCCATTGCCCAGAGCCGCAGCAACTACTATTACCTGCTGTGCAAGACCGATTCGCCCTGGGTCGCCGTGCAGGACGGCCGCTCGGCGCGCATGCTGCCGGGCGACCTGGTGCTGGTCGATTCGCGGCGCTGCTATGAACTTCGCCTGCTCCAGTCCGCCGATACGCTGTCGCTCGAACTGCCGACCGCGTGGGTCGAGTCGTGGCTCCCCGATGCCGGCGGCCAGGTGGCGCGGCGCATCGACGGGCAGTCCGGCTGGGGCCGTGTGCTGAGCGGCTTTGCCCAGCAGCTTTCTCCGCAGGGCGCTTTGAAGCCGCCGCTGCCCGCGGCCTTGCTGACCGATCACCTTGGCGGGTTGCTCGCACTTGCCGCCGGCGCGGCATGCGAAGCGGGCGGGCCGGCCGCGCCCAGCGAAAGCGCCCGTGCCGCGCTGCGCCGCCGCGTGCTCGACGCCACGCGCGAACGCCATGCCGAGCCGGGCCTGACGGCTGCCGGCGTGGCACGCGGACTGGGCATCTCGGAGCGCAGCCTGCACCGCTGCCTGTGCGAAGGGTCGACCACCTTCGCCGCCGCGCTGACCGGCTTTCGCATGCAGGTGGCGCGGCGCATGCTTGGCGATGCGCGCTTCGATCGCCTGAGCATTGCGGAAATCGGCTTGCGCGTCGGGCTCGCCGATGCGTCCCACTTCGTTCGCCAATTCAGCCGGCATCTCGGCATGACGCCGGGTGCCTGGCGGCGCCAGCGCTGAGGCAAAAACAAGGCAGCGCAGGCGCAAATCGGCCATGGGCCTGGCAGCGAGCGGCCATTCGCGCCGCCCCGTGTTTCCTAAAGTCGTCCCAATTCAACGACGACGATAAAGAAGGAGACACCCATGTCCGACACCTATGTCCTGATCCACGGCGCCTGGCACACCGGCGCCGAGATGGAGGCCGTGGCCGCCGGCCTGCGCGAGCCCGGCCACCACGTGCATTGCCCCACGCTCGCGGGCAACCGCCCCGGCGACGACCGCTCGCGCACCAGCCTCGTCGATGCGATCGACTCGGCCGTTCGCTTCATCGAGGAGCACGACCTGGTGAACGTTCGCCTGGTGGGCCACAGCTACGGCGGCATGGTGATCTCGGGCGTGGCGGACCGCATCGCGCAGCGGCTGCGGCGCCTGGTCTACGTCAACGCCTTCGTGCCGCTCGATGGCGAATCGCTCAACGACATGGTGCCCCCGCACTACGTCGCGATGTTCGACGCCGTGGCCGCGGCCAATGGCAATGCGGTGAGCCTGCCGTTCGAGATCTGGCGCGAAGCCTTCATCAACGACGCAGACCTGCCGCTCGCGCAGGCCAGCTACGAGCGGCTGAACCCGCATCCCTACCGCACCTTCACCGACAAGATCCGGCTGCGCGAGCCGCTGGCGGCGCTGCAGATCGGCAAGTCGTACCTCAACTGCCTGCAGGACACGGCCATGCCGCACGGCTTGCCGTGGCATCCGCGCCTGTCGGAGCGGCTCGGGTTGTTCAGGCTGGTGGAGTGCCCCGGCAGCCACGAGATGTTCTTCTCGAACCCGAAGCGCCTGGCGCAGGCGATCCTGGAGGCGGGGCGGGACTAGGGCTTGCCGAACAGCGCATCGAACACGCGGATCGATGCATAGGCGTCGTTGGCCGCGTAGCGCATCTGCGCTTCGGTCAGCTGCCTGTTGGCCCAGTTAGAGGTGGTCGCCTTGCGCGACTTGACGAAGCGCTGGTTGAAGACCAGCGCCACGGCCGCCTTCACGCCGACCGACTTGCGGTAGCCGCGGTGGCGGAACTCGCTGTCGATGTCGAACACCGCCTTCGGCTCGATGTTGAGGCGGTTGCGTATCAGCGTGAGATCGGTCGAAAGGCCGAAGCCGACCTTGCGCAGTTCGGTGGAAGCAATCAGCGTTGCGACCACCGGATTGCATTCGGTGCGGTGCAGTTGGAACAGCCAGGCCGTTTCGCGCGTGGCGAACTGCACCACGTGCGGGCCGCCCGAGACCTCGTTCTTCGCAAAGGTGGGCTTGGATTCGGTGTCGAAGCCGGCCACGCCGGCGGCCAGCAATTCGGCGGCGGCATGTTCGGCGTCCTGCAGCGTGGAGACGACCACGATGTCTTTCAGGCCCAGGCCCTCGAAGGGTTCGAGCAGCGCGATCTGCTCGCGTTCGGGGAGGGGCGGCAATGCGGGAGGGTTGTCGCTCACGAGGAGGCTGCTTTCTTTTTCTTCTTCACCGGGGCTTTCCTGGCGGTTTTCTTCTTCGGCGGCTGGCCCGAACGCAGGGCTGCCTCGTAGGCGCGGCGGCCCCAGAGCGCGGCTTCCTCGCGGTCTTCGAAAAGATCGGCCGGCGCGAGCCGGTATGACATCGGCATGGCCTTGCCTTCGCGCACATAGGTGAAGGGCGGCAGGTCCAGCTTGTCGAAATGCTCGGCGCTGCCGGCATCGGACTTGAGGTAGAGCGTGTCCTTGGCAACAAGCGCGATCATGCGGCCCTCGTGCCACACGCCGTGGCCGCCGAACATGCGGCGCGTTTCGATGCGGCCGAGGCGCTCGAAGACTTCGTGCAGGCTCTGTACGAATTCGCTCATCGGGCAGGCTTTGTGCGGCTCATGCGGTGATCTCGATGCGGTTGCCGTCGGGGTCGAGCACCACGCTCTCGTAGTAGCCGTCGCCGGTGCGGCGCGGGCCGTCGAGCAGCGGGTAGCCGTCCGACTTGAGCCGCTGCGTCAGTTCATCGACGGCAGCCTCCGAACCCACGCTGATGGCCAAGTGCGTCCAGCCCATGCGCTGGGCGCCGGGTTCGGCGGGCACCGGCGAGAGCGTGCGGGTGGTCATGGCCTCGATGCGCGCACCGTCGCCCAGGCTCAGGAAGCAAGAGGCAAAGCCCTTGGCCGGATTGGCATAGCCCGCCCCGGCCGTGGCGCCGAAGTAGTCGACGTAGAAGCGCTTGCAGCGTTCGAGATCGGTGGTCCAGAGGGCGATGTGATCGATGCGCATGGAGAAAGGGCAGGGAAAGAAGGCGCTCAGCCGGTGCGACGCGGCTGCCGCGGCGGGCTCGCCGGATACCAATGGTAGGCGACCCGTTCGCGTCCGCTGGCCGGGTGCCGGTCGACCGCGCCGCGCACCAGGCCGTAGCGTTCGTAGAAGCGCTGCGCCGCAGTGTTGCTGGTGGCCACGTGAAGCTTCCAGCCGAGCGGCATGCGCACGCTGGCTTCGTCGAGCAGCGCCTGCCCGAGGCCCTGGTTGCGAAGATGAGGTTCGACGAACAGCTGCGCCACGTATTCGCGCCGCACCAGCAGCACCATGAAGGCGAGCACCTGGCCTTCGCGCTCGGCCAGCACCACGTCGGCGGGCGGTACGAATTCGGTTTGCACGCGCCGCAGCCAATGCGTGATCGGCTCGATGACGGCGGCATTCCGGTTGGCCGCGATCCAGGCGCGGCGCCAGATGCCGGCCAGTGCCAGGCTCTCTTCGGCGGCGCCGTCGCGGGACCGCAACTGGAAGGCGGGAATCTGTGCTGCGGACATGCGCCCCATGATAAGCCGGCCGTGGGCCGCGGTCGATCAGCCGCGCAGCGTCTGCGCGTGGTGCGCGATGTGGTCCGCCATGAAGGTCTGGATGAAGTAGTAGCCGTGGTCGTAGCCCGCATGGCGGCGCAGCGTGAGCGGCTGGCCGGCGGCAAAGCAGGCGGCCTCGAAGGCTTCGGGGTTGAGCTGCTCGGCCAGGAATTTGTCAGCCAGTCCCTGGTCGACCAATATGCCTTGCGGATAGGGCGCGGCGGTCTGCGACTTCATGAGCGCGCTGGCGTCGTGCGCGAGCCATTGCGCGCGGTCGCCGCCGGGCTCGCCCAGGTAGCCGCCGAACGCCTTCTGGCCCCATGGGCATTGCGTGGGCGCGCAGATGGGCGCAAAGGCCGACAGCGACTTGAAGCGTCCCGGGTGCCGCAGCGCCAGCGTGAGCGCACCGTGGCCGCCCATCGAATGGCCGAAGATGCCCAGGTGCTGGTCGTCGATGGCAAAGTGCCTCCCCACCAACGGCAGCAACTCGTGCACGATCCAGCTTTCCATGCGCCAGTGGGTGGACCAGGGCGATTCGGTGGCATCGAGGTAGAAGCCTGCGCCAACGCCGAAGTCCCAGTGGGCGGTGGCACCGGGCAGGTTTTCGGCGATGCTGCCGCGCGGGCTGGTGTCGGGCGCGATCAGCGCCAGGCCCAGGCTGGCGGCCATGCGCTGCGCGCCGGCCTTCACTGCAAAGGTTTCCTCGTTGCAGGTCAGCCCCGCAAGGTAAAGAAGGGCCGGCACGCGCTCCTGCGCAGCCTGCGGCGGCAGGTAGACCGAAAAGCGCATCGGCAGGCCGATCTCGTGCGAGGCATGCTCGTGGAAGCTCTGCACGCCGCCGAAGGCATGGTGCTCGGAAAGGGTCTTGAGGGAGTCGGTCATCAGAGGGTGTTGTGGTGCCGCAAGGCGGGCACGAGTTCGAGCACGGCGTCGGCAAAGATGCGCGGCGCCTCCTGCGGCAGGTTGTGGCCTGCGCCGGGCACCAGGCGGTGCGAACGCGGGCCGCTGAAGCGCTGCGCGTGGGCCGAGGCATCGGCGGGCGGCCGCACGCCGTCGTCGATGCCGTCGAAGGTGATGGTGGGCACGGTGATCGCGGGCTGCGCGGCCAGGCGGCGTTCGATGTCCGCATAGGCCGGGTCGCCCGCCACCAGGCCGAAGCGGTGCCGGTACGAGTGGATCACCACCTCGACGAAATCAGGATGGTCGAAGGCCGCGGCGCTGCGCTCGAAGGTGGCGTCGTCGAACTTCCAGGTCGGCGACCAGAGCCGCCACAGCAGCCGCGTGAGTGCCCTGCGGTCCTTCGCGAGGCCGGCGCGGCCGCGCTCGCTGTGGAAGTAGTACTGGTACCAGAGGCTGTGCTCGTTCTCGGGCGTGTCCGGCTCCATCGCCTTGGCGATGTTCTGGATGTTGTAGCTGTTGAGCGAGACCAGGCCCGCGCAGCGCCCGGGCCACAGCGCCGCCACCACGCAGGCGGCGCGGCCGCCCCAGTCGTAGCCGGCGAGCACCGCGCGGTCGATCTCCAGCGCGTCGAGCAGCGCGAGCAAATCGGCGCCGAAGGCCGCCTGTTCGCCCGAGCGCGGCGTGGCATCGCGCAGGAAGCGCGTGGCACCGTAGCCGCGCATGTACGGGACGATCACGCGGCAGCCTTGCCCGGCGAGCATCGGCGCGACTTCCGCATAGGTGTGGATGTCGTACGGAAAGCCGTGCATCAGCAGCACGGGCGCGCCGTCCGAGGGCCCCGTTTCGTAGTAGGCGATCTCGAGGACGCCCGCTTCGATCTTGCGCAGGGGCTCCATGCGGTTCATGGCGGGCGCTCTCCTCGAAGGCTAGTAAAGCACCACGCCGCGGATCGATTCGCCGCGCTTCATCAGCTCGAAGCCCTTGTTGATGTCTTCCAGCGGCATGGTGTGGGTGATCAGGTCGTCGATGTTGATCTTGCCTTCCATGTACCAGTCGACGATCTTGGGCACGTCGGTGCGCCCGCGCGCGCCGCCGAAGGCCGAGCCTTCCCACTTGCGGCCCGTGACCAGCTGGAACGGCCGCGTGCTGATCTCCGCGCCGGCCTCGGCCACGCCGATGATGATGCTGCGGCCCCAGCCCTTGTGCGTGCATTCGAGCGCCTGGCGCATCACCTTGGTGTTGCCGATGCACTCGAAGCTGTAGTCGGCGCCGCCGTCGGTCAGCTGCACGATCGCATCGACGATGTTCTCGTGCTCCTTCGGGTTGAGGAAGTGCGTCATGCCGAACTTGCGCGCCATCGCCTCGCGCTCGGGGTTCAGGTCGACGCCGATGATCTTGTCGGCGCCCACCATCTTGGCGCCCTGGATCACGTTCAGGCCGATGCCGCCGAGGCCGAACACCACCACGTTGGCGCCGGCTTCCACCTTGGCCGTGAAGATCACCGCGCCGATGCCGGTGGTCACGCCGCAGCCGATGTAGCAGACCTTGTCGAAGGGCGCGTCCTCGCGGATCTTGGCCAGCGAGATCTCGGGGGCGACCGTATAGTTGCTGAAGGTGCTCGTGCCCATGTAGTGGAAGATGGGCTTGCCGCCCATGCTGAAGCGGCTGGTGGCATCGGGCATCAGGCCCTTGCCCTGCGTGCCGCGGATCAGCTGGCACAGGTTGGTCTTGCGCGACAGGCAGAACTTGCACTGGCGGCATTCGGGCGTGTAGAGCGGAATGACGTGGTCGCCCTTCTTCAGCGTGGTGACGCCGGGGCCCACGTCGACCACGATGCCCGCGCCCTCATGGCCGAGGATGGCCGGGAAGATGCCTTCGGGGTCGGCACCCGAGAGCGTGTAGTAGTCGGTGTGGCAGATGCCGGTGGCCTTGATCTCGACCAGCACCTCGCCGAATTTCGGCCCTTCGAGGTCGACGGTTTCGATGGTGAGCGGGGCTCCGGATTTCCAGGCGACGGCAGCTTTGGTTTTCATGGCGCTTCAGGGCAAAGGGAGGAAGGATAGCGAGGCCGGCGTTCAGGCCGCCCCGGCGGCAAAGATACCCGACATTCCGATGAAGCCGGGCAGGTGGCGAAAGTTCCAGATCCAGTGTCGCAGGGCGGGGTATTCGTCCAGCGAAATGCCACCTTCGCCGGCGAGGGCGGCATAGGGAAAGCAGGCCAGGTCGGCCACGGTCGCATGCGGGCCGGCCAGCCACTGGCGGCCCTCGCTGGCGCGCTCGGCCAAATGGTCGTCCAGCAGGCGGAAGGCCGCATGCGCGCCGCGCCGGCAGGCCTCGATGTCGATGTTCTCGTAGCCGAAGGCGTCGTGCAGCCGCGCGGCCGAGGCGGTGCGGGTGAGCTCGTCGGCCATGGCAAACCACATCGCGGCCTGGCCGCGCAACTGCGGATCGGCGGGGTACCAGCGGCCTTCGGCGTCGTGCTTGCTCGCGAGATAGACGAGGATGGCCTGCGCGTCGCGCAGCAAGAAGCCGTCGTCGTCGATCACCGGAAGCTGGCTCAGCGGATTGACCTCTGCCAGGAACGCGGCCGACCGGTGCTCGCGGCCCGGATGAAAGTCGACCGGCACGCGCTGGTAGTCGATGCCGAGCCAGGCAAGCATCTGCCGCACCTTGAAGCAGTTGCCCGACAGGGCGTAGTCGTAGAGCCGGATCATGCCGCCTGCCTCACGCCAAAGCGCATGCCGCGCTCGCGCAGCCAGCGCCGGTAGGTGACGGAGGAGGTGTCGCCCCGGGTCGGCGTTTCGGCGCGGCCTTCGAGCGGCATGCGCTTGAAGGCGTGGTTCTCCAGGATCGGCTTGTCCTGCCCGAAGATCGTCTGCTGGAACGCGATGAGCTCGGCATCGGTGGAGCTGTCGTCGTAGCAGGCCAAGAGCGTATGGGCGATCACGTGCTCGTCGTCCAGCGGCTGCAGGAACAGGCCGATGGCATCGAGCTCGCCGGCGCGCGAGCTCGACTTGTAGAGCATGGCCGAGAGCGGCTGCATCACCCGGTACTTGTAGAGCACTTCGCTGCCGCTGCCGTGGGCGGCCGAGGCGCGGGGCTGCCAGAAGCGGCAGTCGGTGGCCCAGATCTCGTGCGTGGCGGGATCGACCTGCACCTGGTACTTGGCCACTTCGGTGTGCGGCACCTGGCCCAGGAAGCCGGCATGCACGAAGGGGAAGTGCGCCATGTCGAGGAAGTTCTCGATCACGCGCAAGCCCGACACCGCCACGCCGATGGCGCCGCAGTCGATGATGCGGCGCCCGGCTTCGCCGTATTCGGGAAAGTCGAACAGCGGCCGTGCGGGCCTGCCGCTCGGGCAGACCCAAAGATGGCCGTGGCGCTCCTGGACCGAGAGCGCGCGTGTGCCGAGCCGGCATCGCGGCATGCCGGCGTCATCGGTCCACAGCTGCAGCGTTTCGCCGAGCAGGCGAACTGCGCGGGGCCGCGCTTCGGAGCTGCCGGCGAGCGCGGCCGCAGGGCCTGCGACCAGCCAGTCGTCGAGCATGTTGGGGTCATCGGTGATGAAGGGCATGGGGTTCTTCCGGTCAGGCTTGCGGCTGCTGTTGTTCTTCGATTTCGCCGCGCAGGGCGCGCGCGGCGGCGTGCAGCTTCTTCATGGCGCCGCTGCCGGGCGCGGCGGGCGTCCAGAGGTGAATGAAGGCGAGCTGCGGCTGTGCATCGAGCACCAGCGCGGCGGCATCG
Organism: Variovorax sp. 05T418; assembly: GCF_056396385.1. Lineage (NCBI taxonomy): Bacteria > Pseudomonadati > Pseudomonadota > Betaproteobacteria > Burkholderiales > Comamonadaceae > Variovorax > Variovorax sp. 05T418. The sequence continues at coordinate 259,119 of NZ_JBFTLJ010000004.1, read as the reverse complement.
ACCTTGCCGAGCGCGCCGCGCAAAGCAGGCGGCGCCTCCGACCCGAACCCGCGCGCCGCGAGCGCATCGCGCACGCGGGCCGCGCCGGCGCGCACGCTGAGCGTGCGGCAGAAGAACCAGCCGGCCGGCACGGCATCGCCCGGCGGCGGAGAAGGCGGCGCCTCGGCCGCGAGGCTCACCCACAGCATGCCGGCCGCCTCGGCCGCATGGAACACCTTCGCGCACACATTGCGTGGCGCCGGCATGCCGGGATGGGCGGGAATGCTCGCGCACTGGCCGTTTCCGGCGTCGTACTGCCAGCCGTGGTACGCGCAGGCGAGGCGGTCCTGCACCACCTGCCCCAGCGTGAAGCGCACGCTGCGGTGCGGGCAGCGGTTTTCCCAGGCCTGCGCGGCGCCGCTGGCCGCACGCCAGAGGGCCAGTTCCTGGCCTTCGGCAAAGCCCGCGACGATGTTGGCGCCGGGGCGCAGTTCGGCCGAGCGGGCCACGGGATGCCAGGTTGGAATGCTGTCTGTGCTCATGATGCGCGCCACCTTAGCGCAACCATAATGGCGGCATCCCAGGAAGCCATTCACCATGAAGAAAATACTCGTCCTCAACGGCCCCAATCTCAACCTGCTCGGCACCCGCGAGCCCGAGCAATACGGACGCGACACGCTGGCCGACGTCGAGCGCCTGTGCCAGGAGGCCGGCGCGAAGCACGGCGTGGAGATCGAATGCCGCCAGTCGAACCACGAGGGCGTGCTGATCGACTGGATCCACGAGGCCGGCCGCGAAGTGGCCGCCGGCAACATGCTCGGCGTGGTGATGAACCCGGGCGCCTACACCCACACCTCGATCGCGCTGCACGACGCCATCAAGGGCGCGAGCGTGCCGCTCATCGAACTGCACATCTCGAACGTGCACGCGCGCGAGGAATTCCGCCACCGCTCGTACATCTCGCCCGCGGCGCGCGGCATCATCGTGGGTCTTGGCGTGAAGGGCTACCTGCTGGCCATTGCGGCCCTGGTGCCCTGACGAGCCCGCTGCGGCGCCGGCCGCTCAGTCGGTTTGCCGTGGGGCCGCGGCCTTCCAGCTGCGGGTGATGTGGCCCTGGGCATCGACGCTCTCCAGGTGCACGTCGAAGCCCCAGAGCCGCGCGACGTGCTTGAGCACCTCTTCGGCATCGTCGTGCAGCGGCAGGTTGTTGCGCTGCGTGTGGCGCAGCGTCAGCGCGCGGTCGCCGCGCATGTTGACGTTCCACACCTGGATGTCGGGCTCCCTGCTGCCGATGTCGTACTGGCGTGACAGCGATTCGCGCAGCGCGTGGTAGCCGCTGTCGTCGTGGATGGCGGACACCTCCAGCTCGGGTTCGCTCTGGTGGTCGCGGATCGCGAACAGCCTGAAATCGCGCATGGTCTTGGGACTCAGGAACTGGCCGACGAAGCTCTCGTCCTTGAAGTTGCGCATCGCGTAGTCGAGCGTCTTGACCCAGTCGGTGCCCGCGAAGTCGGGGAACCAGCGGCGGTCTTCCTCGGTGGGCTTCTCGCAGATGCGCCGCAGCTCGGTGAACATCGAGAAACCCAGTGCATAGGGGTTGATGCCGCTGTAGGCGCGATGCCCGACGGGCGGCTGGAAGATCACGCCGGTGTGCGAGCTGAGCCATTCCATCATGAAGCCGTCGGCGAGCTGGCCGCGGTCGTACATGGTGTTCAGCAGGGTGTAGTGCCAGAACGTGGCCCAGCCCTCGTTCATGACCTGGGTCTGGCGCTGCGGATAGAAATACTGCGCGATCTTGCGCACGATGCGCACCACCTCGCGCTGCCAGGGCTCGAGCAGCGCAGCGTTCTTCTCGATGAAATAGAGCAGGTTCTCCTGCGGCTCCGAGGGGAAGCGGCGGGACGAGTCGGATTCGGTGGTGTGTTCGCTCTTGCGCGGCAGCGTGCGCCAGAGGTCGTTGACCTGCTGCTGCATGTAGCGCTCGCGTTCGGCACGCTGCGTGCCTTCCTGCGCCAGCGAGCGCTTCTGCGGGCGGCGGTAGCGGTCGACGCCGTAGTTCATCAGCGCGTGGCAGGAGTCGAGCAGCTGCTCCACCGCATCGAGGCCGTGCCGTTCCTCGCATTCGGCGATGTAGTGCCGCGCATAGACGAGGTAGTCGATGATCGAGGACGCATCGGTCCACATTCGGAACAGGTAGTTGCCCTTGAAGAAGCTGTTGTGGCCATAGGCCGCATGCGCGATCACCAGGGCCTGCATGGCCATGGTGTTTTCTTCCATCAGGTAGGCAATGCAGGGGTCCGAGTTGATGACGATCTCGTAGGCCAGCCCCATGTGGCCGCGGCGATAGTTCTTCTCGGTGGCGATGAACTGCTTGCCGTACGACCAGTGGCGATAGATCATGGGCATGCCGACGCTGGCATAGGCATCCATCATCTGCTCGGCGGTGATCACCTCGAGCTGGTTGGGATACACGTCCAGGCCGAAGCTCCTGGCCGTCTTCGCGATCTCGGTGTGGTAGGTCTCGATGAGATCGAAGGTCCAGTCCGACGGACTGGGCAGGCGTTCCAGGCGTTCGGTGCCGCGCGCGAGGGGAGGGTGGTCGGAGGTCATGCGGGCACTCCCTCCTTCTTGAAGAGGTCGCGGAAGACGGGGTAGATGTCCCGCGCGTCCGAGACCTTGCGCATCGCAAAATTGGGCTCGATGCCTTCGAGCTGCGCGTATTCCTGCCACAGGTTCTGCTCGGTCTCGGCCACCTGCACATAGGCGTAGTAGCGCACCACCGGCAGGATGTGGTCGACCAGCAGCTCGCGGCAGCGCCCGCTGTCCTGGTGCCAGTTGTCGCCGTCGCTCGCCTGCGCGCCGTAGACGTTCCACTCGCCGCTTGGATAGCGCGCCTTGATGATCTCGTCCATCAGCACCAGCGCGCTCGACACCACGGTGCCGCCGGTTTCGGTGGCATGGAAGAACTCTTCCTCGGTGACTTCCTGCGCCTGCGTGTGGTGGCGCAGGAACACGAGGTCGATGGTTTCGTAGTGCCGCGTGAGGAACATGTACAGCAGCATGAAGAAGCGCTTGGCCATGTCCTTGCGCGCCTCGTCCATCGATCCCGACACGTCCATGAGGCAGAACATCACGGCCTTGGCGCTGGGCACGGGGGTCTTCACGCGGTTGCGGTAGCGCAGGTCGATCGGATCGATGTAGGGCACGTGGCGCGAGGTGCGGCGCAGCTCGGCGATCCGCTCCTCGGTCTCGAGGATTTCCTTCTGGATCAGGGGCTGCTCGGCCTGCGGATGCTGCCGCAGGTGCAGCAGGTGCGTCTCCAGGCGGCGCAGCTCCTTGCGCGGCTCGCCGCCCAGCGCGATGCGCCGCGCGAGGGCGCCGCGCATCGAGCGCACCACGTGCAGGTTGTTGGGCGAGCCATCGCTCGTGAAGCCGGCCCGGTGGCTCTTCCATTCGGGCACCTCGGCGATCTGGGTGCGGATGAGGTGCGGCAGCGCCAGGTCGTCGAAGAACACGCGCATGAACTCCTCGCGCGTGAGGCGGAAGACGAAGTCGTCCTCGCCTTCGCCGCTGTCTGCGGCCTCGCCGCTTCCCGAGCCGCCGCCGGCCTGCCCCTCCGGACGCGCAATGCGGTCGCCCTTCAGGTATTCCTGGTTGCCCGGGTGCACGTACTCGCGGTCGCCGCCGCGGGCATGGCCGAAGACGGGCTCGGACACGTCGTGGCGCGGCAGGGTGACATCTTCGCCTTGCTCCAGTTCGCGGATGTTGCGCCCGCTGACCGCGCGCCGCACAGCCTCCTGGATCTGCCCTCGGTAGCGCCTGAGGAAGCGCTCGCGGTTGCCAATGGACTTGTTCTTGCCCGAAAGCCGGCGGTCGATGATCTGCTGCAGGATGGCCACGATGTTGTCAAAGCTCCTTGCAAAAAGGGGGCGGAGCCTGTTGTGGGGCTCCGCCGCTGTGAACTGCCGCTATGAACTCTTGCGCACGCGCAGGTACCACTCGCAGAGCAGGCGAACCTGCTTGGCCGTATAGCCTTTCTCGACCATGCGGGTCACGAAGTCCTCGTGCTTCTTCTGCTCGTCGGCGCTGCTCTTGGTGTTGAAGCTGATCACCGGCAGGAGTTCCTCGGTGTTGGAGAACATCTTCTTCTCGATGACTGCGCGCAGCTTCTCGTAGCTGGTCCAGGCCGGGTTGCGGCCGGCGTTGCCGGCGCGCGCGCGCAGCACGAAGTTGACGATCTCGTTGCGGAAGTCCTTCGGGTTGCCGATGCCTGCGGGCCGCTCGATCTTCTCGAGCTCGGCGTTGAGCGAGGCGCGGTCGAACACTTCGCCGGTGTCCACGTCGCGGAACTCCTGGTCCTGGATCCAGTAGTCGGCATAGGTGACGTAGCGGTCGAAGATGTTCTGGCCGTACTCGCTGTAGCTCTCCAGGTAGGCGGTCTGGATTTCCTTGCCGATGAATTCCGCGTAGCGCGGCGCCAGCAGCTCCTTGATGTAGCTGATGTACTTCTGCTCGGTTTCCGGCGGAAACTGCTCGCGCTCGATCTGCTGCTCGAGCACGTACATCAGGTGCACCGGGTTGGCGGCCACCTCGGAGCTGTCGAAGTTGAACACCTTCGAGATGATCTTGAACGCGAAGCGGGTCGAGACGCCGCTCATGCCTTCGTCGACGCCGGCGTAGTCGCGGTATTCCTGGATCGACTTGGCCTTGGGGTCGGTGTCCTTGAGGTTCTCGCCGTCGTAGACCTGCATCTTGCTGTAGATGCTGGAGTTCTCGGGCTCCTTCAGCCGCGTGAGCACCGAGAGCTGCGCCATCATGCGCAGCGTGCCCGGGGCGCAGGGCGCCTTGGCGAGCGACGAGTTGCGCACCAGCTTCTCGTAGATCTTGATTTCTTCGGAGGCGCGCAGGCAGTAGGGCACCTTGACGATGTAGATGCGGTCGAGGAAAGCCTCGTTGTTCTTGTTGTTGCGGAAGGCCTTCCATTCGCTCTCGTTGCTGTGCGCCAGCACGATGCCGTCGAACGGAATGGCGCCGAAGCCCTCGGTCCCCTTGAAGTTGCTTTCCTGCGTGGCCGTGAGCAGCGGGTGCAGCACCTTGATGGGCGCCTTGAACATTTCCACGAACTCCAGCAGGCCCTGGTTGGCCAGGCACAGGCCGCCCGAATAGGCGTAGGCGTCGGGGTCGTCCTGGGCGTAGGTCTCGAGCTTGCGGATGTCGATCTTGCCGACCAGCGAGGAGATGTCCTGGTTGTTCTCGTCGCCCGGCTCGGTCTTGGCCACGGCGATCTGGCGCAGTACCGACGGGTAGCGCTTGACCACCTTGAACTGGCGGATGTCGCCGCCGTACTCCTCGAGCCGCTTCACGGCCCAGGGCGAGAGGATGCGGTTCAGGTAGCGGCGCGGGATGCCGTATTCCTTTTCGAGGATCTCGCCATCTTCGGCGGCGTCGAACAGGCCGAGCGGCGTCTCGTTGACCGGCGAACCCTGGATGGCATAGAAGGGCACGTGCTCCATGAGCTGCTTCAGGCGCTCGGCGATCGAGCTCTTGCCGCCACCGACCGGGCCGAGCAGATAGAGGATCTGCTTCTTTTCCTCCAGGCCCTGCGCGGCATGCCTGAAGTACGACACCACCTGCTCGATGGCGTCCTCCATGCCGTAGAACTCCTTGAACGCCGGGTAGATCTTGATGACCTTGTTCGCGAAGATCCGCGAAAGCCGGGAATCGTTGCGCGTGTCGACCAGCTCGGGTTCGCCGATGGCCTTGAGCATCCGCTCGGACGCAGTGGCATACGCGGTGGGGTCGCGTTTGCAGATATCCAGGAAGTCCTGCAGCGAGAGGACTTCCTCGCGGGTGCGCTCGTAACGGGCGGCAAAGTTGCTGATCACATCCATGGTCACGCCTCCATCAGGTCTGCGGGTTTATTGGACCCGAAGCCAGCAGCCGCAACGCGTAGCAACTTTTTAAAGGTGTACCGCCCATGGCTGCAAGCCATCGAAACTCCCTTAATCTCCATCTGCACAAACAGCATAAAGCAAAGAGTGCACCCGGAAAATTCTTTGTTAAATCAGAACCACAGTGCCGAGTAAAGTTCCTGAGAAAAACCCGCAGCATTTGGCAATTCCAGCTAAATTTCAGGGTTCGGGCTATCGATCTCAGCGCCACCCTGCCGCCCAGTGAAAATACCTATGGCGATCGGCATATGCAGTCATTGCATCTTTTCCGGCGAAAGCACCTCCTAATGAGCCCCCGGCGGCTCAAAGCAGTTACACACCAATAACGCGCCGGGTCGTGTTTAGGTTTATTGCTCAATCGAAAAATATATAAAAGCAATCTGCGCGCCATCTTTTGATGGGCATGTCGCGCATGTGGGCGTGGGAAAGCGCGCCAACGCGTGGTCGGCGGGGTTCCGAGGGGGTGTCGTCAATGGTGCGCGGCACCGAACGAGGTCGGCAGGCACCGTTCGCGTGCGCGAAGCAGCGCGGCACCCAAGCGAGTGCGTGCCGCGCTTTCTAACTGCTTGAAAAGACTGGGAAATCGGCTGCGCCGGGCCTTCAGCTGAAGAATTCCTTGGCCTTGTCGAACCAGCCCTTGTCGGTAGGGCTGTGCTTGTCGCCGCCCTTCTTGAGCGATTCGTCGAGCTCCTTGAGCAGCTTGCGCTGGTGCTCGGTGAGCTTGACCGGCGTTTCGACGCGCACGTGGCAGTACAGGTCGCCCGGATAGCTGGAGCGCACGCCCTTGATGCCCTTACCGCGCAGGCGGAACTGCTTGCCGCTCTGGGTGCCGTCGGGAATGTCGATGGCGGCGGCGCCCTTGAGCGTGGGCACGCTGATCTCGCCGCCCAGCGCCGCGGTGGTCATGCTGACGGGCACGACGCAGTGCAGGTCGTCGCCGTCGCGCTCGAACAGCTCGTGCTTCTTGAGCCGGATCTCGATGTACAGGTCGCCCGGCGGCCCGCCGTTGGTGCCCGGTTCGCCGTTGCCGGTGCTGCGGATGCGCATGCCGTCGTCGATGCCGGCCGGGATCTTGACCTCGAGCGTCTTGTTGTTCTTGATCTTGCCCTGGCCATGGCACACGGTGCAGGGCTCGGGAATGATCTTGCCGCTGCCGTGGCAGGTGGGGCAGGTCTGCTGCACGCTGAAGAAGCCTTGGCGCATCTGCACGGCGCCGGCGCCGTGGCAGGTGGTGCAGGTGATGGGCTTGGTGCCAGGCTTGGCGCCGGTGCCCTTGCAGGTGCCGCAGTCGTCCCAGCTGGGGATGCGGATCTGCGCTTCCTTGCCCTCGGCCGCTTCTTCCAGCGTGACTTCCATCGCATAGCTCAGGTCGCTGCCGCGGAACACCTGGCGCCCGCCGCTGGTGCGCCCGCGCGCGCCGCCGAACACGTCGCCGAAGATGTCGCCAAAGGCCTCCGCAAAGCCGCCGAAGCCTTCGGCACCGGGGCCGCCGCGCATGTTGGGGTCGACGCCGGCGTGGCCGTACTGGTCGTAGGCCGCGCGCTTCTGCGCGTCAGACAGCATTTCGTAGGCTTCCTTGACCTCCTTGAACTTGGTCTCGGCGTCCTTGGTGGTGTCGCCGTGGTTGCGGTCCGGGTGGTGCTTCATCGCAAGCTTGCGATAAGCCTTCTTGATTTCCTCCTCGCTCGCGTTCTTGGGAACGCCGAGGGTTTCGTAGTAGTCGCGTTTTGTGGCCATGGCTGGTTCGGTCGGGGCGGGCGGGAAGCCGTAACTTGAAGCGAGAAAGGCTGGAACACCCGGTCAGGTGGTCCAGCCTCGTTCGAAGGACTGAAGATCAGCCCTTCTTGACTTCCTTGACCTCGGCGTCGACCACGTTGTCGTCGGCCGGTGCGCTTGCAGCTTCCGGGCCAGCAGCGGCACCCGGGCCGCCGGCGGCGCCTGCCGCGGCCTGCGCATCGGCATACATCTTTTCGCCGAGCTTCTGGCTTGCGGTCATCAGCGTGTTGGTCTTTTCCTCGATCGAGGCCTTGTCCTCGCCCTTGAGGGCTTCTTCCAGGTCCTTGATCGCGGCTTCGATCTTTTCCTTCTCGCCGGCGTCCAGGCTCGCGCCGTGTTCGCCGAGCGACTTCTTCACGCTGTGCACCATGGCTTCGCCCTGGTTGCGGGCCTGCGCGAGCTCGACCTTCTTCTTGTCCTCGGCCGCGTTGAGCTCGGCGTCCTTCACCATCTTCTGGATCTCGTCTTCCGACAGGCCCGAGTTCGCCTTGATGGTGATCTTGTTTTCCTTGCCGGTGCCCTTGTCCTTGGCGCCCACGTGCAGGATGCCGTTGGCGTCGATGTCGAAGCTCACCTCGATCTGCGGCGTGCCGCGCGCTGCCGGCGGGATGCCCTCGAGGTTGAATTCGCCCAGCAGCTTGTTGCCCGAGGCGATCTCGCGCTCGCCCTGGAACACCTTGATGGTCACGGCCGGCTGGTTGTCCTCGGCGGTGGAGAAGGTCTGCGCGAACTTCGTCGGGATCGTGGTGTTCTTCGTGATCATCTTGGTCATCACGCCGCCCATGGTCTCGATGCCGAGCGACAGCGGGGTCACGTCCAGCAGCAGCACGTCCTTGCGGTCGCCCGAGAGCACCTGGCCCTGGATGGCGGCGCCGACGGCCACGGCTTCATCGGGGTTCACGTCCTTGCGCGGCTCCTTGCCGAAGAAGGCCTTGACCTTTTCCTGCACCTTGGGCATGCGGGTCATGCCGCCGACCAGGATCACGTCGTTGATGTCCGACACGCTGATGCCGGCGTCCTTGATGGCCAGGCGGCAGGGCGCGATGGTGCGCTCGACCAGCTCGTCGACCAGGCTTTCGAGCTTGGCGCGCGTGAGCTTGATGTTCAGGTGCTTCGGACCCGAGGCGTCGGCCGTGATGTAGGGCAGGTTGATGTCGGTCTGCGCGCTGTTCGACAGCTCGATCTTGGCCTTTTCGGCGGCTTCCTTCAGGCGCTGCAGCGCGAGCACGTCCTTGCCCAGGTCCACGCCTTGCTCTTTCTTGAACTCGGCAATGATGTAGTCGATGATGCGCTGGTCGAAGTCTTCGCCGCCCAGGAAGGTGTCGCCGTTGGTCGACAGCACTTCGAACTGCTTCTCGCCGTCGACATCCGCGATTTCGATGATCGAGATGTCGAAGGTGCCGCCGCCCAGGTCATACACGGCGATCTTGCGGTCGGCCTTGTCCTGCTTGTCGAGGCCGAAGGCCAGCGCCGCGGCGGTGGGTTCGTTGATGATGCGCTTGACGTCCAGGCCGGCGATGCGGCCGGCGTCCTTGGTGGCCTGGCGCTGCGCGTCGTTGAAGTAGGCCGGCACCGTGATCACGGCTTCGGTCACGGGCTCGCCGAGATAGTCTTCGGCGGTCTTCTTCATCTTGCGCAGGATGTCGGCGCTGACCTGCTGGGGCGCGATCTTCTTGCCGCGCACTTCCACCCACGCGTCGCCGTTGTCGGCCTTCGCGATGGTGTAGGGCATCAGGTCGATGTCCTTCTGGACTTCCTTCTCCTCGAACTTGCGGCCGATCAGGCGCTTGATCGCGTACAGCGTGTTCTTGGGGTTGGTCACGGCCTGGCGCTTGGCCGAGGCACCGACCAGCACTTCGCCGTCTTCCTGGTAGGCCACGATCGACGGCGTGGTGCGCGCACCTTCCGAGTTCTCGATCACACGCGTGGTGTTGCCTTCCATGATCGACACGCACGAGTTGGTGGTGCCGAGGTCGATGCCGATGATCTTTGCCATGTTCTTACTCCTGAAAGCCTGAAAAATATGTTGTTATGAACTTGTGGATAACCCGGCGCGATTCAAGGTATGAAGCGGGGATTTCCTGTGGGAATCGTGTGTACCGCGCCGCTTACTTGGGGGCGCTGACCGTGACCAGCGCCGGGCGCAGCACGCGGTCGTTGATGGTGTAGCCCTTCTGGAGCACGGTCACCACGGTGTTGGGCTCCTGCTCGGGAGCGGGCACCACCGAGATGGCCTGGTGCTGGTGCGGGTCGAACTTGGCGCCGGGGGCCGGGGCCACCTCGATCACCTTGTTGCGTTCGAGCGCGCTCTTGAGCTGGCGCAGCGTGGCTTCGGCGCCTTCGCGGATCTGCTCGGGCGTGGCGTCCTTGACGGCCAGGCCGGCTTCGAGGCTGTCGGTCACCGGCAGCAGGCTCTCGGCGAAGGCTTCGACCGCGAACTTGCGCGCCTTGGTGATCTCGTCGTCGGCGCGGCGGCGGGCGTTCTGGACGTCGGCCTGGGCGCGCAGGTACTGGTCGGACAGCTCGGCGTTCTTGGCCTGCAGGGCAGCGAGTTCGCCCTGTGCCACGGCCAGCGCATCCTGCGCCTCCGCTTCGTTGGCAGCCTGTGCGGCTTCCAGTTCTTCGGGGCTTGGCTCGCCTTGCAGCATTTGCGAATTCTGTGCGGATTGTTGCGGGTCAGACATTTTTCAAAGAACCGGCGGGGGGCCGGGAAACAAACGATAGCCAGCCACTTGGGGCTGGTCAGGGGCTTTTCAAGCGAAAAAATGCGGCCGGAAGGCCGCAACGGGGACAAAAGCGCCGACGGGAGGGCGTAGCGGCACGCAGCGCGCGCGGCCCCCGGGGGCGAGTTCAGTGCGCGTCGAGCAGCTCGACGTCGAACTTGAGGGTGGCGTTCGGGGGGATCACGCCGCCTGCGCCGCGTGCGCCATAGCCCAGCGAAGCGGGAATGATCAGCGTGCGCTTGCCGCCGATCTTCATGCCGGCAACGCCTTCGTCCCAGCCCTTGATGACCTGGCCTGCGCCCAGCGAGAACGCGAACGGGTCGTTGCGGTCGCGGCTCGAGTCGAACTTGGCGCCTTGCACGCCGTCGTTGTAGAGCCAGCCGGTGTAGTGCACGTGCACGTGCTGGCCGGCCTTGGCTTCTGCGCCGTCGCCCACGGTGGTGTCTTCGTATTGCAGGCCGGAGGGAGTGGTAGGCATGTTGAACGCTCCTTGCGTCAATGGGAGGATGGAAGGTGGATGGATAAACGGACCGAAGGCGCGGAGTTTACCGACGCCCCGGCAGCGGCCCGGCCGGCCTGCTCAATTGCCAGTGTCAAGAGGCGGGACGGAGGAGGGCGGGGAGGGCGCCGCAGGCGGGGCGGAGGGCGGGGCGCCCGGGGAAGAGGACGAAGGGGGCGCCGAAGGCGAAGACGAAGGCGATGAAGGCACAGCAGGCGTGGGCGCCGCCGGTGCCGCGGCCTTCTTGACCTGGCCCAGCTGCCATTTGCCCGCGAAGGCCTGCAGGTCCGAGAGCCGCTTGAGAAGGTCCTGTCCGCTCACCGTGAGGCTGTAGCCGTCGCCGCCGTGGCTCACGAGGCCCGCCTCGCGCAGTTCCTTGATGCGGGTGTTGAGCGTGTTGGGGGTGATGCTGCCGACGCTGTCCTGCAGCAGCCGGAAGGTCTGGGCATGGCCGTCGCGCAGCGCCCAGAGCACGCGAAGTGCGTAGCGGGCCTCGAGAAGCGCAAGCAGCTGGCTGACGGCTGCGTTTTCCTTGGTACTCATCGACATCATCTCCTCGGGGCTGGGCGGGCCGTCGGTCCTGGGCAGGGCCGGTGCCTCGCGTTCTTGTTGGCTCGCTATCAGGGACCGCGCATTGCGTCGGCGACTATAGCGCAAGGATCACGATGCTACTAGTTTTATAGCTACGGGTGCATGCTGCATGCGGGCCGTGAGACAAAGCTTCACAAATTCGCGAAATTGGCCATGGCCTCGCCCAGCCGGACCGGCCGGGTGGGCGCCCAGTCGGGGTTGAAGGCCAGCGGGGGCGGCGGGAACAGCATGACGACGGTGGAGCCGAGCAGGAAGCGGCCCATCTCCTCGCCCTGCTTGAGCAGGATCTGCTGGTCGGCGTAGTGCCATTCGCGCAGCTCGCCGCCGCGCGGCGGATTGACCACGCCGTGCCACACGGTCGCCATGCTGCCGACGATGGTGGCACCCACCAGCACCAGCACGAAAGGCCCGTGCGCCGATTCGAAGACGCACACCACGCGCTCGTTGCGCGCGAACAGCCCGGGCACGCCGCGCGCGGTGACCGGGTTGACCGAGAACAGGTCGCCGGGCACGTGGATCATGCGCACCAGGCGCCCGTCGCAGGGCATGTGGATGCGGTGGTAGTCCTTCGGGCTCAGATACAGCGTGGCAAAGCTGCCATGCGCGAAGCGCGCCGCGAGCACCGCGTCGCCGCCGACCAGCGCGGTGGTCGTGTAGTTGTGGCCCTTGGCCTGGAAGATCTGGTCGCCCTCGATGGCGCCGAACTGGCTGATCGCGCCGTCCACCGGGCACACGAGGTCGGCCTGCGCAAGAGGCCGCACGCCGGGCTTGAGCGCGCGCGTGAAGAACTGGTTGAAGCTCTTGTAGTGGTTGATGTCGGATTCGAGCGCCTCGCCCATGTCGACACCGTACTTGGCAACGAAGCGCCGGATGATCCAGGTGGTGACGGCGCCGCGTTCCTTGCCCGCGACCCAGCCGGCGAAGTTCGTCAGGGCCTGCTTGGGGAACAGGTATTGGGGCAGTACGGCAGAGCGGTCGGACACGTGTGGGAGGCCTGGAATGCCTGGAGTGCGAATCGGAGGGGCATTCTATAAAGCGCCCGGCAGCCCGGGCGTAGGAGGCTTCCCTTGTATCCGGCGCGCCGTTTCCCGGTTGGCGTCAGTCCGCCTTGATGCCCGCGGCCTTGATCACCTGCGCCCACTTCTCGACCTCGGCCTTCTGGAAGGCCGCGATCTTTGCCGTGGAGAGGTCGGCCGGCTCCATGCCGAAGCCCTTGAGCTTTTCCTGCATCTCGGGCGTTGCGAGGATCTTGCGGATCTCGGTGTGCAGCCGCTCGACGATGGGCGCCGGCGTACCCGCGGGCACGAAGATCGCCTGCCACGACAGCACCTCGAAGTCCTGCAATCCCGCAATGCCGGATTCCGCGACCGTCGGCACGTCGGGCATCGAGGCCAGGCGCTTGGCCGAGGTCACGGCAATGGCGCGCAGCTTGCCGCTCTGGATGTGCGGACCCGCCACCACGGTGGTGTCGAACATCATGTCGACCTGGCCGCCGATCACGTCCTGGATCGCCGGGCCGCTCCCCTTGTAGGGAATGTGCGTGAACTTCACGCCCGACTTGAACGCCAGCAGCTCGAGCGACAGGTGCTGCGAGGTGCCGGTGCCGGCCGAGGCCGACGAGAGCCCGCCCGACTTGGTCTTGCTGGCTTCCAGCACGTCCTTCAGCGTCTTGTAGGGGCTGGCCTGGTTGACCACCAGCACCAGCGGGTTGGTGCCGATCAGCGTCACCGGCGCGAACGACTTCTGCGGGTCGTAGCCGAGCTTCGGATACAGGCTCACGTTGATCGCGTGCGAGCTGATCGTGCCGCCCACCATCATGAAGCCGTCGGGCGCTGCGCGCGAGCCGATTTCCGAGCCCACGCTGCCGCCGGCGCCGCCCTTGTTGTCGATGATCACGCTCGTGCCCAGCACCGGGCCGAGCTTCTGGCCGATCAGGCGGGCCAGCACGTCGGTGGTGCCGCCCGCGGGAAAGGGCACGAGGTAGGTGATGGCCTTGCCCGTGGGCCAGTTGCCGGGGCCCTGCGCGAACGCGGGCAGGCCCGCGGCGAGCGAAGAGGCGAGGGCGGTGCGAATCAATGTGCGGCGTTGCATTGCAATATCTCCTTTGATGATGTGGATGGCGGCCGCCACCTCAGGGTGCGTCTACGATCTCGATCCAGTTCGGGTTCTTGCCCGCGGTGACGCGCGATGGCTTGCCCAGCGCGCCGGTGGCCGAGTCGATGGGGTACAGCGAAATGCCGTGCGACTCCTGCCCGGCGGCAATCAGGTAGCGGCCGCTCGAATCGATCGCGAAGCCGCGCGGCCCTTTCTCGGTCGGCGTCTGGCCGAGCGGCTGCAGCTGGCCGCTCGCCGCGTCCACCTTGAACGCCGAGAGCGTGCTCGAGGTGCGCTCCGAGGCGTACAGGTAGCGCCCGTCGGGCGTCAGGTGCAGGTCGGCCGCCCAGGGCTTGCCCGTGAAGCCCGGCGGCAGCGTGGTGGTGCTCTGCTCCAGCTTGAGCGTGCCGCGCGCCGCGTCCCAGGCGTACACGTGCAGGGACGCGTCGAGCTCGTTCAGCAGGTAGACGTGCCGCTGCGCCTTGTCCCAAACGAAGTGGCGCGGTCCCGACTTGGCGGTGCTCATGGTCAGCGGCGGATCATTGGCCGCGAGCAGCCCCTTGTCCGCATCGAAGCGCCAGCTCGACACGTTGTCGCCGCCCAGGCTGGTGGCGAGCACGAAGCGGTTGTTCGCATCGGCGTGGACCGCGTGCGCGTTCGGGCCCGTCTGCACCAGCTGCTGGATCGGCCCCACCGCGCCGTCCTTGCCGATGGCGTTGACCGAGATCTTGCCGCCCTGGTAGGAGGCCGCGAAGAGCCACTTGCCGCTCGCGTCGAGGTCGATGTTGGCCATGCTGTCGGCCAGCGGCGCCTCGCCGAGCTTCTGCAGCTTGCCGGTGGCCGCGTCGATCGACATGCTGACCACGCGGAATGGCTGGGAGCGCAGCGCGGCGTAGAGCACGCGCTTGTCGGGGCTCACGGCCATCGGCATGACCGTGCCGCCGACGTTGAGCGTCTGCACCGGCTTGAGCACGCCCTCGGTGCGGTCCAGCTCGAGCACGGAGATCTCCTGGCTGTCGGCGTTGGACACGTAGACCCAGGTGGCGGCCCAGGCTTGGCCCATGGCGGCCACGGACAGCAGCGCGGCCGCGCCCTGGAGCGCGCGAAGGATGGGAGTGCGGTGGTTCATGGCTTGATGTTGAGCTTGGCGATCAGCGCCTTGAAGTAGGCGTTGTCCTTGGCCAGGGTTTCCTTGAACACCGCGCCGTCGGTGTAGACGTAGCCGAGGTTCTGCCGGTCCATCACCTCGTGCATGAGCGGCTCGGCGGCCGTCTTGGCCGTGATCTCGCGCAGCTTGGCCATCACTTCGGGCGGCGTGTTCTTGGGGGCGCCGAGGCCGCGCCAGGTGCCGATCGACAGGTCGATGCCGCGCTCCTTGGCGGTGGGCACCTTGTCGAAGCCCTTTACGCGCTTGTCGGCCATGACCATCAGCACCTTGAGCTTGCCGGACTGCACATGCGTCGTGACCTCGGCCGGGCTCACCGCCACGGCCTCGATGTGCCCGCCCAGCAGCGCCAGCACCGCGGGCGCCGCACCCTGGAACGGGATGTGGCCGAACCTGGCGCCGGTCTTGTCCTCGAGCGCCGCGGCGGCCAGGTGCCAGATCGAGCCGTTGCCCGAGTTGCCGACGCGCACGCTCTCGGGCGACTTCTTCGCCGCCGCGAGGAATTCCTCGATCGTGTTCCACGGCGCATCGGCCTTGACGGTGATGGCGGCCGGGTCGGCGTTGAGCTGCGCGATCGGCTGGAAGTCGTCGTAGTTGAACTTGGCCAGGCCCAGGTGCGGCAGCGTCAGCAGTTCCACCGTGAGCACCGCGAGCTTGTAGCCGTCGGGCTTGGCGTTGATCACCTCGGTCCAGCCGATGGCGCCGCCCGCGCCCGGGCGGTTGACGATCACGATGCTCTGCGAAATGTGCTTGCGGCTGGCCTCGGAGAAGGCGCGCGCCAGGCCGTCGGTGCCGCCGCCCGGCTGGTAGGGCACCAGCAGCTCGATCGTGCGGTTCGGAAAGTCGCCGGCCTGCGCCGCGGCAGTCGCGGCGAACCCGAGCGACAGGGCGGCCGCAGCCGAAAGGGTGGCGAGGCCGCCAAGGAATCTGCTTCTCTTCATGAGGTGTTGTCTCCGTTATTGATCTGATTCCGGTGTCTCGAAAAAGCGCGCCTGCCGCGTCAGGGCATGTACTGCCCGCCGTTCACTTCGATCACCTGGCCCGTCACGTAGCCCGAGAGCTGCTCCGAAGCCAGGTAGAGGAAGGCGCCCACGCATTCGTCGGGCGTGCCGATGCGGCCCATGGGAATGGCGGTGCGGAACGATTCGAGCATGGCGGGCGTCGAGAAGCGGTCCTGGAACGGCGTCTGGATGACGCCCGGTGCCACGGCGTTCACGCGGATCCTGTCGCCGACGAGTTCCCGGGCGAGCCCGTGCGTGGCCGTGCTCACGAAGCCCTTGGAGCCCGCATACAGGTAGGCGCCCGGCCCGCCGCCGGTGCGCGCCGCGACCGAGGTCACGTTGATGATGTTGCCGCCGCCGTGCGTGCGCATCAGCGGCACCGCCTCGCGCGCAAACGCGAGCACCGAGCGTGCGTTGATGTGCATCACCTCGTCGAACAGCGCATCGTCGAACTCGGCGATGGGCACGCGCTTGACCAGGCTGCCGGCGTTGTTCACCAGCACGTCGATGCGGCCGAGGCGCGATGCCGCCTGCTTGACGCACTCGCGGATCGCGCCCGTGTCGCGCACGTCGGCCTGCAGCGTGAAGGCGTCGCCGCCGGCCTGGCGGATGGTCTCGGCGACCTGGTTGGCGGCATCGGCCGAGCTGTTGTAGTGCACCGCCACGCGCATGCCGCGCGCCGCGAACGCAATGGCCACGGCGGCGCCGATGCCGGTGCTGGCGCCGGTGACGAGTGCGGTCTTGCCCTTGAGGTCTTCCATGGTGTTTCCTTTCGAAGTCAGGTCACGGGGGCTGGGTTGAACAGCACCAGCGCGTTGTGCAGCTTCCACTGTTCGGCCCAGGTCTTCTTGCGGCCGCTGGCCACGTCGAGCATCAGGCGGAACATCTCCCAGCCGATGTCCTCGATGGTGGCGTCGCCGTCGGCGATGCGGCCCGCGTTCACGTCCATCAGGTCGTGCCAGCGGCGCGCCAGGTCGCTGCGCGTGGCCACCTTGATCACCGGCACCTCGGCCAGGCCGTAGGGCGTGCCGCGGCCGGTGGTGAACACATGCAGGTTCATGCCGGCGGCCAGCTGCAGCGTGCCGCAGATGAAGTCGCTGGCGGGCGTGGCGGCGTAGAGCAGGCCCTTTTGCTTCGCTTTCTCGCCCGGCGCAACCACGCCCGAGATCGGCGCGCTGCCGCTCTTGACGATCGAGCCCATCGCCTTTTCGACGATGTTCGAGAGCCCGCCCTTCTTGTTGCCGGGCGTGGTGTTGGCGCTGCGGTCGACGCGGCCGCGGTCCAGGTAGGCGTCGTACCAGGCCATCTCGCGGATCATGGCCTCGGCCACCTCGGGCGTGGTGGCGCGCGAGGTGAGCTGGTCGATGCCGTCGCGCACCTCGGTCACTTCCGAGAACATCACGGTGGCGCCGGCGCGCACCAGCAGGTCGGTGCAAAAGCCGACGGCCGGATTGGCTGTGACGCCCGAGAAGGCATCGCTGCCGCCGCACTGCACGCCCACCACCAGCTCGCTCGCGGGCACGGTCTCGCGCCGGCGGGCGTTGAGCCGCTCCAGGTGCTCTTCGGCCTGCCGCATGATCGAATCGATCATCGACATGAAGCCGACGTGCGCGTCGTCCTGCAGGCACACCACGTCGAGCTTGGCGTTGGCTGTTTCGCCGACGTCGGCCACGTTGCGCTCGTCCACCAGCGCGATACTGCCGGGCGGCAGCAGGCGCTCGGGCTGCAGCTTCTCGCAGCCCAGGCTGATGACCATCACCTCGCCGCCGAAGTTCGGGTTGAGGCTGATGTTGCGCAGCGTGCGGATCGGGATGACGGCGTCGGGCGCATCGATGGCCACGCCGCAGCCGTAGCTGTGCGAGAGGCCCACCACGTCGTCGACGTTGGGGTACTTGGGCAGCAGCTCGGTCTTGATGCGCTGCACGGCAAAGTCGACCACGCCCGCCACGCACTGTACGGTCTGCGTGATGGCGAGGATGTTGCGCGTGCCCACCGAGCCGTCGAGGTTGCGGTAGCCCTCGAAGGTGTAGCCCTCGAGCGGCGGCTGCACGGGCGGTTTGACGGTGGCGATCGGCAGGCCTTCGAGCTCGCGCGCGGCGGGCATCTGCAGCAGGCGTTCGTGCACCCAGCTGCCGGCCGGGATCGGCTTCAGGGCATAGCCGATCGGCACGTTGTAGCGCCGCACCACGCCGCCTTCGGGAATGTCCTCGAGCGCCACCTTGTGCGCCTGGGGCACCTTGTCGACCAGCACCAGGCCGGACGCGAGCACGGTGCCGGCGGGCAGGCCGCCGTCGTTGGCCACGATGGCGACGTTGTCCGCCGCGTGCATGCGGATGAAGTGCGGTGCTCGGGTGTTCGGATCGGTCATCGCGGAACCTCTGTCTTGCTTTGTGCTGCCGTTACTTCACGACCATGAACATGCTCGGCAGCCAGGTCGAGAAGGCCGGCACGAAGGTGACCACCGCGAGCGCGAAGATCAGCGCACCGTAGAACGGCCAGATGGTCTTCATCACCGTGCCCACCGACACGCCGCCAATCGCACAGCCCACGAACTGCGTGGTGCCCACCGGCGGCGTGTTCAGGCCGAGCGCGCAGTTGATCAGCATCACGATGCCGAACTGCACCGAGCTCATGCCGTAGTGCTGTGCAATGGGCAGGAAGATCGGCGTGCACAGCAGGATCGTTGCCGCCATGTCGAGGAAGGTGCCCAGCACGAACAGGATGATGTTGATGAGCAGGAAGATCACCCACGGCGTGCTCGTGATCTGCGACAGCATCTGGCCCGTGAGTTCGGCCACGCCGTACAGGCTGATCAGGTAGCCGAAGGTGCTGGAGATGCCGATCAGCAGCAGGATCACGCCGGTGGTGCGCACCGCCTTCGAGGCCGCCTTGACGAAGTGCTCCCACTTCAGCGTGCGGTAGACGAAGATGGTGAGCGCCAGCGCATAGAGCACCGCCACGGCCGCCGACTCGGTCGCCGTGAAGACGCCCGACAGGATGCCCCCGAGGATCAGCACCACGATGAACAGGCCCGGCAGCGCCGCCGCGAACGAGCGCGCCACGATGGCCCAGCCCGGAAAGCTGCCGGCCGGGTAGCCGCGCTTCACCGCCACCAGGTAGGCGGCCGCGAGGTTGCTGAGCGTGAGCACCGCCGCCGGCAGCAGCGCCGCCAGGATCAGCGCCGCGATCGACACCTTGCCGCCCGCCGCGAGCGAATAGATGATCAGGTTGTGGCTGGTCGGCATCAGCGCGCCGACCAGGGCCGCATGGGTCGTCACGTTGACCGCGTAGTCGGCGTGGTAGCCCTCCTTCTTCATCATCGGGATCATCACGGCGCCCATGGCCGAGACGTCCGCCACGGGCGAGCCCGAGACGCCGCCGAACAGCGTGCAGGCCACCACGTTCGACATGCCGAGGCCGCCGCGCACGTGGCCCACGACGTTGCGCGCGAAGTTGACGATGCGGTCCGCAATGCCGCCGTAGAGCATCAGCTCGCCGGCAAAGATGAAGAACGGAATCGCAAGGAACGAGAAGATGCCCATGCCGGAGGTCATCTGCTGGAAACCGACTTCCAGCGGAAGGCCTTCATACAGCAGCGTGGACAGGGCCGAGAGGCCGATCGAGAAAGCGACCGGCACGCCCAGCAGCAGGAAGAGCGTGAACGAGAGGCAAAGAATGAGCAGAGGAATCGTCATGATGCGGTTCAGGCCCAGGCGGGTTCGACTTCGCGGCCTTGGGCGAGCGCGATGATGTGTTCGATGGAGAACATCACGATGAGAACGCCGGCCACGGAGGCGGGCACGTATTTCCAGCCCTCGGAGATCCAGAGCGTGGGCAGCCGGTAGTCCCACACCGATTCGGCGAGGGAGGCGCAATTCCAGGCCATGGCCAGGCCGAACACGAGGATCAGTGCGTGGATCAGGTATTCCATCTTCAGCCGCAGCCAGTCGGGCGCGAGCACGAGGAAGGATTCGAGGCCGATGTGGCCCGCGTCGCGCACGCCGACGGCGACGCCGAACATCGTGACGTAGAGCACCAGCAGCAGCGCCAGGCTTTCAGCCCAGGTGGGGGTGTTGTTGAGCACGTAGCGGCCGAACACCTGCCAGCTCACGGCGCAGATCACCGCGACGAGCCCGAGGATGCCCAACCACATGCAGGCACGGGCGAGGGTGCGGCAAAGTTTGGTGTACATAGATTTCTTTGCCCTTCCCCCGGAGGGGGAAGGAAGGGGAGGAGCCAGGTCGAGGAGGCGGACTTACTTCGTGTCCTGCACGCGCTTGACCAGGTCCTTGAGCTTCGCGTCCGTGATGAACTTGTCATACACCGGCTTCATCGCGGCCTGGAACGGGGCCTTGTCGACTTCGATGATCTCGGCGCCGCCGGCCTTCACCGTGGCGAGCGACTTGATCTCGCGCTCTTCCCACTGCTTGCGCATGTAGGGCACCGATTCCTTGGCGGCCTGGCGGATCCAGCCCTGCTCCTCGGCCGAGAGCTTGTCCCACGCGCGCTTGGAGAACAGCAGCATCTCGGGTGCCATCGAATGCTCGGTCTTGCTGTAGTACTTGGCCACTTCGAAGGCGCGGGCGCTTTCGTAGGTCGGGTAGTTGTTTTCGGCGGCGTCGATCAGGCCGGTCTTCAGGCCCGTGTAGACCTCGCCCATGGGCATCGGCGTGGCGTTGGCGCCCATGGCCTCGAGCATCGACACCCACAGGTCGGACTGCTGCACGCGCACCTTCAGGCCCTTCATGTCGGCAAAGCTGCGCACCGGCTTCTTGGCCGTGAACATCGAGCGCGCGCCGCTGTCGTAGTAGGCGAGGCCGACGAAGCCCTGCTTCTCGCACGACTTCAGGATCTCTTCGCCGATCGGGCCGTCGAGCACCTTGTGCAGGTGGTCCACCGAGCGGAACAGGAAGGGCATGGTCGGCACCTGCGTCTCGGCGCAGATGTTGTTCATCGGGGCGATGTTCACGCGCACCATCTGCAGCGCGCCGATCTTGGTCTGCTCGATGGTGTCCTTCTCGCTGCCGAGCGAACTGTTGTTGAACACCTTGATGCTGTGCTTGCCGCCGGAGAGCGCCTTGAGCCGCTCGCCCATGAACTTGACCGCGGTCACGGTCGGGTAGTCGTCGGGATGGATGTCTGCCGAGCGGAACTCGGTGGCGCTGGCAGCCAGTGTGGTGAGCGCGGCTGCGGCGCCGACGGCAAGTGCGATCAGGGTCTTGTGGAGCTTCATTGTCTCGTCCTCTGCGTGGTGGTTGTCGTGAAAAAAGAAAGAAAGAAGAAAAAGGGTCAGCCGCCGAACGCCGGCTCGGGAACGCCCGCCACGCCGGGCCGCAGCGCGAACACGCCACCGGCCAGGGGCTGGTCCGACAGGTCGACGCCGCCGGGCCGGATCGAGGTGACGAAGAGCGTGTCGAGCGCGGGGCCGCCGAAGGCGCACATCGCGGGCTTCTTCACCGGCACTTCGAGCGAGCGGTCGAGCCGGCCCTGGGGTGTGAAGCGGTGCACCAGGCCCGCGTCGTTGCCGCAGATCCAGTAGCAGCCGTCGGCGTCCATGGCCGCGCCGTCGGGGCGGCCGGGCAGCGGCTTCATGTCGGCGAACAGGCGGCGGTTGTGCGGCGTGCCGGTGTCGGTGTCGTAGTCGAAGGACCAGATGGCCTGCACCGCGGGATGCGAATCCGAGAGGTACATCGTGCGGCCGTCGGGACTGAAGGCAAGCCCGTTGGGCACGATGAAGTCGTCCAGCCGCATGGCGGCGCCGGCACTGCCCTTGGCGTAGCTGTAGAGCCGGCCGACGCGCGCGCCGGCAGCCATGTCCTGCAGCATCGTGCCGGCCCAGAAGCGGCCCTGGCGGTCGCAGCGGCCGTCGTTGAAGCGCATCGCGAGCACGGCATGCGCCACGGGTGCGAGCGCGGTGGCGGCCAGCGTGCCGCCGGCCTGCGGCGCGAGCGAGAAGAGGCCGCTTTCCATGCCGGCGATCCAGGCGCCGGGCGCATCGGCGCGCGGCGCGATGCAGGCGATCATTTCGTCCGCATGCCACTGGGCATGGCCTTCGCTCGCATGCCAGCGGTTCAGCGTGCGCGCCGGAATGTCGACCCAGTAGAGCGCCTGCTCCGCGGCATGCCACACCGGGCTTTCGCCGGTGCCGTTGCGCGCATCGAAGACGAGCTCAGCCTGCATCGCCGAACGGTCCCTGTGCCGTGAAGGCGCCGCCCTGGTAGATGGCGTTGGGATCGGTCGGCGCCACGGGCGGCTGCGCCTCGACCTTGTCGCGGAACACCTCGGAGCTGTCCTGCGGCACGAAGCCCAGGTGGGCGGCGGCGCTGTTGTCCCACCAGACGTCGCGGTTGTCGGACATGCCGTAGACCACCGTGTGCTTCACGCCGGGCGTGAAGAGCGACTTCTCGAGCAGCGTGGTCAGGTCGCGGTAGCTGAGCCAGGTGCTCATCATCCGGCGGTTGAGCGGCTCGGGAAAGGACGAGCCGATGCGGATGCTCACCGTCTCGATGCCCCAGCGGTCGAAATAGAACTGCGCCATGTCCTCGCCGAAGGACTTCGACAGGCCGTAGTAGCCGTCGGGCCGGCGCGGGGCGTGGGCGTCGATGTGCTCGCTCTGCTTGTAGAAGCCGATCACGTGGTTGGAGCTTGCGAACACCACGCGCTTCACGCCGTGGCGGCGCGCGGCTTCGTAGACGTTGAAGACGCCCTTGATGTTGGCCTCGAGGATTTCCTCGAACGGCCGCTCGACCGAAACGCCGCCCAGGTGCACGATGGCGCTGCAGCCCTCGACCAGTGCGTGGACCGCGGCCTTGTCCGAAAGATCGCAGGGCACGACTTCTTCGTGCGCGCCCTCGGAAGGGGAGAGGGCGGCAATGTCGGAAAGGCGCAAGATCCGGGCGTAGGGGCGCAGGCGTTCGCGCAGGACCTTGCCCAGTCCGCCGGCGGCGCCGGTCAGCAGAATCCGGTGGAGCGGGGTGTTGGGGGCTTGATGGGACGTCGACATTTTTGCTGGCCTGAGAAGTTATCTGTTGTCGTACAACTAATGCGGGATTATTATCGTGACCATGGTCCAGACGACTGCGGGTAATCCCTCAATTTCCGACGCGGCGACAGAAGTTGCCGCCGGCACGCCCTTCGTGGGGCGCCCGCGTCCGCGCGCACGCGGGCTCGCCCACGGGCTGGTCGAGGACCTGGGCGAGAAGATCCGCAGCCAGCAGCTGCGCCCGGGCGACAAGCTGCCGACCGAGTCGGCCATCATGCAATCCTTCGGCGTGAGCCGCACCGTGGTGCGCGAGGCGCTGTCCAAGCTGCAGGCGGCGGGGCTGGTGGAAACGCACCACGGCGTGGGCACCTTCGTGCTGCAGCCGCGCGCGGCCGGCATGTTCCGGCTCGATTCCGCCGACATCGCCACCTCGGTGGACGTGCTGGCGGTGCTCGAGCTGCGCATCAGCCTCGAGACCGAATCCGCCGGGCTGGCCGCCACGCGCCGCACCGAGGAGCAGCTGCTCGCGATGCGCCAGGCGCTCGACGATTTCGAGCGCAACGTGGCGGTGGCGGGGGACACCGTGGCGCCCGATTTCCGCTTCCACCTGCAGATCGCCCAGGCCACCGGCAATCCGTACTTCGCGGACATCATGAGCCACCTGGGCACCACGATCATTCCGCGCACGCGCATCACCGCCATCCGCAACTACGACCGGCGCGGCGAGTACCTGAGCCGCGTGAACCGCGAGCACGAAGAGATCTACGCGGCCATCGCGCGCCGCGATCCCGAATCGGCCCGCGCGGCCATGCGCATCCACCTGACCAACAGCCGCGAGCGGCTGCGCGTGGCGCAGGAAGCGGCCCAGCAGGCCGCGGCCAAGACGCCGCCAGCGGCTCCCTGAGAAGAAATTTCGAGCAGAGGCTGGACAAGTGTCATTCCTAGTTGTACGATGACTGACAACACAACCCAGCAGGAGACTCAGAATGAGCTTGAAACGACGTGATCTGATGCTAGGCGCCCTGGGCGGCGGGGTGCTTGCGGCCGGTGGCGTGCATGCCGCCGACAACTGGCCGTCCAGGCCGGTGCGCATCGTGGTGCCGTACCCGCCGGGCGGTTCGTCCGACATCATTGCCCGCTCCATCAGCCAGCCGCTGTCGGAAGCGCTGGGCCAGCCGGTCATCGTCGACAACAAGCCGGGCGCCAACGGCAACCTCGGCGCCGATTTCGTCGCCAAGTCCAAGCCCGACGGCTACACGCTGCTGCTGTGCGACGTCGGCGCGCTCGCCATCAGCCCCTCGGTCTACACGCGGCTGCCTTTCGATCCTTCCAAGGACCTGCGCGGCGTGACCATGCTGGCCTATTCGCCGCACCTCTTGGTGGTGCATCCCTCGGTCCAGGCCAACAACCTGAAGGAACTGATCGCGCTGTCGAAGAAGTCGGAAATCAACTTCGCCGTCACCGCCACCGGCAGTGCGCCGCACCTGGCCGGCGTGGCGCTGGAGCGTGCGAGCGGCGCACGCTGGCAGTACGTGCCCTACAAGGGCGGCGTGCAGGCGGTGCAGGACACGGTCGCCGGCCAGACGCAGATCCTGATGAACGGCATGCTCGCCACCCTGCCGCATGTGCAGAGCGGCAAGCTCAAGGTGCTCGGCGTGTCGAAAGCGACGCGCATGCCGCTGATCGGCGAAGTGCCCACCATCGCGGAGCAGGGCGTGGCCGGCTTCGAGTCGGGCACCTGGCAGGGCGTGCGCGTGGCCAGGGGCACGCCCGACGCCATCGTGCAGCGCCTCAACAAGGAACTGATCACCGTCATCCGCACGGCCGACATCCGCTCGCGCCTTGCGGGGCAGGGCGCCGAGGTCGTGACCATGGCGCCGGCCGAGGAAGAGCAGTTCTTCGGCAAGGAGCGCGCGCGCTGGGCCAAGGTCGTTGCCGACGCCGGCATCAAGCTGGACTGAGCGCCCTCAGCATCCATTTTTCAACTCACTCATTGGTGTCTCGATGAACCCTCAAGAACTCAAATCCATCATGGGCTCCGGCCTGCTCTCGTTCCCGTTGACCGACTTCGACGCGAACGGGGACTTCAACAAGAAGGGCTACGAGAAGCGTCTCGAATGGCTCGCTCCCTACGGCGCGAGCGCGCTGTTCGCGGCCGGCGGCACCGGTGAGTTCTTCTCGCTGACGGGCGACGAGTACCCCGGCATCATCCAGACCGCGGTCGACACCTGCCGCGGCGTGGTGCCGATCATCGCGGGCGCCGGCGGCCCCACGCGCTTTGCGATCCAGTGCGCGCAGGCGGCCGAGAAGGCCGGCGCGCACGGCATCCTGCTGCTGCCGCACTACCTGACCGAAGCCGGCCAGGAAGGCCTGGCCGCGCACGTGGAAGCCGTGTGCAAGAGCGTGAAGTTCGGCGTGATCGTCTACAACCGCGCCACCAGCCGCCTCAAGCCCGAGACGCTGGCCGCGCTGGCCGAGCGCAACCCCAACCTCGTCGGCTTCAAGGACGGCGTGGGCGACATCGAAGCCATGGTCGCCATCTACCAGAAGATGGGCGACCGCTTCGCCTACCTGGGCGGCCTGCCCACGGCCGAGGTCTATGCCGCGGCCTACAAGGCGCTGGGCACGCCGGTGTATTCGTCGGCCGTCTTCAACTTCATCCCGAAGACCGCGATGGATTTCTACAAGGCCGTTGCCGCCGACGACCTGCCCACGCAGCACCGCCTGCTCAAGAACTTCTTCATGCCGTATCTCGATCTGCGCAACCGCGTGCCCGGCTATGCGGTGAGCATCGTCAAGGCCGGTGCCAAGATCGTCGGCCACGACGCCGGCCCGGTGCGCACGCCGCTCACGGACCTCCAGCCCGCCGAGATGGAACAGCTCAAGGCGCTGATCGACGCGCTCGGCCCGCAGTAAGCGGCCGGGGCCGGGAACGACGACAACAAACAACAACGGAGACAACGCATGTCCATCATCAAGAAGTTCTTCCTCATTGCCGCATCGGCCGTCATGTTTTCGGGCTGTGCCATGGCGCCCGCGGGCGGCGGTGCTTCGGCCGAGCCGGCCGTGGCCGCGGCCGCCGAGCGGCTGCGCCTTGCAATGATCGATCCCACGCCGGCCGCCCTTGGCGCACTGGTGGCCGACGACCTGAGCTACGGCCATTCGAGCGGCAAGGTCGACACCAAGGCCAGCTTCATCGGCGACCTGGTGGCCGGCAAGTCGGACTTCGTGAGCATCACGATCACCGACCAGACCATCAAGCTGGCGGGCGACGTTGCGATCGTGCGCCACACGCTCGCGGCCGACACCAACGATTCGGGCAAGCCCGGCAAGGTGGCGCTCAAGATCCTCGGCATCTGGCAAAAACAGGGCGGCGAGTGGAAGATGCTGGCCCGCCAGGCCGTTCGGATCTAGCAGCATTTTTTCTTCCAGGGCTCGCGCAAAAAATGACACTTCCAGACTCCGCTTCTCCCATCTCCGGCGCACCCGTGGTCACCGGCATGCGCGTGGTGCCCGTCGCGGGCCACGACAGCATGCTCATGAACCTGAGCGGCGCGCACGGCCCGTTCTTCACGCGCAACCTGCTGATCCTGACCGACAGCGCGGGCCACACCGGCGTGGGCGAAGTGCCGGGCGGCGAGAAGATCCGCCAGACGCTCGAAGATGCGCGCGGCCTCATCGTGGGCCAGCCCCTGGGCAAACACCACGCAGTGCTCAACAGCATGCGCAGTGCTTTTGCCAACCGCGACAGCGGCGGGCGCGGCCAGCAGACCTTCGACCTGCGCGTGACCATCCATGCGGTCACCGCCGTCGAGGCGGCCTTGCTCGACCTGCTGGGCCAGCACCTCGAAGTGCCGGTGGCCGCACTGCTCGGCGAAGGCCAGCAGCGCGACGCGGTGCAGATGCTCGGCTACCTGTTCTACGTGGGCGACCGCACCAGGACCGACCTGGCGTATGAGACCGACCCGAACGCCGACAACGACTGGTTTCGCCTGCGCCACGAAGAAGCCATGACGCCCGAAGCCATCGTGCGCCTGGCCGAGGCCACGCATGCGCGCTACGGCTTCACCGACTTCAAGCTCAAGGGCGGCGTGCTGCGCGGCGAGGAAGAAGTCGAGGCCATCCGCGCGCTGCACGAGCGCTTTCCCAAGGCGCGCGTCACGCTCGACCCGAACGGCGGCTGGCTCTTGGCCGATGCGATCCGCCTGTGCCGCGACCTGCACGGCGTCATGGCCTATGCCGAAGACCCCTGCGGCGCCGAAGGCGTGTTCTCGGGCCGCGAGGTGATGGCCGAGTTCCGCCGCGCCACGGGCCTGCCCACGGCCACCAACATGGTCGCCACCGACTGGCGCGAGATGGTGCACAGCCTCTCGCTGCAGTCGGTCGACATTCCGCTGGCCGATCCGCACTTCTGGACGATGCAGGGCTCGGTGCGCGTGGCGCAGCTGTGCCAGGCCTGGGGCCTGACCTGGGGCTCGCACTCGAACAACCACTTCGATGTGTCGCTCGCCATGTTCACGCACGTGGCCGCGGCCGCGCCGGGCAAGGTCACGGCCATCGACACGCACTGGATCTGGCAGGACGGCCAGCGCCTGACCAAGGCGCCGCTGCAGATCGAAGGCGGCTACGTGAAGGTGCCCACGCGCGGCGGCCTGGGCGTGGAGCTCGACATGGACGAAGTCGAGAAGGCGCACCAGCTGTACCTGAAGCATGGCCTGGGCGCGCGCAACGATGCGCAGGCGATGCAATACCTGATTCAGGGATGGACTTTCGACAATAAAAAACCCTGCATGGTGCGCTGAAGGTTTAGTCTCCCGTTTCCATTTCCGCAGCCGGACACGCAGTGCTCCGGCTTCTTTCTTTCCATCGAGCAGCACAAGGAATCCTCATGCAAAACTTCGACAACCTGATCGGCGGCGAATGGCGTGCCGGCGCAAGCTACAGCCCCAACCTCAACCCCAGCAACCTGTCCGACGTGCTGGGCCACTACGCGCAGGGCACGGCTGCCGATGTCGAGGCCGCCGTGGCCGCCGCTACCGCCGCCTTCCCGGCCTGGGCCACCGGCAGCATCCAGGCGCGCTCCGATGCCCTGGACAAGATCGGCACCGAGATCCTCGCGCGCAAGGAAGAGCTCGGCACCCTGCTCGCCCGTGAAGAAGGCAAGACGAAGGCCGAAGGCATCGGCGAAGCCACCCGCGCCGGCCAGATCTTCAAGTTCTTCGCCGGCGAATGCCTGCGCCTCGCAGGCGAAGTGCTGCCCTCGGTGCGCCCCAACATCGGCGTGGAAATCACGCGCGAGCCGGTCGGCGTGGTCGGCCTGATCACGCCCTGGAACTTCCCCATTGCCATCCCGGCCTGGAAGATCGCCCCGGCCCTGGCCTTCGGCAACTGCGTGGTGCTCAAGCCCGCCGACCTCGTGCCCGGCTGCGCCTGGGCGCTGTCCGAGATCATCAGCCGCTCGGGCATTCCGGCGGGCGTGTTCAACCTGGTGATGGGCCGCGGCAGCGTGATCGGCAACGCGCTGGTCAGCCACCCCGGCATCCATGCCATCAGCTTCACCGGCTCGGTCGGCGTGGGCCGCAACATCGCGGTGCAGTGCGTGACCAACCACAAGAAGGTGCAGCTCGAGATGGGCGGCAAGAACCCGCAGGTGATCCTGGACGACGCCGACTTGGCCCAGGCCGTGGAGCTCAGCGTGCAAAGCGCCTTCTACTCGACCGGCCAGCGCTGCACGGCGTCGAGCCGGCTGATCGTGACCGAAGGCATCTACCCCAAGTTCATCGAGGCGATGAAGGCGCGCATGGCCAAGATCAAGGTGGGCGATGCGCTGGCGCAGGGCACCGACGTGGGCCCGGTCTCCTCGAAGTCGCAGCTGGACCAGGACATGGAATACATCGCCATCGGCAAGGGCGAGGGCGCCACGCTGGCGGCCGGCGGGGAACTGCTGAAGCTGGAGACCGACGGCTACTACATGTCGCCGGCGCTGTTCAGCGAATCGGCGGCGGCGATGCGCATCAACAAGGAAGAGATCTTCGGCCCGGTGGCGAGCGTGATCCGGGTGAAGAACTACGAAGAGGCGCTGGCCACGGCCAACGACACCGAGTTTGGCCTGTCGGCCGGCATTGCGACCACCAGCCTGAAGTACGCCACGCACTTCAAGCGCCACAGCCAGGCCGGCATGGTGATGGTGAACCTGCCCACGGCGGGCGTGGACTACCACGTGCCGTTCGGCGGGCGCAAGGGCTCGAGCTACGGCCCGCGCGAGCAGGGCAAGTATGCGCAGGAGTTCTTCACCACGGTGAAGACGGCGTACACGCTGGCTTGATGCCACCCCCGCGCCGGGCGCCGCACGCGCCCGGCGCTGGCCGTCCACTTTGTCCGCCCTACAGCCGATGGCCGCCGCGCGCCATCGAGCGGCGCAGGCCCAGTGCAAGCAGCACGCCCATTGCGCCCGCCAGGGCGACGATGGCGGCGGCCGCCGGCCAGCCCAGCGAATCCACTGCACCGCCCACGATCACGGGGCCGATCATCTGGCCGAGATTGCTGCCCAGCATGAGCAAGCCCATCGACATCGGGACCAGCCGCGTGCTCGGTGCCACGATGGGAGAGGTGCCGATCAGCGTTGCGGGAAGCAGGCCGCCCACGCCCGAAAAAACCAGGCACAGCACAAAGGCCGGCACTGCGCCGAGCACCGGCAGGAAGATCCCGATGGACGCGATGCCCATCGCCGCGCTGGCCAGTGCCGCGAGCAGCCAGCGCGCGATGCCGCGCTGGAGCAGCATGCCGGCCGCAAGATTGCCCGCCACGTTGACGCAGCAGGCCGCGGCGCTCAGCTGTCCGGCGGTGGCCGTGCCCACGCCCATGCGCTCGATCAGCAGCACCGGCAGAAAACTGAAGAGCGCGAAGAACTGCAGGCTGTAGATCACGAACGAAGCGGCGATCAGCGCCGGCGCGCCGGCCTTTGCCGTGGCGGCCGCGTCGCGGGCCATGCTGCGCCACGAGACCAGTGCCTCGCGGGTATTTGCACTCGCGCCGCGCGAAACGCCCGCCAGCACCAGCACCGCGATCAAGCCCGCAAGCGCGGCATTGCCCAGCCACAAGCCGCGCCAGCTGCCCGGCAGCGAGCCGCTGAAGAGCGCGATGGCAATCCCGGCGGGCATGAAGCAGCTCCAGATCGCGAAGGCAAGGTCCTTGCCGCCGGGCGCGACCATGCGCTGCAGCACCGAAGGGCCGGCAATGGTGATCAGCACGAAACCCAGGCCTTCGACGACGCGGCCGATCAGCAGCATGGCAATGCCGTGGGCCCATGCGCCGACCATGCTGCCGATGGCAATGGCCAGCAGGCCGGCCACCAGCAGGCGCCTGTCGCCGGCGCGCGCGACCCACGCGCCGACCGGCACCGCGCCAACCACGCCCAGCAGCGAGAACGTTGCCATGAGCCAGCCGACCATCGTGAGGTCGAGCCCGAAGTCCGTGCGCAACTGCGGCACGGCAATGGCGACCTTGCCGACCTGGAGGGACGCCACGACCCCGGCGGCCACGACCAGCGCCACGCCGAGCCAGTGCGTTGAAGAAGGTGAGAGCGGCGCGGCGGCGGGTGGCGATGTGGCGCCGCGCATTTCGATTCGGTTCTGCATGCCGCCACTTTGCAGCGGGCACCCGATCAATGAAAGCGAATAATATCGGCCAACTCAATCGATTGGACAGATCATGCTGGACATCCTCACGCTGAGCCAGATGCAGATGTTCGTTGCCGTGGCGGATGCCGGCAGCTTCCGTGCCGGCGCGGCCCGGCTGCACCGGGTGCAGTCGGCCGTGAGCCATGCCATTGCCAATCTCGAGGAACAGCTCCAGGTGCGGCTCTTCGACCGTTCCGGCCACAAGCCGGTGCTCACGCCCACGGGCAAGGCACTGCTGGGCGACGTGCGGGTCATCCTGTCGAAGGTCGAGGCGCTGCGCTCGCGCGCGCAGGGGCTCGAACAGGGCATCGAGCTCGGGCTGGCAGTTGCGGTGGACACGCTCTTTCCGCCGGAGCTCCTGGCCAGCGCGCTGCGTGGCATGCATGCGGTCTACCCGAGCATTGCCATCCGCGTGGAATACAGCTCGATGGGCGGCACCGTCGATGCATTGAATTCGGGTCGGTGCGATCTCGCCATTGCGGCCTTCGGCCATGCCGACGAAAAAATCAGCCGCGAATTCCTCATGCAGCTTCATACCTTGGCCGTCGCTGCGCCGTCGCATGCGCTGGCGGTCCATGCGGGCCGGCGCGGTGCCGGGGGCCTGGATGCCGCCGCGGCGGAGCACGTGCAGGTCGTGGTGGAAGACCCGAGCACGCTCAGCCAGGGCTACGACATCGATGTGCTCTCGCCCTCGACCTGGCGCGTGACCGACATGTACATCAAGCTCGCGCTGCTGCGCGCGGGCCTGGGATGGGGAAAGATGCCGTCGTGGCTGGTGGCCGGCGACCTGGCCGCCGGAACGCTGGTGCAGTTGCCGGTGAGCCGCATCGGCCCCGGCGGTGGAACCAGCCAGCAGTGCCATTTCTGCCACCGCGGCGACAAGGCGCTGGGAGCGGGTGCTACGCTGCTGCGCGAATGCCTCATGGCGGAAGCGAAGGCGGCGGCGCCCGGCGCCGGCGGCGCATCAGCATCTCCACGAGCTCGAAGATCCCCTCGCTCAGCAACGCCAGCGCCGCGGCCGGCAGCGCGCCGGCCAGCAGCAGCTCGCGGTCGTTGAGCGCGAGCCCCGTGACGATGCGCTCGCCGAATCCGCCCGCGCCGATGAAGGCCGCGATGGTCGCGGTGCCAATGGCAATGGCGGTGGCCGTTCGCACGCCCGCCAGCAGTGTGGGCAGTGCCAGCGGCAGCAGCACCAGCCGCAGGCTCTGCGGCGGCGTCATGCCCAGCGCGGTGCCGGCCAGGCGCAGGCCGTTCGGCACTTCGGCCAGGCCCGTCACGGTGTTGCGCATGATCGGCAGCAGCGAATAGAGCGTGAGCGCGATCAGCGCAGGCAGCGCGCCGATCGCACCGAGCATGGAGATCAGCACGGCCAGCAGCGCGAGCGAAGGCACGGTCTGCAGCAGGCTCGCGAAGCCGAGCACCAGCGCGCGCAGCCGCACATGCGGAAACACCAGGATCGCGAGCGGCACGCCGACCAGGATCGCCACGCCCACCGATACGGCGACCAGCACCAGGTGCTGCCGCGCGAGCTGCCAGAGATCGGGGCCGAACAGCTTGGCGCTGAAGCCGCGCCGGGGCTCCTGGGTCTTTGCGCCCTGGCCTGCGCCGGCCAGGAAGTCGCGCGCAATGGTGTCGAAGGGCACGCTCTGGAGTTCGGCGCGCGCATTCATCGCGATCATCGCGTGTTCGTCGATGCGGCCTTCGAGCGTTTTCAACGCGGCCCAGGCCTGGGGCAGCCGCGTGGGCAGGTCGAGCCTGTAGAGCACCACGGCGTCGTAGCGCGGAAAGTATTTCCTGTCGTCTTCGAGCACGCGCAGGCCGAGATGCTCGATCTTGGCGTCGGTGGTGTAGATGTCGATCGCGTCGATCTGCTTCGCGGCCACGGCTTCGTAGGCCAGGCCATGGTCGAGGCCGGTGGGCGCCTGCGTGAAGCCGTAGCGTGCGGCCAGGCCCTTCCAGCCGTCGGCGCGGCCGAGGAATTCGTTCGACAGGCCGAGCTTGAGTTCAGGATGCTTTGCAAGATCGCTCAGCGTACGCAGCCCGAGCCGCTCGGCATCGGCCGCCCGCACGGCCAGTGCATAACCGTCGTTGAAGCCCAGCGGAATCGCCACGCCCAGGCCCATGGGCGCCAGCGCCGCGTTCATGGCCTCGCGCGTTTCCGCCGGCGAACCCTTGAGAATTTCGAGCGCGATGGTGCCGGTGTATTCGGCATAGAGATCGATGGCGCCCGAACGCAGCGCCTCGTACACGATGGCCGTGTTGCCGAGCCCCTGGCGCACCACCGGCGGCGATGCGGTGTGCGGCGCGGCGGTCTGCGCGAGCAGCTCGGCCAGGATGTACGACTCGGTGAAGCGCTTGGAACCGACGCGCAGCGTGCCCTCGCCGGGCTGCGCCGATGCAACGGCACCGAGCCAGGCCATGGCAAGGAACAACAAGGCGGCGCGCAGCATGCGGTGGTGGGGCAGTGGCATCGCAGGCCAGTGTATAGAAATAGCGTTGACAGAGGCCCTGGCCGGCGTACCCGCCAATCTCCTACAAACCCTGGTGCGGGCTACCGATGCTTCGTAGATGCAGCCGCGCCCATAGTGGCCGCCATGAAGAAGAAAACCCATCTCCTGCCCGGCCCCGACGTTCACGGCCTGCGCGAACTCCCGGGCCTTCGGGTCGAGGGCTACAGCCTGCAGCTGCGCGACAAGGACGGCTTCGTGGGCGACCAGGCCAGCCAGACGGCCTTCAGGGAACTGCTCGAGCGCTGGCGCAAGCGCCGCCGCAAGACGGGCACCGATCCATTGGGCAAGGAACACTCGCGCGACCTCAGCAAGAAGCAGCTCGACCGCGTGCTGCTGAAGACCTCGGCGGCCGGCGACCTGATGCACGGCGCCATCGAGGAGTTCGCCGAGGAACTGGCCCTCGTGATCCAGCGCTTCACGCGCCAGCCCTCATGGAAGAAGGTGGAGCGCATCGTGGTGGGCGGCGGCTTCACCGAAAGCGACGTGGGCGAGCGCGCCATCCTGCAGACCGCCGCCATCCTCGAGGAGCTGGGCGTTCACGTCCAGCTCGGGCGCCTGTCGCACGAGGTCGACGACGGCGGCCTGATCGGCTGGGTGCACCTGGCACCGCCGGCCATGCTCAAGAAGCACGACGCCATCCTGGCGGTGGACATCGGCGGCACCAACGTGCGCTGCGGCATCGTGAAGACGCGCCGGCGCAAGGCGCGCGACCTGTCGCTGGCCAAGGTGGTGCGGCGGGAGAAATGGCGGCATGCGGACGACGACCCGAACCGCACCGGCATGGTCGAGCGCATCGCGGCCATGCTCGAGGACATGGTGCGCTACTGCGAGCGCAAGCACATCCGCCTGGCGCCCTTCATCGGCATTGCCTGCCCCGGGCTGATCCGCAAGGACGGCTCGATCGAGCGCGGCACGCAGAACCTGCCGGGCGATTGGGAAAGCCGCGCGTTCCACCTGCCGAGCGCGCTGTGGCGCCGCATGCCGATGATCGGCTCCGGCCCCACGCTGATCCTGATGCACAACGACGCGGTGGTGCAGGGGCTGAGCGAACTGCCCTTCATGCGCGACGTGTCCCACTGGGGCGTGCTGACGATCGGCACCGGGCTCGGCAATGCGAGCTTCACCAACACCTTCTAGCCTGGAGTGCCGGGCGCCGCGGGAATGCCGCCGCCGAGCGCCTTGTAGACCGCCACCATGCCCACCGCCATGCGGCTCGTGCTCTGCACCTGGTCGCGCCGCGCCTGCAGCAGTGCGCGGCGCGCATCGAGTTCGACGCCGAAATCCGTGAGTCCGTTCGCATAGCGCGCATGCGCCAGCGTGAGCGCATCGCGGCTGCTGCGCTCGCGCTCGGCCAGCTCGGCATGGCGCTGGCGCTCGGCGGCGTAGGCGCTGAGCGCCGAATCGATCTCGTGCCATGCCTTGAGCACGGCCTGCTGGAAGGCCACCGCGGCTTCCTGCTGCTGCAGCTCGCGCAGGTTCACCGTGCTGCGGCGCCGGCCGTTGTCGAAGATCGGCAGGCTGATGGAAGGCCCGACATGCCATTGCCGGCTGCCCCATTCGCCGAAACGCTCGCTGCCGGCCGATTCGTACCCGAAGCCCGCACCGAGCGTGACGCGCGGATAGAGGTCGGCCACCGCCACGCCGATGCGCGCGGTGGCGGCATGCAGCTGGGCTTCGGCCGCGGCGATGTCGGGGCGCCGGCGCACCACGTCGCCGGGCAGGCCCAGCGCAAGCTCGGGCAGCGGCGGCGGTGGCGGCGCTTCGAGCGGATTGCCCGCACCCTCGGAAGCTGGCGCGAGCTCGGCATTCAGCGCGCCCGGCGCTGCGCCGGTCAGCAGCGTGATCTGGTTCATCGCCTGCGCCTCCTGCTGCAGCAGCATGGGGATGCGCGCCTTGAGTTCGGCCAGCTGCGTGCGCTGGCGCGTCGGGTCCAGGTCGGTGACCAGGCCGCCGTCGGCACGCGCCTGCACCAGCTCGAGCGATTCGGCCGCGGCCGCGATGTCGGCGTTCGCCACGCGCAGTTCGCGCTGCGCGCCGCGCAGTTCGAAGTAGCTGCGCGCCACCTCGGCCTGCACGCTGAGCTGCGCCTGCTGCAGCAGCGCGGCCGATGCGCCGGCATCCGCATCGGCGGCCTCGATGCTGCGCCGCACGCGGCCCCAGAGATCGATTTCCCAGGAGGCGTCGAAGCCGGCCTGGTAAAGGTTGTAGGGCTCGCTGAGCGTGCGGATCAGCTGGTCGCGGTTGGCGACCGACGAGCCCAGCGCATCGATCATCCGCGTGGCGGCGCCGCTCTCGCTCTGGCGCTGCCGGTTCACGCTGGCGCTGGCATTGAGCTGTGGCGCCTGCTGCGCCGCGGCCGCGGTGCGCTGCACGCGGCTTTGCGCGAAGTGCAGGGCCGCGGTCTGCAGGTCGTGATTGGCCGCGAGCGCGCGGGCCTGCAACTGGTCGAGCAGCGGATCGCCGAAGGCCTTCCAGTCGCCGGATGCGGCGGCCGTGGGCGCGGCCTTGCGCTCGGCGCCGAGCAGCGCCGCCGAGCCGCCGTGCCATGCGGACCAGTCGGCCGGCGCCTGCGGCTGCGCGGGCCGGTGGTCGGGCCCCACGGCGCAGCCTGCAAGAAGGAGCGCGAGCGCGGAACAGGAGAAGAGGGTGCGCGATGCGGACATGGAGTGCTCCCTAGACCAGACGATGGCGAAACAGCCAGGCCGCCAGCGGCAGCGTGACGATGGCGATGATCGACAGCGGAATCAGGTTGTGCCACACCGTGGCCAGGCCCACGCCTTCGAGGTAGACGCGCTGCACCAGGTCGATCGCGAAGCGCAGCGGGTTGGCCATGGTGATCAGCTGCAGCACGTGCGGCATGTTGCGCACCGGCGTGGTCAGGCCGGAGAGCAGCATCATCGGCATCAGCAGCACGAAGGTGTAGAGCATGGCCTGCTGCATGTTGGCCGACACCGCCGAGATCGACAGGCCGATGCCCACGCTGGCCACCGTGAAGAAGACCAGCCCGGTGTAGAGCGTGATGAGCGAGCCCGCCATCGGAATGCCGAACCAGAACAGCGCGACCAGCAGGATCAACGTCGACTGCGCAAGGCCCACCAGCACCGGCGGCAGCGCCTTGCCGATCATGATCTCGAGCGGCGACATCGGCGTGACCAGCAATTGGTCGAAGGTGCCTTGCTCGCGCTCCCGCGCCACCGAGAGCGCGGTGAGCAGCAGCGTCTGCAGCATGCTGAGCGCGGCAATCAGGCCGGGCAGCAGGTTCCACCGCGTTTGGAGGTTCGGGTTGAACCAGGCGCGCGATTCAATGGTGAGCGGAACCGGCGGCGCGCCGGCGCGCGTGCGCAGCTCGGCGTTGTAGCGCTCGACCACCGCGCCCACATAGCCGGCCGCGGAGCCCGCGGTGTTGGAGTTGCGCGCGTCGAGCACCAGCTGGATGGCCGCGGGCTGGCCCGCGCCGAGCTGCTGTTCGAAGTTGGGCGCGATCTGGATCACCAGCAGCGCCTTCTCGGTATCGATCACCTCGCGGATGTCGGCCTGCGTGCGCAGCGTGGCCACGCGATGGAAGACGCCGGTGCTGTCCAGGTGCGCAATGAGTTCGGTCGAGGCGCCCGTGCGGCTTTGGTCGAGCAGCGCATAGGGCACGTTCGAGAGGTCGTAGGTGGCGGCGTAGCCGAAGATGAGGCTCTGCATGATGGCCGGAACGAACAGGATCACGCGGCTGGCCGGGTCCTTGAAGATGGCGAGCAGCTCCTTCTTGCAGAGGTTGGCAATGCGCAGCAGGAAGTCGATCATGGAATGCTCCCCTTCAGTCCAGGCTCTTGCGCGTCACCAGGCGGGCCAGCAGCAGCAGGCCCACGGCATAGGCCACGAGGACCGCGCAGTTGCGCCAGATCAGCGGCCAGACGTCGCCCGCGAGGAACAGCGTCTTGATCAGGTCCATGAAATAGGTGGCCGGCAGCAGGTGGCCGATCACGCGCACGGCGGTGGGCACGTTGCGCAGGTCGAACAGGAAGCCCGACAGCATCATCGAGGGCATGAACGTGGCGATCAGCGCCACCTGGCTCGCAAGAAACTGGTTGCGCGTGACCGACGAGATCACCAGCCCCAGGCTCACCGCCACGATCAGGTAGAGCATCGAGCTGAGCACCACCGCGAACAGCGAGCCGACCATCGGCACCGCGAACAGGAAGCGCGCGGCCAGCAGGCACAGCGCAAGGCCCAGCATGCCGACCGCGAAATACGGAATGATCTTGGCCAGCAGTATTTCCACCGGCCGCACCGGCGTGACGAACAGCGCCTCGAGCGTGCCGCGCTCCCATTCGCGGGCCATCACCAGCGCGGTGAGAAAGGCGCCGATCAGCGTCATGATGAGCACGATGAGCCCGGGCACCAGGTACCAGGTGCTGGTGTTCGCGGCGTTGAACCACATGCGCTGCTCCACCGTCACGCGGCCCGCCGAAGGCGCAGCCGCACCGGCGCCGCCGCCGCGGTCGGCCTGGCGCAGGGCCGCTTGCGCCAGCGCACCGCTCACATAGGCCTGGATGATGGTGGCGCGCCCCGCGTCGGCGCCATGCACGATGAGCTGCACGCGCGCATTGCCCGCGGCCAGCGCGCGCGAGAAGTCGGCGGGCACGCGCACGATGCCATCGACCTTGCGCTCGCGCATCAGGGCCTCGGCATCGTGCATCGAGCCCAGCAGCACGGGTGCGATGGTGGGCGAGAGCTGCAGGCCGGCAATGGCCTCGTGCGCGGTGGGCGAGGAATCTTCGACCACCACGGCCACCGGTGCGTTCTTCACGTCCAGCGACATGCCATAGCCGAAGATCAGGATCAGCACCATCGGCAGCAGGATGCCGATGGCCAGGTTGCTGCGGTCGCGCAGCAGCTGGCGAAATTCCTTGCGCGTGAGCGAGACGAGCCGGGTGCCGAAGCCGCTCATGGCTGTCTCCTTTCTTCCTGCCGCGCCTTCTCGACGATGCCGATGAAGGCCTGCTCCATGTCGATGCGCCTTCCGCCGTCTGCGCCGTCCTGCGCCTGCGCGCGCACCTCGCGCGGCGTGCCGATGGCCAGCACCTTGCCGGCGTCCTGGATCACGATGCGGTCGCAGTACTCGGCCTCTTCCATGAAGTGGGTCGTGATGACGACGGTGGTGCCGCCTTCGGCCAGCGCCGTGATGCGGCGCCAGAACTCGCGCCGCGCAAGCGGATCGGCGCCGCTGGTGGGCTCGTCGAGAAACAGGATATCGGGCTCGTGCAGCAGGCCCGTGGCCATGGCCAGGCGCTGCCGGTAGCCGCCGGGCAGCTGCCCGCTGGGCGCGTCGAGTTCGCGCTCGAGGTCGAACTGCCGCAGCACCGTGTCCATGCGCCCCTGCAGCTTCTGCCCGCGCAGGCCGTAGGCGCCGCCAAAGAACGAGAGGTTCTCGCGCACCGTGAGATTGCCGTAGAGCGCGAACTTCTGCGAGACATAGCCGATGCGCTGGCGGGCCTGCGCGCGCGCATGGCGCAGGTCGACGCCGGCCACGCGCAGCTGACCGCCGCTTGCGGGCAGGAGGCCGCAGAGCATGCGAAAGGTGGTGGTCTTGCCGGCGCCGTTGGGCCCCAGCAGGCCGAAGATCTCGCCGCGCCGCACCGAGAAGCTGGTGCTGGCCACGGCCACGAAGTCGCCGAAGCGGCGCACCAGGTCCTTCACCTCGATGACCACTTCGCCGGGTTCACCCTCGGCCGGCGCAAGGCCTTCGCTCGCCGCCGATGGGGCAATGTTCGTGTCGCTGGCCTGCCGCGTGCGCAGCAGTGTCATGAAGCCGTCCTCGAGCCGCGGCGGCACGGGTTCGGCGCGCGCGCCGGCCAGCAGCTTTTCGAGCGCCGCGTCGTCCGCGTCCGGGCGGCGGATGAAGTGCACTTCGCCGCCCTGCGGCACGGCATCGACGATCTGCTGCCGCGCATCGAGCAGGCGCGCCTGCATCAGGCGCGGCGCCTCGCCCTCGGGCGGCGCCGCGACGAAGCAGGTGCCCTCGGCATGGCCGCGGATCTCGTCCGGCGTGCCCTCTGCGATCAGCCGGCCCTCCTGCAGCACGAACACGTGGCTGCAGCGCTCGGCCTCGTCGAGGTAGGCGGTGCTCACGATCACCGAAAGCTTTTCCTCGCCGACCAGCTGCTGCACGATCTGCCAGAGCTCGCGCCGCGAGAGCGGATCGACGCCCACGGTGGGCTCGTCGAGCAGCAGCAGGTCGGGCGAGCGCACCAGCGTGCAGGCCAGGCCGAGCTTCTGCTTCATGCCGCCCGAGAGCTTGCCCGCGGGACGGCTGGTGAAGCGGCCGAGGTCGGTCATTTCCATCAGCCGCGCATAGCGCTCGCGGCGCTTGTCCGCGGAGACGCCATGCAGGTCGGCGTAGAGGTCAAGGTTCTCCTGCACGCTCAGGTCGTCGTAGAGGCCGAAGCGCTGCGGCATGTAGCTGATGCGGTCCTGCACTGCCTGCGGATCGGCCGACACGTCGATGCCGAGCACGCGCAGCTCGCCCTCGTCGGCGCGCATCAGGCCCGCCATGAGCCGCAGCAGCGTGGTCTTGCCGGCGCCGTCGGGGCCGACCAGTGCCGTGAGCGTGCCGGTGGGCACTTCGAGCGACACGTCGTCGAGCGCGCGCACCACCTGCTTCGAGCCCTTGGCCACGAAGCGCTTGTGCAGGGAGCGTCCGCTGACGGCCGGCTCAACGCGCAGCATTCAACCTCCCTCCGGGCATGCGGTCTTGCTCCTTCCCCTTTCGGGGGAAGGTTGGGATGGGGGCGCCCCTACCCCAGCCCTCCCCCGGAAGGGGAGGGAGCAATGCGCACGGACGATCGATGAGATCGGTCATCACGGCTTGCCGGTCGACGACAGCTGCAGCCGCACAGTGGCTGGCATGCCGAGCCGCAGCCGGTCTTCCTTGTCGTCGACCATCACGCGGATCTCGTAGACCAGGCTGCTGCGCAGCTCCTCGGTCTGCACCGTTTTGGGCGTGAACTCGGCCACCGACGAGATGTAGCCCACCTTGCCCGCGATCGGCTGGCCGGGCTGGCTGTCGGTGGCCACGCTGGCCGGCTGGCCGGGCCGCACGCGGCCGAGGTCGGGCTCGGCCACATAGGCGCGCACCCACTTGGGATCGGTGATGGCCAGCGTGAAGGCCGGGCGCTGCGGCGAAGCCATGTCGCCGGGCTCGAGCAGGCGGGCGCGCACCACGGCATCGATGGGCGACTTGAGCTCGGCTTC
The DNA here is from genome assembly GCF_056396385.1 of Variovorax sp. 05T418. Classification (NCBI taxonomy): domain Bacteria; kingdom Pseudomonadati; phylum Pseudomonadota; class Betaproteobacteria; order Burkholderiales; family Comamonadaceae; genus Variovorax; species Variovorax sp. 05T418. The sequence goes on along the minus strand of NZ_JBFTLJ010000004.1, from coordinate 218,927 downwards.
GGCCAGCTGGTGGTTCATGAGCGCGAGGTCGGCGCGCGCGGATTCGAGCTGGGCCTGCGCCTGCGCGATGTCTTCCTTGCGCGGGCCGGCCACCGCGAGCTGCTGCGCCTTGCGCACGTTGTCCAGCTGCGCGAGCGCCACCTTGCGGCGGGCCTGCGCGCTGTCGAGGTCCTGCTGGCTCACGGCGCGGCCGGCGGTGGTCTGGCCGATGGCCTGCAGGCGTGCGAGCTGCTGCTGCGCCAGGTCGGCATCGGCTTGCGCCGCGGCCACCTGGGCGCCGGCCTGCGCCAGTTCCTCGGGGCGGCTGCCGGTCTTCAGGCGCAGCAGCGCCTGCTCCTGCACGCCGATGCGCGCCTGCGCCTGCGCCACGCGCAGCACCAGCGAGCGCGTGTCGAGCCGGCCCAGCACCTGCCCGGCCCGCACGTGGTCGCCTTCGCGCACCGCGAGCTCCGCCACGCGCTCGTTGGCATTGAAGGCGAGCGAGACCTGGCGCACATCGACGTTGCCGTACAGCACGAGCTGGTCGGACGGTGCGGCCGAGCGGCTGAAGTACCACCAGCCGCCGGCCGCAGCGGCCAACGCCACGGCGGCCGCGGCAATGAAGGGTTTCTTGTTCATGGGCGGGCTCCTGCCGGTTTCCGGGTCGGATAACGGCCGGATGTTATCAAATTGAAATTTGAATTTGAAGTATTTTTTCAGTTCGATTAACCTTGGCGCATGGCGACACGCTCTTCCACCACCCGCTCCCCCGCAGCGCGCGAGGGCGCGGCGCGCACCCAGCGCACCGACGGCAGCACCACGCGCCTGCACATCCTCGAAACCGCGGGCCAACTGTTCGCCGAGCGCGGCTTCGCCGAGAGCACCAGCAAGGAAATCTGCACGCGCGCCGGCACCAACATGGCGGCGGTCAACTACCACTTCGGCAGCCGGGACGGACTCTACGAGGCCGTGCTGATCGAGGCGCACCGCCAGCTCGTGAGCATGGACGAGCTGATCACCCTGGCCAGCGAGGCCGGCGATCCGCGGCTCAAGTTGCGCGCCTTCCTCACGCACCTGGTCGAGATGGGCAGCCAGTCCAAGGCGCCCTGGGGCTTTCGCGTGGTGCTGCGCGAGGCGCTGTCGCCGTCTCCGGCGCTGCCCGCGCTGATCCGCCAGGCGGTGCTGCCCAAGGCCCGGCTGATCCGCGGCCTGATCGGCGGCATCATGGGCCTGCCCGAGGACCATCCCTCGGTGCAGCGTGGCCTGCTGTTCGCGGTGCTGCCCTGCATCGTGATGACGGTGGCACCCAAGGACCTGGCGAGCAAGGTGCTGCCGGCGCTGAAGGATGCGGAGGGCCTCGCGGACGACCTGATGCGCTACGTGTTCGCGGGCCTCGACGCCATCGCGAAGGAGGCGGCGCCCGTTAAAGCTGGAAGGCGACGGTGAGCAGCAGTCCCTCGGCCACGTCGCGCACCAGGCCCGGCCGCCGCGCGCGGTAGGGCTCGCCGGCGGAGGCGATGGTGTCGATCCACTCGGCCAGCCAATCGATCTCTCGCGGGCCGTAGAACACCACGGCCGCCTCGTGGTTGAGCAGCAGGCTGCGCAGGTCGAGGTTGATGGAGCCGCACATGGCCAGTTCGTCGTCGACCACCACGGCCTTGGCGTGGGCCATGAACGGCAGCATGCGAAAGCTCACGCCGGCACGCGCCAGGTCGCGCATGGCGCGTGCGCGCACGAAGTCCGCCAGGCGGTGGTTCGACCGCGCGGGCATGGCGATGGTCACCTGCACGCCGCGCCGCGCGGCCAGCCGCAGCGCATCGCGCAGCCCGTCGCCGGGCACGAAGTAGGGCGTGACGGCGAGCACGCGGTGCTCGGCGCGGAAGCAGGCATCGATCAGCAGTGCATGGGCGGTGTCCTCGGTCTGGTCGGGGCCGCTCGGCAGGAACTGCGCCATGGCGCTGCCCGCGCTTTCCGCCACGTCGTCGGCCGTGATGGCGCGCGCCTTGCGCCCGCGCACCGAGCTCCAGTCGTGGTCGAACTGGCGCGCCGCCGCGGCGGCCACGCTGCCGCGCAGGTCGAACGAAAGGTCGCGCCAGGCGTCGGGTTGCGCGTCGTTGCCGGCGAAGTATTCGCTCGCGAGGTTGCGCCCGCCCGACCACAGCCAGCCGTCGTCGGCAATGGTGAACTTGCGGTGGTTGCGCAGGTTGCGCGGCCCGATGCGGCGCAGGCTGAAGAAAGGGCGGAACACGGCGATCTCGCCGCCCGCCGCGCGCAGCAGGCGCATATGGCGCCGCGGCAGGGTCAGCGCGCCGAAGCCGTCGAGCAGCACGCGTACCTTGATGCCTTCGCGCGCGCGCAGCGCCAGCCGCTCGATCACGGCATGGCCCAGCGCGTCGTCGCCGATGATGAAGGTGCACACGTCGATGCGCTCGCGCGCCCCGTCGATCACCTGCCACAACGCCTCGCGCGCGGCGTCGCCATCGGCATGCAGCCGGATCTCGCAGCGCCCGGGCGGCGCCAGGCCGAAGCTCTCGATGAGGTCGGCCGCCCAGTGCCCGCGCGCGGCCGTGCGCGGCGGCCGCGGCGAGCCCGCGGGTCGCAGCTTGCGCTGGCCGAACAGCAGGTACATCGGCAGGATGATGTAGGGCATCAGCACCAGCCCCATGACCCAGGCAATGGCCGTGGTGGGGGCGCGCTGCTCGCGGCGCGCGCGCGTGGTCAGCACATAGACCAGCAGCGCAAAGGTGACGACGAGAAAATGCTGGGACGGAGAGGGGAGCCAGTCGAATATGGAATTCGGCATGTGGCGATGATGCCCGAGGACAGGTCCGCGCCGCTCAGCGTTGCAGGAAGGCGGGCACGCCGCGTCCCTCGGAGGCCAGGAAGCGCATCATCGGATCGACCGCCGCGCGCACTGCGGGCCGCTCGCCCACGCGGCCGCGCCAGGCCACGAGCCGCGGCGTGGCACCGGTCATGCCGGCGCCCTTGCGGTCGGCGAACACATGCGCCATGTAGAAGGCGATGTCGGCAAAGGAGTAGGGGCCAGCGAGGTATTCGCGCGTGGCCAGCAGGCCTTCCATTTCCTCGTAGTAGCGCGCGCAGGCGGCGCAGGCCGCCACGGCGGGCGCGCTCTGCATGTCGTGCTGCAGGCCGAAGAGCCGGATCACGTTGGGGAAGAACACTTCGTCCGACTTCTGCTCGAGCTGCCGCGCACGGGCCCGCTCGGCAATGCCGCGGGGCCACAGCGCAGGATTCGGATACCGGTCTTCGAGGTACTCGAAGATCTGGGTCGAATCGAACAGCTCGACATCGCCGTCGATCAGGATCGGCACCTGCTGCTTGACGGGATTGACGCGCAGCACCTCGGGGTGCTTGGGCTCGTAGGTGTCGTCCTTGGTGAAGGGCACCATCACCAGTTCGAAATCGACGTCTTTTTCGAGCGCGGCGATCTGCACCTTGGCGCCGAACATGCTGAGGGGGGCGGAATAGATCTGGGTCTTCATGCCCCCGACTTCACCATGAAAGGCGCTTCAGGTCGAGCCCCAGACCTCCTGCGCGGTCTCGACCACGAGGCGCAGCTTGGCGCGCTGCGCTTCCACCGCGATGTTGTTGCCGTGCACCGTGCTCGAGAAGCCGCACTGCGGCGACAGCGCGAGCTGCTCGAGCGGCGCGTACTTGGCGGCATCCTCGATGCGGCGCTTGAGTTCGTCCTTGTCTTCCATCTCGCCGAACTTGGTGGTCACGAGGCCCAGCACCACCGTCTTGCCCTTGGGCAGGTAGCGCAGCGGCTTGAAGTCGCCCGAGCGCGCGTCGTCGTATTCCATGAAGTAGGCGTCGAGGTCCATTTCCTTCAGCAGCGCCTCGGCCACCGGCTCGTAGTTGCCGGCCGCGGCATGGGTGCTCTTGAAGTTGCCGCGGCACAGGTGCATGGCCAGCAGCATGCCCGGCGGCTTCTGCGCCACCACCTTGTTGATGAAGGCGGCATAGCGGTGCGGCAGCTCGTTGGGATCGTCGCCGCGCTTGCGGGCGGCTTCGCGCATGTGCTCGTCGCACAGGTAGGCCAGGTTGGTGTCGTCCATCTGCACGTAGGTGCAGCCCGCGGCCGCGAGCGAGCGCAGTTCGTCGCCGTAGGCCTTGGCGACGTCGTCGTAGAACACCGGGTCGAGCTCGGGGTAGGCCTCCTTGCTGATGCCGGCGCGGCCGCCGCGGAAGTGCAGCATCGTCGGCGAAGGAATCGTCACCTTGGGCGTGCGGCCGGCCGAGACCTGGCTCTTGAGGTATTGGAAGTCGGCGAGCTGGATGTCCTTGATGTGGCGCACCTTGTCGAGCACGCGCATCGCGGGCGGCGCGAGTTCCTCGGTGCCGTCGGGCTTGCGGATGGTGACTGGAATGTCGGTCTTCACGCCGCCGAGCTGGTCGAGGAAGTCGATGTGGAAGTAGGTGCGGCGGAATTCGCCGTCGGTGATGCTCTTCAGGCCAATGTCTTCCTGGAACCGGACGATCTCGGTGATGGCCTTGTCTTCGACCTTGCGCAGCTGCTCGGGCGTGATCTCGCCCTTGGCCTTTTGCTCGCGTGCTTCGAGCAGGTATTTGGGGCGCAGGAAACTGCCCACGTGGTCGTAGCGGGCGGGCAGGGCGGCGTGCTGGGACATGGTGATCTCCGTCGTGGCTGAAAAACGATGGACATCGTATCGCCTCAGGAACGGACATTGGTGTGTACAACGGGCTTAGTGTTTACCCGCAATACGGGGCTTCATCAGCGAAAGTCTCGTGAGATTTGTATACATTCAGTATTCATGAGAACACCCGCAACCGCATGAAAGCCGCAGCTGCATCACCCGTCGAACCCGCGGACGGCGGCGGCTCGCAGGCCGTGAAGGCACAGCTGCGGCTGCGCGAGATGATCCTGGCCGGCGAGCTGCCCGGCGGTGCGCGCATTGCCGAGGTGGCCATCTCCGAGCAGCTCGGCGTCTCGCGCACGCCGGTGCGCAGCGCCCTCATGCGGCTCGAACAGGAAGGCCTGCTCGAGGCGCTGCCCAACGGCGGCTATGCGGTGCGCACGTTTTCCGAGCGCGACGTGGCCGACGCGATCGAGCTGCGCGGCACGCTCGAAGGCCTGGTGGCGCGGCTCGCGGCCGAACGCGGCGCGGCGCCGGTGGTGCTGCGCGAGGCGCGCGCCTGCCTGGCACGCATCGACGAACTGCTGCGCGAGCCCGCGCTCGACGACGCGGCGTTCTCGCGCTACGTCACGCACAACGAGAAGTTCCATTCGCTGCTGTGCGAAATGGCGGCCAGCCCGGTCATTGCGCAGCAGCTCGAACGCGTGGTCAACCTGCCGTTCGCGTCGCCGTCGGGCTTCGTCATCGTGCAGGCCAATTCGCCCGCCGCGCGCGACATGCTCGTGATCGCGCAGGACCAGCACCTGCAGGTGCTCGATGCCATCGAGGCCGGCGAAGGCTCGCGCGCCGAGGCGCTGATGCGCGAGCACAGCCGCATCGCGCGGCGCAACCTGCGCGAGGCGCTGCATGGCGCAACCACCGCCGAACAGCGCCCGCTGCCCGGCGTGCAGCTGATCCGCCGCCGCGGCTGAGCAATGGATGCATGCACGCAGCCCGCTGTGCTGCGCGATCATCGCGCAGTTCATTTGTTCATCGCGCAACAAAGGCGCGCCCCGGCGGTGGAGTAGGTGATTGCCTGCTCCGCCGCATGTTGCAAAGTATTGAAAAATAGCTCCCCGTTCGCATCCGCCCCCCCAAGGAAAACTTCATGCAAAGACGCCATCTCATCCAGACCGCAGGCCTCACGGCGCTTGCGCTTTCCATGTCGCTTGCCACTGCGCAGGACAGCAACAAGTTCAAGATCGGCCTGATCCTGCCGATGACGGGGCAGCAGGCCTCCACCGGCCGGCAGATCGAAGCGGCGGCCCGGCTGTACATGGCGCAGAACGGCGACACCGTGGCGGGCAAGAAGATCGAACTGATCGTCAAGGACGACGTGGCCACGCCCGACGTCACCAAGCGCCTCGCGCAGGAACTCATCGTCAACGACAAGGTGAACGTGATCGCGGGCTTCGGCGTCACGCCGGCCGCGCTGGCCGCCGCGCCGCTGGCCACGCAGTCGAAGACGCCGCAGGTGGTGATGGCCGCGGCCACGTCGAGCATCACCGAGGCCTCGCCCTACATCGTGCGTTCGAGCTTCACGCTGCCGCAGGTGTCGGTGGCCATGGGCGACTGGGCGCCCAAGAACGGCGTGAAGACGGTGGTCACGCTGGTGGCCGACTACGGCCCGGGCAACGACGCCGAGAAGTTTTTTACCGAGCGCTTCCAGCTCAACGGCGGCAAGGTGATCGAGAAGCTGCGTGTGCCGCTGCGCAACCCCGACTTCGCACCGTTCCTGCAGAAGGTGCGCGACGCCAAGCCCGACGCGCTGTTCGTCTTCGTGCCCTCGGGCGCCGGCGCGGCCGTGATGAAGCAGTTCCTCGAGCGCGGCATGGACAAGGCCGGCATCCGCATGATCGCCACCGGCGACGTGACCGACGACGACCAGCTCAACGACATGGGCGACGGCGCGCTGGGCGTGGTCACTTCGCACCACTATTCGGCCGCGCATCCGTCGCCTGCCAACAAGAAGTTCGTCGAGGCCTTCCAGAAGGCCAACCCGAAGATGCGCCCCAACTTCATGGCCGTGGGCGGCTATGACGGCATGCGCGTGATCTACGAGGCGCTCAAGGCCACCAAGGGGCAGGGCGGCGGGGATGCGCTCTTGGCCGCCATGAAGGGCCAGATCTTCGAGAGCCCGCGCGGCCCGGTGTACATCGATGCGCAGACGCGCGACATCGTGCAGGACGTGTACCTGCGCAAGGTCGAGAAGAAGGACGGGCAGCTCTACAACGTCGAGTTCGACGTGATCAAGGGTGTGAAGGATCCGGGCAAGGCGAAGTAATTGGGTGTTCGGGTGCTTTGTTCGGGCGCTCCTGTTCAGGGCGGCGCTCCCGCCGACGGGGTACGCGGCGAAGCGAATGTCCCCCGCCCTTCGGGCTCCTCCTTGATTTCGCTGCGCAAGGCACCCCATCGACGGGAGCGTGTTCAGAGCACTGGTTGATCAGCGGTGCACCCAGAGCGTGCCCTGGTGCCCAGGGCATCGGGTGCTCCCCGCAGCGAAATAAAGGAGGAGCCGAAGGCGGGGGACATTCGCGGAGGGGAGTACCCGGTGGCCTGGGCACGCGCCCTGAACAAAACGTCTCGAACAAGAACCGAAAAACAAGCGAGCCCAAGCAAACGCCGTAGCGGAACAATGACATGCTGACCATTCTTTTCGATGGCATCGCCTACGGCATGCTGCTCTTCGTGCTCGCCGTGGGGCTGGCCGTGACGCTCGGGCTGATGAACTTCATCAACCTCGCGCATGGCGCCTTTGCCATGGCGGGCGGGTACCTCACGGTGTTTGCGATGCAGAAGCTGGGCGTGCCGTTCCTGGCCTGCCTGCCGCTCGCTTTCATCGTGGTGGCACTGGCCGGGGCGCTGCTCGAGCGCACGCTCTACCGGCCGATGTACGGCAAGCCGCACCTCGACCAGGTGCTGTTTTCCATCGGCCTCGCATTCATGGCCGTGGCGGCGGTCGACTACTTCGTCGGTTCGTCGCAGCAGAACATCCAGCTGCCCGAATGGCTGCGCGGCCGCACCGAAGTCGGCGACGGCGCGCTGCTGCTCGGCATGGGGCACTACCGGCTCTTCATCATTGCCGTGTGCGCCGTGCTCACGGTGGTGCTTCAGCTCATCCTGTCGAAGACGCGCTTCGGCAGCCGGCTGCGCGCCGCGGTCGACGATCCGCGCGTGGCCGCAGGGCTGGGCATCAACGTCAACATCGTGTTCCTGCTGACCTTTGCGGTCGGCTCCGGGCTCGCGGGGCTGGGCGGTGCATTGGGCGCCGAGATCCTCGGACTCGATCCGACCTTTCCGCTCAAGTACATGATCTATTTCCTGATCGTGGTGTCGGTCGGCGGCACCTCGTCGATCACCGGCCCGCTCGCGGCCGCGCTGCTGCTCGGCATTGCCGACGTGGCGGGCAAGTACTTCATTCCCAAGATGGGTGCGTTCACCGTCTACCTGCTCATGATCCTGATCCTGATGTGGCGGCCGCAGGGGCTGTTCACGCGCAAGGGAGGCCGTTGAAATGAGCGCGCCTTCTTCTGCAACAACGACCTACGAATCGGCCCTGCTGCGCAAGGCGCGCTGGCGCCCGCTCGAATTCGTGGTGTGGGCCGTGGCCTTTGCGCTGCCGTTTCTCATGCCCTCGCATTCGCTGCTGGTCAACGAGATCGCCATCGTCGCGCTGTTCGCGATGTCGCTCGACCTGATCCTCGGCTACACCGGAATCGTCTCGCTCGGGCATGCCGCCTTCTTCGGCTTCGGCGCCTACGCCGCGGCGCTGTTCGCCAAGCTCGTGATGCCCGACCCGACCGTGGGGCTGGTGGTGGCCGCCGCGCTCTCGGCCGTGCTTGGCCTGGTGGCCAGCGTCACGATCCTGCGCGGCAGCGACCTCACGCGGCTGATGGTCACGCTGGGCACTGCGCTGCTCCTGCTCGAACTCGCCAACAAGCTCGACTGGCTCACGGGCGGTGCCGACGGCCTGCAGGGCGTGGTGATGGGGCCGGTGCTCGGCCTGTTCGCGTTCGACCTCTACGGCCGCACGGCGGCCTGGTATTCGCTGACCGTGATGCTGCTGCTGTTCCTTGCGATGCGCCGCATCGTGCATTCGCCCTTCGGCGCCACGCTCAAGGCCATCCGCGACAACCGGCTGCGCGCCATGGCCATCGGCATTCCGGTGGTGTCGCGGGTCGTCGTCATCTACACCGTGGCCGCCGGCATTGCCGGTGCCGCGGGCGCGCTGCTCGCGCAGACCACGGGCTTTGCCTCGCTCGACGTGCTGGCCTTCGACCGCTCGGCCGACGTGCTGCTGATGCTGGTGATCGGCGGCGTGGGCTGGCTCTATGGCGGCGTGGCGGGCGCCATCGTCTTCAAGCTGCTGCAGAACTGGCTCTCGGCCGTGACGCCACAGTACTGGATGTTCTGGATCGGCCTCCTGCTGGTGCTGCTGGTGCTCGTGGGGCGCGATCGCGTGCTCAAGCCATGGACCTGGCTGCGCAAGAGGAAGAAGGGAGGCGCGGCATGACCGAGACCGTGCTTTCGACAGAGGGCCTGGTGATGCGCTTCGGCGGCATCACGGCCACCAACAACGTCACGATGGAGCTCAAGCGCGGCGCGCGCCATGCGCTGATCGGCCCCAACGGGGCCGGCAAGACCACGCTCATCAACCTGCTGACGGGCGTGCTCGTGCCCACCGAAGGCCGCATCTCGCTGCTCGGTGAAGACATCACCACGCTCGCGCCGCACAAGCGCGTGGCGCGCGGCCTGGTGCGCACCTTCCAGATCAACCAGCTGTTCGACTCGATGACGCCGCTCGAAACACTGGCGCTCGTGGTGTCGCAGCACCAGGGCATTGCGTCGCAATGGTGGCGCCCGCTGGGGTCCAGCAAGGCCGTGACGGAGCGCGCGGCGCAGCTGCTCGAGCAGTTCCACCTCGGCGACGTGGCGCAGCAGCAGACGAAGTTCATGGCCTATGGCAAGCGCCGCCTGCTGGAGATCGCGATTGCGCTGGCCTGCGAGCCGCGCGTGCTGCTGCTCGACGAACCGGTGGCGGGCGTTCCCGCCGGCGAGCGCGAGGAGCTGCTGCAGACGGTGGCCGCATTGCCGGCCGACGTGTCGGTGCTCTTGATCGAGCACGACATGGACCTGGTGTTCAGCTTTGCCGACCGCATGACGGTGCTGGTCAACGGGACGTTGCTGACCGAGGGCGATCCCGAAACCATCGCCAACGATCCGAAGGTGAAAGAGGTCTACCTCGGCCATGGAGATGCCGTTCATGTCTGAACTGCTGCGCATCGAGAACCTGAGCGCCGGCTACGGCGAGGCCGTGGTGCTGCACGACGTGGCCTTCGCGCTCGGCGAAGGCCAGACGCTGGCGCTGCTGGGCCGCAACGGCACGGGCAAGACCACGCTGATCAACACGCTGGCGGGTGCGACGCGGCAGCATGGCGGGAGCATCTCGCTGGCTGGACTGGCCCTGCACAAGCTCGCGCCGCACCAGCGCGCGGCGGCCGGCATCGGCTGGGTGCCGCAGGAGCGCAACATCTTCAAGTCGCTCACGGTGCACGAGAACCTCACGGCGGTGGAGCGGCCCGGCAAGTGGAACCCGCAGCGCGTCTACGAGATGTTCCCGCGCCTGGCCGAGCGCAAGACCAACCTGGGCACGCAGCTCTCGGGCGGCGAGCAGCAGATGCTGGCCGTGGGCCGCGCGCTGGTGCTCAACCCCAAGCTGCTGCTGCTCGACGAGCCGCTCGAAGGGCTGGCGCCGATCATCGTGGAAGAGCTGCTGCGCGCCATCCGCCGCATCACGCAGGACGAGGGGCTGGCCGCGATCATCGTGGAGCAGCATCCGCAGGCGATCCTCGCGATTTCCGATCACGCCGTGGTGCTCGACCACGGGACCATCGTGCACACCGACAGCGCCGCGGCATTGCGCAGCCAGCCGCAGGTGCTCGAACGCTTGCTGGGCGTGGCGCGCTAGCGGCCCGGCGAACAACAAGGAGACAGAAAAATGGCGATCCCGAAGACAGTGCTCAGCGGGGGCGCCATGCTGGCGGCCGCCGCGTTGCTCGCCGCTTGCGGCACCACCGGCCCGAAGAGCCTCGGCCTCGGCACCGATCCGGCGGTGGCCTGTGCGGCCCTTGCCGCCGCGCCGGTCGCGCCCGCGGCCATCGGCCTGCCGAGCGGCGCGGCCACGATCGATTCGGCCACGCTCGTTCCCGCCACGGCCCTTGCCGTCGCCGAGCGCGGCCCCAGCCCGGCCGCGCGCATCACGCCGGCAACGCCTGCGCACTGCGCGGTGCTCGGCCGCATCGCGCCGCTCGATGCCACGGCACCGCCGATCCTGTTCCGGGTCAACCTGCCGCTCGCATGGAACGGGCGCAGCGTGCAGTACGGCGGCGGCGGTTTCAACGGCACGCTGATCACCGGCCTTGCGCTGGTGCCGGCTGCGCGCTTCGACCAGCCGACACCGCTCGCGCAGGGCTACGTGACCTACGGCACCGACTCCGGCCACCAGAACGTGGCGGGCCAGCCGCCGCAGGCCTTTGCGCTCAACGACGAGGCGCTGGCGAACTTCGCCCACGCCTCGTACAAGAAGGTGCGCGACGTGGCGGTGGCGCTGATGCAGCGCGCCTACGGGCAGGCGCCGCAGAAGTTGTACTTCATGGGCAGCTCCGAAGGCGGGCGCGAGGCGCTCACGATGGCGCAGCGCTATCCGCAGGACTTCGACGGCATCTTCAGCCGCGTGCCGGTCATCAACTGGACGGGGCTCCAGCACGCCGGCACGCGCAACGGCATCGCCACCTTCGGCGAAGGATGGCTGCGGCCCGCGCAGGTGCAGCTGGTGCACAACGCCGTGCTCGCATCGTGCGATGCCGCGGATGGCGCGGCGGACCGCATCGTGTCGAACCCGGTGGCCTGCCTGCAGCGCTTCGATCCGGCGAGCCTGCGCTGCGCGGCGGGCACGAGCGGCGACAACTGCCTGAACGATGCGCAGGTGCAGGCGGTGCGCACGCTGCGTTCGCCGTGGCGCTCGCCCGTGCCGCTGGCCCATGGCGTCACCGAATACCCCGGCTGGGGCATCGGTGGCGAGGCGACGCCGGCTTTCGCATCGATGGGCGGGTGGAATGCATGGTGGACGGGCACCAGCGCGCCGACGATGCCGCCGCAGCCGAGCAACGGCATCGCGTGGTTCTATGGCAGCGGCGCGCTGCAGTATTTCTATGCGCGCAATCCGTCGCTCGACGTGCGCAACTACCGCGCGGAAGACTTTGCCACGCGCATCGCCGCCGTCTCGCAGCTGATGGATTCGACGAACCCCGACCTGGGCGCTTTCCAGGCGCGCGGCGGCAAGCTGCTGATGCTCGAGCACATGGCCGACTATGCGCAGAGCCCGTTCGCAGGCATCCGCTACTACGAGTCGGTCGTTGCCCGCATGGGCCGTGACAACGCGGACCGCTTCCTGCGCCTGTACACCGCACCCGGCGTCGACCACGTGGGCAGCGGCGCGCCGGCCAACGTCGACATGCTCGGCGCGCTGGCCGACTGGGTCGAGCGCGGCCGTGCGCCCAGCGGGCTGCAGCTGGTCGAACAGGAAGTGCCGCCGCCGTTCAGGGTCGTGCGCGCGCGCCCGCTGTGCGAGTGGCCGCTGTGGCCGCGCTACACCGGCGGCGATGTGTCGCAGGCCGCGAGCTTCCAGTGCAGCAGGTAGCGCGAAGCGATTGAGCGGCTCAGACCGCGCAGCTGTCGGGCCCGCATGAGGTCGGGCCGGCGCCCGCCGCCGTGGCAGGCGAGGGCAGCACGAGCCCGGCGAGCTGCGCCTTCCATTCCTCGGTACGGCCGAGCCAGGGACCGATCTCGATCCGGCCCTCGCTGCCGTCGGCCTGTGCCAGCACGAAGGTCGGAAAGCCCTGGCCGCCCGCGCGCTGCAGCAGCTCGCGGCTTGCGGCGATGTGCCTGGCCGTCGCTTCGCCGGCAAGGCGCGAGAAGGCCGATGCGAAGGCGCCTCGATCGAAGCCGAGCTCCGCTGCCAGCGCCGTGAGCACCTCCGCATCGGCCACGCGCCGGCCTTCGACATAGTGCGCGCGCTGCAGCCGATGGATCATGTCGAGGCCGCCGCCTTCGCGCAGCGCCTCGGCCGCGAGCACCGCGGTGGTCGGCGGCTCGGAGTCCATCACCGCGCCGGTGTCGCGCAGCAGGCCGTCGAAGTAGGCTTCGCCGAAGGGCTGGCCCGTGAGCTCGGCAATGCGGCGGTCGTGCGGCATCACGTAGTCGCGCCATTGCGGCGTGATCGCGCGCCGGTTGGCGCCGGTCATCATGCCGCCGCCGTGGAACGCGACCTGGAGGCCCGGCACGCCGCGCGCCGCCTCGACCAGCGGCGCAGCCGCATAGCACCAGCCGCACATCGGATCGAAGATGTAGTGCAGCGTGGCGCCTGCTGCCGATGGGTTGTCGTTCACTGCGGCCACTTCATTTCTCCCTTGATGACCTTGGCGCCCAGTTCGAGCGACGAGGCGCCTTCGAGCTTCGGGTAGCGCTTCTTCATCGCGGCGATGAGCGCGGCCGAGTCCGCGGCCTTCTTGGCCTCGGTCTCGAAGGCCTGCAGGTAGCTGCGCGTGAACTTCACCGAGGCGAGCGCGTAGGGCGCACTGCCGTCCGCATTCGGAAGGTAGTGGCCGGGCACCACGGTCTTCGGGCGCAGCGCCTCGATGCGGCCGAGCGTCTTGATCCACTCGCGGCGCGAGGCGGGCGTCTGCGTGTCGGCCACCCACACATGGATGTTGGCCGAGACCGGAATGCCGCCGACCACCGCCTTGAGCGAGGGGATCCATGCAAAAGTGCGTTCGGGCGTGGGACCGTCGAGGCCCACGACCTGGATCTTGCGGCCTTCGAGCGTGATGCTGTCGCCGGCCAGCGGCTCGGGCACGACCAGCGCCTTGGGCGCGTTGTCCTTCAGGATCGGGCCCCAGTGCGCAAGCTTGCCGTCCTTGGAGGCCTGGATGGCGGCCACGGTCTGCGGCGTGGCGACGATCCTTGCGTCGGGGAACGCGGCCTGGATCACGTCGAGGCCGAAGTAGTAGTCGGGGTCGCTGTGGCTGATGTAGACCGTGGTCAGCTTCTTGCCGCTGGCCTTGATCTTCTGCACCAGCGCCTCGGCGTCGTTGCGCTGGAACTGCGCGTCGATCAGCACGGCATCGGCCTGGCCCATGACCAGTTCGGAAGACACCGGGAACATCGACTTGGCGCCGGGGTTGTACACCTCGAGCTTGAGCGGCTCGGCGGCATGGGCCGCCAGGGCAGCGAACGACAGGGCGGCGCCGAGCGCGGCGGCGGAGAGAAGGGTTCTGCGGAACATTCGGGTCTTTCGGTGGAGTGGCGTTGGCGGGATGGCAGCGCGGACAGCCCGAATGTTAGGTTTCGTGAATGGAAACAAAAACCTTGTATTTGCCAATGAATAGTTTCGCATTTCGAGCAAATCACCCAGCGGCCTCGCGCTCGGTCGCGCACTGTTCGAGATGCGCCACCAGCAGTTGCGCCGACGGCGAGAGCGCCGCTTCGTCGCGAAAGCAGATCGCGAATCGGCGGCGCGCCCAGGCATCGGCGAGCGGCATCAGCCGCAGCCCGTAGGTGTCGGTGAAGGGCCGCGCCACCTCGGCCGGCACCACGCTGATCGCGAGCCCGGCCCGCACCACGCGCAGGGCGGCATCGAAGTTGGACACCAGCACGCGGTACACCAGCGGCTTGCCCGCCACCGCCGCTTCGCGCGCGAGCATCAGCTGCACGGCGCTCAGCGCGGGCATGCCGACGAATTCATGGCCGAGCACGTCCTCGAAGCGCACCTGGCCGTGGCGCGCCGCCGGATGCGAGGGGTGCGCGACGATCGCGAGGTGGTCGGTGCGGTAGTCGCGCCGCTGCAGGCCCTCAAGGTCGGCCGCGTCCCAGCACAGGCCGATCGAGGCGCTGCCCTCGCGGATGCCGCGCACGATCTCGGGGCTGACGCGCTCTTCCATGTCGACGCGGATGTTGCGGTGCGCGGGGTTCTGCAGGAAGTTCGCCACGTCCTCGGCCAGCGATTCGGCCAGCGCCGAGGCTGAGGCCAGGATGCGCACATGCCCGCGCGCGCCGCCTGCATAGGCGGCCATGTCGCGCTCGATGCGGTGGGCGCTGCCGAGCATCGCGCGCGCATGCTCGAGCAGCGTTTCGCCGGCGGGCGTGGGCACCACGCCGCGGCGCTTGCGCAGCAGCAGCGGCGTGCCGACGGCGTCCTCGAGCTGGGCCAGGCGCTTGCTGATGGCCGAGCCGACGATGCTGGCCTGCTCGCCCGCACGCGCGATGCTGCGGGTCTCGCAGACGGCGACGAAGAGGCGGAGCGTGGTGAGGTCGAGGTCTCTCATGATGTTCCGTTCTGGAATCGAATGGCTTCCAAAATATACCTTCTGGATCGAATCGGAACTTCTAAGATCGATGCCGACCCTCACGACGGAGACCAGTTTTGATTCATGCCTTCCTGCCGCCCAGCGCGGCCGTTCGCGAAGTGGGGCTGCGCGACGGCCTGCAGAGCATCGCCAGAACCCTGCCCACCGCCCAGAAGCTCGACTGGATCCGCGCTGCACACGCCGCCGGCCAGCGCGAGATCGAAGTCGGCTCCTTCGTGCCCGCGCGCCTGCTGCCGCAGCTGGCCGACACGGCCGAGCTGCTGGCCTTTGCAAAGACGCTGCCCGGGCTCGTCGCCTCGGTGCTGGTGCCCAACCTGCGCGGCGCCGAACTGGCCATTGCCGGCAAGGCCGATCTCATGATGGTGCCGCTGTCCGCCAGCCATGCCCACAGCCTTGCCAACCTGCGCAAGACGCCCGACGAGGTGGTGGCCGAAGTCGCGCGCATCCGCGCCGCGCGCGACGCCGCGGGCTCCAGGACCTTGATCGAGGGCGGCGTGGGCACCGCGTTCGGCTGCACGATCCAGGGCCATGTGGACTCCGGCGAGGTGCTGCGGCTGATGCAGGCGCTGCTCGATGCGGGCGCCGACCGCGTGAGCTTGGCGGACACCGTCGGCTATGCCGATCCCGCGATGGTCCGCAGCCTGTTCGAGCGCGCGCAGCGCATCGCGGGCGAGCGCCTGTGGTGCGGCCATTTCCACGACACGCGCGGCCTGGGGCTCGCCAACGTCTATGCCGCGCTGGAAGTCGGCATCGCGCGTTTCGACGCCTGCCTGGCCGGCATCGGCGGCTGCCCGCACGCGCCCGGTGCCAGCGGCAACGTCGACACCGAAGACCTCGTCTTCATGCTCGAAAGCATGGGCGTTGCAACCGGCGTCGACCTGCCGAAGCTGCTCGGCCTGCGCCAGCGCGTGGCCGGCTGGCTCGAAGGCGAGACGCTGCAGGGCACGGTGTGGCGCGCGGGTTTCCCGAAGACCTTCGCAGCAACCGCGGGAGCCACCGCATGAGCGCGGCCGACGAAGAAAAGCGCCTGCCGCTCACGGGCATCCGCGTGGTCGAATTCACGCACATGGTCATGGGCCCGACATGCGGCATGGTGCTGGCCGACCTCGGCGCCGAGGTCATCAAGGTCGAGCCGATCGAGGGCGACCGCACACGGCACCTGCTGGGCGCGGGCACCGGCTTCTTTCCGATGTTCAACCGCAACAAGAAGAGCATCGCGCTCGACCTGCGCCACCCGCAGGGCCTGGAAGCGGCGCTGCGCCTGTGCGCGACCGCCGACGTGGTGGCGCAGAACTTCAGGCCCGGCACCATGGACAAGTACGGCCTCGGCCATGCCGCGCTCGGCAAGCTCAACCCGCGCCTGGTGTATGTCAACCACACGGGCTTCCTGCCCGGCCCCTACGAGCACCGCACGGCCCTGGACGAAGTGGTGCAGATGATGGGCGGCCTCGCCTACATGACGGGGCGCCCCGGCGACCCGCTGCGCGCGGGCAGCAGCGTGAACGACATCATGGGCGGCATGTTCGGCGCGATCGGCGCCATGGCGGCGCTGATGCAGCGCGCGCAGACCGGCAAGGGGCAGGAGGTGCAGTCGGCGCTGTTCGAGAACAACGTGTTCCTGGTCGGCCAGCATATGCTGCAGTACGCGATCACCGGCCAGGCCGCGGCGCCGATGCCCCAGCGCATCTCGGCCTGGGCGCTGTACGACGTGTTCACCGTGAAGGATGGCGAGCAGATCTTCCTGGCCGCGGTGAGCGATGCGCAATGGACCGTGTTCTGCGACGCGCTGGGCTTCGACGACCTGAAGGCCGACCCGGCGCTGCGCACCAACAACGACAGGGTCCGCCTGCGCCCCACGCTGCTCGCGGACCTGCGCCAGCGCCTGGCCGACCGCCCGGCCGCCGAACTGTCGGCGATCTTCGAGGCGCGCGGCCTGCCGTTCGCGCCCATCGTGCGGCCCGAGGACCTCTACGAGGATCCGCACCTGAAGGCGACCGGCGGCCTCGCCGACATCCGCCTGCCCGACGGCGAGCGCGCCGGCCAGACCGCGCAGACCACGCTGTTCCCGATCACGCTCGGCGGCGAGCGCCTGGGCGTGCGCCTGGACCCGCCGACGCTCGGCGAGCACACGCGCGAGCTGCTCGCCGAGCTCGGCTACGGCGATGCGCAGGTGGCCGCGATGCAGGCCGAATCGGCCGTCGCCTGAACGCCTTTTCCAAAAAACATAAAGAGAGACAAAGACCATGCACACGATCCTTCCCCCGATGACCCGCCGCGCCGTCCTGGGCTTCGGCACCTGCGCCGCCGCGCTGTCGGCGTGCCCCGCGATCGCGCAGGGCTCCGACAAGCCCGTCCGCTTCATCCTGCCGATCAGCGCCGGCTCGGGCGTGGACGCCATCGCGCGCGCGGCTTCGGTTGCACTCGGCAAGGCCTTCGGCCAGCCGGTGGTGATCGAGAACCTGCCCGGCGCGGGCGGCATCACCGGCACCTCGGCCGTCGTCAAGGCCGCGCCCGACGGGCTCACGCTCGGCATGGTGTCGAACAACCACGTCATCAATCCCGCCGTGTACAAGAAGATGCCCTTCGACGCCCTTGGCGACGTCACGCCGATCAGCGTGGTGGGCGCGACGCCGCTGGTGCTGGTGGTCAATTCCAAGCTGCCCGCGAAGAACGTGAAGGAACTGGTGGCGCTGCTGCGCGCCCGGCCCGAGAGCTACAACTACGCCTCGTCGGGCAACGGCACCATCATCCACCTGGCCGGCGAGATGTTCATGGAAGAGGCCGGCGTGAAGGCGCGCCACATTCCCTACAAGGGCACCGGCCCGATGGTCACCGACATGATCGCGGGCCAGGTCGAGATGGGCGTGGTGGCGCTGCCCGCGGTGCAGCCGCACCTCAAGAGCGGCGCGCTGCGCGCCATCGGCCTGTGCGGCCCGGCTCGCTCGCCGGCCGCGCCCGACATTCCCACCATCGCCGAGCAGGGCCTGCCCAACTACGTCGTGGAAGGCTGGTTCGCGGTGATCGGCCCGCCGAAGATGCAGCCTGCCGACGTCCAGCGCGTGCACGACGCCGTGGCCGCGGCCTTCGCGAGCGCCGAGGTGCGCGAGGCCATGGACAAGCAGGGCAACATCATCAAGCCCACCTCGCCCGAGCAGGCCGCGAGCTACTTCCGCAGCGAGGCGGCGCGCTATGCGGCGCTGGTGAAGAAGGCGAACGTGGTGCTGGAGTGAAGCACCGATTCAGGCAGCGCTCGTGAATTTGAGCCCGAGGATGCCCGCGACGATCAGGCCCACGCAGATGAGGCGCGCGGCGTTGGCGGGCTCATGGAACAGCACGATGCCCAGGATCACCGTGCCCACGGCGCCGATGCCGGTCCACACCGCGTAGGCCGTGCCCACGGGCAGCGAGCGCATCGCCCAGCCCAGCAGCACCACGCTGAGCACCATCGAGATCGCAGTGCCGACGGAAGGCCAGAACCTCGTGAATCCTTCGGTGTACTTGAGCCCGATGGCCCATCCCATTTCGAGCAGCCCCGCCACCAGCAAAACGATCCACGCCATGCACGCTCCTTGAAAAGTTTCAGTTCTCCGGCCGCACGGCACGGTAGAGGGCGCGCACGAAATCCGACTGCGTGATCATGCCGGTGAGCCGCTTTTCATGGTCGATGATGGGGATATGGTGGTGGCCGCCCTCGGAGAACAGCGGCACCAGGTCGACCACCGGGCGATCCGCGCTGGCCACGCGCACCTGGCGCGTCATGATCTGGCCCACCACCTCCGGCTTGTTCGACACCACGGTGCGCGTGGCGCGGATCAGGTCGCGCAGCCGGCCGGCAATGCCTTCGTGGTGCTCCAGGTCGAGCTGGCGGAAGAAGTCGGCCTGCGTCACGATGCCGACCACGCGGCGCGTGCGGTCGGTGACCGGCAGCGCCTTGATGCGGCGCTGGTTCATCAGCATCCAGGCCTCCTGCAGCGGCGTGCCGAACTCCACCGACACCGGATCGCGCGACATGATGTCGCCGCAGTGCAGGGTGCCGAGCCGGCGCTTGTACGACTCGAGCTCGGTCTGCTGGATCAGCGATTCGAGGTCGTCGCGGCTGATGTCCAGCACCTGGTTGTAGCGCGCCAGCACCGCATCGATGTCGGCCTGGCTGAAGCGCGCATCGGTGCGCGGCGGCTGCGCGACCTGCACATGCGGATAGCGCCTGCCCGTGAGCGAGTTGTAGGCCACGCCCGCCAGCACCAGCAGCAGCGAATTGGTGAAGAACGGAAAGAGGGCGGACGAGAAATGCGTGGTGTGCGTGAGCACCGCGAGCAGCGCCGCCGCGCCGCCCGGCGGATGCAGGCAGCGTGCGAAGAACATCACGCCGATGGCGGCGGCCACCGCCACCGCGGCGCTCAGCGCCGGGTCGGGGATCCAGCTCACGCTGGCGATGCCGACCATCGCCGACAGCGTGTTGCCGCCGATCACCGACCAGGGCTGCGCCAGCGGACTCGCGGGCACCGCGAACACCAGCACGGCGCTGGCCCCCAGCGGTGCGATCAGCCAGACGCTGCTGCCCAGCGGCTCGGCCAGCCAGCGGCACAGCACGGCCGTGACGAGCAGGCCGATGGCGGCCCCGCAGACCGCGCGCAGCCTCTCGCGCATGTCGACGGTGGTGCGGCCCGGCAACCAGGCGCGCGCGTAGGTCAGGAACGGGGAGGTCCGCATGCGGGTATCGCTCTTTCAGGTTTCGTTGGCGAGGCTTCGTCCGATCTCGGGCCAGCGGCCGTGCAGCCAGACCCAGGCGACCAGGCCGATGCCCAGCATCAGCATGGAGGTGACGGCAAGCGCCAGCGTGGAATGCATCACCAGCGGCGCGATCGCGCCGGCCACCAGGCCGTTGGCGGTCGAGCCGATCACGGCCTGCAGCGACGAGGCCATGCCGCGGCGCTCGGGGTGCAGGTCGAGCACCAGCAGCGTGACCACCGGCACCATCAGCGCCCAGCCGAAGGCGAACACCGCCAGCGGCCACAGCGCCCATGCCACGTGCGCATCGAAGAAAAAGTTGGCCGCCACGTTGACCACCGAGGTGACCAGCATGATCAGGAAGCCGTCGCGGATCTGCCGCTTGGGCGTCACCTTGCCCGCCATGCGGCCGCTGGCGCGCGCGCCCAGCATGATGCCGCCGATGGTCAGCAGGAAGAACCAGAAGAACTGCTGCGGCTGCAGCGAGAGGTGGTCGCCCAGGAAGGCGGGCGCGGCCAGCACGTAGAGGAACATGCCGTTGAACGGCACGCCGCTCGCGAGCGCGAGCAGCAGGAAGCGCGGATCGGAACACAGGTCCCAGTAGCCGCGCAGCAGGTGCCGCACATGGAAGGACTGGCGCTGGCTCTGGTGCAGCGTTTCGGGCAGCAGCTTGTAGTTGGCCGCGAACAGAACCACGCCGACCGCCACCAGGAACCAGAACACCGCGTGCCAGCCCGCATGCACGAACAGGAAGCCGCCGATGATCGGCGCAATGGCCGGCGCCACGCCGAAGTAGATCGTCACCTGGCTCATCACGCGCTGCGCCTCGGCCGGCGGGAACATGTCGCGGATCACCGCGCGCGACACCACGATGCCCGCGCCGGTCGACAGGCCCTGCAGCCCGCGGAACAGCACCAGCTGCGCGATGTTCTGCGACAGCGCGCAGCCCAGCGAGGCGAGCGTGAACACCGCGAGCCCCCACAGCACCACGGGCCGCCGGCCGAAGCTGTCCGACAGCGCGCCATGGAACAGGTTCATGAACGCAAAGCCGAACAGGTAGGCCGAAAGTGTCTGCTGCATCTCGGCCGGCGTGGCGCCGATGGAGCGCGCAATGCCAGAGAAGGCCGGGATGTAGGTGTCGATGGAGAAGGGGCCCAGCATGCCCAGCACCGCGAGCAGCACGGCCAGTGCCCAGCGCGGGGCCTGCCAGAGTTTGTCTGCATCGGGATTCATGGCAATTGCTCCATTCTTCTTGTTTGCGTTGCACAAAAGAGAGCGCCCGCCGCCCGTATGACGGGGCGCTGCGGGCGCTTGTGGCTTCAGGGAACCCGGATTACAGAGTATCGATGAAGCTGCGCAGTTTGTCCGAACGCGAGGGATGCTTGAGCTTGCGCAGGGCCTTCGCTTCGATCTGGCGGATGCGCTCGCGCGTCACGTCGAACTGCTTGCCGACTTCTTCGAGCGTGTGGTCCGTCGACATCTCGATGCCGAAGCGCATGCGCAGCACCTTGGCTTCGCGCGGCGTGAGGCTGTCGAGGATGTCCTTGACCACGTCGCGCAGGCCTGCCTGCATCGCGGCCTCGATCGGGGCCGTGTTGCTGCTGTCCTCGATGAAGTCGCCCAGGTGCGAATCGTCGTCGTCGCCGATGGGGGTTTCCATCGAGATCGGCTCCTTCGCAATCTTCATGATCTTGCGGATCTTGTCTTCCGGGATCTCCATCTTGGCAGCCAGGATGCCGGCGTCGGGCTCGAAGCCGAACTCCTGCAGATGCTGGCGCGAGATGCGGTTCATCTTGTTGATCGTCTCGATCATGTGCACCGGGATGCGGATGGTGCGCGCCTGGTCCGCGATCGAGCGCGTGATGGCCTGGCGGATCCACCACGTGGCGTAGGTCGAGAACTTGTAGCCGCGGCGGTATTCGAACTTGTCGACCGCCTTCATCAGGCCGATGTTGCCTTCCTGGATCAGGTCCAGGAACTGCAGGCCGCGGTTGGTGTACTTCTTGGCGATGGAGATCACGAGGCGCAGGTTGGCCTCGATCATTTCCTTCTTGGCATCGCGCGAGGACGATTCGCCCTCGTTCATGCGCTTGTTGATTTCCTTGAGCTGGGTGAGCGGCACCACCACGCGCGACTGGATGTCGGCGAGCTTCTGCTGCAGTTCCTGCACCGGCGGAATGTTGCGCGCGAGCACGGCGCTCCAGGGCTTGCCGGCAGCGGCCTGCTTCTCGACCCACTTCTGGTTCAGCAGGTTCGAGGGCACGCGGTTGCCGTTCTTGTCGTAGCCCGAGAAATCGCG
The DNA here is from genome assembly GCF_056396385.1 of Variovorax sp. 05T418. NCBI lineage: Bacteria > Pseudomonadati > Pseudomonadota > Betaproteobacteria > Burkholderiales > Comamonadaceae > Variovorax > Variovorax sp. 05T418. The sequence goes on along the minus strand of NZ_JBFTLJ010000004.1, from coordinate 196,839 downwards.
GATGAACTCGTCCTGCGGGAAGCCGCACTTGTCCACGATGATGCGGCGCAGCTCGCGCTCCTTCTTGCGCACGTCGTCCACCTGCGTGCGAACCAGGTCGCACAGCTTCTCGATGGTCTTGGCCGTGAAGCGGATGGTCATGAGCTCGTCCGACAGGGCCTGCTGGGCCTTCTCGTACGCGGGCGTGCCGTAGCCTTCCTTGTCGTAGATCTTGTGGACCTTCTCGAACATCGAGGCAATGCGGTCGAAGCGCTCGAGCGCATCGCGCTTGAGTTCCTCGAGCTTCTTGGTGAGGGCCTTGGAGCCGCCCTTGCCGTCGTCGTCGTCTTCCTCGTCGAACTCGTCGAAGTCTTCCTCGGCCACGTAGTCGTCGGCTTCGTTGGGGTTCGAGAAGCCGTCCACCACGGTGGAGATGACGACCTTGCCTTCACGGATGTCGGCGGCCAGGCGCAGGATCTCGGCGATGGTGGCGGGGGAGGCCGAGATGGCTTCCATCATGGCCATCAGGCCGCCTTCGATGCGCTTGGCGATTTCGATTTCGCCTTCGCGCGTGAGCAGCTCGACCGTGCCCATTTCGCGCATGTACATGCGCACCGGGTCGGTCGTGCGGCCGAATTCGCTGTCCACCGTGGACAGGGCCGCTTCGGCTTCTTCCTCGGCTTCTTCCACCGTGGTGGCGGTGGGCGCGGTGTTGTTCAGCAGCAGGGTCTCGGCGTCGGGCGTTTGCTCGTACACCGCCACGCCCATGTCGTTGAGCATGGTGACCACGACTTCCATGGTCTCGGCGTCGACCAGCTTGTCGGGCAGGTGGTCGGAGATTTCGCCGTGCGTGAGGTAGCCGCGGGTCTTGCCGAGCGTGATCAGCGTCTTCAGGCGCGAGCGGCGCTTGGCCAGGTCTTCCTCGGAGAGCACGGTCTCGTCCAGGCCGAACTCCTTCATCAAGGCGCGTTCCTTCGCCTTGCTGATCTTCATGCGCAGCGGCTTGACCTTTTCCTCGGTGGTCGTGGCGGTTGCGGGCTCGTCGCCGGCCAGGTCTTCCTCGATGTCCGACAGGTCGACGTCGCTTTCGGGTGCTTCGTTGCCGGCCTTGGGCTTGCGGCCGCGCTTGGCGCCGGTGGCGGGCGCAGCGGCGCCGGCGGCCTTGGGCGGGCGGCCTACTTTCTTGGCGGCGGGGGCGGCAACTGCCTTGGCGGCAGCTTTTTTCGGATCGTCGATGGAGGTCGATTTCGTGGGCACGGTTTTCACTTTCGTTGCGGCTGCCGATTTGGAAGCGGCGGCACCCGACTTAGTTGCCGGCATAACGCCAGCTTTCAACGGTTTTTCTGCGACAGACTTCGCGGCGGCGCTTTTGGCGAGTGAAGGAGCAGGCTTCTTTGAACTGGGCATACGACCTCGTTACAGCAAGATGGACCAAGCGGAATCACAGGCGCACCGCCACACGGCAGCGCCACCACGGTCCGGGCACAGGCACGGACGGAACAATTGGGAAAGAGGAAGAAATTCCTCGTCAGGCAAGATGTCGGGCGAACATTTGGTGTGCAGTCCTTGCGGTTATTGACCCTTTCCGACGGATTCTTTCCGTGGGAGTGCGTTGCGCTAGGGGTCGGCCCGGAGGTGCTGCTGTCGCTCTTGCCTAATTTCGCCAGTTGCGAAGCCTTACATTATAGCCTATTGCGCAAATTTCAAGCAGTTTCTGCACCGCGCGGGTTCAATCGGTTGCGCAATTCGAGCCGCCTGGCCTCCAGCGCCTTGTAGCGTTCGAGCGCCTTCGGGTCCTTTCCGACCGCGGCAATGGCCTCGCTCTGCTGGGCCTTCAGCCGGTCGTCGAGCATGAAGTCGAGCACGCTCGCGAGCTCCTTGGCGGCATCGGCCAAGTGCTGCTCTTCCTCGCCCTCGGGGACAGGGGCGCTCTCGGAAACGCTCATGAGGCGCTCGGCCAGCGCCTCGAAATCGAGCCCGCGCATGCCTTCGCGGAGCGCCGCCCACGGCTGCACGCCGTGCTCGTGCAACTGGCTGTCGAGCCAGGTGAAAAGCGCCCCGTGCGGGCCCGGCAGGTCGCACAGCATCACGTGGAGCTCGTGCGACAGCGCGTCCCATTGCGCCATGTTCGACAGCAGCAGCCGCGCCGCCACGTCCGGCCGGCTCGGCGGCTTGCCCCGGCCGCGCAGCGGCTCGATCGGCGCCTCGAATTTGCCGCCCCAGCGCTTGCCCTTGGTGAATTTGCGCGGCTTGCTATCGCTTTCATAGCGCGGCGGCTCGTATTCGGCCGGCGGGGGCATGTCGGGGTAGTCGCTCTCGTGGCCCGCATCGTGGCGCTGGGCCGGCGCCGCAGCCGGCCTGCGCGGGCCCGGCGTGGAGGCCCAGAGTTCGGAGAGCGCCGCCGCGTCGAGCTGCACCAGCGCGGCGATCTCGCTCAGCAGCTGGCGCTTGAGCGCGCCGTCGGGCATGGCGCTCCAGAGCGGGCGCACATTGCTCGTCATGTGGGCGCGGCCCTCCGCGGTGGTCAGGTCGCAGCCTTCGCGCGCGGCCTCGAGCATGAAGCGCGACAGCGGCGTGGCTTCCTGGATGAAGCGCGCGAACGCATCGGCGCCGAACTCGCGGATGAAGCTGTCGGGGTCGTGCTCGGCCGGCAGGAACAGGAACTTGATGCTGCGCACGTCGGTGGCATAGGGCAGGGCGCCGTCGAGCGCCTTGCGCGCGGCGCGGCGGCCGGCGGCGTCGCCGTCGAAGCTGAACACCACCGATTCGGTGAACCGGAAGAGTTTTTGCACGTGCTCCGTGGTGCAGGCCGTGCCGAGCGTGGCCACGGCATTGGGAAAGCCGAGCTGGGCCAGCGCGACCACGTCCATGTAGCCCTCGGTCACCAGGGCGAAGCCGCGCTCGCGGAAGGCGGCGCGGGCCTCGTACAGGCCGTAGAGCTCGCGCCCCTTGCTGAACACGGGCGTCTCGGGCGAATTGAGGTACTTGGGCTTTTCGTCGCCGAGCACCCGGCCGCCGAAGCCGATGCATTCGCCCTTCACGTTGCGGATCGGGAACATCACGCGGTCGCGGAATCGGTCGTAGCGCTTGGCGTCTTCGGCGCCGTCTTCGGCGTTGACGATCACCAGGCCGCTTTCGGCCAGCAGCGGGTCGTCGTAGTCGGGAAACACGCTGGCAAGCGTGCGCCAGCCGGCGGGCGCATAGCCGATGCCGAACTGCCTGGCCACTTCGCCCGAGACGCCGCGGCCCTTCAAGTATTCGATGGCGCCCGGTGCCTGCCGCAGGGCCTTGCGGTAGGCCTCGCCGGCTTTTTCGAGCACGTCGGTCAGCGTGGCCTGCTTCTGGCGCTGGCTGGCGGCGCGGGCGCGTTCGGCCGGAGAGGCATCGTCCTCGGGCACCTGCAGGCCGTATTGGCCGGCAAGGTCGTGCACCGCCTCGACGAAGCCCATGCCCGCGTGCTCCATGAGAAAGCCGATGGCGTTGCCGTGGACCCCGCAGCCGAAGCAATGATAGAACTGCTTGGTGGGACTGACCGAGAAGGAGGGCGACTTCTCGCCGTGGAACGGGCACAGGCCCATGAAGTTGGCGCCGGCCTTCTTGAGCTGCACGTAGCGCCCGACGATTTCCACCACGTCGGCGCGCGCGATGAGTTCCTGGATGAATGAAGCGGGGATGGTCATGTAGGCGAAGAGCGGCAAATCATACGCAAGCCTTCGAACGCCCGCGCGCGAAGGCCATACTGCCCGCAGCTGGAATCCACGGATGAAGACGCCCCACCCATTGCACCACGTCGCGCCGCTGTTGCGCCATCCCCTGCGCTTCGTCTGGGATGCGCTCAAGGCTTTCCGCGCCAACCAGGGGCTGCTGCTCGCGGGAGCCGTGGCCTACTACGCCCTGCTTTCCATCGTGCCGCTCCTGATCGTGAGCGTGATCGCGATGTCCCACCTGATCGAGCAGGCCGAGCTGCTGCGCACCATCGGCCGGTACCTCGAATGGCTGTTGCCGGGGCAGTCGAAGGCGATCGTGGCGGAGCTGTCGAACTTTCTGCAGCACCGCGACGTGATGGGGCCGGTGCTGTTCGTGACCATGATCTTCTTCAGCTCGCTGGCCTTCAGCGTGCTGGAGAGCGCCATGGCGGTGATCTTCCATCACCGCAAGGCGGACCACCGGCGCCATTTCCTGGTGTCGGCGGTCATGCCCTATCTCTACATCCTGTTCCTGTGCGTGGGCCTGCTGCTGGTCACGCTGGTGTCGGGCGCGCTGCAGCTGGTGGGCCAGGAAAGCGTCGACCTGCTGGGCCGCAGCTGGTCGCTGTCGGGGGTGTCGGGCCTGCTGCTCTACCTGCTGGGCCTGGGCGGCGAGATATTCATGCTGACCTCGCTCTACCTCGTGATGCCGGCCGGCCGCATGTCGCTGCGCCATGCGCTGCTGGGAGGCGTGACCGCCGCGCTGCTGTGGGAGGCCACGCGGCGCGTGCTGATCTGGTACTTCTCGACGCTGTCGCAGGTCAACGTGGTCTACGGCTCGCTCACCACGGCCATCGTGGTGCTGCTGAGCCTGGAGATCGCCGCCACGCTCGTGCTGCTGGGCGCCCAGGTGATCGCCCAGTACGAGCGGCTGGACCGCACCGGCAGCACGGCGGTGCCACCGCTCACCGGGGCGGAAGCCGAATCGCTCCGTCGAGACGAATCACCTCGCCGTTGAGCATGTCGTTCTCGATGATGTGCTTGGCGAGCTTGGCGTAGTCCTCCGGCGTGCCCAGGCGGGAAGGGAAGGGCACGCTGGCGGCCAGCGCGTCCTGCACCTCCTGCGGCATGCCGAAGAGCATGGGCGTGCCGAAGATGCCGGGCGCAATGGTCATGTTGCGGATGCCGTTGCGTGCCAGGTCGCGCGCGATCGGCAGGGTCATGCCGACCACGCCGCCCTTGGAGGCGCTGTAGGCGGCCTGGCCGATCTGGCCGTCGTAGGCCGCCACGGATGCGGTGGAAATCAGCACGCCGCGCTCGCCCGTGGCTTCGGGCTCGTTCCGGCTCATGGCGTCGGCCGCGAGGCGGATCATGTTGAAGCTGCCGATCAGGTTGACCGTGATGGTCTTGCTGAACACCGCCAGCGCATGCGGGCCGTTCTTGCCCACGGTCTTCTCGGCCGGCGCGATGCCCGCGCAGTTGACCAGGCCCACCAGCTTGCCGAGCTTCTGCGCCGCGGCCACCGCCGCCTGGCCGTCGGCCTCCTGGCTCACGTCGCACTTGACGAACACGCCGCCGATGTCCTTGGCGACGGCTTCACCCTTGTCGGCCTGCATGTCGGCGATCACCACCTTGCCGCCATTGGCAGCCAGCATGCGCGCCGTGCCTTCGCCGAGGCCCGAGGCGCCACCGGTCACGATAAAAACCTTGCCGTCGATCTGCATTGAGAGTCTCCTGAAATGAGACCGGCATTATCGAAGACGGCTGCGGGACAAAAAAAAGCCCCGTCCGAAGACGAGGCTTGAATTGGATCCGTGAGGACCCAAGGAGACAACTGGTGGTGGTCGGCAGCTTAGCGCTTGCGCGAGGTGGTCGCGGTCTTGGCGGCGGCAACGGCTTGCGTCGACACGGCGTTGAAGTTGGCTTCGGCAACGTCCGACGCTTGCTTGACGGCCTTCTGGACCGATTCGAAAGCGTTGTTGGCGGCAGCCACGGCGCTCTTCAGCACGGCAACGGCGGTTTCCGAGCCGGCGGGTGCATTCTTGGAAGCGCTGTCGACCAGGCCGACAAAGGTTTGCTGGGCTTCAGCAGCCTTGGCTTCGAAAGCCTTGGTGAACTCGGCGCCGGTGCCCTGGGCGATGTCATAGAGATGACGGCTGTAGGCAGCGGTCTTTTCGGCCAGGGGCTGGAACAGGCTGGCTTGCAGCGTCAGCAGCTCTTGTGCGTCCTTGACGTTCAGGGCGGCTTGGGCGGTGCTCTGAGCTTCGCTCAGCGCAGCCTTGGAGGCGGTCACGTTCAGTTCGACGAGCTTCTCGACGCCTTCGAAGGCCTTGGTGGTCAGGCCGAACAGGGTTTCGAGGTTTGCTTTTTGGGCGGCGAGGATTTGGTCAGCGGTCAGGGCCATTTGGGAATCTCCGGTAAGGATGAAGGGTGGTCGGTTCACGTTGCGCTGCCTCGTCGTCCATGTTCTATGTTGCGGTGCAGCATGGCCTCAAGTATAGGCAGCACAGCTTTGCGATCAAGGGGGTTTTGCTGCTTTGCAGCAATTTAGAACACACTTTCTAAATTCGCTCCGGCCTCCAGAATGCGGGCCATGCGCGCGTTCTATTCCGGCCAGTTCGTCCTGCCCCTGCCTCCGGGCCACCGCTTCCCGATGTCCCGCTATGCCCTGCTGCGCGACCGCCTGCTGGAGCACCTGCCGGCGGTGGACATGGACCAGGCCCCGCGTGCCACCGACGGCGAGCTGGCGCTGGCCCACACCCCGCAGTGGATCGCCGCCATCAGCGACGGCAGCGTGAGCCCGCAGGCCATGCGCGAGATCGGCTTTCCCTGGAGCGAGGCGATGGTCGAGCGCTCGCGCCGGTCCACCGGGGCGACCATCGCGGCCTGCCGCGCGGCGTTCGCCGGCGGCGTGGCGGCCAACATGGCGGGCGGCACGCACCATGCATACGCCGACAAGGGCGGCGGATTCTGCGTCTTCAACGACGCCGCGGTGGCTGCGCGGCTGATGCAGGCGGAGCACGGCCGCGCTGGCCGGCAGCTCAAGGTCGCGGTGATCGACCTGGACGTGCACCAGGGCAACGGCACGGCCAGCATCTTCCGCAGCGACCCGAGCGTCTTCACGCTGTCGCTGCACGGCCAGAAGAACTTTCCGTTCCGCAAGGAGGCGAGCGACCTGGACGTCGAGCTGCCCGACGGCTGCGGCGATGCCGACTACCTCACCGCGCTCGAGCATGCGCTCGACGAGCTGGAGCGGCGCTTCTCGCCGGGCCTGGTGATCTACCTGGCGGGCGCCGACCCGTTCGAGCGCGACCGCCTCGGCCGGCTCAAGCTGACATTCGACGGCCTGGAGGCGCGCGACCGCCGGGTGTTCGACTGGGCCTGGCAGCGCCGCATTCCGCTGGCCTTTGCGATGGCCGGAGGCTACGCCAGCGACATCGCCGAAACGGTGCAGGTGCAGCTGGGCACCTTCAGGGTGGCCTTCGACTATTGGCGCCGCTGGCAAAATGCCGCCCGATGAGCTCCGCCGCCAAACCCACGCCGCATTCCCGAAGCAGCTACCGCGCGTTCCGCAGCATTCCCACGCGCTGGGCCGACAACGACATGTACGGCCATGTCAACAACGTCGTCTACTACAGCTGGTTCGACACGGCGGTGAATGCGCTGCTGATCGAACGCGGCGCGCTCGACATCCACCAGGGGCAGACCGTCGGCTTCGTGGTCGAGACGCAATGCAACTATTTCGCCCCGATCGCGTTTCCCCAGACCGTGGAGGCCGGCATCCGCGTGGCCCAGGCCGGACGGTCGAGCGTGCGCTACGAGATCGCGCTCTTTGCGCAAGGCGTGGACAGCGCAGCCGCGCAGGGCCACTTCGTGCACGTGTATGTGGACCGGGCCACGCAGCGGCCGGTGCCGCTTCCCGAGGCGCTGCAGCGCGTGGTCGATTCGCTGAAGGCCTGATCACAAGAAAAAGCGCCCGAGGAGGGCGCCTTTTTTGCCGTGCGGACCGGGCCGCGGCTACATGGCCGTCTTCGTCTTCTTCATGGCCTTGATCTCGGCCTTGCCCTGGGCCTCGTCGGCCTTGGCCTGCTTCACGCAGGCAGCCTTGGCATCGCCGGACTGGTCGTCGCATTTTTCCTTGGCGACTTCGTACGTGGCCTTGACCTTCTCCTCGGCCACCTTGCGGGCATGGGCGTCGCTCGGCTTGTACTGCTGTTCGAGTTCGGCCTTCGCCACGTCTTCCGTGCCCTTGGCTTCCTTCTGGCAGACGTCCTTCGCGTTGTCCTTCATTGCATCGCACTGGGCCTTGGCGGACTTGTAGTCGGCCTCGATCTTTTCCTTGGCCGCCTTGTATTCGTCCTTGGTCATGGCGCCCGCCTGGGTGGCCATGAAGCAGGTGGATGCAAGAGCGAGCATGAGCAGGTGCTTTTTCATGGTGTTCTTCCTTTGCTGTTCAGAGAGGAATCGGGAGCTCAGTACTTCTCGTACCAGAGCGCTTCCGGCGTGCGGCCGTCGCGCGTTTCCCAGTCCCGGACCTGTTTTTCGGCCTCGTCGCGGCTGATGCCGTGGCGTTCCTGGATGCGGCCCAGCAGCTGGTCGCGCTTGCCGGCAATCACGTCGAAGTCATCGTCGGTCAACTTGCCCCATTGCTCCTTGACCTTGCCCTTGAGCTGTTTCCAGTTGCCTGCAATGGTGTCCTTGTTCATGCGAATCTCCTTGAAAAGATGGATTCGGCGAGCTCCCCGGCTGCCGTGAACGCACTGTCGCGGGGGCCATTCACCCTGGCGGTAGGACGCCCAGTGCTGGCGCCGTAGGCACAAGCCGACGGCGCCCGTGATAATCGAACGCACGCCGAAAAGCTTGGGACAACGCGCGCCGCACCATGATCATTCACAGCCTGCTCGACACCGACCTCTACAAGTTCACCATGATGCAGGTCGTGCTGCATCACTTCCCGGGCGCCCAGGTCGAGTACCGGTTCAAGTGCCGCAATCCCGGCATCGACCTGGCGCAGTTCGCGGGGCAGATCCGCGAAGAGGTGCGAAGCCTCTGCTCGCTGCAGTTCCGGGACGCCGAGCTGGCCTACCTGCGCTCGATGCGCTTCATCAAGAGCGACTTCGTCGACTTCCTGGGCCTGTTCCGGCTCAACGAAAAGTACATCTCCATCACGCCCCAGCCCTCGGGCGAGCTCGAGATCCGCATCAAGGGGCCCTGGCTGCACACCATCCTGTTCGAGATTCCGGTGCTGGCCATCGTGAACGAGGTCTACTTCCGCAACACGCAGAAGAAGCCCGATCTCGAGGAAGGCCGGCGGCGCCTGGAGACCAAGATCGGGCAGCTGCAGGATGCCGGCCTGTCGGACCTCAAGATTGCCGACTACGGCACGCGCCGCCGCTTTTCCAAGGACTGGCATGAAGAGGTGCTGCGCACGCTGACCGCCAGGCTCGGTGCCGTCACCTCGCCGCCGGCGCAGGCCGAGCCCGGTGCGCGGCTGCCCCAGCTCGCGGGCACCAGCAACGTGCTCTATGCGATGAAGCTCGGCCTGATTCCGCTCGGCACCATGGCGCACGAATACCTGCAGGCCTGCCAGGGGCTCGGCCCGCGGCTGCGCGACAGCCAGATCTTCGGCTTCGAGAGCTGGGCCCGCGAATACCGCGGCGACCTGGGCATTGCGCTGTCCGACGTCTACGGCATGAGCGCCTTCCTGCGCGACTTCGACCTGTACTTCTGCAAGCTGTTCGACGGTGCGCGCCATGACAGCGGCGATCCGTTCCAGTGGGGCGAGCGCATGCTGGCGCACTACATCGCCAACCGGGTCGATCCGCGCACCAAGACGCTGATCTTCAGCGACAGCCTCACGGTGCCGCGCACCGTCGAGCTCTACCAGCAGTTCCGCGGCCGCTGCCAGCTGGCCTTCGGCATCGGCACCAATCTCACCAACGACCTCGGCTACGAGCCGCTGCAGATCGTCATCAAGATGATCAACTGCAACGGCCAGCCGGTGGCCAAGCTGTCGGACACGCCTTCCAAGAACATGTGCGAGGACGAAAAATACCTGGCCTACCTGCGCCAGGTGTTCGAGATCGAGCAGCCGCCGGCCTGACGCGCGTCTGGTACGGTACGGCCCCGATGAAAAAAACAATCCGCCTTGCGGCAGCCGCAGCGCTGCCGATGATGTTCCCCGCGCTGGCCATGGCGGCCGAGCTCGACGGCAGCAAGCTGTCGGCGCTCTGGGGTGTTCCGTTCGCGGGCATCCTGCTGTCGATTGCGCTGATGCCGCTGCTGGCCCCGTCGGTCTGGCACCACCACTACGGCAAGATCTCCGCCGCCTGGGCGCTGGCGTTCCTGCTTCCCTTTGCCGCGATCCATGGCGCGCCGCTGGCCGGCTCCCAGTTCGTGCACGCGCTGGTGGAGGAATACATTCCCTTCATCATCCTGCTCACGGCGCTGTTCACGGTGGCGGGCGGCATCCACATCCGCGGCAACCTGCACGGCGCGCCCGGCCTGAACACGGCCATTCTGGCCATTGGCGCGGTGCTCGCGAGCCTCATGGGAACCACGGGCGCCTCGATGCTCTTGATCCGCCCGCTGATCCGCGCCAACGACAACCGCGTGAGCAAGGCGCACGTGGTGGTGTTCTTCATCTTCATCGTCTCGAATGCGGGCGGCTCGCTCACGCCGCTCGGCGACCCGCCGCTGTTCCTCGGCTTCCTGAAAGGCGTCGATTTCTTCTGGACGGCGCGCAACATCCTGCCCAACACGCTGTTCCTCGTCGGCATGCTGCTGGCGCTGTTCTACGTCATCGACCGCCACCTCTACCGCAAGGAAGGCGTGCTGCCGTTCGACCCGACGCCGGACACCCGGCGCGTCGGCTTCGACGGCGCTGCCAACTTCTGGCTGCTGGGCGGAATCGTCTTCTTGGTGCTGCTTTCCGGCGTCTGGAAATCGCCCGTCGGCTTCGAGGTGTTCGGCACGCACGTCGGGCTGCCGGGGCTGGTGCGCGACGTCGGGCTCATCGCCATCACGCTCGTCTCGTTCAAGACCACCGCGGCCAAGGTGCATGCCGACAACCAGTTCGAATGGGGTCCGATGGCCGAGGTGGCCAAGCTGTTCGCGGGCATCTTCCTGACCATCATCCCGGTGATCGCGATGCTCAAGGCCGGCGCTCACGGGGCGTTCGCGCCCGTGATCGCGGCGGTGACGAGGCCCGACGGCCAGCCCGATCCGGCCATGTATTTCTGGGCCTCCGGCATCCTGAGCTCGTTCCTGGACAACGCGCCGACCTACCTCGTGTTCTTCAACACCGCAGGCGGCGATCCGGCCACGCTCATGACCACCTACGCCACCACGCTGGCCGCAGTTTCGGCCGGCTCCGTGTTCATGGGCGCCAACAGCTACATCGGCAACGCGCCCAACCTCATGGTCAAGGCCATTGCCGAAAGCCGCGGCGTGCGCATGCCGAGCTTCTTCGGGTACATGGGCTGGTCCGTGGTCGTGCTGATTCCGCTGTTCGTTCTTTCCACCTTCATCTTCTTCCGTTGAGAGCAGACATCATGAGCAAGCCCAAGATCCTGGTCGCACGCGCGATCTTTCCCGAGACCATCGAGCGCCTCTCGCAGCATTTCGAAATCGAGTCGAACCAGGCCGACGAAAGCTGGAGCAAGGAGCAGCTGATCGCCAGGCTGCAAGGCAAGCAGGGCGCCTTCACCACCGGCAGCGAGCGCATCGACGCCGCGCTGCTCGACGCCTGCCCCGACCTGAAGATCTGCGCCAACATGGCGGTGGGCTACAACAACTTCGACGTCGACGCCATGGCCGCGCACGGCGTGCTCGGCACCAACGCACCCGACGTGCTCACCGAGACCACGGCCGACTTCGGCTTTGCGCTGCTCATGGCCACGGCCCGCCGCATCACCGAGAGCGAACACTTCCTGCGCGCGGGCAAGTGGCAGAAGTGGAGCTTCGACATGTTCGCGGGCTCCGACATCCACGGCGCCACGCTCGGCATCATCGGCATGGGCCGCATTGGCCAGGGCATTGCCAAGCGCGGCGCGCACGGCTTCGGCATGAAGGTGGTCTATCACAACCGTTCGCGGCTCGATGCGGCGCTGGAGGCCGAATGCAAGGCCAGCTACCTGAGCAAGGAAGAGCTGCTCAAGACGGCGGACCACGTGGTGCTGGTGGTGCCGTATTCGCCGGCGTCGCACCACACCATCGGCGCGGCCGAGATCGCGCTGATGAAGCCGACCGCCACGCTGGTGAACATCGCGCGCGGCGGCATCGTCGACGACGCGGCGCTGGCCGTGGCGCTGCGCGAGAAGCGCATTGCCGCGGCGGGGCTCGACGTGTTCGAGGGCGAACCCAAGGTCCATCCCGACCTGCTGACCGTGCCCAACGTGGTGCTGACGCCGCACATCGCAAGCGCCACCGTGCCCACGCGCCGCGCCATGGCCGATCTCGCGGCCGACAACCTCATCGCCTGGTTCAGCGGCAAGGGCGCACTGACGCCCGTCACGCCCGTTCCGCCCGCTGCCAAGTAAATAAACACGGACCCTCATCGCCACCTTGGACACTTCCCTGATTCTTCTTCTGCTGGCCGCCCTTGCGGTGGTCCAGCTGGTGCTCGCGGTCTGGCTGCTGGCACGCCGCCAGCCGGCGCCCGACCACAGCGAACTGCTCTCCGTGCTGTCCGCCATGGGCACCGCCAACGAACGCACCGAGCGCGAACTGCGCCACGAAATCGGCGAAAGCTCGCGCGGCGCGCGGCAGGAAACCGCGCAGGCCTTCGCCACCTTCCAGCAGGCGTTGGTGCAGCAGGGCGCCGAAGCCACCCGCACGCAGAACGCCCAGCTCGATGCCTTCTCGCTGCAGCTCGCCTCTTTGCAGAAGACGCTGGCCGACACGCTCAACACCCAGCTCCAGGGCCTGAGCGAATCCAATGCGCGCCGTCTGTCGGAAGTGCGCGCGACCATGGAAGCGCAGCTCGCGCAGCTGCAGCAGAGCAACACCGCCAAGCTCGACGAGATGCGCAAGACCGTCGACGAGAAGCTGCAGAGCACGCTCGAAGCCCGCCTGGGCGAGAGCTTCAAGCAGGTGGCCGACCGGCTCGAGCAGGTGCACAAGGGCCTGGGCGAGATGCAGACGCTGGCCGTCGGCGTCGGCAGCCTGCAGCGTGTGCTGACCAACGTGAAGACGCGCGGCGTGTTCGGCGAGGTGCAGCTCGAGGCGCTGCTCGAGCAGGTGCTCACGCCCGAGCAGTACGCCAAGCAGATCGAGACCAAGCCGCGCAGCGGCCAGCGCGTGGACTTCGCGATCCGCTTTCCGGGCCGCGGCGACGATGGCGCTCCGGTGTGGCTGCCGATCGACGCCAAGTTTCCGCGCGACGACTACGAGCGCCTGATCGATGCGCACGAGCGCGCCGACGCGCCCGGCGCCGAGCTCGCGGCCAAGGCGCTCGAGGCGCGCATCCGCGTGGAGGCCCGCTCGATCGCCGAGAACTACCTGGCGGCGCCGCACACCACCGACTTCGCCATTCTTTTCCTGCCGGTCGAAAGCCTCTATGCCGAGGTGCTGCGCCGCCCGGGCCTGATGGACGCCATCCAGCGCCAGCACCGCGTCACGCTGGCCGGCCCCACCACCCTGCTTGCCATGCTCAACAGCCTGCACATGGGCTTTCGCACGCTGGCGCTCGAGCAGCAGGCCTCCGAGGTCTGGAAGGTGCTGGGCGCGGTCAAGACCGAGTTCGAGCGCTATGGCGAATGGGTCTCGCGCATCAAGGAGCAGGTGGCCAAGGCCTCCGACACGCTCGACAAGGCCGACACGCGCGCCAAGCAGATGCGCCTGGCGCTGCGCAAGGTCGAGGCGCTGCCCGAGGCAGAGGCGCAGGTGCTGCTGCCTCCCACCGCTGACAGCGAGGGCGACGACACTCCGTGAAAGGCTCCGAACTGCTGCGCGTGATCGGCGCCCAGGTCTGCCTGCACGCCACCATGGCCGGCATGCGGCTCGCAACCCCGCTGCTGGCGCTGCAACTGGGCTACAGCGCGGCGGCCGTCGGCGTGCTGATCGCGCTGTTCGCGCTCACGCAGGTGTTCCTGGCGCTGCCGGCGGGGCGCTTTGCCGACCGGTACGGGTTCAAGCGGCCGCTGTGGCTGTCGGTCATTGCGGCTTCGGCCGGCGCAGCACTCGTGCTCGCCTTTCCGACCTTTCCAATGATGTGCATCGCGGCGCTGCTGACCGGCGGCGCCACCGGCGCGACCGTCATTGCGCTGCAGCGCCACGTGGGCCGCTCCGCGACCAACGCCACGCAGCTCAAGCGCGTGTTCAGCTGGCTTGCGATAGCGCCCGCGGTTGCCAATTTCATCGGCCCGTTCGTCGCCGGCATGCTCATCGACCATGCGGGGCGAGCCCCTGCGGACATGCTGGCGTTCCGGGTCTGCTTTGCGGTGATGGCGGCTTTTCCCATCGCCTGCTGGCTGCTGGCGCGCGGCGCGCACGAACCGCCGCCTGCGGCACCCGCCGCCGGCGCCGCGCCCACGCGCGCCTGGGACCTGCTGCGCGAGCCGATGTTCCGCCGCTTGCTGTTCGTGAACTGGCTGCAGTCGTCGAGCTGGGACGTGCATGCCTTCGTGCTGCCGGTGCTGGGGCATGACCGCGGCATCAGCGCGTCGATGATCGGTTCCATCCTCGGCGCCTTCGCCATTGCAGCGGCGGCCATCCGGGTGGTGCTGCCGCTGGTGGCCTCGCGCGCTTCGGAGCGCAGCGTGATCCTGAGCTCCACCCTCGTCACGGCGCTGGTGTTCGCGGTCTATCCGCTGCTCGATTCGGCCTGGAGCATGGGCCTGTGCTCGGTGATCCTGGGCTTTGCGCTCGGCGCGGTGCAGCCGATGGTGATGAGCATGCTGCACCAGATCACACCGCATGCGCGGCACGGCGAGGCGCTGGGCCTGCGCCTCATGACCATCAACGCATCGAGCGTGGCCATGCCGATGCTGTTCGGCTCGATCGGCGCGCTGATCGGCATCGCGGGCGTCTTCTGGGTAGTGGGCGGCGTGGTTGTGCTGGGGGCGCGGGCGACCTGGGGCTTGAAGGTCTAGCTGCCCCGCGGAGGCGGGGCGATGCCGCCGGAGCCTGGAACCGGACTACAGCTTGTAGAAGCGCTTGATCGCATCCCAGGCATCTTCGGGCGCGTCGACGTATTCGAAGAGCTTCACGTCGGCCGGCGAGATCACGCCTTCCTCGACCAGGAAGTCGAAGTCGACCAGCTTCTTCCAGTAGGCCGAGCCGAACAGCACGATCGGCACCGGCTTCGACTTGCGGGTCTGCACCAGCGTGATCACCTCGAACAGCTCGTCCAGCGTGCCGAAGCCGCCCGGAAACGCCACCAGCGCCTTGGCACGCATCATGAAATGCATCTTGCGGATCGCGAAGTAGTGGAACTTGAAGCTCAGCGCCGGCGTGACGTAGGGGTTGGCTTCTTCTTCCATCGGCAGCGCGATGGCCAGGCCGACCGAGAGGCCGCCGCCTTCGTGCGCGCCGCGGTTGGCCGCCTGCATGATGCCGGGGCCGCCGCCGGTGCAGACAAAGAGCTTGTCCTCGGGCTCCTTGCCGTTGCTGAACTCCGCCACCAGCTTGCCGAAGGCACGCGCCTTCTCGTAGTAGTGCGAGCTGCGCGCCAGGCGGCGCCAGCGCTCGGCCGCCACCGCATCGCCGGCGGCTTCGGCCTGCGCGACCAGCGCGGCTGCTTCTTCCTCGCTGCGAAAGCGCGCGCTGCCGAACACCACCACGGTGTTCTCGATGCCGTGGGCGCGCTGCTCCAGGTCGGGCTTCATCAGCTCGAGCTGCATGCGGATGCCGCGGGTTTCGCGGCGCAGCAGGAATTCCGGATCGGCAAAGGCGAGGCGCGAAGGATCGGGATCGAGGGGGAGGCCCTTTTCGGCGTGCGCCTTGAGGGTGGCCCAGGCGTCCGCGAGGCGCTTGTCGTGAAGGTCGTGCGTGTTGTTCATGGAGAAATCGGACAGGAAGACTTGCAGCATTGTGCAGCGTCGCGGATGCGGCGCCCCGCGGCTCAGAAGGTGCCGTGGCGCCCCTCGCCGCGAACGAAGCGTTCGGCACCGGCCACGCCTTCGGCCGCGACGATCGGCACGCCGAGCCGGCCTTCCTGCCGCAGCGCTTCGGCCAGCGGCAGGTTCCATTGGGCATGGACGGATTGGCGGTCCGCCAGCATGCACTGCTGGGGGAACGATGCGATCTCGCGCGCGAGCGCTTCGGCCGCGTGGCGGGCCTGGCCGAGCGGCACCACGCGGTTGACCAGGCCCATGGCCTGCGCTTCCGGGGCGCTCACGGGGCGTCCGGTCAGGATCAGGTCGAGCGCGCGGCCCATGCCAACGATGCGCGGCAGCCGCACCGTGCCGCCGTCGATCAGCGGCACGCCCCAGCGCCGGCAGAACACGCCGAGCACGGCATCTTCCTCGGCCACGCGCAGGTCGGCCAGCAGCGCCAGCTCCAGGCCGCCGGCCACCGCATGGCCGCTGATGGCGGCGATCAGGGGCTTGGCAAGCGCCATGCGGGTCGGGCCCATCGGGCCCGTGCCGCCGCCCTCGGGGTCGAGTTCGTTGCGGCGCGCGGGGTCGCCGACCGCGCCCAGGTCAGCGCCGGCGCAGAAGCTGCCGTGCTCGCCCCAGAGCACCGCAACGCGCTGGCTTTGATCGGCTTCGAAGCGCTCGAAGGCGGCGCGCAGCGCGTCGGCCATGGGCCGGTCGACGGCGTTGCGCTGCTTCGGGCGGCTCATGACGATGGTGCTGACCGGCCCATCGATCTCGGTGCGGACGCTGGCGGACGTGTTCATGGGCGCAAGGGTAAGCCCATCAACGGAAAAAGGCTCCTTGCGGAGCCTTTGTCGTTGGGTGCTGGCCAGCCAGCAGGGGTGCGGGCTTAGACGCGCTTGCGGTATTCGCCGGTGCGGGTGTCGATTTCGATCTTGTCGCCTTGCGACACGAACAGCGGCACTGGCACTTCGAAGCCGGTGGCGATCTTGGCGGGCTTGAGCACCTTGCCCGAGGTGTCGCCCTTGACGGCCGGCTCGGTCCAGGTGATTTCGCGCTCGACGCTGGTCGGCAGTTCGACCGAGATGGCCTTGCCGTCGTAGAACACCACTTCGACCGGCATGCCGTCTTCGAGGTAGTTGAGGGCGTCGCCCATGTTCTCGGCTTCGACTTCGTACTGGTTGTACTCGGTGTCCATGCAGACGTACATCGGATCGGCGAAGTAGGAGTAGGTGCACTCCTTCTTGTCCAGCACGATCTGGTCGATCTTGTCGTCGGCCTTGAACACCACTTCGGTGTTGAAGTTGGCGATCAGGCTCTTGAGCTTCATGCGCACGGTGGCGGAATTGCGGCCGCCGCGGCTGTATTCGGTCTTGAGGACGACCATCGGGTCCTTGCCGTGCATGATGACGTTGCCGGCGCGGATTTCTTGAGCGATTTTCATATCAGGTTCTCTGGATGTTGGCCGCTCGGTGCGCGGAGCCATCGGGCGACGTATGCAATGTGGTTTGCAAGGTCTTGCCGGCGTGTCTTGCCGGCCTCATTGGCCCCGCGGTACATGTCCCGCGGCAGGTTTGGCGGAGAGCATCTCGGATCTGTGTAAATCCGGGCCGAAATCCGCAAAGCCCGCTATTTTAGCTTTTTCCGGCGACCAGATGCCGCAATTGAGTGACCAAGTCCTCTTGTGCGCACAGCTTTTGGCGGGCGGCCAGCACGGTTTCACGCCATGGGCCCTGTGTTTCGAGAGCGGGCAGGGGGCTGCTGTCGAACCCGTTCCAGGCATGGTGGAACTGCCGTAGCGACGGCGGGGCGCCCAGCCAGTCGAGCCAGGCGCCGAGCTTGACGTGGTGCGCGTCGTCGTCCTGCGGATAGATCTGCCAGACCAGCGGCGCGCCGGCCCACAGCCCCCGAACGAGCGAATCCTCGCCGCGCACGAAATTCAGGTCGCAGGCCCAGAGAAGATGATCGAAATCGGCTTGCGTGAGATACGGCAGGTATGAAATTGATAGCGCGCCGAGCCCCGAGACCCCGTGATCCGGCTGTTTCCTGTCGGCAAAGAACGCCCTGACCGCATGCGCGGCGCGGCCCGAGGTGACCAGGAGCCGTGTGGGCTGCGAACCCACTGCCAATTGCTCGAGCAGGGTCGCCAGCGACGGCGGCTCGTAGCAGAACAGGGACAACAGGCGTTCACCGTCGCGCCAGGGAATTTGCTGCGCCGCGAGCCATTGCGCGCGGTCGAAGCGTGCCCGTCGCTCCAGCAGGCCGGGCTCCCGCAGCAGCCCTCCCGTGGCGGGTGTGAAGCCCGGATAGAAAAAGCGCTTCGTCAACCCCGTGCCGGGCCCCTTGAACACGGGCGAGGGCAGGCCGTGCAGGCGTTCGACGTACGGCTCGGCCGACAGGTACTCGAGATTGATCCACGCCCGCCCCGGCCCCCCCGGGGCCTGCGGCTCGGCAAAGCGCGCGATCAGTTCGGGCGCCGGCTCGCAGCCGAAGGCCTCGACCAGCACATCGGGCGGCGGGGCCGCCACGGCTTGCCGGACGGCGGCGGGCTGGAGCCAGTCGACCACGCTCACGCCCTCGCAGCCGGTGGGCGCCATCCAGTGCAGCGCCGTGGCGTCGTCGATCCACAGGCGCACGCGTTCGCCGAGGGCGGCCAGCTGGCTCGACAGCCGCCAGCACACGCCGAGGTCGCCGTGGTTGTCGATGACCCTGCAGAAAATGTCCCATTGCATGGGCGCGAGTGTGCCTGTCTTCGGCGGGGCGAGGCCGTGGTGCCTGCTTGGTATGCTGGCCGGCATCACAACATCCGGAGAGAGAAACCATGCGCCTGCCGACCCGCCGCCGTTCGCCACTTTCCCTTGGTTTCTTTGCCCACCCCGGCATGGCGAGAACCGTGCTCGCGCTTTCCCTGGCCCTGGGCGGCCTGGCCGGTGCCTCGGCGCAAACGACGCCGTCGCTGACACCGCAGCAGCAGCGCTTTCACGACATCTACAAGGAGCTGATCGAGATCAACACCAGCCATTCGGCGGGCGACAACACGCTCGCGGCGCGCGCCATGGAGAAGCGGCTGGTCGAAGCGGGCTTTGCGCCCGGCGACATCCAGATCTTCGAGCCCTTCCCCAAGAAGGGCAACCTGGTGCTGCGCTTCAAGGGCAACGGCAGCAAGAAGCCGCTGCTGCTGCTGGCCCACATCGACGTGGTCGAGGCCCGGCGCGAGGACTGGAAGACCGATCCGTTCAAGCTGCAGGAAACCGGCGGCTATTTCACGGCGCGCGGATCGATCGACGACAAGGCCATGGCCTCGGCGCTGGTGTCGGTGCTGGGGCAGCTCAAGCAGGAAGGCTTCAAGCCCAGCCGCGACATCATCCTGGCGCTGACGGCCGACGAAGAGCGCGGCGACGCGCTCAGCAACGGCGCCTTCTGGCTCATCAACAACAAGCCCGAGCTGCTGCAGGCGGAGTTCGGCATCAACGAAGGCGGCGGCGGCGAGCTGCGCGGGGGCAAGCCCAACCTGCACCGCATGCAGGTGGCCGAGAAGATGTACACCACCTACATGCTCGAGGCGCGCGACGTCGGCGGCCACAGCTCGGTGCCGACCAAAAGCAACCCGATCTACGCACTGTCCGCGGGGCTCGAGCGCCTGGGCAGCTACGCGTTCCCGGTCAAGCTGGGCGAGGTCACCAAGACCTATTTCGCACGCAGCGCGCCGTTTGCCACCGGCCAGCTGGCCGACGACATGCGCGCCGTCGGCGGCGGCAACCCCGAGCCCGCGGTGATCGAGCGGCTCTCGGCCAACCCGGCCTACAACGCGCAGCTGCGCACCACCTGCGTGGCGACCATGGTGCAGGCGGGCCATGCCGAGAACGCGCTGCCGCAGTCGGCCAAGGCCACGGTCAACTGCCGCATCCTGCCGCACGACGACCCGGACGAAGTCGAGCGCCTGCTGACCCAGGCCGTGGGCAACGACAAGATCGTGGTGCGCAACCTCGGCAAGCCCTTGCGCAGCCCGGCCTCGCCGCTGAACGGCGACCTGGTGAAGACCGTGGAATCGGTGACGCAGGCCATGTGGCCCGGCGTGCCGGTGGTGCCCGCGATGAGCACCGGCGCCACCGACAGCCGCTTCATGCGCAACGCCGGCATTCCGATGTATGGCGTGACGGGCATGTTCCTCGATCCCGCGGATGCGCGCGCCCACGGGCTGGACGAGCGCATCGAGATCCAGCGGCTCTACGACGGCCGCGAGTTCCTGTACCGGCTGGTGAGCGAGCTCGCCAGATAGGCGCCGCCCTCCCGCGGAGAGGGCGGGCGTCCCGGTCAGGGCGTGAAGGTGTCTCCCAGCACGATGCCTTCGCGCCGCGGATCGGCGCCGCCGGTGAGCACCGGTTTGCCGCCCACGGTCGTGCGCATGATGGTGCTGATGCCGCTGGACTGCGCCCCGAAGCCCACTGTGTGGCCGAGCGCGCGCAGGCCGGTGATCAGCGGGTCGTTGTTGCCCGAGTCCGACGTGTCGATCGCCGGGTGCTCGCCGCCCACGTTGGTGGTCTTGCTGTTGGAGGCGCCGAAGTCCACCAGCGAGGTGGCCTGCTGCGCATCGAGGCCCCAGTCGAGCGCGCCGACCAGCGTCTTCACCACGTACTGGATGATCGTGCCGCCTCCCGGCGATCCGGTTCCCATCACGAACTCTCCCATGCTGCCGTCGCTGTTCTTCCTGAACACCATCGTGGGCGCCATCGTGCTGCGCGGGCGCTTGCCGGGGGCGACGCGGTTGGCCACCTTCACGCTCGGCGTGACGCTGGTGTCGTCGGGGTTGGAAGCGAAGTCGGTCAGCTGGTTGTTCAGCATGAAGCCCTGGGTCATGTGGAACGAACCGAGCGTGCTCTCGACGGTGGTGGTCATCGTGACGACGTTGCCCTGCTTGTCGACCACGGTGAAGTGCGTCGTGCCGTGCTCCTCGGTCTTGTCGATGCCCAGGGGCACGCTTCCAAGGTCGCCCGGCAGTGCCGTTCCCATGCTCGCCGACAGGCTGATCAGGCTGGCCCGCTTCTGCAGGTAGGGCTTGTTGATCAGGGTGTTGACCGAGCCGCCGGGCAGCGGCACGAAGTCGGTGTCGGCCACGTATTTGTCGCGGTCGGCATAGGCCAGGCGCTCGGCCTCGCTCACCAGGTGCACGCCCATCACGGTCGGCTTGCCGCCTTCGAGGTCGATGGCGGTGGGCTTGTACAGGCCCAGGTTGAAGGTCTCCAGGATGCCCAGCGACTGCACCACCGCAATGCCGCCGGAAGACGGCGGCGACATGCTGCACACGTAGTAGTCGCGGTAGGTGCCGCAGACCGGGTCGCGGCGCTTGGCCACGTAGCCGGCCATGTCGGCCATGGTCGTCTTGCCGGGCGTGATGGCCGAACCATCGGCGGCCGCCGTGATGCCGATCTTGTCGACGATGCCTTGCGCGATGGCGCCGGTGTAGAACGCGTCCGCGCCCTGTGTGGCAACGGTGCCGAGGGTCCTGGCATAGGCCGGGTTCTTGAGCCTGGTGCCCAGCGCCTTCGGCGTGCCGTCGTCGTTGAAGAAGTAGGCCGTGGCCTCGGCGTCGCGCTTGAGGCTGGCGGCCGAGCCGGAGATGGCGGCGGCCATGCGCCCGCCGATCGGGAAGCCATCGGCGGCGAGCGTGATGCCGTAGCTGAAGAGGTCTTTCCAGGGCAGCTTGCCATGGTCCTTGTAGGCAATGTCGAGCATGCGCACCGCGCCGGGTGTGCCGATGGAACGGCCGCTCGCACGGGCGCTGGGCTTGGGTGGGTTCTGGTCCGCCACGTCGTCGATCCAGCGCAAGTAGTTCTCGGTTGCCGCTGCCGGCGCCATTTCGCGCCCGTCGTAGGCCTGCAGCTTCCTGGTTGCCGCGTCGTAGTGAAGCATGAACGCGCCGCCGCCCAGGCCGCTGGATTGCGGCTCGACCAGGCCCAGCACGGCCTGCACCGCCACTGCCGCATCGACTGCGCTGCCGCCGGCCTTGAGGACATCGCAGCCCGCGCGCGTGGCGAGCGGATGGTTGGCCACCACCATGTAGTTCTTCGCGTAGACCAGCTTGTGGCCGACGACGTAGCCCGAGGCGGGCTCGGGTGCCGCCGGGTCGCCCGGGTCGCCGGAACCCACCACGACCGGCGTGCCGCCGTCGCCGATCAGGCAGCCCTTGTCGGCTTCGGGCGGCGGTGGGGCAGGCCGGTTGGCGTTGGCCGCGTTGATGGCGGCGATCGCCGCGACCAGGGCGGCGTTGTCCTGCGCGCCATTGCCGCCGCCGCCGCAGCCGGCCACCGTCAAGGCCAGCGCGATGGGGGACAGTGCCAGCCAGGCGCCCGTCCGGATGTTTTTCTTCATGGAGAGTTCCCCCGAGTAGTCTTGATGAAATGACACAGGCGCTCCTCGCGCCCGTCATCATCAGCACAATTCATTCCAGGCCGATCGGGGTTTCCTCGCAGGCTGGCCCTGCGGCCTGGCGTGCGCGCCACAATAGCCGCCATGTCAGACGTGCATTCCGATCAATTGCTCAGCGAAGTCGCGGCCCTGCCGCAGCTGCCGGGCGTCTACCGCTATTTCGACGCGGCCGGCGCGGTGCTCTACGTGGGCAAGGCGCGCAACCTCAAGAAGCGGGTTGCCAACTATTTCCAGAAGAGCCATGGCGGCACGCGCATCGGCCACATGATCAGCAAGATCGTGCGCATGGAGACCACCGTGGTGCGCTCCGAGGCCGAGGCGCTCTTGCTCGAGAACAATCTCATCAAGACGCTCAAGCCGCGCTACAACATCCTGTTCCGCGACGACAAGAGCTACCCCTACCTGAAGATCGCCTCGCACGAGTTTCCGCGCCTGGCCTACTACCGCGGCGCGGTCGACAAGAAGCACCGCTACTTCGGGCCCTACCCGAGCGCCTGGGCGGTGAAGGAGTCGATCCAGCTGCTGCAGAAGGTGTTCAGGCTGCGCACCTGCGAAGACACGGTGTACGCCAACCGCACACGGCCCTGCCTGCTGTACCAGATCAAGCGCTGCACCGGCCCCTGCGTGGGCTACATCACGCCCGAGGCCTATGCGCAGGACGTGGCCAGCGCCGAGGCCTTCCTGAGGGGCGACACCCAGCTCGTGCTCTCCAAGCTCGAGGCGCGCATGACCGAGCACGCCGAGAAGCTCGAATTCGAACAGGCGGCCGAGCTGCGCAACCAGATGTCGGCGATCTCGCGCGTGCTGCATCAGCAGTCGATCGAGATCGCTTCGGACAAGGACGTGGACATCCTTGCCGTCAAGGTGCAGGGCGGCAAGGCCTGCGTCAACCTGGCGATGGTGCGCGGCGGCCGGCACCTGGGCGACCGCGCCTATTTCCCGGTGCATGTGGAAGACGCCGCGCAGATCCACCATGGCGAGCTCGATGCGGAAGAGGGCGCAGCGCCCGCCGCGGCCGATCCGATCGAGGTGCAGGTGCTCGAGGCCTTCATTGCCCAGCACTACATCGACGTGCCCGTGCCCGCCACGCTGGTGCTGAGCCACCTGGTGAGCCGCGAGCTGATCGAGGCGATCTCGCAGCAGGCCGGCGCGCGCGTGACGGCGGTGTTCCAGCCGCGCGAGCAACGCAGGCACTGGCTCGAGATGGCCGAGACCAACGCCGGCCTGCAACTGGCCCGGCTGCTGGCGGAAGAAGGTTCGCAGCAGGCGCGCACCCGTGCGCTGGCCGATGCGCTGGAGCTCGCGCCCGACGATCTCGACAACTTCCGCATCGAATGCTTCGACATCTCGCACACCGCGGGCGAGGCCACGCAGGCCTCGTGCGTGGTGTTCGAGCACCACACGATGCAGAACCGCGAATACCGCCGCTACAACATCGAGGGCATCACGCCCGGCGACGACTACGCCGCGATGCGCCAGGTGCTGCACCGCCGCTACGGCAAGCTGGCCGAGGCCATGGCGGCCGAGACTGAAGCGCTGCCGCCGGGCGACGCCGAGAGCGATGGCGGCGGTGCGCCGCCCAAGACCCGGACCGCGCGCATGCCGGAACTGGTGCTGGTCGACGGAGGCAAGGGCCAGGTGTCGATGGCGCGCGAGGTGTTCAGCGAACTGGGCCTGCCGCTGTCGCTCATCGTCGGCGTCGAGAAGGGCGAGGGGCGCAAGGTCGGGCTCGAGGAACTGGTGTTTGCCGATGGCCGCGAGAAGGTCTACCTGGGCAAGGACTCCGCGGCGCTGATGCTGGTGGCGCAGATCCGCGACGAGGCACACCGCTTCGCCATCACCGGCATGCGCGCCAAGCGCGCGAAGGTGCGCGTGGGCGGCAGCCAGCTCGAGGACATTCCGGGCATCGGGCCGAAGCGCCGGGCGCGCCTGCTGCAGCGCTTTGGCGGAATCCGCGGCGTGGCGGCCGCCAGCGTCGAGGACATTGCATCGGTCGAAGGCATTGCCACCGACCTGGCCGAGGAAATCTATCGCGCGCTGCATTGAGGCCGATTGCCCCGGCTTCAGCTTCAGCCTCTCGCGCATGACACAATCGCCCGCATGTTCTGGACCCTCCCGACCATCATGACCTGGACGCGCATCGTCGCGATTCCATTGATCGTTGGTGTGTTCTACCTGCCGATGGCCGAGCCGATGCGCAACCTGATCGCCACGGTCATGTTCATCGTCTTTGCGGCCACCGACTGGCTCGACGGCTTCCTGGCGCGCAAGCTCAACCAGACCTCGGCCTTCGGCGCCTTCCTCGATCCGGTGGCCGACAAGTTCCTGGTCTGCGCCTCGCTGCTGGTGCTGGTGCACCTGAACCGCGCCGACGTGTTCGTGGCGCTGATCATCATCGGCCGCGAGATCGCGATCTCGGCGCTGCGCGAGTGGATGGCGCAGATCGGCGCGAGCAAGAGCGTGGCGGTGCACATGATCGGCAAGGTCAAGACCACCGTGCAGATGGTCGCGATTCCGTTCCTGCTCTATGACGGACGCCTCTTCAAGATCATCGACACCGGCCTCTGGGGCCAGTGGCTGATCTGGATCTCGGCCGTGCTCACGATCTGGTCGATGGTCTATTACCTGCAGAAGGCCATTCCCGAAATCCGGGCCCGCGCCAAATGAGCGTGGCTGCGGCCCGCGGCGCAAGCTGGCTGCGCGCCATGCCGGCGGTCTTCGTGCTGATCTGGAGCACGGGCTTCATCGTTGCGCGCTATGGCATGCCCTATGCGCCGCCGCTCAAGTTCCTGGCTGTGCGCTTTGCCCTTTCTCTCGTGTGCTTCTGCCTCTGGGTCAGGCTTGCGCGGGTCGCCTGGCCGAAGGACCGCGCGCAGTGGGGGCATCTGGCGGTCACCGGCGTCCTGATGCAGGCGGGCTACCTGGGCGGCGTCTGGGCCGCGGTGCATGCGGGCATGGGTGCGGGGCTGGTGGCATTGCTGGTCGGCATCCAGCCGGTGCTGACCGCCGTCTGGCTGTCGTTCAACGGCGGGCGCATCTCGCAGCGCCAATGGGCCGGGCTGGTGCTCGGCTTTGCGGGCCTGGTGCTCGTGGTGTCGCGCAAGTTCGGCCAGGGCAGCGAGGTCAGCGCGTTGACCATGGCGCTTGCGGTGATGGCGCTCCTTTCGATCACGGCGGGCACGCTGTACCAGAAGCGCTTCGTCGCGCCCTGCGACGTGCGCAGCGCGAGCGCCGTGCAGATGGCGGCCGCATTGATCGTGTGCCTGCCCTTTGCGGCCATGGAATCGCAGGGCATCGAATGGAACGCGCATTCGACCGGCGCCATGGCCTGGTCGGTGCTGGTGCTGTCGCTGGGCGGCAGCTCGCTGCTCTACATGCTGATCCAGCGCGGCACGGCCACCGCCGTCACGAGCCTGCTCTACCTGGTGCCGCCGTGCACGGCAGTCATGGCCTGGCTGCTGTTCGCCGAGCCGATCACCCTGGTGACCTTGCTGGGCATCGGGCTTACCGCCGCCGGCGTGAGCCTGGTGGTGCGCAGCGATCGCTGAGCCGCCCTTGCTTTTTCTTCAGCGCGGCGAACCGCCCTTGCCGGGTTTCCAGGGTTCGCCGCGGAACTGTTCGGCCAGGTGGTCGAGCAGCAGCCGCACGCGGCGCGGCGTCTTGGGGCGCCAGGGCGCGATCCAGTGGATGTCGGCATCGGGCATGGCGTAGTGGGGCAGCACCCGCACCAGTTCACCGGAAGCCAGTTGCGGTGCGATGTCCCACAGGCTGCGCAGCATGATGCCGTGGCCGGCCAGGCACCAGTCGCGCACCATCTCGCCCGAATTGCTCGTGAGCGGACCCTGGACGCGCACGCGCGCCGTGCTGCCGTCGCGCGCATGGCGCAGGGTCCACAGCGCGAACTGGTGCTGGTTGACCTCGCCGTTCTCGCGCGCGACCAGGCAGTCGTGCGCCGCCAGCGCATCGACGGTGGCCGGCAGGCCGCGCCGCTCTATATATGAAGGAGAGGCGGCCAGCACGCGCTGGTTGCGCGCAATGCGGCGCGTGACCCAGTCGGCCGCGCGGCGCTGCTGCACGGCCCAGAGCCAGAGCGCGCCGTCATAGCCTTCGGCGCCGAGGTCGGGCAGCCGCTCGGTCAACAGCAACTCGATCTGCAGCCCGGGATGGCGCGCCTGGAAGCTGGCCAGGGCAGGGCCGAGCCAGCGCCGGCCGAAGCCGAAAGTGGCGGCCAGCCGGATGGTGCCGACCAGCTCGTTCTGCCGCTCGCCGAGCTCGCTTTCGAGCGCCGCAAAGCCTTCGAGCAACGCCCTCGCGTGCAGGCAGACCGCTTCGCCCTCGGCTGTCACGCTGAGGCGGCGCGTGGTGCGCTCGAACAGCCGCTGGCCCAGCCGCGCCTCGAGCGCACCGAGCCGCTTGGTCACGACCGAGGGCACCACGTCCAGCGTGGCGGAGGCGCCCGCCAGGCTTCCCTGGTCGCGGATCGCCAGCACCAGCTCGAGATCGCCGCGGTCCATCGACAATGGATTCATGCCAGATTGGAAAGTATGAATTGGTTGATTGTTGCTTGATGATCGATGGAGCGCAACGCACAATCGCCGCGTGACTGCTTCCTTCTTCGACTTTCCGAGATTCGACATCGAGCGCAACGGCGTGCGCGTGCATGGCCGCATCGGCGGGCGCGGCGCGCCCCTGCTGCTCTTGCACGGGCATCCGCAGACGCACCTGATCTGGCATCGCGTGGCGCCGGCGCTCGCCGAGCGGTTCACGGTGGTGGCGGTGGACCTGCGCGGCTATGGCGACTCCGGCCGCCCCGCGGACGATGCCGACCACGTGGCCTACAGCAAGCGCGAAATGGCGCTCGATGCACTCGCCGCCATGCGCCATCACGGCTTCGAGCGCTTCGGCGTGCTGGCGCACGACCGCGGCGCGCGTGTCGCGCATCGGCTGGCGGCCGACCATGCGGCGGCCGTCGACCGCATGCTGCTGCTGGACATCGCGCCCACGCTCTCGATGTACGAGAACACCACCGAGGCCTTTGCGCGCGCCTACTGGCACTGGTTCTTCCTGATCCAGCCGCCGCCGCTGCCCGAGGCGCTGATCGCCTCCGATCCGGTGCGCTACGTGCGCAGCGTGATGGGCGGGCGCCACGCGGGGCTCGCGCCTTTCGCGCCCGAGGTGCTGGCCGAATACGAGCGCTGCGCCGCCATTCCGGGCACGGCCGAATCGATCTGCGGCGACTACCGCGCGTCCGCCACCATCGATCTGGTGCACGACCGCGCCGACATCGCCGCCGGCCGCAAGCTTGCGCAGCCGCTGCGCGTGGTCTGGGGCGAGCACGGCGCGGTGGGCCGCTGCTTCGATGTGCTCTCGCTCTGGCGCGAATGCGCCGCCCAGGTTTCGGGCCGCGCCTTGCCGTGCGGCCACTACGTACCGGAGGAGGCCCCGGGCGAACTGCTCGCCGAGGCGCTCCAGTTTTTCACTTCCCCTCTCCAGCAAGAAGGAACCAGACCATGACCACCCACAGAATCGCAGTCATCGCCGGCGACGGCATCGGCAAGGAAACCATGCCCGAAGGCCTGCGCGTGGTCGATGCCGCGGCGCGCAAGTTCGGCATCGACCTGAAGTTCGACCACTTCGACTTCTCGAGCTGGGACTACTGCGAGAAGCACGGCAAGATGCTGCCCGACAACTGGAAGGACCAGATCGGCGGCCATGACGCCATCTACTTCGGTGCGGTCGGCTGGCCCGAGAAGATTGCCGACCATGTCTCGCTCTGGGGCTCGCTGCTCCTGTTCCGCCGCGAGTTCGACCAGTACATCAACCTGCGCCCCGCGCGCCTGATGCCCGGCATCACGGCCCCCGTGGTGCGGCGCGACGGCACGCCGCGCGCGCCCGGCGAGATCGACATGTACATCGTGCGCGAGAACACCGAAGGCGAGTACTCGAGCATCGGCGGGCGCATGTACGAAGGCACGCCGCGCGAGATCGTGGTGCAGGAAACCGTGATGTCGCGCGTGGGCGTCGACCGCGTGCTCAAGTTCGCGTTCGAGCTTGCGCAATCGCGCCCCAAGAAGCACCTGACCAGCGCGACCAAGTCGAACGGCATTTCCATCACCATGCCGTACTGGGACGAACGCGTGGCCGAAATGGCAAAGAACTATCCGGGCGTGAAGCTCGACAAGTTCCACATCGACATTCTCACGGCCCACTTCGTGCAGCGGCCCGACTTCTTCGACGTGGTGGTGGCCAGCAACCTGTTCGGCGACATCCTGTCCGACCTCGGCCCTGCCTGCACCGGCACCATCGGCATTGCGCCCAGCGCCAACCTCAACCCGGAGCGCACCACGCCCTCGCTGTTCGAGCCGGTGCACGGCTCGGCGCCCGACATCGCGGGCAGGGGCATCGCCAACCCCATCGGACAGATCTGGTGCGGCGCGATGATGCTCGAGTTCCTGGGCCACAAGAACGCGCACGACGCGATCCTTTCCACCATCGAAAAGGTGCTGGCGCCCCAAAGCGGAGCGCCGCGCACGCCCGACATCGGCGGCAAGGCGAGCACCAGCGACCTTGGCAAGGCCATTGCCGAGGCCCTTTGAAATTCGTCTTCAAGAAACGCCCCTAAAATCGCGCGCTCCGCTGTTCTGCACGGCCTCGTGTCGTATTGACACCCTGCAGACCAGTGGTTGTAATCCTCGCTGGCAGCGCGCTGCCGAGGCGTCAGTCCTGCCAGGCTTTTCGAGCCGCGTCATTTCGCGGCCAGCTCGCAGCTGACGAAAGCCGACCAACTTTATTTCTTCTACAAGGGGCCCTTGTGAACAAGACCGAACTGATTGAGCACATCGCAAAGAACGCCGATATTTCCAAGGCAGCCGCCACCCGCGCGCTGGAATCCACCATCGGCGCCATTCGTACCACGCTCAAAAAAGGCGGCTCGGTGTCGCTGGTCGGTTTCGGCACTTTCGCAGTCGGAAAAAGGGCCGCCCGCACCGGCCGCAATCCGCGCACCGGCGACGCGATTAAAATCAAGGCCGCCAAGATTCCGAAGTTCCGTCCGGGCAAGGCGTTGAAAGACGCGCTGAACTAAGACGTAGACTACGGAGAGTATTCCCGGTGGGGTGCTTAGCTCAGCTGGTAGAGCGGCGCCCTTACAAGGCGTAGGTCGGGGGTTCGAGCCCCTCAGCACCCACCACCACCCGATGCAAAGGCGAACACAGGTTCGCCTTTTTTATTGCCGTCCCGACATCCGTCGCAAAAGAGTGTTCAAGCATGTTTGATTTCTTCCGCAAGTACAACAAGATCGTCATGATTTTCTTGTTCTTGCTGATCATTCCCTCGTTCGTCCTCTTTGGCGTGGAGCGCTATCAGGGCTCCGGCGGCGAAGTGAAGGTTGCGCGGGTCGATGGCCAGAACATCACCCGGCCCGAGTGGGATGCGCAGCACCGTCTCGAGACCGACCGCATCCGCCAGCAATCGCCCAACGTCGATCCAACGCTGCTCGAATCCGACGTGATGCGCTATGCCACGCTGGAGCGCATGGTGCGCGACCGCGTGCTGGCCGCGGCAGCGGCCAAGTCGAACGTGACCATCTCCGAAGAGCGGCTGTCGCGCATCTTCGCGCAGGACACGGGCCTTGCGGCCTTCCGCACGCCGGACGGCAAGTTCGACCGCGAGAGCTTCCAGCGCGTCACCGGCCGCACGCCGGAGCAGTACGAGGCGTCGATGCGCGCCGAGCTGGCCACGCAGCAGATGCTGCTGGGCGTCACGGGCACGGCGTTCACGCCGCCCGCGCTGGCGGCGGCAACCATCAACGCCTTCTACGACCGGCGCGAGATCCAGGTCGCGCGCTTCAGCCCCGAGAGCTTCGCGTCCAAGGTGACCGTGAGCGATGCCGACGTGGAGGCCTACTACAAGGCCCACACCGCGCAGTTCCAGGCGCCCGAGCAGGCCAGCATCGAGTACCTGGTGCTCGACCTCGAAGCCGCCAAGAAGAACATCTCGGTGAACGAGGCCGACCTCAAGACCTACTACGAGCAGAACACGGCGCGCTTCGGCACCAAGGAAGAGCGCCGCGCAAGCCACATCCTGATCACCGCGCCGGCCAGCGCACCGGCAGCCGACCGCGCCAAGGCCAAGGCCAAGGCGGAGCAATTGCTTGCCGAAGTGAAGAAGGCGCCCGCCACCTTCGCCGACGTCGCGCGCAAGAATTCGCAGGATCCCGGATCGGCGGAGAAGGGCGGCGACCTCGACTTCGTGACGCGCGGTGCAATGGTCAAGCCTTTCGAGGATGCGCTGTTCGCACTCAAGAAGGGCGACATCAGCGACGTGGTCGAAACCGAGTTCGGCTATCACATCATTCGCCTCGCCGACATCAAGCCGGCCGTGGTGCCGCCGTTCGAGCAGGTGCGCGCCACCATCGAGAACGAAGTCCGTTCGCAGCAGGCGACGCAGGAATTCGCGAAGGCCGCCGAAACCTTCACCGATGCGGTCTACCAGCAGCCCGACAGCCTCAAGCCCGCGGCGGAAAAGCTGAGGCTCACGATCCAGACGGCCAGCAACGTCTCGCGCACGCCGCCGCCGGGCGCCGCCGGCGTGCTCGCGAACCGCAATTTCCTGAACGCGCTGTTCGCGGCCGATTCGCTGGACCGCAAGCAGAACACCGAAGCCATCGAAGTCGGCTCCAACCAGCTCGCGGCAGGCCGTGTGACGCAGTACACGCCCGCGCATCCGATGCCGCTGGCCGAGGTCAAGGACAAGATCCGTGCGCAGCTCATCACCGAGCGCGCCGCGGTCATGGCCAAGGCCGAGGGCGAAGCCAAGCTCGCCGCCTGGACCGCCAAGGCCGACGGCGCCACCTTCGGCGCACCGGTCACGGTGTCGCGCCGCGAAGCGCAGGCCCAGCCCCTTGCCGTCATCGATGCCGCATTGCGCGCCGATGCGTCCAAGCTGCCCGCGCTGGTGGGCGTGGACCTGGGCACGCAAGGCTACGCAGTGGTCCGCGTGACCAAGGTGGTTCCGCGCACGCCGTCGGCGCCCGAACAAACGCAGCAGGAGAACGCGCAGGTCGGCCAGTCGGTGGCTGCGGCGGAAGAAGTTGCGTACTACAACTTGCTGAAGGAACGCTTCAAGGCAGAGATCCTCGTGCCGAAGCCGGCGGAGACGCTGCCGATGGCCCGCTGACCCGGGCTTGTTGCGCGCCGTGTCGCCTCCGGCTCAGCTGCCAGGACGCGACCACGTATTTCGTCGCACGTGGGACAAGCGCAAGGGGCGCTTGTCGCCAGAATCCCGTGCATGGGAACCCTCTATCTCGTGCGCCACGGCCAGGCCAGTTTCGGCGCCGCCGACTATGACAACCTGAGCGAGCTCGGCCACAGGCAGTCCGTGCGCCTTGGCGAATACTGGCGGGAGCGCGGCATGCATTTCGATGCCGTGATCACCGGCACCCTGAAGCGCCATCGCCAGACCTGGGAAGGCATTGCCGAGGGGCTCGGGCTGAAGCGCGACGATGTGCTGGCGTGGCCCGGGCTCAACGAGTACGACAGCGAGGCTGTCATCGCCACCATCCACGAAGGCAAGCTCGAGAAGCCCGACTCGCCCGAGATGTACCGCCACCACTTCCGCCTCTTGCGCGACGGCCTGGGCGCCTGGATGCAGGGCCGGACCCAGCCCGCCGGCATGCCGAGCTACGTCGATTTCCTGGCGGGCGTGACGACGGCGCTCGACCATGTGCGCGGCCGCCACCACGGCGCCAAGGTGCTGGTGGTGTCGAGCGGCGGACCGATCAGCACGGCCGTGGGCCATGTGCTGGGCACGAGCCCCGAGACGACGGTCGAACTGAACCTGCGCATCCGAAACACCGCGGTGACGGAGTTTGCCTTCACGCCCAAGCGGCACATGCTCGTCACCTACAACACGCTGCCGCACCTGGACGCTCCGGCCTACGAAGGCTGGGTGACCTACGCCTGAGCGTCTGCAGCAGCGGCTGCATCAGGCCTGCCAGACGCCGTAGCCGCTCTTGCGCAGCGCGATGCCGAGCTCGACCTCCATCGAGCGCGCGTCCTCGTAGCTCATCGGGTTGTAGCGTTCGTAGAGCGCGGGCAGCAGCCTGAGCCCGAAGGCCTGGACGAAGCTGTTGGCCTGGATGCCGGCCTTGTGCTTGTCGAAGCGGATGTCGGGGTCGAGCCCCGTCATTCCGACGTAGACGAAGGGCTTGCCGAGCTGGTAGTCGGGATTGGCGCGCCTGAACCGGCCATGGTTCCAGACGCGGTCATCGAGTTCGACCACGTAGACGTGGTGCTTCGCCCGTGGTTTGCGCGGCATCGATCCGCACTGCCGGCCGGATCAGCTCTTGCGCTTGATCAGGCCGTACAGGATCAGCAGCACGATCGCGCCGAGCACCGAGGCAATGAAGCCCGCCCCCTGGCCCGCGGTGTACCAGCCGAGTGCCTGGCCGACATAGGTCACGATCAGGGAACCCGCCACGCCGATCAGCGTGGTCACGATGAAGCCTGCGGAATCGTCGCCCGGCTTGACGGCCCGCGCCACGAGACCCACGATGAACCCGATCAGGATGGTCCAGACGATGCTCATGAAGAAATTCCTTTGGCGGTGAATTGGAAAGTGGCGGTCACGGCGAAAAGCGCGAACCGTCGAAGCAAGCGGCGTTCATGATAGCGGAGCAGCGCGATTGCCGAAGCCGGCTCGATCACATCGGGCTCGAGTCCGAGAACTTTGGCGCAGACGGCCATGTCGTGGTTGCTGCTGCGTCCTACAGGGTGCTTCGCGGCGCAGCGCTATACCGGGACCATGCTGGAAAAACTGCCTGAAGTCATCGGCCACGCGCTGCAGGGAATGCGCGCGGGGTTGGACAAGATCGTCTTCAATACGCTTGGCATGCGGCAGGGGATGGCGTCGATTGCCTTGAGCAGCGTTGCTTTCGCGGACCACGCGCCCTTGCCGTCGCGCTATACGGCCGATGGCGAGGGCTTGTCGCCGCCGCTGCAGTGGACCGGGCTTCCGGCGGGCACCGAATCGCTGGTGCTGGTGGTCGAGGATGCCGATTCACCCACGCCGAATCCGCTCGTGCATGCGATCGTCGTCGGGCTGCAGCCGGCCGAGGGCAAGCTCGACGAGGCGGCCATTCCGAGCCGGGACAACGCCGGCGCCGCCGGTTTGCGCGTCGGGCGCAATTCCGGGCTGCAGGCCGCCTGGCTGCCTCCCGATCCGCCCCCGGGGCACGGCGCGCACCGCTACGCCTTCCAGCTGTTTGCGCTCGACGACACGCCCGCGTTTTCCACGGCGCCCGGGCGGGACGAGGTGTTCGACGCGCTGCGCGAGCACGCGCTCGCGAGCGGCCTGCTGATCGGCATCTGCGAAAGGCCGGACGGCTCGATCAAGATCAAGAAGACGGCCCCGGCCGGGCCCCTCGCCACGGGTTGAGAAGAATTTCAGGCCCGTTCGCATGCCCCCGTGGCGAAAACCGGGGTTTTTGCCGCTACAATTGAAGGCTCTGCGGTGGCTGTAGCTCAGCTGGTAGAGTCCCAGATTGTGATTCTGGTCGTCGTGGGTTCGAGTCCCATCAGCCACCCCAAAATACCTTTCCCGACTGCTATTGCGCAATAGCGTCCACGGGAACACAGCGCCGGGCCAGCCCCGGCGTTGTCATTTCCGGCTCCTGCAGCCGGCGCAGCGCTCTTCCTTTGGCTTGATAAAAAGGCATCCAAACTGGTGCGCGCTGCATTGTGCGCCGCCGCAGACCGGGCGCGGGATCCTCAATTTTCACGCGACGGCCTGCTTGTAATAAATTGGAATTGAATTAAAATCCGCCCCGTTTCCAATTTTCAGGAGTCCAACAATGGCTTCGACCCTTGCCGATATCAATTCCCAGATCAAGAAGTACGACGAGCAGATTGCGCAATTGCGCAAGCAGGCCGAAGACCTTCGCAACCAAGAGCGCGCGGGCGTGATTGAAGATGTGCGCCGGAAGATCGCTGAATACGGCCTGACTGCGTCGGACCTGAAACTCAGTGCACGCGGCGGCTCGGTCAAGCGCAGTGCAGGGGTTCCCGCGGT
The DNA here is from genome assembly GCF_056396385.1 of Variovorax sp. 05T418. Taxonomy (NCBI): domain Bacteria; kingdom Pseudomonadati; phylum Pseudomonadota; class Betaproteobacteria; order Burkholderiales; family Comamonadaceae; genus Variovorax; species Variovorax sp. 05T418. Next base: position 162,638 of record NZ_JBFTLJ010000004.1, on the reverse strand, counting down.
CAAGGCAGCAGCCAAATACCGTGGTCCGACCGGAGAAACCTGGTCTGGCGGCCGCGGCCGCAAGCCGCGTTGGGTCACCGAAGCACTGGCCGCAGGCAAGTCGCTTTCCGAGTTCGAGATCAAGTAAGCGCCGAAGCAGGCCACCCGCCAATAAAAAAGCCCGCATCTGCGGGCTTTTTTATTGGGTGCGAATCCGGGCAAACCCGCAGCGCTCAGTTCACCATCACGAGTTTTCCTTTGACGCCGCGCGATCCCATGTGGGCATAGGCAGCTTTCAATTGTGACATCTGCATCGTGCTGTCGATCACGGGCTTGATCTTTCCCTGTCCGTACCAGTGCGCCAATTCGGCCATCATTTGTGCATTGGCCTTGGGCTCGCGCTTGGCGAAATCGCCCCAGAACACACCGACCAGGGAAGCGCCTTTCAACAGCGTGAGGTTCAATGGCAGCGACGGAATCGGCCCGGAGGCAAAGCCGACCACCAAATAGCGTCCGCGCCATGCAATCGAGCGAAATGCAGGCTCGGCGAAATCACCGCCCACCGGGTCGTAAATGACGTCGGGGCCTTTGCCGTCGGTCGCGGCCTTGATGGCATCGCGAAAGCCGCCTGGAAGCGCATGCGTGGTGTAGTTGATGGTGGCGTCGGCGCCAATGGAGCGGCAGAGTTCGCATTTCTCGTCGGTAGAAGCCGCCGCAATCACTTTGGCGCCTGCCGCCTTTGCGATTTGAATGGCGGCGGTGCCCACGCCGCCTGCCGCGCCGAGCACGAGCACGGTTTCACCGGCCTTGAGCTGCGCGCGGTCCATCAGCGCATGCCACGAGGTGGCATAGATCATGATGAACGCCGCCGCGTCGACATGGCCGAAGCCTTCGGGCAGCGGCATGCACAGCGCCGCCGGTGCCAGCGTGTGGGTTGCGAACCCGCCCGTGCCCGAAAGGCAGGCCACGTTCTGGCCGACCTTCAGATGGGTGACGCCTTCGCCCACCGCCTGGACGACGCCGGCGTATTCCGAACCGGGCACGAAGGGCAGCGGCGGCTTGATCTGGTATTTGTTCTGCACGATCAGCAGATCGGGGAAGTTGAGGCTGGCTGCCCTGATCTCGATCAGCACCTGGCCCGGACCCGGCGCCGGCGTCGGCAGTTCCTTCCAGGCCAGCGCATCGACGCCGGTGGGGTTTTCGCAAAGCCATGCGTGCATGCTCGGGTCTCCTTTGAATCAGTCGTGTGTGGGCAATGATGCGAGGCGATGATAGGGGGCGCGGCAGGGCGCCGTTGTCCCTGCTGCGACGCACGCGGCGCCTACAATCCGGGCACTGAAAAGCACCATGAAGATACTTATTTCCAACGACGATGGTTTTCAGGCGCCGGGCATCGTCGCATTGCACGACGCATTGAAAGACATCGCGGACGTCGAGGTGGTTGCACCCGAGCACAACAACAGCGCCAAGTCCAATGCCCTCACGCTGGCGGCGCCGCTCTACGTGCACAAGGCGCACAACGGTTTTCGCTACGTGACGGGCACGCCGGCCGATTGCGTTCACATCGCGCTCAAGGGGCTGCTCGGCTACCGGCCCGACCTGGTGGTCTCCGGCATCAACAACGGCGCCAACATGGGCGACGACACCATCTACTCCGGCACCGTGGGTGCGGCCATGGAGGCCTATCTGTTCGGCATCCCGGCCATCGCGTTCTCGCAGATCGAGAAGGGCTGGGCGCATGTCGACGCGGCCGCGCAGGTGGCCCGGCGCCTGGTGCAGCAGATCGAACGCGAGCGCATGCTGGACGGCGGCGCCTTCCTGCTCAACGTGAACGTTCCGAACCGGCCGCTCGAAGAGCTCAAGCCGATCCAGGTTTGCCGGCTGGGCCGGCGCCATTCCGCGGAGAAAGTCATCACGCAGGAAAGCCCGCGGGGCGAGACGATGTACTGGATTGCAGGTGCCGGTGGCGCCAAGGACAGCGGCGAGGGCACCGACTTCCATGCCACCGCTGCCGGCCACATTGCGCTGACGCCGCTGCAGATCGACCTGACCGACCATGCCAACCTGGGCCAATGGCGCGAGACGGTTGCCCGTCTCGGTAATTGAGCATGGCCACGCAACGGCCTGGATTCCCGGTTCGCCTGACACCCACCGCCTCGGCCGCCACGCGCGGGCGCCTGCCCGCCGTGCCTGCCAAGCCGATGGTGCCGTCCACGCCTTCGATGGCCTCCGACGCCGTGCGCGCGCGCATGGTGCAGAAGCTCGCCGCCCAGGGCATTGCCGATGCGCGCGTGCTGCGCGCGCTGAGCGCGGTCGAGCGGCATCGCTTCGTCGACAGCGCGCTCGTCAACCAGGCCTATGAAGACACGAGCCTGCCGATCGGACTGGGCCAGACCATCTCCAAGCCGAGCGTGGTGGCCCGCATGATCGAACTCCTGCTGGGCGCGCCCGCACTGGCCGGCAAGCCGCAGGACCGTCTCGGCCGCGTGCTGGAAATCGGCACTGGCTGCGGCTACCAGGCCGCAGTGCTGAACCACGTGGCCACGGAGGTGTACAGCATCGAGCGCCTGCGCGGACTGCACGAGCGCGCGCGCGCCAACCTGCGGCATTTCCGGCTGGCCACGGTTCACCTGATGCTGGGCGACGGCATGGTCGGCTATGCCAAGGGTGCGCCCTATGCCGGCATCATCGCCGCGGCAGGCGGCGAGGCAGTGCCGCAGGCCTGGATCGAACAACTCGCCGTCGGCGGACGCATCGTGGCGCCCACGCACTCGGCAGGCGGCGGGCAGGCGCTCGTCGTCATCGATAAAACCGCCCGTGGACTCGAGCGCCGCATTCTTGAGGCGGTTCACTTTGTCCCCCTAAAATCGGGCATCGCTTGAAGGAACAACAAATGCAGGGTTTTGGCAATCGGAGTTGGTGCGCTGGTATCACGTTGGCCGTTGTGCTCGTGATCGCGGGCTGCGCCGCACCGCGAGGGCCGGCACCGGTCGAAGACCGGGGCACGATGACGCGTGCGCCCAATGCGGCACCCGGTGGCCCGCTCATCACCACCGACGCGTCGGGCAAGCCGCTTCCAGGCATCGAGAACTATGGCAAGCCGGGCTATTACGCCGTGCGGCCCGGCGACACGATCCGCCGCATCGGCAACGAAACCGGCCAGAGCTGGCAGAACATCGTCCGCTGGAACAATCTTGAAAATCCCGACCTGATCGAAGTCGGACAGGTGCTGCGCGTGGTGCCGCCGGTGGGACCGGGCACCGCCGTTGCAACCGCGCCAGCGTCTTCCTCTTCCGAGGGCGTGGTGACCAAGCCCGTCGCGCCGCCGTCGGCGGTGGTGCCCGCGGCGCCCGCCAGCGCTGCGGTCGGCAAGCCGCCAGTGACGGCGTCGCCGTCGGCGCCCGCAGCAAGCTCGGGCGACGAAGACCTCGGCTGGATCTGGCCGGCTCACGGCACGCTGCTCGCGGGCTTCGACGACGCCAAGAACAAGGGCTTCGACATCGGCGGCAAGGCGGGCGACGCTGTCCTCGCGGCGGCCGATGGCCGCGTGGTCTATGCCGGCGCCGGTTTGCGCGGCTATGGCAACCTGATCATCCTGAAGCACAACAACACCTACCTCACGGCCTACGCGCACAACCAGACGCTGCTCGTGAAGGAAGACCAGTCGGTGCAAAAGGGCCAGAAGATCGCCGAGATGGGCAACAGCGACGCCGACCGCGTCAAGCTGCATTTCGAAATCCGCCGCCAGGGCAAGCCCGTCGACCCGGCGCGCTACTTGCCGAGCCGGTGATGCCATGGCCGCTTCCAGCCCCCGTCGCGCACTGCCCGTGCGTCGGCCGGTGGGCCGGGGCAGGGCCGTAGAGGGCGGCTCGCAGGGCTCGCCTGCGAAGCCTGCGGCACCTGCTGCAGACCTGATTGCCGCAACAACCGATTTGCCCGGCGGCGAGGGCGCCGATGCCCTGACGATCTACCTGCGCCAGGTGCGGCGTACCGAACTGTTCACGCCCGAAGAGGAATACCAGGCCGCATGCGCCGCGCGCGCCGGCGACTTTGCCGCGCGGCAATCGATGATCGAGCACAACCTGAGGCTGGTTGTGAACATCGCCAAGGCCTATCTGGGCCGGGGCGTACCGCTTTCCGATCTCATCGAGGAAGGCAATCTCGGCCTGATGCACGCCATCACCAAGTTCGAGCCCGAGCGGGGCTTTCGCTTTTCCACCTATGCAACCTGGTGGATCCGCCAGTCGGTCGAGCGCGCCGTACTGACCCAGGCGCGTGCGATCCGCCTGCCGGTGCATGTGGTGCGTGAGCTGCAGCAGGTGCTGCGGGCCCGCCGCACGCTCGAAGGCGATGCCGAGTTCCTGGCGCATCGGCCCGACGGCGTGCGCGTGGAGGACGTCGCCGCATTTCTGGGCCTGGAGGTGCAGGCGGTCGCGGAACTGCTGGCGCTGGCCGAGGCGCCGCGCTCGCTCGATGCCGGCGACGCGCACGGAGACGAAGGCTTCACCCTGGCCGACACCGTGGCGTCGGAGGACGAGCAGGGCGACCCGACCGACGTCACGCACACCCACGAGGTCGCGCGCCTGCTCGATCAATGGGTCCACGCACTGGATGCTCGCGAGCGCGAGGTGCTGGAGGGCCGCTATGGCCTGCACGACCGCGAGCCCGAGACGCTCGAGGTGCTGAGCGTGCGCCTCGGGCTGACGCGCGAGCGCGTGAGGCAGATCCAGAACGAGGCGCTGGCCAAGATGCGGCGCCAGCTGATCCGCTCGGGCGTGGGGCGCGACGCCCTGTTCTAGCGGCGGCTTGCCGCGGCTGAGGAGGGGCAGGGCCGGCGCTGAGACAATCGGGGGATGACGGAATCCATCGAAGAAAAGAAAGTCCCCGCGAAAACCCCGGCCACCGCGGCGGGCGAATGGCTCAAGGTCGAGTCGCTCGACCTCGACGCGCAAGGCGTGGCGCACAACGCCGAAGGCATGGTCGTGTTCATCGAAGGGGCCCTGCCTTTCGAGGAAGTGCAGTTCAACGTTCATCGCCGCAAGAACAACTGGGAGCAGGGCACGGTCACGGCCATCCGGCGCGAATCGTCGCAGCGGGTGCAGCCCGGCTGCCCGCATTTCGGCTTGCACACCGGTGCCTGCGGCGGCTGCAAGATGCAGCACCTGGACGAGGCGGCGCAGGTCGCGGTGAAGCAGCGCGCCCTCGAGGACAACCTGTGGCACCTCGGCAAGGTGCGGCCCGACAACGTGCTGCGGCCGCTGGAAGGGCCGGCCTGGCACTACCGCTATCGCGCCCGGCTCTCGGTGCGCCATGTGGTCAAGAAGGGCACGGTGCTGATCGGCTTCCACGAGCGCAAGAGCCGGTACCTCGCCGACATGCAGGTATGCCCGGTGCTGCCCAAGCAGGTCAGCGACATGCTGATGCCGTTGCGCGCATTGATCGGCTCGCTGGACGCCCGCGAGACCTGCCCGCAGATCGAGCTCGCCTGCGGCGATGCCCCCGGCACCACCTCGCTCGGCACGATCGCCTTGGTGCTGAGGCACCTGGAGCCGCTCTCCAATGCGGACATCGGCCGCCTGAAGGCTTTTGCGGCGCAGAACGCCGGCGTCCAGTGGTGGCTGCAGGCCAAGGGGCCGGACACCGTGAAGCTGCTCGAAGAAGGCGGCATGCCGCTGTCCTACGAGCTGCCCCAGTTCGGTGTGACGATGCCGTTCAAGCCCACCGATTTCACGCAGGTCAATCCGCACATCAACCGCGCCCTCGTAGGAAAGGCGCTGCGCCTGCTCGACGTGCAGGCCGACGAGCGCGTGATCGACTGGTTCTGCGGCCTGGGCAACTTCACCCTGCCGCTGGCCAGCCGTGCGCGCGAGGTCCTGGGCATCGAGGGCAGCGACACCCTGGTCGCGCGCGCAAGCGACAACTTCAGCAAGAACCAGCCCGCCACCTCCGCCAGGCGGGCGCTGTCGGCGACGCGGTTCGTGGCCCGCAACCTCTTCGAAATGACCCCCGCCATGCTGGTGGCCGATGGCAGCGCCGACAAGTGGCTGGTCGACCCGCCGCGCGAAGGCGCCTTCGCGCTGGCCAAGGCCATGGCCGACCTGCACCTGCAGCCCGAGCTTCGAACCGATGGCTGGACACCGCCCAAGCGCATCGTCTACGTGAGCTGCAACCCGTCCACCCTGGCGCGGGACGCCGGCCTGCTGGTGCACCAGGCCGGCTATCGCTGCACGTTCGCGGGGGTGATCAACATGTTCCCGCACACGGCGCACGTCGAGTCGATTGCGGTGTTCGACCTGGCATGAAAAAAGGGCCCCTCGGGGCCCTTTTTCATTGGCGCACACGGCGCCTTGTTCGCTGTTCGCTCAGTCGCGTTCGCCGCCGGCGATGCCCAGCAGGGCCAGCAGGCTCTGGAACACGTTGAACAGGTCAAGGTAGAGCGCGAGCGTGGCGCTGATGTAGTTGGTTTCGCCGCCATCCATGATCTGCTTCAGGTCATAGAGCATGAAGGCCGAGAAGATGCCGATGGCCGCCACCGAGATGGCCATCATGCCGGCGCTCGAGCCGACGAAGACGTTGATGATGGCACCCACCATCAGCACCATGGCGCCGACGAAGAGCCACTTGCCCATGCCGGACAGGTCGCGCTTGATCACCGTGGCCAGCGATGCCATCACGAAGAAAACGCCGGCGGTGCCGCCGAACGCCGTCATGATGAGCTCGGAACCGTTCTTGAAACCCAGCACCATCGCGATCAGCCGCGACAGCATCAGGCCCATGAAGAAGGTGAAGCCCAGCAGCACCGGCACGCCGGCGGCCGAGTTCTTGGTTTTCTCGATGGCGAACATGAAGCCGAAGGCGCCGCCGAGGAAAACCATGAGGCCCAGGCCGCCCGTGAGCGAGCTTGTGATGCCGGTGGCAACGCCGATCCAGGCGCCCAGCACGGTGGGCAGCATGCTCAGCGCCAGCAGCCAGTAGGTATTGCGCAGGACGCGTTGGCGCTCAGCCTGCGGCAGCGCCTGGCCGTAGCCGGCGGAAGTGTCGAGGGTGGTAACGCGGTCGTTCATGGCCGTAGCTCCTTTGGTTGCTGCAATCACGCAGTTGGGCGCATTCTAGGGGGCTGCAAGAGGGGGGCGGCACAAAGACCGTATGGACGATGGTCCTAAGCGCAAGGGTGCCCAGGGCACTGTTGGCCGTTATGCTGTCGGGTTTTACGCAACCTGATTCTCACCATGAAGACCAAGTCCTTCCTCGAACTCGCCGATGTCAAGGCCATTGCCGCCGCTGCCGAAGCCGAGGCCCTCAAGAACAACTGGGCTGTGACCATCGCCATCTCCGACGATGCCGGCAACCTGCTGTGGCTCCAGCGCCTGGATGGCGCCGCGGCACTGTCGTCCCACATCGCGCCCGCCAAGGCGCACACCGCAGCCATGGGCCGCCGCGAGAGCAAGGTCTACGAAGACATCATCAACGGCGGCCGCAGCGCGTTCCTCACGGCGCCCGCGGTTCAGGGCCTGCTCGAGGGCGGCGTGCCCATCGTGAAGGACGGCCAGGTGATCGGCGCCGTCGGCGTGAGCGGCGTGAAGTCGAACGAGGACGCCCAGATTGCCAAGGCAGGCATTGCAGCCCTCGGTCTTTGAGCTTTCGAAAGCGCCAAAGCAAAACGCCGACTTCGAGTCGGCGTTTTTGTTGGATATCCAGCGTGAAAAAAAGCTTGGCTAGTCGGCGAACCGTTGGCTAGCAAAAAACGACCCTCGGAGATGAATCTCCTCAAGTCGCCCCACGATGAAACTTGCGCGAAGGGCGGGCTGAGGTCTTACTTGGTAAGAATCAGCTTGCCGAGTTTGGTGGCCTGTAGCCTGTAGAGGGAACCGTTGTGCATGATGCCCACGGTCTTGCTTCCTTTCAGAAGCTCCGTGCTTTCGACCATGGGCGCCGGGCGCGGTGCCTGGATGGACGCATGTCCGCCACCCGATTGATCGAGCGAAGGATGGCTCAGAACAGAAAAGGCGTTCGGTTTGGCTTGCATCTGAAATTCCCTTATCGAAGCGATGAGTGAATGATAATGATTCGCAATAAAAAGTCAATCACCGCGATCAACTTTTTTTAAGGCCATTCAGTGACTTATTTCGCGTCGGGTTCGGTAATGAAGCCGATCTTGCGCACGCCGGCCTCGCGGGCTGCCGACATCGCCTTGGCCACGCGCTCGTAGCGGACTTCCTTGTCGCCGCGGATGTGCAGTTCGGGCTGCGGATCCTTGGCGGCCTCGGCGGCGAGGCGGGCGGGCAGTTCCGCGTCGTCGATCTTCTGCTCGTTCCAGTAGTAGCTGCCGTCGGCCGTGATGCTGAACAGGATGTTCTGCGGCTTGGGCTGCTCGGGCTCGCTGGTGGCGCGGGGCAGGTCGATGTTGACTGCGTGTTTCATCACCGGCACCGTGATGATGAAGATGATCAGCAGCACCAGCATGACGTCGACCAGCGGCGTCATGTTGATCTCGTTCATCACCTCATCGGGCTCGTCCTGGGTTCCGAAAGCCATGATCTCAGCCCTTCTTGAGCGGAACCACGATGGCGTCGCCGCCACCGCTTTGCACGCGCGCGCCCGTCACGAAGTAGGCGTGCAGATCATGGGCGAAGCTGTTGAGCTTGGTGAGAACAAACTTGTTGCCGCGCACCAGCGCGTTGTAGCCCAGCACCGCCGGAATGGCCACCGCAAGGCCCAGCGCCGTCATGATCAGTGCTTCGCCGATCGGGCCCGCCACCTTGTCGATGGTGGCCTGGCCGGCCGTACTGATGCTCATGAGCGCGTGGTAGATGCCCCAGACGGTGCCGAACAGGCCGATGAACGGTGCCGTCGAACCGACCGACGCCAGGATGGCGAGGCCCGTCTGAAGGCGCGCGGTGAAGGCATCGATGCCGTTGCGCAGCGCGCGCGTGATCCAGTCGCTCACGTCCAGTGCATCGTGCAGATGGGCCTTCGTGTTGCGGTGGTGCGCGGCCGCTTCGCGGCCTTCGAGTGCCAGGGCGCGGAACGGGTTGCTGTCGTCCTTGCCGAGCTTGTTGAGCGCGGTGGCGAAGTCTTCGCTATGCCAGAAGTCCTGCGAATGCTTGGCAAGGCGCTTGTATTTGATGACGTCGAGCGCCTTGATGATGATCACGATCCACGACGCAAGCGACATGCCGATCAACAGCAGCGCGACGGCCTTGGTGACGAAATCGCCCTGGTTCCAGACGTTCATCAAGCCGAATTGGGAATCCATACGAAGTTGCTCCAGAGAAAGATTAGTTCAGTTTGAATGAGAAGGGAGCCCGCAGCAGGTAGGTGGTCTGTGCATTGCCTCCCGTTTGCCTGAAGGGCGTGACCTGGGCGGTGCGGGCGGCGCTGAGCGCCGCTTCGTCGAGTCGCTCGAATCCGCTGGACTTGAAGAGCTCGACGCGCTTGGCAAAGCCTTCGCTGTCGAAATAGATCGAGACCACAGTGGTGCCCGACTCGCCCAGACGCCGGCTCATGCTGGGATACACGAGCTTGGGTTCCCGGACGTAGCGCGTCTGGCCTTCCGAGATTTCGATCGTCCGTGGTGCAGGCGGCGCCGGCGGCGGAGCGGGAGGCGCGGGCGGCGTGGGAGCGGGAGCTTCCGCAACCGGCGCGGGCGGCGGAGGCTCGGGCACGCCGACCGGCGCGCTGGGCGCGGGTGTGGGCTTCGGCTCGCGGATGGCCACCGGCCGCGGCGGCGGCTTGACCGCCTCGGGCTTGCGCTGCGGAGGCGGCGGTGGAGGAGGAGGCGGCGGTTCGGCCGGCTTGGGCGGCTCGACGAACTGGCTCAGGATTTCAACGGGGATCACCACTTCGGCAGCGCGGCGCAGCAGGCCGCTTTGCAGCGCCCACAGCGCGGCTGCATGAAACAGGATCACGCCCCCGGCAATGAGTGCATTGCGCGAGAGGCCCAGTACGGAGGGGGGAGGGGCAAAGCGGTCAGACACGATCAACCAATTCGAATGCGGGCACCCACGGAGCGTGCCTCGATTGCAGCAAAACCGCTACGACTACTGTTTACTTACGAAAGATCCACCAGACCGAGCCTGCAACGAGGATCAGGCTGCCGCCGAGTGCCGAGAAGAGTTCCATGCCTTGCTTTCCGAAATGGAGGTGGCAAGCTGGATCGCACTCGTTCCCGATTCGCGGTTCAACGCGGCGACCGGGTGGGAGGCGCTGCACTGCGCGACGATATCGCGCGCACAGCCTTCACACTGGCCACACTGGGTGGCCACGCCAAGTTCGAATTGGACTTCGTCGAAGGTCATGCCCGCGCGCACGTGACGTGCGATTTCGCGGTCGGAGACTCGGCGGCAGACGCAAACGATCATGGTGGTGAAAGCGGCAGTGGCTGGCTGGTTAGGGTTCGGCCGATTATAAATACGAATCCCTCGCATTTTCAATAACTATCCCTCAAAGAAGTCTTCGGTATTCGTTGGGAAAAAGTAGCATTTTCGCAACACGAGAATCTAAGTGCGAATGATTCGGACTACCTTCGCCCTACACTCCAGCCAAATTTCGGCAAGCCACCACCGGTGAAGCACCGGCCCAGCCAGCCATTCAAACCAGCCGTTTGGCTTTTCGGGAGGTTCTCTTGTCCAATGCTGCCCGTCGGCGCGCTCGTGCGCCGCATCCCATGTCTTGCACGCCTGCGGCGACCGGCGTGCCGCGCGAAGCAGCGATGCTGCCTTTCGGCGCATTGATGCTGGCCGCCTCTGTCAGCAGTTGGGCGCAGACGCCTGAAGCGCCGGTGCAGGGCGGCACGCTTGGAACCGTGACGGTGACCGAGCAGGCCGAAGTCCAGGGCAAGGACCAGGTCCAGACCAGGAAGACCAACATCGGCAAGGGAACGCAGGACATCCGCGACATTCCGCAGTCGATCAACGTCATCACCGAAAAGCTGATCGACGACGTCAAGCTCGACACGCTGAAGGACGCCTTGCACTATTCGGCGGGCATCACCTTTGCCGCGACCGAGAACGGCACCGACCAGGACATCCGGCTGCGCGGCTTCCCGATCGCCAGCACCGGCGACCTGATGATCGACGGCATGCGCGACCCCTCGCAGTACGACCGCGACACCTTCAACCTCGACCGCGTCGAAGTGATGCGCGGCTCGGCCTCCATGCTCTTCGGTCGCGGCTCCACGGGCGGCGTCGTGAACCAGGTGAGCAAGAGGCCGCTGCTGGCCGACCAGACCGACGTCGTGGGCACGCTGGGCAGTGGCGGCTACTTTCGCACCACCGCCGATTTCAACGTGCGCACCGGCGAGACCTCGGCACTGCGCATCAACGCGATGTACAACAAGGCCGACAACGGCGGCGCGAAGATCGACAAGTACGGCATCGCACCCTCGTACAGCTGGGGCCTGGGGACCGCGGACGAATTCACCGTGGGCCTGTTCCACCTGAAGAACAACAACGTGCCGATGTCGGCCGTGCGCTACGTCAACGGCAGCCTGGCGCCGGTCAAGCCCGGCAACTTCTACGGCACCTCGGCGGACTTCGTCGACGGCGAGGCAAACTACGTGCACGGCGCATGGAAGCACAGGTTCGCCAACGGCGGCGAACTGCGCACGCAAGTGCGCAGCGGCGTGTTCGAGCGGGCGCAATGGAGCACGGCGGTGGGCGCCTGCGGCGCGCTTCCCACGGCGGCTGGAACCTGCCCGGCCGGCACCCGGGCGGTCACGGCGCTCGATCCGTCGACCTTCCTCACGCGCAGCAGCCTCACGCCACGCAAGGACCGCTACAAGGGCACCTATGCGCAGAGCGACTACAGCCTGGCCTTCGATGCGCTCGGCGTGAAGCATGAGCTGCTGGCCGGCATCGATGCCTCGAAGGAGGAGGCCGTTCGCTTCCAGAACAACGGCAGCACGCTCGGCATCCGTCCGCCCACGCGCGTCGGTACACCCGACGACGGAGCCGGCCTGGTCGGCACCGGCCTGTCGCCGCAATGGCGCAATTCGAGCAACTACGACGCGAAGGCCTACGGCCTTTACGTGCAGGACCTGGTCCAGGTCGCGCCGCACTGGAAGGTGCTCGGCGGCATTCGCTACGACAGCTTCAAGGGCGACTTCGAGCAGCTGAACTACCGCACTGGCGCAGTGAGCAGCACGCCGCTGAGCGTCACCAGCACGCACCTGTCGAACTCGCCGTGGAGCTACCGCGGCGGCGTGATGTACCAGCCCTCCGATTCCCAGTCGTACTACGTGTCGTACGGCACCTCGTTCAACACCTCGGCCGACACCTACCAGTACGTCACGCCGCAGAACGCCAACACGCCGCCCGAGAAGAGCCGCAACCTCGAAGTGGGTGCCAAGCTCGACTGGCTGGATGGCGCGCTCTCCACGCGCGGCGCGATTTTCCGCACCGAGAAGTACAACGAGCGCACCACCGATGCCGACTTTGCCGGCTCGGCCTACACGCTCTCGGGCAAGCGGCACACCGCAGGCGTCGAACTCGACGTGGTCGGCCGCCTGGGCCGGCAGTGGGAGGTCTACGCTTCGTACACCTGGATGCCGGTCGCCAAGATCGACCAGGCCGGCAGCGCGGCTGCGGCGCAGGCCTCGGTCGGCCAGCGCGTGGGTCTCACGCCCAAGCAGTCGGGTGCGGTCTGGGTCAGCTACCAGGCAACGCCGAAGCTGCGCATCGCACTGGGCGCGCATGGCGCGACCGAGAACCGGCCGCTGACGGGCACCACCGGCGCCGCGTCGGCGACCGCCCGCGTGCCGGGCTATGTCGTGGCCGATGCAATGCTCGAATACAAGTTCACGCCGGACGTGTACGCGCAGATCAACATCAACAACCTCAGCAACAAGGCCTACGGCGATCAGCTGTATCCGGGCTTTGCCATCCTGGGCGCCAAGCGCCAGGTGCTCGGCACGGTCGGCGTGCGCTTCTGATCGGACTATCCTCGGGGCCATGCTGCTGCACATCAAACAGGTGCTCACCTCCGAGGAGCTGCGCGAGGCCCGCGGGATCCTCGCCGACGCCCCCTGGGACGACGGCCGGATCACCGCCGGCAGCCAGTCGGCGCATGCGAAGAACAACGAACAGTTGAGGGAAGACTGCGAAGAAACCCGCGCGCTGCAGCAACTGCTGCTGCGCGGCCTGGAGCGGCACCAGCTTTTCTTCTCGGCCGCGCTGCCCAAGCAGATTTCGCCGCCGCTGTTCAACCGCTACGGCGGTGCGTCCAACAGCTTCGGCAACCATGTGGACAGTGCCGTCCGTTTCCTGCGCGACGGCTCGGGCCGGGTGCGCACCGACATCTCGTGCACCCTGTTCCTGGCCGAGCCCGACGAATACGACGGCGGCGAACTCGTGATCGAGGACACCTTCGGCGTGCAGCGCGTCAAGCTGCCGGCCGGAGACATGGTGCTGTATCCAGGCACCAGTGTTCACCGGGTGCTGCCGGTGACGCGGGGCTACCGCACCGCGAGCTATTTCTGGATCCAGAGCATGGTGCGCAGCGACGAGCAGCGCCGCCTGCTGTTCGAGATGGACAACCACCTGCGCCATCTTCGCAGCCAATATGGCGAGACCGATTCCGGCGTGATCGGCCTCACGAGCACGTACCACAACCTGCTGCGCATGTGGCTCGACGTCTGAGCCGCGGCGCGGCGCCTGCAACGCCAGGAGATCATTCATGAACAAGTCGCTTCTTTTCACCGCCGCCGCCACCGCGGTCCTCTGGGCTGCGCCGGCCTCCGCCCAGTTCGTCGATCACGACGCGGTCAAGTGCGCGCCGGTTCCCAAGGCGGAGATGCGCCCGCAGATGGAGCTGCAGCGCAAGCTGACCAGCGAAGGCTGGAAGGTTCGCCAGGTCAAGAACTTCAATGGCTGCTACGAGGTCTACGGCTTCGACGAGAAGGGCCAGCGCACCGAGGCCTTCTTCGATCCCAAGACCTTCGAGAAGGTAGGGCAGGTGAAGCAGCCGTCCTGAGGAAGCGCGCGGTGCGTGCGGTTCCCGGGCGTCCGCCGGTGCAGGTCTGGGCGCTTTGGCTGCGCGCGACGCATTGGGCGCTGGTCGCAGCCATTGCCGCGGCATGGTTCAGCGGCGAGGCGTTGCTGCGGCTGCATGAACTGGCGGGCTACGCGGCGCTGGCCCTGATCGCCGGCCGCTGCATCGGCGGCTGGTGGGGCGGGCGCCATGCGAGGTTCCGGCAGTTCGTCCGGTCTCCCGCGCAGGTGCGGCGCTACGCGGCCGAGGTGCTGGCCCGGCGCGAAAGGCGCTATCTGGGCCACAACCCGCTGGGCGGCTGGATGGCCGTAGCCCTGCTTGCCACGGTGGCGGCGGTGGGCGTCACGGGCTGGATGTACTCGCTCGACGTGTTCTGGGGATTGGCCTGGGTGGAATGGCTCCACCGCAGCCTGGCCTGGACGCTGGTGGCACTGATTGCCCTGCATCTGGCCGGTGTTGCCTTCACGAGCTGGCGGCACCGGGAAAACCTGGCGGCCGCCATGCTCAGCGGGCACAAGCGCCCGCCGGAGCCGGGCGACGTCGATTGAGAACTACGTCGCTCCGGCCTTGCCGGATCAGCTGATCTCGCCCATCTGCGATTGCAGATAGTTCTGCACGCCGACCTTGTCGATCAGATCGATCTGGGTTTCGAGGAAGTCGATGTGTTCTTCCGTGTCGTCCAGGATCTCCTGCAGCAGGTCGCGCGAAACGTAGTCGCGCACCGTCTCGCAGTAGGCGATGCCGTCCTTGATGGTGGCTTGCGCACCGGTTTCGGCGCCCAGATCGCAGCTCAGCAGTTCGGGCACGTCCTCGCCGATGTTCAGCTTGCCCAGGTCCTGCAGGTTCGGCAGGCCGTCGAGCATGAAGATGCGGTCCATCAGCTTGTCGGCGTGCTTCATTTCGCCGATCGATTCCTCGTATTCCTTCTTGGCCAGCTTGTCCAGGCCCCAGTGCTTGAGCATGCGGTAGTGCAGGAAGTACTGGTTGATGGCAGTGAGCTCGTTCTTGAGCTGCGCCTGCAGATGTTCGATGACCTTGGGGTCGCCCTTCATGTTCTTTTCCTTGTTCTGAAAGCACCGATTGTGAAAGGGGCGGGCGAGCCCTTGCAAGCAATCCCATGCTGAACCGGTCTGCATGCGTGTGATGGTGATACACGTTCGTATTGCGGCCTGCCGAACAACAGCGTGGAGCCGATCGCAAACATAGCAAGCTCCAATACTTTCAATAGCCCATAACTATTGAAAATATGAGATTGGTAGTTATACTCATGGCTCGCACTTATTTTTGTCCACCTGCAGCATCCAAGGAATCACCATGTCCCTGATCAACACCCAAGTCCAACCCTTCAAGACCCAGGCCTACCTCAACGGCAAGTTCATCGATGTGTCCGACGAGACGCTCAAGGGCAAATGGTCCGTGCTGATCTTCATGCCCGCAGCCTTCACCTTCAACTGCCCGACCGAAGTCGAAGACGCGGCCGACAACTACCCCGAGTTCCAGAAGCTGGGTGCCGAGGTCTACATCGTGACCACCGACACGCACTTCTCGCACAAGGTGTGGCATGACACGTCGCCGGCCGTCGGCAAGGCCAAGTTCCCCCTGGTGGGCGACCCCACCCACACGCTGACCAACGCTTTCGGTGTGCACATCCCTGAAGAAGGCCTGGCACTGCGCGGCACCTTCGTGATCAATCCGGAAGGCATCATCAAGACCGCCGAAGTGCACTCCAACGAGATCGCCCGCGACGTCAAGGAAACCCTGCGCAAGCTGAAGGCAGCGGTCTACACCGCCGCCCACCCGAACGAAGTCTGCCCGGCCAAGTGGAACGAAGGCGACAAGACCATCGCGCCGTCGTTCGACCTCGTCGGCAAGATCTAAGCGCCCCCGCGCGAAAGCCCGGGCGCTCACGCGGCCCCGGGCTTTTTTGTCCCCAGTTGATAGTTTTCAGTTATCGAAAGAGAGTCCGTCATGCTCGACGCCAGCACCAAAGCCCAATTGAAGAGTTACCTCGAACGCGCCACGCAGCCGATCGAGATCGTCGCCTCGCTCGACGACAGCAAGGCCTCGGGCGAAATGCTGTCGCTGCTGAAGGACGTCGCCGAAGCGTCGCCGCTGGTCAAGCTGACCGAAAGCCGCGACGACAACCATCGCAAGCCCTCTTTCTCGGTCAACCGCCCGAGCGAGAACCACGGCCCGCGTTTTGCCGGCCTGCCGATGGGCCATGAATTCACCTCGCTGATCCTTGCACTGCTGCAGATCGGCGGCTATCCCCCGAAGGTCGAGCAGGCGGTGCTCGACCAGATCCGCGCGCTCGACGGTGACTTCGAGTTCGAGATCTACGTTTCGCTCACCTGCCACAACTGCCCCGATGTGGTCCAGGCCCTGAACCTGATGGCCATCCAGAACCCGCGCATCCGCACCACCATGATCGAGGGCGGCACCTTCCAGGAAGAGGTCAAGGAACGCCAGGTGATGGCCGTGCCCACCGTGTTCCTGAACGGCACCGAGTTCGGCCAGGGCCGCATGAGCCTGGAAGAGATCCTCGCGAAGATCGACACCAGCGGCGTCGAGCGCGAAGCGAAGAAGATCGCCGCCAAGGACCCGTTCGACGTGCTGATCGTCGGCGGCGGCCCGGCCGGCGCGGCGGCGGCCGTGTATGCGGCGCGCAAGGGCATCCGCACCGGCGTGGCCTCGGAGCGCTTTGGCGGCCAGGTGCTCGACACGCTGGGCATCGAGAACTTCATCTCGATCAAGGAAACCGAAGGACCGAAGTTCGCCCACGCCCTCGAAGAGCATGTGCGCGACTACGACGTTGACATCATGAACCTGCAGCGCGCCAAGGCGCTGGTTCCGGGCAAGGACCTGATCGAGGTGCAACTGGAGAGCGGCGCTTCGCTCAAGAGCAAATCGATCATCATCTCGACCGGCGCGCGCTGGCGCAACATCAACGTGCCGGGCGAGCACGAGTTCAAGAACAAGGGCGTGGCCTACTGCCCGCACTGCGACGGCCCGCTGTTCAAGGGCAAGCGCGTGGCGGTGATCGGCGGCGGCAATTCGGGCGTCGAAGCGGCCATCGACCTGGCCGGCATCGTCGGCCATGTCACGCTGATCGAGTTCGACACGCAGCTGCGCGCCGACGCCGTGCTGCAGCGCAAGCTCAAGAGCCTGAAGAACGTCGACGTGTTCACCAACGCGCAGACCACCGAGATCACCGGCGACCAGAAGGTCAACGGCCTGGTCTACAAGGACCGCGCGACGGGCGAGCTGAAGAAGGTCGAACTCGAAGGCGTGTTCATCCAGATCGGCCTGGTGCCCAACACCGACTGGCTCAAGGGCGTGGTCGAGCTGACAAAGCACGGCGAGATCGTGGTCGACGCCAGGGGCCAGACCTCGGTGCCGGGCGTGTTTGCCGCGGGCGACGTGACGACCGTGCCGTTCAAGCAGATCATCATCGCGGCCGGCGACGGGGCGAAGGCGGCGCTCGGCGCCTTCGATCACCTGATCCGGACCTCGGCCCCGGCCGAGCAGGCGGCTCAGTAGACCAGCCTCTCCGGCTTCAGCTCCTGCAGGATGGTGGTGGCGATCTCCTCGATCGACTTGGTGGTCGTGGAGAGCCACCGGATGCCGGCGCGGCGCATCATGGCCTCGGCTTCGCTCACCTCGTTGCGGCAGTTCTCGAGGCTGGCGTAGCGCGAATCCGGCCGGCGCTCGTTGCGGATCTGGCTCAGGCGCTCGGGCTGGATCGTGAGGCCGAAGATCTTCTTGCGGTGCGGCATCAGCGCCGGCGGCAATTGCTTGCGCTCGAAGTCTTCCGGAATCAGCGGATAGTTGGCCGCCTTCAGGCCGTGCTGCATTGCCAGGTAGAGCGAAGTCGGCGTCTTGCCGCTGCGGCTCACGCCCACCAGGATCACGTCGGCGCCTTCGAGGTCCCGGTTGCTCTGGCCGTCGTCGTGGGCCAGGCTGAAATCGATGGCCGCAATGCGGGCGTCGTATTCCTTGCTCTTGCTGACGTCGCTGAAGCGGCCAATGCGGTGGTTCGACTTCACCGCCAGCTCGATCTCCAGCGGCCGCACGAAGGTGCCGAACATGTCGAGCAGCATGCCCTTGCAGCCGGTTTCGATCACCTCCAGCACTTCCATGTTCGCGAGCGTCGTGAAGACGATGGGGCGCACACCTTCCAGTTCGGCCGTGTGGTTGATCTGCCGCACCGCCTGGTGCGCCTTGTCGACCGTGTCGGTGAACGGCAGCCGCACATGGCGCGGCTTCATCTCGAATTGGGCCAGCACGGCGTTACCGAATGTTTCAGCGGTGATGCCGGTGCCGTCGGAAATGAAGAAAACGGTGCGTGTGTGCATGGTGTTGCTCTTGCGGCCTTGTCCTGCGGCGCGTGCAATCTCGCCACGCCTACAATCCGGGCCATTATCGGGAATCCGCCTTCCCACCCCCAATTCTTTCCATGCACACCGCGCCCGCACCCAAAGCAACGACAACGATCGTGCCGCGCCGTCTGCATGCAGCACCGGTTTCAACTTCTGGAGCTTTCCCATGTCTGCACTTTTCGACGCGACCGCCCTGGTCGTACCGTTTGAAAACCTGAGGATGACCGACGTCGAGTCGGTCGGCGGCAAGAACGCCAGCCTCGGCGAAATGATCTCGCAATTGCCGCAGGGCGTGCGGGTGCCCACGGGCTTCGCGACCACGGCGCATGCGTTCCGCCAGTTCCTTGCCCACGACGGCCTGGCCGACAAGATCAGCAAGCGGCTCGCCGCCCTGGACACCGAAGACGTGCGGGCGCTGGCCGTGGCCGGCGCCGAGATCCGTGCGATGGTCGAGGCCCAGCCCTTTCCGGCCGACCTGCAGAAAGCCATCACCGAGGCGTTCGCGAAGCTGAGCGAAGGCAACCCCGCCGCCTCGTTCGCCGTGCGCTCCTCGGCCACGGCCGAAGACCTGCCCGACGCCTCCTTCGCGGGCCAGCAGGAAACCTTCCTGAACGTGGTCGGCATCGGCGACGTGCTGCACAAGATGAAGGAAGTCTTTGCTTCCCTCTACAACGACCGCGCCATCAGCTACCGCGTGCACAAGGGCTTCGCGCACGACGTGGTGGCGCTCTCGGCGGGCGTGCAGCGCATGGTCCGCTCGGACCTTGGCGCGGCCGGCGTGATGTTCACCATCGACACCGAGTCGGGCTTCGAGGACGTGGTGTTCATCACCTCCAGCTACGGCCTCGGTGAAACGGTGGTGCAGGGCGCCGTGAACCCCGACGAGTTCTACGTTCACAAGCCCACGCTGCGCGCCGGCAAGAAGGCCGTGATCCGCCGCAACCTGGGCTCCAAGCTGATCCAGATGGAGTTCGCGTCGCCCGAGGAGAAAAAGGCCACCGGCAAGCTGGTGAAGACCACCGACGTCAAGACCGAGCAGCGCAACCGCTATTCGCTGAGCGACGCGGACGTCGAGCAGCTCGCCAGGTACGCGCTCGTGATCGAAGAACACTATGGCCGCGCGATGGACATCGAGTGGGGCAAGGACGGCACCGACGGCCAGCTCTACATCCTGCAGGCGCGCCCTGAAACCGTGAAGAGCCAGCAGCAGGGCAAGGCCGAGCAGCGCTACAAGCTGCTGGGCAAGGGGGCGGTGCTCGCCGAAGGCCGTGCCATCGGCCAGAAGATCGGTACCGGCCCCGTGCGGCTCGTGCACAACATCAGCGAAATGGACAAGGTCCAGGCCGGCGACGTGCTCGTCACCGACATGACCGACCCCAACTGGGAGCCGGTGATGAAGCGCGCCGCCGCCATCGTCACCAACCGCGGCGGGCGCACCTGCCACGCGGCCATCATCGCGCGCGAGCTCGGCATTCCGGCCGTGGTCGGCTGCGGCGACGCCACCGACCTGCTGAAGGACGGCACGCTGGTGACCGTGAGCTGCGCCGAGGGCGACACCGGCTTCATCTACGACGGCCTGCTCGAAACCGAGGTGACCGAAGTGCAGCGCGGCGTGATGCCCGAGATCGACATCCAGCTGATGATGAACGTCGGCAACCCGCAGCTGGCCTTCGACTTCGCGCAGCTGCCGAACCACGGCGTGGGCCTGGCCCGCCTCGAGTTCATCATCAACAACAACATCGGCGTGCATCCGAAGGCGATCCTCGACTATCCGAACGTCGACAACGACCTGAAGAAGGCCGTTGAATCCGTGGCCCGCGGCCATGCCTCGCCGCGCGCCTTCTATGTCGACAAGGTGGCCGAAGGCATCGCGACCATCGCTGCGGCCTTCTGGCCCAAGAAGGTGATCGTCCGCCTGTCGGACTTCAAGTCGAACGAATACCGCAAGCTGATCGGCGGCAGCCGCTACGAGCCGGAAGAAGAAAACCCGATGCTCGGCTTCCGCGGCGCCGCGCGCTACCTGAGCAAGGACTTCGGCGAGGCCTTTGCCATGGAGTGCGAGGCACTCAAGCGCGTGCGCAACGACATGGGCCTCGTCAACGTGCAGATCATGGTGCCCTTCGTGCGCACGCTGGGCCAGGCCGAACGCGTCACCACGCTGCTTGGCGAACATGGCCTCAAGCGCGGCGAGAACGAGCTCAAGCTGATCATGATGTGCGAGGTGCCGAGCAACGCCATCCTGCCGGAAGAGTTCCTGAAGTACTTCGACGGCTTCTCGATCGGCTCGAACGACCTGACCCAGCTCACGCTCGGCCTGGACCGCGATTCGGGGCTCGAACTGCTGGCCGCCGACTTCGACGAGCGCGACCCGGCCATCAAGGCGCTGCTGAGCCGCGTCATCAAGGCCTGCAAGGCCGAGGGCAAGTACGTCGGCATCTGCGGCCAGGGCCCCAGCGACCACCCGGACTTCGCGCTCTGGCTGGCGGAGCAGGGCATCGAGTCGATTTCGCTCAATCCGGACAGCGTCATCGACACCTGGCAGCAGCTCGCCAAGCGCTGACAGGGAGGAGGGCGGCGGACCTGCCCGCCGCACGGCAGGCCTGCGGGATTCCCATCGGGAAATTCCCGCTTTGCGGCCTGCCGGAATGAATCACAATGTGTTACTCGTGTCAGACTCGTGACATCCGGCGGCGAGTGGGTTCGCAAGGCGAACCGCTCGTTGCCGCACACGCCGGTATTTCGCGAAAGAAACCATCATGATTCTTGTCAAGACAGAAGCCGGACAGCAGGTTCTCAAGGATCGCTCGGTGCCGCTTTCGCCGCGCCAGCGCACCGCGTTCATCCTGTTCGACGGCAAGCGCTCGGTCGACGAGGTGCTTGCCTCCGGAACGGGCATCGGGCGAGAAGAAATCGACCAGATGGTCGAATTGGGGCTGCTCGGACCCGCGGCGGCAAGCAAGCCGGCTGCGCCGGCGCCAGCCAGGGCGCCCGTGTCCGAGGCGCCTGCTGCACCGGCAGCCGCAAGCAAGGCGCCGGCGGCGCCAAAACCGGCCGAACCTGCGCCACCCTCCGGGCGCAGCAGGCAGCAGCGCTACAAGGATGCCTATCCCATTGCCACCCAATTGACCGGCTCGCTCGGCCTGATGGGCTTCAGGCTCAACCTGCAGGTCGAAGGCACCACCAGCTACGAAGACCTGGTCGCCCTGGCGCCCAAGATCCGCGCCGCAGTGGGCGCGGAAAAGGCCGCGGCGCTGGACAGGGCCCTGAAAGACTGACGCTGGGCACGCGTGGCCGCAAGCAGTGCTACAATAGCCGGCTTTGCCTTGCCACACTGCGCCCGACGCTGCAGGTGGCTTTTCCTCTTCCACGGAAGAATCCACAAGGAGTGCCATGCGTCACTACGAAATCATTTTGCTGATCCACCCGGATCAGAGCGAACAAGTTCCGGCCATGCTGGAGCGCTACAAGGGCCTCATCACGGCCGGCGGCGGCAAGGTCCACCGCGTTGAAGACTGGGGCCGCCGCCAGCTGGCCTACCAGATCAACAAGCTCAGCAAGGCGCACTACCTGTGCGTCAACATCGAAGCCGAGCAAACCGTGATGGGCGAACTGGAACACGCGTTCAAGTTCAACGATGCCGTGCTGCGCCACCTCACCGTCCAGAAGAAGAAGGCCGAAACCGGTCCTTCGTCGATGATGAAGACGGTCGAGCGCGAAGAAGCCCGCAAGGCTCAGCAGGCCGAATACGCCGCCAACAACAGCTGATGGCGTGACCGCTGCCGCTGCTGCGGCAACCGGTGTCAATCAGCTGGTGCTGACCGCCTCGGTTGCCGAACTCGGAGCCTTGCGATACACGCCGGCCGGCCTTCCCGCCATCGATCTGAAGCTCGAACACGAGTCGACGCTCCAGGAGGCAGGAAAAGCCAGGCAGGTGAAAACGGCCCTCAGGGCCGTTGCCTTCGGCGCCATCGCCGAACGGCTCGCAACGCAGTCGATGGGAAGTCTCTGGCGTTTTCAGGGTTTCCTCGCGACACCGGGCAATGGCAAGCATCCGGTCCTGCACATCCAGGATTTTCAGCAAGATTAATTTTCGACAAGAGGTCCCCAAATGGCCACGTTCAAGAAATTCAACAAAGACAAGCGCCCGAAGCGCAACACCCAGTCGCTGCTGTTCAAGCGCAAGCGCTTCTGCCGCTTCACCGTCGCTGGCGTCGAGGAAATCGACTACAAGGACATCGACACGCTGCGTGACTTCATCAGCGAAAACGGCAAGATCATCCCCGCCCGCCTGACCGGCACGCGCGCGATCTACCAGCGCCAGCTGAACACCGCCATCAAGCGCGCGCGCTTCCTGGCCATGGTGCCGTACAGCGACCAGCACCGCGTCTAAGAAGGAGCACACACCATGCAAATCATTCTTCTGGACAAGGTTCTGAACGTCGGCGGCCTCGGCGACATCGTCAAGGTCAAGGACGGCTATGCACGCAACTTCCTGATCCCGACGGGCCGCGCCCGCCGCGCCACCGCTGCCAACAAGGCCGAATTCGAAGCCAAGCGCGTCGAACTCGAAAAGGCTGCGGCCGCCAAGCTGGCCGAGTCGCAAGCCCAGGGCGAGAAGCTCGGCGGCACGACCGTCAAGCTGACCCAAAAGGCCGGCGTCGATGGCCGCCTGTTCGGCTCGGTCACCAACGGCGACATCGCCGAAGAACTGGGCAAGCAAGGCTACAAGGTTGCCAAGTCGCAAGTGCGCCTGCCCAACGGCCCGATCAAGGTCGTCGGCGACAGCACCGTGAGCGTTGCGCTGCACACCGACGTGGTGGTCGACATCACCGTCACGGTCTACGGCGAAACCGCCTGATCGTCCACAGCGCCTTGTGCGCTGCCGCAAAAGCCGCCTCCGGGCGGCTTTTGTCTTTCTGCGCACCGGTTTTCCAGCGCGATGCACCGAAAGATCACTGTTTATTCACAACGTTGTCCACACACGCCAGTGCGTGCGCGGCTTAGCATGCAGGGTTGCAAGGGAAGTCCATGTCCGCCGTTTTTTCCTATGCCGACAATGACCCGTCGGCCGATCGTCAAGTTGCCCAGCTTCGCATTCCGCCTCATTCGATCGAGGCCGAGTCGAGCGTGCTCGGTGGCCTGCTGCTCGACAACGGTGCCTGGGACCGCATGGGCGACCTGCTGGTGGATGGCGACTTCTACCGCCACGAACACAAGCTGATCTATGCCGCGATCGGCGGATTGATCAACGCCAGCAAGCCGGCCGACGTCATCACGGTCTACGAGCAGCTGCAGGGCCTGGGCAAGGCCGATGAAATCGGCGGCCTGGTCTACCTCAATTCGCTCGCGCAGTATGTGCCGAGCGCGAGCAACATCCGCCGCTACGCGGAGATCGTGCGCGAACGCTCGATCCTGCGGAAACTCGTCTCCGCAAGCGACGAGATCGCGACCAACGCCTTCAACACGCAGGGCAAGTCGGTCGACAAGATCCTGGACGAGGCCGAGCAGAAGATCTTCAACATCGGTGAAGAAGGCACGCGGATGAAGCAGGGCTTCCAGAGCATGGATGCCCTGGTGGTCGAACTGCTCGACCGCGTGACCGAGATGGCGGAGAACCCGAACGACATCACGGGCGTGCGCACCGGCTTCTACGAGTTCGACAAGATGACCTCGGGCCTGCAGCCGGGCGACATGATCGTGCTGGCCGCGCGTCCTTCGATGGGCAAGACCTCGCTGGCCATCAACATCGCCGAGCACGTGGCGCTCAACGAAGGGCTGCCAGTGGCGGTCTTCTCGATGGAAATGGGTGCGTCGCAGCTGGCGGTGCGCATCGTGGGTTCGATCGGGCGCATCGACCAGGGACACCTGCGCACCGGCAAGCTCAGCGACGAAGAATGGCCGCGCCTCACGGAAGCGATCGAGAAGCTGCGCAACGTGTCGCTGCACATCGACGAGACCCCTGGCCTGACCACCAGCGAGCTGCGTGCCAACGCGCGCCGCCTGGCGCGCCAGTACGGGCGCCTCGGCCTGATCGTGGTCGACTACCTCCAGCTCATGAGCGTGTCGACCAGCATGAACGACGAGAACCGCGCCACGGCCGTGGGCGAAATCTCGCGTGGCCTGAAGATGCTCGCCAAGGAGCTCAAGTGCCCGGTGATCGCGCTGTCGCAGTTGAGCCGCGGCGTCGAAAGCCGCACCGACAAGCGTCCCATGATGAGCGACCTGCGCGAATCCGGCGCCATCGAGCAGGACGCGGACATCATCATGTTCATCTACCGCGACGACTACTACGACAAGAACAGCAAGGAGCCGGGCGTGGCCGAGGTGATCATCAGCAAGCACCGCAACGGGCCCACGGGCACCGTCAAGCTGACCTTCCTCAAGCCGCTCACCAAGTTCGAGAACCTGGCCAGCTACGGCAGCAGCGACGACTACTGACCCTGCCTCATCTTCATTTCTACTGCTGCGGCAGCTTCGCTTCGGCCGCCCGCGCCTTCACTTGGCGCAGCATGTCGGCCAGCGTCTTGCCTGCTTCGTCGCGAAAGCGTTCGGGCAGCACGTCGACCGCGTCCATGCGGTCGATGCGAAAACCACGGAAGTCGTTGCGCAGCTCGCACCAGGTCGAGAGCGTCCAGACCTTGCCCCAGTAGAAGCAGCCGAGCGGACGCACGATGCGGTCACTGGCATCGCCCGACACGTCGCGATAGTGAAGGCGCAGTTTCTGGCGCGCCTGCACGGCTTCGCGCAGGGTCTGCAGCCGCGTGCGCAGGGCGTCGCCCAGGCCCAGTGCAGGCGCGTAGAGCGCCAGCGCCTCGGCCGAGACGCGCGCCGCCGGCGGCAGCACCGAGAGGATCTTGCCGAGCCCGGTCTCGATGTCGCGCGCGAGCGCCGGATCGACCCAGCTCTGTGCCAGGCGTGCCGCGGCCACGAGCGCCGAAGCCTCGTCCTGCGTGAACATCAGCGGCGGGAGTTCGAAGCCCGCACCCAGCCTGTAGCCCACGCCGGCCTCGCCCTCGATGGGGACGCCCTGGTGCTGCAGGTCGGCCACGTCGCGGTAGACAGTCCGCTCCGACACCTCGAGGCGCTGCGCCAGGAAGGCCGCCGTGGTGAGCCGGCGCCCGCGGATGATCTGCACCAGCTGGAACAGGCGGTCGGCACGCCGCATCAGCAGGCTCCCCGGGATGGTCCGGCAAGCGCCTCGCGCCGGCCCTGGCGTGTGTTCATGAAACTCCAATGTGGATCGCCACCTTGTCCGGCCCCTCGTAGGCTTCGAAATCGCTGCGGTAGCGGCGCACGATTTCCGGGTTTGCTTCGAAATACTGCCAGATGCGCTGCCAGGCGGCGATCACCATCTGCGGCATCTCGCCCTGGCCCGTGAAGACGAGATAGTTGCCGGCGTCGATGGCCACGCTGCCCGCTGCGTCCGCGACGGCCACGCCCACGGTCAGGTCGAAGGCGCCGTGCGCGTCGGATTCGTAGCCGGAGTAGACGCCGTAGATGCGGGCATCGCTGGTGCGGCCGGGCGTCGACCGGTACGTCTCTTCGCCGAAGAAGCGATTCCACAGCGCGCCGATGCGGGCGGTTGCGGGGTCGTCCTCTTCGCGGTTGGTGGTGCGGACCGTGAGGCCTGCGACCCGGAAGGCGTGGTGGTACCGGCGGATGGGTTCCATCGGGGGATTCTTCTGCATGGATGGTCGATCTTCGGATTGTGGCGCTCAGAGCGCGAGCGCCTTCAGGTCGGCTTTCATGGCGCGTGCGATCAGCGCCATGTCGGCGTCGGAGACATCGAACAGCCCGAAGCGGAATTTGTAGCCCCACTGCTTCGGGTTTTCGATGAAGGCCAGCTGTTCCAGCAAGGGCGCGATCGGCGCTTCGCGGGAGGCCGCGTAGGCCACGTCGAGCCGGCACGGAACAAAGCCGTTGCCCATGTCCGCCTCATACGGCGCGCCCGGCTGCACGATGCCGATCGAGACGAAGCTCTGCAGCTTGTCGGTGCCACCGAAGACCGTGGCCGGCGCGTAGTAGGCGACGCGGTCGCCCGCCGCAACCCGCTTGAGCGGGCCGAGCTTGCCGTGGCCGACCTGCATGAAGCCGAGCGGCTGGTGGTCGCGGCCCCGCCGGGCGTGCTCGGCGCTGGCAACGGCGATCCAGTTGCGCTGTGCCATGGTGCGACTCAGGCGAGGGCGTGGAGGCCGACTTCGTTGCCTTCGGTGTCGCGCAGATGGGCGATGAAGCCCATGCCCGGCGGCAGCGCGGACTTGGGCGCGACGATCTGGCCGCCCGCTGCCTCGACGCGCGCCAGCACGGCATCGATGCTCGGCATGCAGTCCAGGTAGATGCGGATGCCGCTGCCCGCGCGTGCGCTGGCGTTCGCGCCGGCCTGCAGGGCGCCGCCGGTGGCGGGCTTGTCGTAGGGGAACACGGCGAGCGTCTGGTCGCCGAAGTCTTCGCGGCGCAGCTTGCGGCCGAGCACGGTTTCGTAGAAGGCCTGGGCGCGGTCGATGTCGGTGACGGGAATCTCGAACCAGCTGATGGCGTTTGGCATGGAGGACTCGCTTTCGTTGCGTTGTTGAAGGAGCCCTGATGGTGCGGGCCGCCTCCTGACAGCGTGTTGTCAGGAGCCTGTCACCGCGGACGAAAAAAAGCCCGCGCCGCTCCGGGGAGCGTTGCGGGCCTTTGGACGGCCGTGGACCGGCGGCGCTTAGAGCACGTCGCTCGCGAAGTCGGCCAGCCGCGAGCGCTCGCCGCGTGCCAGCGTGATGTGCCCGCCGTGCGGCCAGCCCTTGAACTTGTCGACCGCGAAGGTGAGGCCCGAGGAGCCTTCCGTCAGGTAGGGCGTATCGATCTGCGCAAGGTTGCCCATGCAGATGATCTTGGTGCCCGGACCGGCGCGGGTGATCAGCGTCTTCATCTGCTTGGGCGTCAGGTTCTGCGCCTCGTCGATGATCACGTACTTGTTCAGGAAGGTGCGCCCGCGCATGAAGTTCATGCTCTTGACCTTGATGCGGCTTCGGATCAGCTCGTTGGTGGCCGCGCGGCCCCATTCGCCGGCGCCGCCGCCGTCGCCCTTGGCAAGGAACTCGAGGTTGTCGTCGAGCGCGCCCATCCACGGGCCCATCTTTTCTTCCTCCGTGCCGGGCAGGAAGCCGATGTCCTCGCCCACGCTCACCGTGGCGCGGGTCATGATGATCTCGGTGTAGCGCCGGTCGTCGAGCACCTGCGTGAGGCCCGAGGCGAGCGCCATCAGCGTCTTGCCGGTGCCGGCGGTGCCGGTGAGCGTGACGAAGTCGACTTCCGGATCCATGAGCAGGTTCATCGCGAAGTTCTGCTCGCGGTTGCGGGTGTTCACGCCCCAGACCGCGTTCTTGCCCGAGCTGTAGTCCTTGAGGGTCTTGAACACCGCGGTCTTGTCGCGGATCTCGGTGACGCGCGCGTACATGCTCGGCTCGCCCGGGGCCTCGAAGTAGACGAACTGGTTGATGTACAGGTTGGGCACCAGGGGTCCGCTGACCCGGTAGAAGGTGTTGCTGCCGCTTTGCCAGCTTTCGACCGTCTTGCTCTGGCGCGTCCAGAAGTCGGCCGGCAGCGCGAGCGAGCCCGCGTAGAGCAGGTCGCCGTCTTCCAGCGTCTTGTCGTTCTGGTAGTCGTCGGCGGCCAGGCCCAGGGCGCGCGCCTTGACGCGCATGTTGATGTCTTTGGACACCAGCACCACTTCCTGCTTCGGACGGCCGGGCTGGTCGTTGGCGTAGAGGTCGCGCAAGGCCTGCACCACGCCGAGGATCTGGTTGTCGGCCTTGCCCTGGGGCAGGCTGATCGGCAGCGAGTAGTCGAGCGGCGCGGTCTGGAAGAACAGCTTGCCGCCGGCCTCGCGATGGCCGGTGGTGTCGAGCTTCAGGCCCTTGGCGATGTCGGCGTCCTGGGCGGCCGCCAGCGCATCGAGCGTGCGGCTGGTCTGGCGGCCGTTGCGGGCGACTTCGGTAGTGCCCTTCTTGTGGCCGTCCAGTTCCTCCAGCACGATCATCGGCAGGAAGATGTCGTGCTCCTCGAAGCGGAACAGGCACATCGGGTCGTGCAGCAGCACGTTGGTGTCGAGCACGAAGAGCTTGGCCGGGCCGTTGGATTTGCTGCGCTTGGGCCGCGCCGGGGCCTGCGTTGCCGCGATCTGCTGCTGCTGTGGCGCGGGTGCATGCACGGCGGGCGCCGGCGCCTCGGGCTCCCGGCGCGCGGTGGGCTGCTGCCGCTGGCCGCGGGAAGGCGCGGGTTTGGCTTTCGCGCGGATCGGCGGCGCGGCCTCGCTGCTGCCGCCTACCGCGTCGGCGGCGTGTCGGTCGAACAATTCCAGCGGCTGGGAAGAGCCGCTCGACGACGCCGAATCGGTACGCGATTCGCCCGAGCGGCGCGATCCCCTGTGCGAGGAGCGGGCGGGTGCATCGTGCGCATCCGGCGAGAGCAATGCGGCGCGTTTCGTGGGGGCGGGAGGCAATGGCATGTGTCAGTTCGCTCGCAGGAAGTGGAAACCAGAAAACGAAAAAGCCGCCTGTAGACCAAGGCGGCTTTGTTCGGGGGATGCGGTCGTGGAGCTCAACGGCATGAGGCCATTATGCACACCGGCGGTGACGCGTCTCGCGCTCTTTGCAAAGTCCGTTGGGCATTTCCCACGGCCGGATGCAAAAGCGCACAGACGGCGCTTCTTGTAACGCTCAGGCGGCCTTCTTGAGGGCCTTGACGGCCTTGAGCACGTCGTCGACATGGCCCGGGACCTTGAGGCCGCGCCATTCGGCCTTGAGGATGCCGTCCGCGCCGATCAGGAAGGTGCTGCGCTCGATGCCCTTGACCTTCTTGCCGTACATGATCTTGTTTTTGACCACGCCGAACATGTGGCACATTTTTTCTTCGGTATCGGCGATGAGTTCGAACGGGAGTTCGAGCTTGGCCTTGAACTCGTCGTGCGACTTCATGTTGTCGCGGGACACGCCGAACACCGTGGCGCCGGCCTTTTCGAAGTCCTTGTAGCGGTCGCGAAACTGCATGGCTTCGGTCGTGCAACCCGGAGTGTTATCTTTCGGGTAAAAATACATGACCAGCACGTGGCCGAGGTGAGAGGTATTCGAGACTTTCAGTCCGCCCGTGGCGTTGGCGTCGAATTCAGGAATGGGTTTGTTGACAACGATCGCCATGAAACTTGTTTTCTCCGTTGGTTTCCATTGATCGGGCGCTTTGCAGCACACTCGACGAATGGAGGATTGGTCGTTGCTAACTGGAGCAGCAGGCCTGTTCGCAACCCGGTATTTTACCCCGAAAAGCCTTCTCTCACCGCTCGGGCGGTTCCACGAGGAGGGCGGCGATCACGTGGCGGCCTTCGCCGGCCAGGATGTTGTAGGTGCGGCAGGCGGCGGGGGTGTCCATGGTCTCCACGCCGGTGCGCCTGGCCATCAGGGGCTGGAGCCAGGCAGGCTGCGGGAAGCGGATGCGTGACCCGCTTCCGAAAATGACCAATTCCGCGCCCAGCGACGCAAGCTGGGCGAAATGCTCGGGCCCGAGCTGGTCGAAACGGGAGCAGTTCCATTCGAAGCGCTCGCCGCGGGAGCCCACCACCACGCTGCCCTCGACCTTTTCGTTGTTGATTGCGACCCACCCGGGGCCGTGCGCGGTAAGGGACTGGGCGTCGGATTTGTCGGGCTGGAGCTTCATCGGGGCACTGGGAACTGTGGTCAAATTATAGGTTTTCCCAGTGACACGAGGCCCTTCAGGGCCTTTCGACCTCGAGTAAGTAACCCGCGCCCGGGAGGGCCCTTTGAAGCAGTTCAAGAAATCGGCCAAGCTGGCCAACGTGCTCTACGACATCCGCGGCCCCATCATGGACGCCGCGAAGCAGATGGAGGAAGAGGGCCAGAAGATCATCAGGCTCAACATCGGCAACCTGGCCGTGTTCGGCTTCGATGCGCCGGAAGAGGTCCAGCAGGACATGATCCGCAACCTGCCGGGGTCGGCCGGCTATTCGGACAGCAAGGGCATCTTCGCGGCGCGCAAGGCCGTGATGCACGAAACCCAGAAGCAGGGTGTTGCGGGCGTCACGCTCGAGGACATCTACCTGGGCAACGGCGCGAGCGAGCTGATCGCCATGGCCACCAACGCGCTGCTGAACGACGGCGACGAAATGCTGCTTCCGGCCCCTGACTATCCGCTGTGGACGGCCGCCTCGAGCCTCTCGGGCGGCAAGCCGGTGCACTACCTCTGCGACGAAGCCAACGGCTGGATGCCCGATCTGGACGACATCCGCGCCAAGATCACGCCCCGCACCAAGGGCATCGTGGTCATCAACCCCAACAACCCGACCGGTGCGCTGTATTCCGACGAACTGCTCAAGAGCATCGTCGACATTGCGCGCGAGCACCACCTGGTGATCTTCGCCGACGAGGTCTACGACAAGGTGCTGTACGACGGCGTGCGGCACACCGCGATCGCAAGCCTGTCGACCGACGTGCTCACGCTGACCTTCAACTCGCTGTCCAAGAGCTACCGCTCGTGCGGCTACCGCGCGGGCTGGATGGTGGTTTCGGGCGACAAGGCGCGGGCGCAGGACTACATCGAGGGCCTGAACATGCTCTCGAACATGCGCCTGTGCGCCAACGTGCCGGGGCAGTGGGCCATCCAGACCGCACTCGGCGGCTACCAGAGCATCAACGACCTGGTCGGCGACGGCGGCCGCCTGCGGCGCCAGCGTGACCTGGCCTACGAGCTCATCACGGCCATTCCGGGCGTGAGCTGCGTCAAGCCGAGCGCCGCGCTCTACATGTTCCCCAAGCTCGATCCCAAGGTCTACCCGATCACCGACGACCGCCAGTTCTTCCTCCAACTGCTGAGGGAGACCAAGGTGATGCTGGTGCAGGGCACGGGCTTCAACTGGGCCACGCCGGACCACTTCCGCATCGTGTTCCTGCCCCACGAGGACGACCTGCGCGAAGCGATCAACCGCATTGCCAGGTTCCTGGAGCTGTACCGCCTGCGCAGCAAGACGGATTGACGGCGCGCCCGCTCGCCGCGCGGTTGGCCGCGGCGGCCGGCGGTGCCTCCCTCACCACCCCTTACGAACCATCCACGCGAATCTCCCAATGAAACCCATCCAAGTAGGCCTGCTCGGCGCAGGCACGGTCGGCCGCGGCACCTTCAAGGTGCTGCTGCGCAATCAGGAAGAAATCAAGCGCCGCGCCGGCCGGGGCATCGAGATCACGATGGTGGCCGACCTGGACGCGGCGCGTGCGCGCGAAGTGGCTGGCGAAGGCGTGAAGGTGGTAGCCGATGCGCGCGAAGTCATCGCCAATCCGGACATCGACATCGTCATCGAGCTCATCGGCGGCTACGGCATTGCGAGGCAGCTGGTGCTCGAGGCGATTGCGGCCGGCAAGCACGTGGTCACGGCCAACAAGGCGCTGCTTGCGGTGCATGGCACCGAGATCTTCGCGGCCGCGCATGCCAAGGGCGTGATGGTGGCCTTCGAAGCGGCCGTGGCCGGTGGCATTCCGATCATCAAGGCGCTGCGCGAGGGCCTCACCGCCAACAGCATCCAGTGGCTGGCCGGCATCATCAACGGCACCACCAACTTCATCCTCTCCGAGATGCGCGACAAGGGGCTCGACTTCGCCACCGTGCTCAAGGAGGCGCAGCGCCTGGGCTACGCCGAAGCCGACCCCACCTTCGACATCGAGGGCGTGGACGCCGGCCACAAGGTCACGCTGATGAGCGCCATCGCCTTCGGCATTCCGGTGCAGTTCGACAAGGCCCACATCGAAGGCATCACCAAGCTCGCCGCGCAGGACATCAAGTACGCCGAACAGCTCGGCTACCGCATCAAGCTGCTCGGCATCACCAAGCGCACCGCGCAGGGCATCGAGCTGCGCGTGCACCCCTCGCTCGTGCCGTCGAAGCGGCTGCTGGCGAACGTCGAAGGCGCGATGAACGCGGTGGTGGTGCATGGCGACGCCGTCGGCACCACGCTGTACTACGGCAAGGGCGCGGGCAGCGAGCCGACCGCCAGCGCGGTGATCGCCGACCTCGTCGACATCACGCGCCTGCACACAGCCGATGCCGCACACCGCGTGCCGCACCTGGCCTTCCACCCTGATGCCATGAGCGACCTGAAGGTGCTGCCGATGGCCGAGGTCGTCACCAGCTACTACCTGCGCCTGCGCGTGGCCGACCAGGCCGGCGTGCTTGCCAAGGTCACGGGCCTCCTGGCCACCGCGGGCATCAGCATCGACGCGGTGCTGCAGCGCGAAGCCGACGAAGTGGGCGGCGAGGGCTCGACCCAGACCGACCTGATCATCCTCACGCACGATGCGCGCGAAGGCACGGTGAACGACGTGCTCGCCGAACTGCAGGCACTGCCCACCGTGCTGCAGCCGATCGTGCGCATCCGCAAGGAAGAGCTGTCCTGAGGACGGCGCAAGAGACCTACCGTGAACTACCTGAGCACCCGCGGCCACCCCGACCGCAAGCGTTTCTGCGAAATCCTGCTTGAAGGCCTCGCGCCCGATGGCGGCCTGTACCTGCCCGAGCACTACCCGCAGGTCGACACCGCCACGCTCGCCAAATGGCGCGAGCTGCCGTATGCAGAACTGGCGTTCGAGATCCTCTCGCTCTACATCGACGACATTCCGCCGGCCGACATGAAGGCGATCTGCGCCAAGACCTACACGGCCGAAGTGTTCGGCAGCGACGAGATCGTGCCGCTGCGCGAGCTGGAAGACGGCGTGTACCTCGAAGCCCTGTCCAACGGCCCCACGCTGGCCTTCAAGGACATGGCGATGCAGCTGCTGGGCAACCTGTTCGAGTACGAACTGGCCCGCCGCGGCGCCGAGCTCAACATCCTGGGCGCCACCAGCGGCGACACCGGCAGCGCGGCCGAGTACGCCATGCGCGGCAAGAAGGGCGTGCGCGTCTTCATGACCTCGCCCGACGGCCGCATGAGCCCGTTCCAGCAGGCACAGATGTTCAGCCTGCAGGACCAGAACATCCACAACATCGCCATCAGCGGCGTGTTCGACGACTGCCAGGACATCGTCAAGGCCGTGTCGAACGACCTGGGCTTCAAGCGCAAGTACCGCATCGGCACGGTCAACTCGATCAACTGGGCGCGGCTGCTTGCGCAGGTCGTCTACTACTTCGCGGGCTACTTCCAGGCCACGGCCAGCAATGACAAGCCCGTGAGCTTCACGGTGCCCTCGGGCAACTTCGGCAACGTCTGCGCGGGCCACGTGGCGCGCATGATGGGCCTGCCGATCCAGACGCTGGTGGTTGCCACCAACGAGAACGACGTGCTCGACGAGTTCTTCCGCACCGGCATCTACCGCGTGCGCGCCGCGGCCGACACGCACGAAACCTCGAGCCCGTCGATGGACATCAGCAAGGCCAGCAACTTCGAGCGCTTCGTGTTCGACCTGGTGGGGCGCGATGCCGGCAAGCTGCGCTCGCTGTTCGTGGACGATCTGGGCCGCCACGGCCGTTTCGACCTGAGCGCCGATCCCGCGTTCAGGCAGGCCGCGGAGCGCTTCGGCTTCAAGAGCAGCCGCAGCACCCATGCCGACCGCCTGGCCACCATCCGCGACACCGACAAGCGCTTTGCCACGCTGGTCGATCCGCACACGGCCGACGGCCTCAAGGCTGCGCGCGAACACCTCGCGCCCGGCGTGCCGATGGTGGTGCTGGAGACCGCGCTGCCGATCAAGTTTGCCGCCACGCTGGTGGAGGCGCTGGGCCACGAGCCCGCACGCCCGGCCAGGTTCGAAGGCATCGAGGCGCTGCCCAAGCGGGTCGTCAAGCTGCCGGCCGATGCCGAGGCCGTGAAGGCCTACATCGCGCAGAACTGTGACTGACCCTTGCCGCAAGCCGCGCCCTGCAGCGGCTGCCCCGCACATGCATTCGGCGGCCGCATAGACGGCCGCCACAGGAACTCGACATGAAGGTGATCGGCTTTTCCGGGTATTCGGGTTCGGGCAAGACCACGCTGGTCGAACGCCTGATTCCCGTGCTCAAGCTCCATGGCCAGCGCGTGTCGGTGGTCAAGCATGCGCACCACAAGTTCGACATCGACCATCCCGGCAAGGACACCTACCGGCATCGCGAGGCGGGGGCCTTCGAGGTGGTGGTGGCATCGGACAGGCGGCTCGCGCTGATCCGCGAATTCGAGCAGCCCGCGCAGCTGTCGGTGCACGACCTCATCGCCGAGCTCCATGACGGCGTCGACTGGGTGCTGGTCGAGGGCTTCAAGCACAGCGACCTGCTCAAGATCGAAGTCTGGCGCGCCCCCGAAGACGGCAAGCCGCCCCGGCCCTCGCAGTACATCGAGGACGCCTTCGTGACCGCCATTGCCACCGATGCGCCCGCGAGCCTGCCGGTGCCCACCAGCCTGCCGCTGTTCGACCTCGACGACATCGAGGGCATCGCGCAGTGGTTGATCGACAGCGCAAGCCGCTTCGAATACAACCCCGAACACCATGGCTGATTCCACCGCTCCCTCGCGCCCGCCGCTGATGGCGCTCGACGAAGCGCTTGCGAGCCTGCTCGCCAAGGCGCTGCCCAAGTTGCCCGCCGAAAGCGTGGCCACCTTCGATGCGGACGGCCGCGTGCTCGCGCAGGACATCGTCTCCGCGCTCACCGTGCCGCCGCGCGACAACAGCTCGATGGACGGCTATGCGGTGCGCGTGGCCGACTGCGCCGCGCCGGGCGCCGTGCTGCAGGTCGCACAGCGCATTCCTGCGGGCACCGTGGGCACGCCGCTCGCGGCCGGCACCGCGGCGCGCATCTTCACCGGCGCCCAGATCCCCGAGGGCGCCGACGCCATCGTGATGCAGGAAGACACCCAGCCCGTGCCGCAGGAAGGCACGCTCGGCGCGGTGCGCATCGACACCGTTCCCGCGGCCGGCCAGTGGATTCGCCGCGCCGGAGAAGACGTGGCCGCCGGCGACGTGGTGCTGCGCCAGGGCGAGCGCCTGACGCCCGCCGCGCTCGGGCTCGCCGCCAGCGTGGGTTTCGACCGGCTCCAGGTGGCGCGGCGGCCGCGCGTTGCGCTGCTGTCCACCGGCGACGAACTGGTGATGCCCGGCGAGGTCGCGCCCGAGGCCATGAAGCCCGGCGCGATCTACAACTCCAACCGCTTCTTCATGCGCGCCTTGCTGCACCGGCTCGGCTGCGAGGTGACCGACCTGGGCATCGTGCCCGACAGGCGTGAGGCCACCATCGAGGCGCTGCGCGGTGCCGCCGAGACCAGCGACCTGATCATCACCACCGGCGGCGTGTCGGTGGGCGAGGAAGACCACATCAAGGCCGCCGTGCAGGCGCTCGGCGAGCTGCAGCTGTGGTCGCTCTCGATGAAGCCCGGCAAGCCCTTCGCCTATGGCTCGATCGCAAGGGCCGGTGGCGAGGCGCAAGGGCGCTGCCACGTCACGGGCCTGCCCGGCAACCCCGTGTCCAGCTTCCTGACCTTCCTGCTGCTCGTGCGCCCGTTCCTGCTGACGCTGCAGGGTGCCAGCCGCGTGGCGCCCGAGCCCGTGCAGATGCGCGCCGACTTCGACTGGCCGCGCGCCGATCGCCGCCGCGAGTTCCTGCGCGCCCGGCGCAATGCCACGGGCGGGCTCGACCTGTTCGCCAACCAGAGCTCGGGCGTGCTGACCTCGATGGTCTGGGGCGACGGCGTCGTCGACAACCCGCCGGGCCAGACCATCCAGGCCGGCGACACGGTGAATTTCATCCCCCTGGCCTCGCTGCTGGCCTGACCGAGGCTGTCCATGAAGGTCCAGATCCGTTACTTCGCCTCCGTGCGCGAGGCGCTCGACACCAGCGGCGAAACCGTCGACACCGGTGCCGCCACCCTGGCCGCGCTGCGCGACGAACTCATCGCGCGCGGCGGGGCGTATGCCGCGGCGCTGGCGCGCGGCAAGGCCGTGCGCATGGCGCTCGACCAGGCCATGAGCGACGAGGCGGCCGCGCTGCGCGAAGGCTGCGAGGTCGCCTTCTTCCCGCCCGTTACGGGCGGCTGAGCCGGGCGTCCAGCACCACCAGGCGCTCGCGCAAGGCATCGGAGGCGCGGGTCATCGGCGAGCGCAGCTCGTCGCGCATCGATCCGCCGTGCGCCAGCAGCGCCTTGAGCGGCGCGGGGTTCGGCTCGGCAAACAGCATTTCGATCAGCGGCTGCAGCGGCTGCCATTCGGCGCGCGCTTCTGCCAGCCGGTTCTCGGCCAGGAGGCGCAGCACCTGCACGAAGCGCCGCGTCTGCACATGCGCGCTCGCCGCAATGGCGCCCACGCCGCCTTCGGCCACGGTGCCGAAGATCTGGTGGTCTTCGCCCGACAGCACCTGGAGCCTGCCGTCGGCAATCAGGGCGCGCGTCTTGGCCATGTCGCCGCCGCAGTCCTTGATGCCGCGGATGCGCGGGTGTTCGGCCAGCGCCAGCAGCGTTTCGCGCGTGAGGGTCGCGCCGGTGCGGTAGGGAATGTCGTAGACCAGCAGTGGCACCGCGCTGGCGTCGGCGATGGCGCGGAACCATTCGAGCAGGCCGGCCTGCGAGGGCCGGATGTAGTGCGGCGCGGACACCTGCAGCCCCGCCAGCGGCCGTTCGGCGAGCCGCCGTACCCAGGCCGTGGTCTTGCCCAGGTGGTAGCCCGACAGGCCCATGATGATCGGCAGCCCGCCGGCGGCAGCCTGGACCGTGTCGAGCGCGGCGAGCTGTTCCGCTTCATCGAGCGCGGCGGCTTCGCCCGTCGAGGCGCAGACCACGAAGCCGGTCACGCCGTCGCCGGCGAGCCGGCGTGTCAGCGCCGACAGCGCGGCGTGGTCGACGGCGCCGTGCTGGAACGGCGTGACAAGGGGAATCCAGAGGCCCGAGAAATCAGGGCTGGAGGAGGGGATGGACGATGACGGCACGCGGGTTTCCTCGAGGGAATCGACCGATGGAAGGAACCGTCGTTCGATGCGCGCGCAACCCAATCGGGGCCAAGGCCTTGGCAGGTTCCGTCGCTCATCCGACGACGGAACCGCAGCTCCGGTCAGACGAGCTTTGGTTTTTTGGCTTTGCTGCCCTGGCGCGCACGGCTGCCTTCGGTGTGCGAGGGCACTGAAGAAAGCATGGCGAGGCGGGGCATTGCCGAAGTCTAGCGCGATGCCACAATCCCGGCATGAGTGGTGCACGCGTTTCGATCCAGACAGCCGATTTCGACCTGGGGCAGGAGGTCGCCGCGTTGCGCGCCGGCGACAAACGCGTGGGTGCGGTCTGCAGCTTTGTCGGCGCCGTGCGGGATCGCAACGACGGCAGCAGCGTGGCCTCGATGGAGCTCGAGCATTACCCGGGCATGA
Organism: Variovorax sp. 05T418; assembly: GCF_056396385.1. Lineage (NCBI taxonomy): Bacteria > Pseudomonadati > Pseudomonadota > Betaproteobacteria > Burkholderiales > Comamonadaceae > Variovorax > Variovorax sp. 05T418. The sequence continues at coordinate 124,944 of NZ_JBFTLJ010000004.1, read as the reverse complement.
CCGAAAAGGCCATTGAAGCCATGATCGATGAGGCGCACAAGCGCTTCGATATTTTGGGTGCGCGCGTGATCCACCGCGTGGGCCTGTTGCAGCCGCTCGACCAGATCATGATGGTGGCGGTGGTCTCGGCCCACCGCGGCCAGAGCTTCGAGGCCTGCGAGTTCCTGATGGACTACCTGAAGACCCAGGCCCCGTTCTGGAAAAAAGAACAGACGCCCGAAGGCGCCCGCTGGGTCGATGCGCGCGTCAGCGACGACGCCGCATTGGCGCGCTGGGGCATCACGGCCCCCAACGCTTAGTCAGAGAGGCTTGAAGCCGCTCGACTGGATGATGCGTTCCCAGGTCTGCGTGTAGCTGCGCACGCGGCCCGCGAACTGGCCCTGCGGCTCGTAGCCGACCGTGAGCCCCATGGTCGTGAGCTTCTGCTTCACGTCGGGCATGGCCAGCACCTTCTGCAGCGCGTCGCCGTATTTGTCGATGATCGGCTGCGGCGTGCCCACGGGCGCGAAGATGCCGTAGTAGGGCAGGTCTTCCAGGTTGGAGAAGCCCAGCTCGGTGAAGGTGGGCACGTTCGGCAGCACGGCCTGGCGCTTGGAGCCGATGGAGGCCACGATGCGCACCTTGCCGGCCTTGTGGTTCTCGATGAAGTCGGGCACCGAGGCGATGCCGGCCGTGATCTGGTTGCCCAGCATGTCCGCCGTCATCGGCGCGCTGCCGCGGTAGGGCGCGGGCTGCACGTCGATCTTGTATTTTTCCGAGATCATCTTCACCAGGAACTCGGGGATCGAGGCCGGTGCCGGAATGCCGATGGTTTCCTTGCCGCCGCGCTGGGTGCGAACCCACTTCACATATTCGTCGATGCTCTTGGCGGGCGTGCCGCCCGAGACGGCCAGCACATTGGCGAAGGTGGCGAATCCGGCCACCGGCACGAAGTCGGTCGCAGGGTTGAAGCCGGGGTTCTTCACCACCTGCGGCAGGATGGAGATCGAATGGTCGTGCGAGAGGAACAGCGTGTGGCCATCGGCCGGCGCTGCCTTGAGCGCCTGCGCCGCGATCTGTCCGCCGGCGCCGGCGCGGTTCTCGACCACCACCGGCACGCCCAGCACGTCCTTGAGTTTTTCGCCCAGCGTGCGTGCGATGGCGTCGGTGCCCGCGCCCGCGGGAAAGCCCACCAGGATGCGGATGGGCGTGCCTTGCGCCTGCGCAAGGCCGGCGAGGCCCATGGCCGCTAGAAAGAGACCGGCGCCGAGCGCCCGGCGAACCGGCTGGACGCGCTGCATTGAAAAAACCATGATCGACTCCATTCGAGAGAGAGAAATGCCTACGGCAGGAAGGTGCCCGGCACCGTGCAATAGCCGTGCCCATTCCGCCAGCGCGATTCAAAACTTGAATCCCGGCGGAACAGCCCTATTTTGGATGCAGGAATACCACCATGCGACAAGACAAACTCACCACCAAATTCCAGGAAGCGCTGAGCGATGCCCAGACGCTCGCGCTCGGCAACGACAACGCCTACATCGAACCGGCCCACCTGCTGGTCGCGATGCTGCGCCAGGAAGACGGCCCGCGCGCCCTGCTGGAGCGCGCCGGCGTCAACGTGCAGGGGCTCGCGAACGCTGCCGAGGCGGCCATCAAGAAGCTGCCGCAGGTGCAGGGCCACGACATCGTGCAGGTCGGCCCCGAGCTCGGCAAGCTGCTGCAGGCCACCGAGAAGGAAGCCATCAAGCGCAATGACCAGTTCATTGCGGGCGAGCTCTTCCTGCTGGCCGTGGCCGACAGCAAGTCCGACATCGGCCGCATCGCCAAGGAAAACGGCCTCAGCCGCAAGTCGCTCGAATCCGCCATCGACGCTGTGCGCGGCGGCCAGGGCGTGAACAGCGCCGATGCCGAAGGCCAGCGCGAAGCCCTCAAGAAATACTGCCTCGACCTGACCGAGCGCGCGCGCCTGGGCAAGCTCGATCCGGTGATCGGCCGCGACGAGGAGATCCGCCGCGCGATCCAGGTGCTGCAGCGCCGCACCAAGAACAACCCCGTGCTCATCGGCGAGCCCGGCGTGGGCAAGACCGCCATCGTCGAAGGCCTGGCGCAGCGCATCGTCGCGGGCGAGGTGCCCGAGTCGCTCAAGGGCAAGCGCGTGCTGTCGCTCGACATGGCCGCACTGCTGGCCGGTGCCAAGTTCCGCGGCGAGTTCGAGGAACGCCTGAAGACCGTGCTCAACGAGCTTGCCAAGGACGAAGGCCAGACCATCGTCTTCATCGACGAGCTGCACACCATGGTGGGCGCCGGCAAGGCCGAGGGCGCGATGGACGCGGGCAACATGCTCAAGCCCGCGCTCGCGCGCGGCGAGCTGCACTGCGTGGGCGCCACCACGCTCGACGAATACCGCAAGTACATCGAGAAGGACGCCGCGCTGGAGCGCCGCTTCCAGAAGATCATCGTGGGCGAGCCCAGCGTGGAGGCCACCATCGCCATCCTGCGCGGCCTGCAGGAAAAGTACGAAGTGCACCATGGCGTGCAGATCACCGACCCGGCCATCGTGGCCGCGGCCGAACTCTCCGACCGCTACATCACCGACCGCTTCCTGCCCGACAAGGCCATCGACCTGATCGACGAGGCCGCGGCCAAGATCAAGATCGAGATGGACTCCAAGCCCGAGGTCATGGACCGGCTCGACCGCCGACTGATCCAGCTGCAGATCGAGCGCGAGGCCGTGCGCCGCGAGAAGGACGAAGCCTCGCAGAAGCGCTTCGGCCTGATCGAAGACGAGATCGGGCGCCTGCAGAAGGAGATCGCCGACTACGACGAGATCTGGCAGGCCGAGAAGGCGCAGGCGCAGGGCAGCGCGAAGATCCGCGAGGACATCGACAAGATCAAGTTCGAGATCGAGGAGTGGAAGCGCAAGGGCGACTTCAACAAGCTCGCCGAGCTGCAATACGGCCAGCTGCCGGCGCTGGAGAAGCGCCTGCGCGAGGCCGAGGAAAGCGAGGCGAGCAAGGGCAAGTCCAGCGCGCCGACGCTGCTGCGCACGCAGGTGGGCTCCGAAGAAATCGCCGAGGTCGTGGCGCGCGCCACCGGCATTCCGGTCGCCAAGCTGATGCAGGGCGAACGCGACAAGCTGCTCGTGATGGAAGACAAGCTGCATGAGCGCGTGGTGGGGCAGGACGAGGCCATCGGCGCTGTCGCCAATGCGATCCGCCGCTCGCGCTCGGGCCTCTCCGATCCGAACCGCCCGACCGGCTCGTTCCTGTTCCTCGGCCCCACGGGCGTGGGCAAGACCGAGCTGTGCAAGGCACTCGCGGGCTTCCTGTTCGACAGCGAAGACCACCTGATCCGCATCGACATGAGCGAGTTCATGGAGAAGCACTCGGTCGCCCGCCTGATCGGCGCGCCGCCGGGCTACGTGGGCTACGAGGAGGGCGGCTACCTGACCGAGGCCGTGCGCCGCAAGCCCTACAGCGTGGTGCTGCTCGACGAGGTCGAGAAGGCCCACCCCGACGTGTTCAACGTGCTGCTGCAGGTGCTCGACGATGGCCGCCTCACGGACGGCCAGGGCCGTACCGTGGACTTCAAGAACACCGTGATCGTGATGACCAGCAACATCGGCTCGCCGATCATCCAGTCGATGGTGGGCCAGCCCGCCGAGGAGATCAAGGAAGCGGTGTGGGACGAACTCAAGAACTACTTCCGACCCGAGTTCCTGAACCGCATCGACGAGACCGTGGTGTTCCATGCGCTCGACGCGAAGAACATCGAATCGATTGCCGCGATCCAGCTCAAGGTGCTGCAGGCGCGGCTCGCCAAGATGGACCTGGGCCTGGAGGTGTCGCCCGCGGCGCTGGCCGAGATTGCCAAGGTCGGCTTCGACCCGGTGTTCGGCGCGCGGCCGCTCAAGCGCGCGATCCAGCAGCGCATCGAGAATCCGCTCTCCAAGCTGCTGCTCGACGGCAGCTTCGGACCGAAGGACACCATCGAAGTGAATACCGACCCGATCCGCACCCCCGGCCAGTTCTCGTTCACGAAGGCCGGGGAACCATCGGAGGCGGTTGCGGCCTAAAGTCGGATGATGAACTTCATTTTTCGCGTCATTCTTCTGCTCCTGGGGCTGGTCTTTGCGGCCAGCCTGGCGGTCGCCGTCATGTTGCTGGCGGCCGTGTGGGGCGTCCGCTACGCCTGGGGACGGATCACGGGCAAACCCGTGACGCCCTGGATGGCTTCGATGGGCGGGCGCTTCAACCCGCGTTCAGGCTTCGAGCGTTTTCGCAATGCGGCACGGCCGGGCGAACCGAGCGCGGCCGACACCGCCAACGCACGCGCGCGCGGCGAATCCGTGGTGCGCCCGGAACGCATTCGCGGCAGCGCCCGCGACGTGACCGACGTTTCTCCGAAATCGGTTTCGCGCGGCTGATCCGCTGCCCGGGCGGCGAATATGCCGCCCGCGACAGCCGGTTGCGCGGTTCGCCGTCAAAATCGTCCTCCTGCGACCGCCGCCCAGGCGGATATTGCTTTCATCCAGGAGAGACATTCCCATGACAACACGCGACATCTTCGTGGTCGGCACCGCCCGCACTGCCATCGGCACCTTCGGCGGCGCGCTGAAGGATGTGCCCAACACGCAACTGGCCACCACCGCCGTCAAGGCCGCCATCGAACGCAGCGGCGTGGCGGCCGATGCCATCGGCCATGTGGTCATGGGCAACGTGATTCCCACCGACGTGAAGGACGCCTACCTGAGCCGCGTGGCCGCCATCGATGCGGGCTGCCCGATCGAGACGCCGGCCTTCAACGTCAACCGCCTCTGCGGCTCGGGCCTGCAGGCGATCGTGTCGGCCGCGCAGGCCATTGCGCTGGGCGACTGCGACATCGCCATCGGCGGCGGCTCGGAATCGATGAGCCGCGGGCCTTACTTCGACACATCCGCGCGCTACGGCGCACGCATGGGCGATGCGGTGCTGGTCGACTACATGCTGGGCATCCTGCACGACCCGTGGGAGAAGATCCACATGGGCATCACGGCCGAGAACGTGGCGGCGCGCTACGGCATCACGCGCGAGCAGATGGACGAGCTGGCCGCCACCAGCCAGCAGCGCGCGGCGGCGGCCATTGCGGCGGGCCGCTTCACGGCGCAGATCGTCCCGGTCGAGGTGAAGACGCGCAAGGGCGTCGTGCTGTTCGACACCGACGAGCATGTGCGCGCCGACACCACCGCCGAGACGCTCTCGAAGATGAAGCCCGCGTTCAAGAAGGACGGCCTCGTGACGGCCGGCAATGCCTCGGGCATCAACGATGGTGCGGCCGCCGTGGTGCTGGCCAGCGGCGAGAGCGTCAAGGCGCGGGGCCTGAAGCCGCTGGCGCGCCTGGTCGGCTATGCGCACGCCGGCGTGGAGCCCGCGTACATGGGCATCGGCCCGGTGCCGGCCACGCGCAAGGTGCTGGAGCGCACCGGGCTGAAGGTCGCCGACTTCGACGTGATCGAGTCGAACGAAGCCTTCGCGGCGCAGGCCTGCGCGGTCATCAAGGAGCTGGGCTTCGACCCGGCCAAGGTGAACCCGAACGGTTCGGGCATTTCGCTGGGCCACCCCGTGGGTGCGACCGGCGCGATCATCACCACGAAGGCGATTGCCGAACTGCACCGCACCGGCGGGCGCTATGCGCTGGTCACGATGTGCATCGGCGGCGGACAGGGCATCGCCGCCGTGTTCGAACGCGTTTGAAGGCACACTTGCGGGCATGCTCCGCCCACCCATCCTGATCGACCCCGACGAGGTCGAGTTCAGCGCCATCCGCGCGCAGGGCGCGGGCGGCCAGAACGTCAACAAGGTGTCGAGCGCGGTGCACCTGCGCTACGACATCCATGCGAGCTCGCTGCCCGCCGACGTGAAGGAGCGGATGCTCGCGCTGCGCGACAGCCGCATCACGCAGGAGGGCGTCTTCGTGCTGAAGGCGCAGCAGCACCGCACGCAGGAAATGAACCGCGCCGATGCGCTCGCGCGGCTGCAGGAGGTGGTCGACAGCGTGGCCACGCCGCCGCGCGTGCGGCGCGCCACCAAGCCCACCTACGGTTCGAAGCAGCGCCGGCTCGAAGGCAAGAGCCAGCGCTCGCAGATCAAGAACCTGCGCGGGCCGGTGCGGGACTGACCGGCTGGCTGGCCGGCGCTTAAGGCCCCGCTAAGGCGGCGGACACCGGCCGCAAGCACAATGGACAGCATGAGAGCCTTCTTCCGCCGCGCTTTGCCGGCCTTCCTGCTGGCGCTGGGGGCCGCTGCCCTGGCGGGCTGCGGGCCGGCCGCGGGCAGCGGCGCAGCGCCGGCGGGTGCCGTGCAGGAACTCAAGTGGGAAGCGCTCGTTCCCAAGGATTGGGACCCGACCAAGCGCTACCGCAACCTGAGCCTGGAGTCGCTGCGCGACAACGACCCGCGCGCGATCCAGATGCTGGACGAGATGCGCGCCGTCTGGGACAACGCGCCGGTCAACGTGGCGCTCGACGGCACGGCGGCGCGCCTGTCGGGTTTTGTCGTTCCGCTGGACAACACGCAGGGCGGCATCCGCGAGTTCCTGCTGGTGCCTTACTTCGGCGCCTGCATCCACACCCCGCCGCCGCCCGCCAACCAGATCGTGCACGTGGTCGCGGCCGATACCGTGAAGGGCCTGCATGCGATGGACACGGTGCACGTGAGCGGCCTGCTGAAGGCGGCGCGCTATTCCTCCGTGGACATGGGCGTGAGCGGCTACGAGATCAAGTCGGCCTCGGTGGAGCCTTTCGTCACGGCGCGCTGACGTGTTCAGCCGCCGTCGTCGCCCTCCGGCACCGGCAGCGGCGGAACTTCGGCCTGCTGCTGCGTCAGCGCCGCCAGCGCCTCGCCGTCGGTGCGGTAGCTGAACAGCATCGGCCCCGGCGCGAGCAGGCCAGCGCGCTCCAGCACCTGCATGGCCGGCAGCTTCAGGCCGCTCAGGTGCAGGCGTACGCCCTTGGCTTCCATCATCCGGCGGATCGAGCCGAACACTTCGGCGCCCGTGATGTCGATGCGGTTGATGGGCTGCGCAAAAAGGCACACGTCGGTGAGTTCGGGGCGCTCGGCCAGCGCGGTCGTGAGCGCGCGTTCGAGCGTGGAGGCCGAGGCGAAGTCGAGCTCGGCATCCATGCGCAGCGCATAGAGCTGTGGTGCCAGCGGCGGCAGCTTCCATAGCTTGCGGTCGCGCAGGCTGCCGTCGGGATGCAGGCCCACCTCGATGATGCGCGGATGCAGGTGGCGGTACATGTAATGCGCCAGGCTCGCGAGCAGGCCGCCCAGCACGCCCCAGTAGATGCTCGGCGCCGTGGCAATGGTCAGCACGAAGGTGCCGAACGAAATGCCAGCCTCGATGCGCGACACGCGCCAGAGCGCGACGAAGCTCGCCGGCTTGACCAGCCCCAGGATGGCCGTGACCACCACCGCCGCCAGCACCGCCTGCGGCACGTGATAGAGCAGCGGCATCAGCCACAGCAGCGCGCCGGCCACCACCACCACGCTGAACAGCGTGGCCCAGCCGGTCTGGGCGCCCGCATACAGCGTGATGGCCGAGCGCGAGAACGAGGAACTGGTGGGAAAGGCGCCCGTGAAGCCCGAGGCCAGCTTGGCCAGGCCCTGGCCGATCAGGTCCTGGTTTTCGTTCCAGAGCGTGCCGGCGCGCGCATTGTCGACCTTGGCGCTCGACGCGGTTTCGAGAAAGCTCACGAGCGTGATCATCAGCGCGGGCAGCACCAGCGCGCTGAACGTGTTCAGCGGCAGCAGGCCCGGCCAGTAGAAAGAAGGCAGGCCCGAAGGCAGGCTGCCCACCACGGCACCGCCGCGCAGTGCGTAGTCGATGCTCCAGCTGATGGCCGCGGCGCCCGCCACCAGTGCCATGGTGGTCGGGAAGCGCGGCGCGAGCCGCTTGCCGAGCCACAGCACGGCGATGCTGCCGAGCCCGAAGGCAATGGCGACCAGGTCCGGCGGCGGCCCGCCCTGCAGCACCTGGGGAAGGGTGCGCCCCGTGAAGCCGAGCAGCGCCGGCAGCTGCGAGATGGCGATCAGCACCGCCGCGCCCTGCGTGAAGCCGATCAGCACCGGCGAGTTGACCAGCCGCAGCAGCCAGCCGAAGCGCCCGATGCCCAGCACGATCTGGATCGCGCCCGACATCAGCGTGAGCCACACCGCCATTTCCACCCATTCGGCGCTGCCGGGCACCGCCAGCGGCGCGAGCGATGCGCCCACCAGCAGGCTGGTGAGCGCCGTGGGCCCGACCGACAGCCGCTGCGACGAGCTGAAGATCACCGCGATGAGCGCCGGGAACAGCGCCGCATACACGCCGGTGACCAGCGGCATGCCCGCCAGTGCCGCATAGGCCACGCCCTGCGGAAGCACCATCAGCGCCACCGTGATGCCCGCCATGGCCTCGTTGCGCAGCAGCGCCGCGGACGGACGGGGCCAGGCCAGGCAGGGAACCCAGCGCGCGATGCGCTGGCGCAGGGAGGAAGAAGCGGAGGAGGGGGTGGCTGCCGGATTCATGGATGGTGGGTGGCTTGCTGGCGATTGTCCTGCGCCACCGCAGAGGGAAACCTGCGCGGCCATTCGGGCCGCGCGCATGGGAGAGCAACTAGGGCCTGTTAACGCTATGGAAGGGGATCGCGTTGCTTCGCCAAGGGGCTGGATGCAAGGCGCCCGGGCGCAGCAAGGCTTTGGCCTTGCAAGCGCGGGCAACGCCGCAGACGGCCCCTTGGCGAAGCAACCCGAAGGGAAGCTCGCCACAGCCCGCCCCTCGGCGTTGCGCTCCTTGTGCGTGCGGACGCACGCACGGCGTCACGCGCCTTGATGGGCGGGCTGTGGCGAGCTTCGCGACCCCTTCCATAGCGTTAACAGGCCCTAGACCAGCGAGCTCGCGTTCTTGAGCACGTAGTCGCAGGCTTTTTCCTTCACCTTCGAGGAGAGCATCTTCAAGTTGAGCGTCTTGCCGTCGCCGCCCTTGAGCAGCCCCTTGGCGCCGCTCGCGAAGCCGGTTTCCTGCTGCTTCTGGCCGGTGATTTTGGCCAGCAGCTTGTCCTTCACCGAGGCCGCGTCGCCGCCCAGGTAGTTGTTCTTGACGCAGTACTGCAGCACGCCGGCCGCATTGCCCATGGTGCTGGAGCCGATCGCGGGCATCTTGAAGCCGAGGTTCTCGCCGAGGGCAGCGCCGCCGCCCGAGGAGCCCATCTGGTCCTTGAGCTTGCCGAGCAGGTCCGACTGGGCCGAGGCCGAGACACTGGCCGCAACCAGCGCGATGGAAATCAGTGCGGTGCGAAAACGCATGATGACGAACTCCCGTTTGTCGAGGTGATTGAATGAAGATTCCATCGTCAGCATACCCCCGACGGAACCCCGGTTTCACGCGCGGCGGAAGAGCAGCACGGAATTCGTGCCGCCGAATGCGAAGGAGTTGCTCATGGCCGCCTCGATGTTGGGCGCGCTGGTGTCGTGCTGCGTGACGAGGTTCAGGCTGCAGGCCGGATCGACCTCGCTGCAGTTCGCGTTCGGCGGCAACTGGCGGCGGTGCAGCGCCAGCACCGTGATGAGCGCCTCGATGGCACCCGCGGCGCCGAGCATGTGGCCGTGCAGCGCCTTGGTGGAGCTGACGCGCAGGCTGTCCAGGTCATCGCCCCACACATCCGCCAGCGCATTGCGCTCGACCACGTCGCCGATGCGCGTGGCCGTGCCGTGCGCATTGCAGTAGCCCACGTCGCGCGGCTGGAGGCCGGCCTGGCGCAGCGCCTGGCGCAGCGCGCGCGCCTGGCCGGGTGCGTCGGGCTTGGTGAGATGGGTGGCGTCGCTGCCGAGGCCCCAGCCGGCCAGCGTGGCGTAGCTGCGGGCGCCACGGCTGCGTGCGCGTTCGGCGGATTCGAGCACCAGGAAGGCCGCGCCTTCGCCCAGCGCAAAGCCGCTGCGGTCGCTCGCAAAGGGCCGCACCGCGCCGGCCGCTTCGCCGGGCTGGAAGCTGGCCAGGGTTTGCATGGCCTGCCAGGCCAGCACCACGCCCGGCACGATCAGCGCTTCGCTGCCGCCGGCAATGGCCATGTCGACTTCGCCGCGCTCGATGGCCTTGGCCGCTTCGGCAATGGCCACCGACGACGAGGCGCAGGCGACCGAGTAGGTCAGCACCGGCCCCTGCACGCCCTGGCGCATGGCCACGTGGGCGGCGGGCGCGTTGGGCATGAAGGCGGGAATGGTGAGCGGCGAGACCCGCCCGTTGCCGCGGTAGGCGGCTTCGAGCGCCGCGGCGCCGCCCATGCCGCAGCCGGCATAGATGCCGATGCGTTCAGGATCGGCGTCGTTGTGGGCGGCAAGGCCGGCATCGCGCAGCGCGAGGTCGGCGGCGGCCACCGCGAGCTGGCTCACGCGGTCGACGCCGGCGAGCTGCAGCTTGGTGAACCAGCGTGTTTCGTCGAAGTCCACCGTGGCGGCGGCGGCGGGCTTGGGCAGTTCGGGGAAGACCGGCCGGATGGCCGACCGGCCGTCGAGCAGGGCCTGGAACAGCGCGCCGGGCTCGTCGCCGTGCGGCGCCACGACGCCCAGGCCGGTGACGCAGACCTCGTGCTTCACGCTGTCTTCGCGGCCCTGACCTTGTCGACCAGCACCGCGAGTTCGTTCAGCGTGTCGATGTTGGCGTCTTCATCGGGCATGGTGATGCCGAAGTGGTCTTCGATGGCAAACAGGAACTCGGCCAATGCCAGCGAGTCGAGCCCGCCGGTTTCGCGCATCGATGCGTTGGGGTCGAGCTTGGACGGTTCGATACCGTACTTCTCGTGGATCAGGTCCTGCAATTCCTTCAGCGAACTCATCGTGCGATGCCTGTTGTCGTGTGCCGGCCGCTGATCGATCGCCGCCCTCGGGGCGCGCCATGGGATCGACCCCTTCCTCGCTCGGCTTGTGGGTCAGTGATGGCCAATGATATCCGCTCCCACCAGGGTATTGCTCCGGCGCATGCCCTCCGGCCGCCAACGCAGCGAAGGAAGCGCGAAGGCCATTCCCAGCAGCGCGCCGGCCAGCGCGTCGAGCACCACGTGCTGCTTGACGGCCAATGTCGAATACGCAATGGCGGCAAACCACAGCCAGTTGGCAAGGCGCAGGAAGACCGGCGTGCGCGCCTCGCGCAGCACATGGTCCAGCCGGATGGCCGTGAAGATGGCCACCGCCACGTGCATCGAGGGGCAGGCGTTGCCCGCGGCGTCCACGCCCTGCAGCATCGCAAAGCCGGGATAGCCCGACACGTCGATGGCCAGCGGCGGTATCTGCGTCGGCCAGAAGTAGAAGAGGCCCAGCCCCGTCAGGCACAGCGCGCCGATCCACAGCCCGTACACCACCAGCTCGCGGAAGTTGGGCTGCAGGCCGGGCGCGATGCCCACGTAGAACCACAGCGAGAGGTAGGCGCCCAGCGTGTAGGGCTGGAACGGAATCAGGTGGTCCAGCGCCGTGAGCGGCATCACCACGACCGGGTAGGCCGGGTTGCGCAGCATGTGGAAGTAGCCGATGAAGAAGAGCCAGGTGAAGATCGTGGTGCCGATCGCCTTGAGCCAGAAAAGGCGGCGAATGCGCGCGCCGATGTCTGCGGTCCAGGTCTGGGGGCTGTGCGTTCGCGGAAGGGGCGCCATGGGCAGGTGGGTCGGAGGTCCGTGGTTTTCGTCGGCCGGCCGATCTTGCCAGAGCGCCGTGACGGCGTGGCGGCATCGAGGCGAGCTTCAGGCGAGCGCGGCGGATCGCTTCTTGTGCTGGAAGGAAGTGGGCGAGCGTCCGGTGGCGGCCTTGAACATGGCGCAGAACGCGCTGTCGGTGGCATAGCCGCTGGCCGCGGCCACCTGGCTCACGGCCATGCCGCGCGCCAGCAGCGGCAGCGCATGCGCCATCACGGCCTGCTGCCGCCACTGCTGCCAGCTCATGCCGAGCTGGTCGCGGAACAGCCGCGCCACGGTGCGCTCGCTGGCGCCGATGGCGGCGGCGCGCTCGGCCAGCGTGGCGCGGTCGGCCGGGTTGCGCAGCAGCGTCTCGCACAGCTGGCGCAGCCGCTTGTCGGACGGCAGCGGCACGTCGATGCGGATCTGCGTGGCGCGCTCGAGCTCGTCCACCAGCAGCGGCGCGATCATGCGTTCGCGCTGCGGCGCGTGCGGGTCGGCCGGCGGCAGGCCGTCGGGCGTGGTGTCGAGTGCGAGCATCAGCGCGCGCAGCAGCGGGCTGATCTCGAGCACCTCGCATTTTTCCCAGGGCGGGCCGAGCCAAGCATGCAGATACACGGTACGCAGCTCGGCATCCTCGATCAGCATGATGCTGTGCGGCATGTTGGCCGGCACCCAGACCGCGCGCGAGGGCGGCACGATGTAGCTGCCGTCCTGCGTGCTGAGCCGGATCACGCCGCGGGTCGAAAAGGTGAGCTGCGGCCACGGGTGCTGGTGCAGCTCGACGAAGGTGTCGGCGCTCAGGAAATGTTCCTTGGCGCGCAGCGGCCTGACCGCGTCGGGTGCGTAGAGATGCGGCGTGAGCGAGGCGACGCTGGTGACCGGGGAAGGGAGTGAAACGGCGCTTGGCATGGTTTCGACAAATGTTGTCGCTGTATCGCCATTCTGCCGCGGCCAGCGGGCATAGCATCGGTGCCTGCCCGGTTTTTTGTAGCAATCCATGTCTTCCACTTCCTCCCCGACAGCCACTCCTTCCACCAGCTTGCGCGGCGACGCACAGCTCATCGGCCTGGTCGGCCTGGCCCATGCCATCAGCCACTTCAGCCAGCTGATCCTGGCGCCGCTGTTCCCTTGGCTGAAAGACGCGTTCAACGTGAGCTACACCGAGCTGGGCGCGGTGCTGACGGTGTTCTTCGTGGTCTCGTGCATCGTGCAGGCGGCCTCGGGCTTCATCGTCGACAAGCTGGGTCCGCGGCCGGTGCTGTTCGTGGGGCTGGGCGCGCTGGCCCTGGCGGCCTTCGGCTATGCGCTGGCCCAGAGCTACTGGATGCTGCTGCTGTGCGCCGTCGTGGGCGGCATCGGCAACGGCGTGTTCCACCCGGTCGACTACACGCTCTTCAACCGCAAGGTGGCGCCGACCCGCCTGGGCCACGCCTACAGCGTGCACGGCATCACCGGCAGCCTGGGCTGGGCGCTGGCGCCGGCCTTCGTGGTGCCGATCGCCATCGCCTTCTCATGGCGCGTGGCGCTGGCTTCGGCCGGTGCGCTGGCCATCGTGGTGCTGCTGGTGCTCTGGGCCTACCGCGGCGTGCTGGCGCTGGACGTGAAGGCGGTGCACAAGGCCACCGGGCATGGCGAGCCGGCACCCGTCGGCGGCGAGTTCGACTTCCTGCGCATTCCGGCCGTGTGGATGTGCTTCGGCTTCTTTTTCTTCTATGCCGCCGTGATCAGCGTGGTGCAGACCTTCGCGCCGGCGGCGGCGGGCCACCTGCACGCGGTGCCGGTGGCGCTGGTGGCGGTGTGCCTCACGGTCTACATGGTGGCAAGCGCGGCCGGCATGGTGGCGGGCGGCTTCCTGGCCTCGGATCCGTCGCGCTGCGAACGCATCGTGGGCATCGGCTTCGGGGTGGCGGCCGCGCTGGCGCTGGTGCTGGCCTTTGCGCAGTTTCCGCCGGTGATGGTGCCGGTGCTGTTCGGCGCCATGGGCTTCGTGTCGGGCGTTGCCGGCCCTTCGCGCGACCTGCTGGTCAAGCGCTCGACGCCGCCCAATGCCACCGGCCGCGTCTACGGCGTGGTGTATGCGGGCCTGGACATCGGCCAGGCGCTCGCGCCGCTGGTGTTCGGCCGCTTGATGGACCATGGCCAGTACGCGAGCGTGATCGCCGGCCTGGCGCTGGTGCAGGCCGTGCTGATTGCCAGTGCCTTCAACGTGACGCGGGTGCGCCGCACGGCGCTGGTGCCGGCCTCGGCCTGATCTCCCGCGGATTTCGCCTCAAGCCGTGGGCAGGATCTCGCGCACGCGCTCCCAGGGCCGGCACATCAGCGTGCCGCGCGGCGAGACGACGATCGGGCGCTGCAGCAGGATCGGGTTCGCGGCGATGAAGTCGAACAGCTGGTCGTCGCTCCATTTCGGATCGGCCAGCTTCAGTTCTTCGTAGGGCGCTTCCTTGGTGCGCAGCAGGTCGCGCGCGCCCAGGCCCATGGCCTTGGCCAGCTCGCGCAGCTTCTTCTTCGAGGGCGGCGTTTCCAGGTACAGGACGATCTCGGGTTCCACGCCGCTCTCGCGGATCAGGCCCAGCACGTTGCGCGAGGTGCTGCAGTTGGGCTTGTGGAAGATGGTCATCGGGTAGTCGGTGGTCGGGGTGCGTGCGGCCATGGTGTCGTCGTCAGTCTTTCTGTGTTTCCTGGTCCATCGAGAAGGGGAAGCGCGCTGCCCAGAAATCGGCCAGGCGCGGATCGGCATCCACGCGCCGCACCACCTGCGCCATGCGCGGCGCCACGCGGTAGAAACGCCTGCGCCGCGGCGTCCAGCGCGACAGCACGGTCACGTAGAGGTCGAGCATGCTGATCTTCTCGCCGAGCAGGTAGGGCGAGGGCTCGTCGATCTGCGTGTCCATCAGGTGCCAGCAGTGCGCAATGCGCTCGGCCGTGCGTTCGAGCATCACGGCCTGCGCGGCCGGGTCGGGCGTGAGGCGCGTGGGTTCGTCGCGCACCCAGAACAGCGAGTAGATGGCCGCCGGCAGGTAGACCATCCAGCGCAGGTAGCGCGCACGCAGCGGATCGCCGGGCGCGGGGCAGAGCCCGGCTTCCGGATAGCGGTCGCCAAGCCAGATCAGCATGGCCGCGCTCTCGGTCATCAACTCGCCCGACGGCAGCACGAGCGCGGGCACCTGCTGCATCGGGTTGACGCCCGCCATGCGCTCGCGCTCGGAGTCGCTCTCCCAGGGCGAGACATCGACGGTCTCGACCTGCGCGCCGATCAGCGTCAGCGCCGCATGGACCGGCGTGGCGCCCGAGCCGGGCGCGCCGTAGAGGGTGTAGCGGTCGTTCGAGGCGGATGAAGAAGTCATCCGCCCAGATTACTGCAGCAGCGTGCCGCTTGTCACGCAGTGGCCAGCAAGGCGTCGACCTTCTTCAGGCCTTCGAGCGTCTTCACGCAGGCCTCGGCCACTTCGGTGCCCTTGACGGCGAAGTGGCGGTGGAAGTACTTGCGGTGCTCCACATGCTCGTGGAAGTGGTGCGGTGTGAGCACGGCTGAAAAAATCGGCACGTCGGTCTCGAGCTGCAGCGACATCAGCGTGCTGACCACGGTGCCGGCCACGAACTCGTGGCGGTAGATGCCGCCGTCCACAACCAGCGCGCAGCCCACGATGGCCGCGTACTTGCCCGAGTTGGCAAGCCGCTTGGCATGCAGCGGAATCTCGAAGGCGCCGGGCACGTCGAAGATGTCGATCAGCTCGCGCGCCACGCCGAGCCGCTCCATCTCGGCAAGGAAGGCGTCGCGCGCCTGGTGGACGATGTCGGAATGCCATTGCGCCTCGACAAAGGCAATGCGCTCGCCGCGCGGCTTGCCCGGCGCGTTGACGGCGGAAAGGGGAAGGTCGTTGATCTGACTCATGGTGTGCCTCTTGAAAGCAGGTTTCCTGAATCAGGGCGCACGAAACCGCAGGGCAGCATGCGCGCCATTGCAAGGCGCGCGGGCCGGCCCGCATTTCGCGCTCTCTTTCATCCGGACTGTGACCGTCGGCTTCGGAATTGCACCGAAATCTGCTGACCCCGCAGCCCATTGCAGGCCTTGGGCGCTCGCGGGCTCGTGCGGCCCCTCTTTCGAAGAAGCCGCCATTACCGCCGGTGGGGAGTTTCGCCCCGCCCTGAGAACGCTTGCCGTCCGGCATGCCGGACGACGGTGCGATTCTAGGAGCGGACGGCGGCGCTGCTTGTCGCCCGCGCGCCAGACCTTCGGCGGCGCGGGGATTTTCGCCGCGCGCGGGTGCGTACGGCTCAGCGCTTCGCGAGGAACTGCGTCATGCGATGCAGTTCGTCGTCGAGCGCCGCGCGGAACAGCGCATCGCGGGGTGGCTTGCCGCCGGCGTAGCCGAAGGCGGGCTGCAGCCGGCCTTCGGGTGCAGTGATATTGGCCCAGCCGATCACGCGCTCGTGCCAGAGCAGAGGCAGCGCGTAGTAGCCGAACTGCCGCTTCGGCGCCGGCATGTAGGCCTCGAACTTGTACGTCCAGCCCCACAGCAGCTCGAAGCGGCGGCGGTCCCACACCACGGGGTCGAAGGGCGCGAGCAGGCGCACTTCTTCATCGGGCGCATGGCGCCGCGAGGCCGGGTTTTCATCGCCGGGCCAGTACCAGGTGGTGCCGTCGATGCGGCAGCTTGCGAGCCGTTCGTCGCGTGCGAGGCGCAGCGCGGCCTGCGTCTGCGCCGACAGATGCGGCGCGCCGTAGCCGAGCAGCCGCACGAGGTACGTCAGGCTCGCGGCCGGCAGCGGCGCGTACTTGCGTACCACCAGGTCGATCAGCGCGGCGGCGCGTTGCGCGCGGCCGGCGGGGCTGTCGTCGGCCGGCACATGCGTCACGGCCTCGTAGACGCGCGTGCCGCTGTCGCGCCGCACCACGCGCAGCATGCCGCGGTAGTGCAGGCCATCGAGCAGCCGCGTCGTCGCATTGCTCGAGCCGCCCCAGTAGTTCTTGACGCTGCCGTGTGCAAAGTGCTGTTCGACTTCACGCGGATGCACGGGCCCGCGTTCGCGCACGAAGGCCAGCACGTCAGCGGCCTTGCGGCGGGTGTCCGCGTCCCAGGGCTGCCTGGCTTCGCGCGGATGCATCAGCGCCAAGTGCTCGCGCGGCAGAAAGCCGTAGTTGACGAGGCAGTCTTCCTCAATGGCAAGTCGGGTGTAGCGGCTTTCGAGATCGCCCGCGCGGTAGTCCTTCACGCGGTGGCGCAAGGTCAGGTCCTGTGCGCGCGCAGGGGCGCGGATCGGGTCGGCCTGAACGAAGCCGAGCCGGCGAATTGCGCCCGGCAGCGTGGTCGGCTTGAAGAGGGTGCGCGCGATGGCGTAGCGGCGCAGGTCGTCGAGGGTCGGGGTGGCCATGGGGCGGATTGCAGCACAAGTGGGCGCTGCTGTTTTAGGGGCCTTGTTGTTCAGGGCGCGCTCCCGCCGACGGGGTACCTTGCTCCGCGAATGTCCTCCGGCCTTCGGCCTCCCCCTTGATTTCGCTGCGCAAGGCACCCGATCGGCGGGAGCGTTATACGGAGCAGTCGTTGATCAGCTGTGCACGCGCCCCGAACAAAAGCTCCGAATACTTTTGCTAGACGGCTTGCCTGTGCCGTTCGATACACACGTCGAGCGTTTCGCTGCCGGCCCGCTGCCACCAGTCGAGATTCGAAAAGATCTCGACTTCGCTGAACCCCGCGAAGCCCGCGTCCTCGACCCAGCCGCGGATCTTCTTGAGCTCGACCACGCCGTCGCCCATCATCCCGCGGTCCGAGAGCAGGTCGCGCGTGGGCGTGAGCCAGTCGCAGACGTGGTACGCCAGCAGCCGCTCGCGGCCGGCGCGCGCGATCTGCTGCTGCAGCTTCGGATCCCACCACACGTGATAGATGTCCAGCGCCACACCCAGCATGCCGCTCTTGCCCGCATCGAGCTCGTCGCAGATGTCGAGCGCGTGTTCGAGCGTGTTGATGCAGGCGCGGTCGGCCGCCTGCATGGGATGCAGCGGCTCGATGGCCAGCGGCATGCCGACTTCGCGTGCGTATTCGAGCGATGCGGCAATGCCGTCGCGCACCTCGCCGCGCGCGCGGGCGATGTCCTTGTAGGCGGCCTTGCCTTCGAGCGCGCCGGGCAGGGCGCCGACCACCAGCACGAGGCAAGGCGCATCGAGCGTCTTGGCCTCGTCGATGGCGCGGCGGTTGTCGTCGAGCGCGGCCTGGAGGCCCGCCGCATTCGCCGCCGGAAAGAAGCCGCCGCGGCAGTAGCCCGACAGGCCGATGCCGTGCGCCTTCAGCTGCTTTGCGATCTTGTCGAGCCCGACGGCCGCCACCTGGTCGCGCCAGGGGCTGATCGCGCGGATGCCGCGTTCGGCGCACTGGTCGATGATGCGGTCGAGCGGCACCTCGGCGCCCAGTTGCTTGCGGATGGTGGCGGTGTTGATCGACAGCCAGTCGTGGTTCTGCGAGAAATCGCGCATGGCTTCGATCAATTGTCCACGCCGTGCAGCGCAAGCAGCGTCTTCATGCGCCGCACCGCCAGTTCCGGCTGCTCCAGCAGGTTGGCCGCGTCGGCCAGCCGGAACAGCTCGGCGAAGTGCTGCAGCGAACGCGTGCTCTGCTGGCCGCCCACCATCGTGAAGTGCTTCTGGTGGCCGTTGAGCCAGGCCATGAACACCACGCCGGTCTTGTAGAAGCGCGTGGGCGCCGCAAAGATGTGGCGCGACAGCGGCACCGTCGGGCCGAGGATCGCGTGGAATTTTTCCGTATTGCCTTGGGCCAGTGCACCCAGCGCCGCGCTCGCAGCCGGCGCGATGGCGTCGAAGATGCCCAGCAGCGCGTCGCTCTTGCCGTGCGTGGGCTCGCGGCCGAAGCCGTCGCCGGCGATCAGCTCGGCGTAGTTGAAGTCGTCGCCCGTGTACATGCGAACGCCGGGCGGAAGGCGCCGGCGCATCGCGATTTCCTTGTCCTTGTCGAGCAGAGAAATCTTGATGCCGTCGACCTTGTCGGGGTGCGCCGCGATGATGCCGATCGCGGTGTCCATCGCGGCGTCGGTGTCCTTCGTGCCCCAGTAGCCGGCCAGCGCCGGATCGAACATCTCGCCCAGCCAGTGCAGCACCACCGGCTGCCTGGCCTGCGACAGGATGCGGTCGTACACGCGCTCGTAGTCGGCAGGGCTCCTGGCCACGCGCGCGAGCGCACGGCTCGCCATCACGATCAGCTTGCCGCCGAGCGCCTCGATCGCCGCCATCTGCTCTTCGTAGCCGCGGATCACGTCGTCGACGCTCTTCACCTCGTCGAGGTTCAGGTGGTCGGTGCCGCAGCCCGAGGCGACCAGCGCGCCGGGCACGTCCTTCGCGGCATCGAGCGAGCGGCGGATCAGCTCGAGCGAGGTCGGCCAGTCCAGGCCCATGCCGCGCTGCGCGGTGTCCATGGCTTCGGCCACGCCCAGGCCCAGCGAGAACAGGTGGCGGCGGTAGGCGATGGTCGCGTCCCAGTCGACGGCGGCCTGCAGCCAGGGGTCGACCGCGGCCAGCGGGTCGGCCACCACGTGCGCGGCCGAGTAGGCGATGCGGTTGAACTTGATGCCCGCATCGGGCTTCACCGGCGCGGTGCCGCGCAGGGCGTAAGGCGCGAGCGCGCCGCTCGCGGTGGGAAGGTTCAGCGTCAATGCCATGGCTTGTGCTTCTTCTTCAGACCTTCAGCGCAGGCACGTCGACCCAGCGGCGGCCCTTCCACGATTCGAGCGCAGCCTCGACCAATTGCACGCCCTTGGCGCCTTCGGGCAAGGTCCACTTGTAGGGCTCGTTCTCGACCACGTGGCGGATGAAGTGCTCCCACTGGATCTTGAAGCCGTTGTCGTAGACCTGCGAATCCGGAATCTCCTGCCACTGGTCGAAGAAATTCATCATCTGCTTCTCGTCCGGGTTCCACACCGGCCGCGGCGTGGCCACGCGCGACTGCGCGCGGCAGCTCGACAGGCCCGCCACGGCCGAACCGTCGGTGCCGTCGACGTGGAAGGTCACGAGGTCGTCGCGGCGCACGCGCGTCGCCCAGCTCATGTTGATCTGCGCGATCACCGGCTCGCCGTTATGGCCCGTGAGCTCGCAGGTGGCGTAGGCCGCGTCGTCGGCGGTGGCCTCGTAGGGCTTGCCGGCCTCGTCCCAGCGCCTGGGGATGTGGGTCGCGCCAATGCACGACACAGACTTCACTTCGCCGAACAGGTTGTCCAGCACGTAGCGCCAGTGGCACATCATGTCCAGGATCATGCCGCCGCCGTCTTCCTTGCGGTAGTTCCAGCTCGGACGCTGGATCGGCTGCAGGTCGCCCTCGAACACCCAGTAGCCGAACTCCAGGCGCACGCTGAGCATGCGGCCGAAGAAGCCCGCGCGGCGCAGCATGTCGAGCTTGCGCAGGCCCGGGAGGAACAGCTTGTCCTGCACCGCGCCGTGCTTCAGGCCCGAGCCTTCCGCCAGGCGCGCGATCTCGACGGCCTCATTGAGATTGGTGGCGATGGGCTTTTCGCAGTACACGTGCTTGCCGGCGCGGATCGCCTTGGCCAGCAGCGTCGGGCGCATCTGCGTGGTGCCGGCGTCGAAGAAGATCGTGTCGTCCTTGTTGGCGAGCGCCGCGTCCAGGTCGGTGCCCCAGCGCGCGATGTTGTGGGCCTTGGCGAGCGCTTCCATCTTCTCGGCGTTGCGGCCGATGAGGATCGGGTCGGGCATCACCTTGTCGCCATTCGACAGCGTGACGCCGCCTTGGGCGCGGATCGCGCAGATGGAGCGGATCAAATGCTGGTTCATGCCCATGCGGCCGGTGACGCCGTGCATGATGATTCCGAGTCGTTGGGTGGCCATCGTTTTCTTCCTTGGGATGCGAGAGGGGTGCTTCAATAGACGGAACGCATGGCGTCCCACGAGATGCCGGCGCCGGGCTTGCCGGTGGCAAAGCCGGGCGCGGTGGCGAGCGGCGACAGGGCTAGCTGTCCGCCGCGGATGGCGAGGCGCACGGCGCCGTCGCTCGGTTCGTAGAGGCCGGGATGCAGCTTCAGCAAGGCCTGCTGCTCCGCCTCGGGCACGGCCGCAAGGCCGTTGACGTAATGGTGTCCGTTGCGCTCGACATGCGAGAGGCCGAGCCAGCCGACCAGCGCGAGGTCCTGCTGCACGCCGATGCCGGCCTGCATGGTCAGGTCTTCGCCGGACAGGAAAAAGCGGTCCGCTTTCTCGGAAGCGTTCCAGTGCGCGCAGCGCGCCGCATTGACCACCGACTTGTAGAAGCCCTTGCAGCTCTTGCTCGACACGCCGGTGTAGCCCAGCGCACGGGCCTGCACGAAGGCATCGAGCGTGGCGTCGGATTCGTCGATGAGCAGGGGAATGCGCTTGCCCAGTGCCGCCACGTTGCGCTGCAGGGCGGCATCGCGGCGGATCGGCTGTTCGACGAAGGCCGTCTTCTGCGCGAGCTTCCACAGCACGGGCGTCGACAGCATGCGGTCGAGAAAGACGGCGAAGTCGCCGGCATCGGCGTACTGCTCGTTGCCGTCGAGCGTCACGAGTTGCGCGTGGCCATCGATCACGCGGGCGATGCGCTCCAGGCGCGCGATGTCCTGCGCCGTGTGGCCGCAGAGCTTGAGCTTGAAATGCGTAAGGCCGTAGCGTTGCACCGCCGCGGCCAGCGTGGTGGG
The DNA here is from genome assembly GCF_056396385.1 of Variovorax sp. 05T418. Lineage (NCBI taxonomy): Bacteria > Pseudomonadati > Pseudomonadota > Betaproteobacteria > Burkholderiales > Comamonadaceae > Variovorax > Variovorax sp. 05T418. Next base: position 103,613 of record NZ_JBFTLJ010000004.1, on the reverse strand, counting down.
CAGGCCGTCGGCCGGTGCATCGGGCAGCGGGTCGCTGTCGTCGATGGCATCGGCCAAGCCGACCGTGTGGCGCGCCGCGATGCGCGCGCGCGGCGATCGGCCGGCCAGGAAGCCGGGCATGCCGAAGCCCGCGAGATCGTCGGCCAGCCCGCTGCCCGCAACATCGATGCCGCACAGGTTGGCGCTCATCGCCGCGGCAAAGCTCTGGCCCATGTGCAGGCACAGCGCATCCATCAGCGCGCGGTCGATCAGCGCGGGGCCGTAGCTCGCCACCAGCGCCTGCAGGCCCTTGGACTTCGCGCGGGCCTGCAGCGCGGCGTAGTTCGATGCGAAGTGCGTCCAGGCGGTCTGCGCTTCGTCCTCGGCCAGATAGGCTTCGCGCGCATCGCGCAGCGCAAAGCGAAGCTGCTCGAAGTTCTGCTCGTTGGTGAGCGCCGGGTTCTTGTCGAACCACTTGGGCACCATCATCTCGGCCGCACAGCCCTCGGCCGTGCGGCCGTTCTCGAAGCGGATGCGCGCCCGCACGTAGACCTGCGGGCAGGCCGTGACGGTGGCGGCGCCAAAGCGGAACGGCAGCCTGAGCGCGACGTCGCGCTCGGCAAACCGGATCTCCTCGACGTGGAAACGGGGCGCGTCCATGGGTGCGGCTCAGTGGTCCAGGATGCCCTGCGAGAAAAAGTGCGCGCGCACCTCTTTGGTGTAGGCGCCGAACTCGGCCGAGGCCATGACGTCGAGCGTGCGAGGGCGCGGCAGGTCGATGTCGTAGACCGCGGCGATCGAGCCGGGGCGCTCGCTCATCACGATCACGCGGTCCGAGAGAAAGATCGCCTCGGGGATGCTGTGCGTGATCAGCATCACGGTTTTCCTGGAGGCCATCCAGATGCGCTGCAGCTCCAGGTTCATCTTCTCGCGCGTCATCGCGTCGAGCGCGCCGAAGGGTTCGTCCATCAGCAGCACCGAGGGGTCGTGCAGCAGCGCGCGGCAGATCGACGCGCGCTGCTGCATGCCGCCCGAAAGCTGCCAGGGGTACTTGCCCTCGAAGCCCTTGAGGCCCGCCATCTCCATCAGCTCGCGCGCCCGGGCCTCGGAGGCGGCCTTGGGCAGGTGGCGCATCTCGGCCTGCAGCAGGATGTTGTCCTGCACACTGCGCCAGGGCAGCAGCACCGCGCTCTGGAACACGATGCCCACGTCCTTCTGCGGCCCCTTGATCGGCTTGCCCGCCAGCGTGAGCTCGCCGCCGCTGATCGGCAGCAGGCCGGCCACCATCTTGAGCAGCGTGCTCTTGCCGCAGCCCGAAGGGCCGACGACCGAGACGAACTCGCCTTCACGGATGGCAAAGTCGAGCGGCTTCAGCGACTCGACCGGGCCGTCCTTGCTCTGGTAGGTTTTGGCGACGCCGCGCGCTTCGATCAGGTTGGCTTGGGACATGGAGTGCGTGAGGGGTGGCAACAGCGAGCGGGCGCGCGGACGAAAGATCAGTTCGGGAGAAAGTCGAGGGTGACGTAGTCTTCCGGCTTGCCGCGCGTCGAGGCGTCCATGCCGCCGTACTGCACCAGCAGGTCGAGCGAGTCGTTCACGTTCTTCATCGCCACGCGGAACGGGCGCTGGTTGGCCGTTTCCTTCGTGTGGTAGAGCGCCACGCTCTGCTTCATGCCCACGATCAGCGTGTCGCGCACGCCGGCCTTCGGGTTGGCCTTGAGCATGGCGTCGACCGCGGCTTCGGGGCTCTTCTCGGCGGCTTCGGCGGCCTTGGTCGATGCGCGCATGAAGCGCTTCACGAGGTCGGGGTTCTCGGCCAGCAGGTTCTTGTTGGCGATGATGCCGGAGCTGATCTGGTTCACGCCCGAGTCGGCAAAGCGGATCGGCGTCACGGGCTTGCCGGTGGCGTCCTGCAGCTTGATGGCCTGGTCCATCACGTAGCCCAGCAGCAGGTCGGCCTGGCCGTTGATCACCGCATTGAGCTTGGTCTGGCCATCGCCCGAGACGATCTTCACCTGCTCGGGCTTGATGTTGTTGACCTTGAGGAAAAGAGGCCACATCTGCGACATCGAGTCGCCCGGCGTGACGGCCACGGTCTTGCCGATGATGTCCTTGGGCACCTTGATGTTCTTCTCGCTGAAGCCCATGACCGACATCGGGCTCACCTGGAACAGCACGCCGGTCGACTTGAGCGGCGCGCCCTTGGCGGCGGCCTTGATCATGGTCGTGACGTCGATGTAGCCGAAGGTCGCCGACTTCGCGGCCACCGCCTGCGCCGTGACGGCGGAGCCGCGGCCTTCCTGGATCTCCAGCTCGATGCCCTCGTCGGCGTAGAAGCCCTTTTCCCTGCCGAGGAAGAAGGGCGCATGCTCGCTGTACAGGTACCAGTTGAGCATCAGCGTGACCTTGTCCTTGTCCTTGGGCTTGTCGGCCTGCGCATGTGCGGGAGCGATGGCAAAGCTGGCGAGCGCGGCAAGGACCGAGATGGCGAGCAGCGAGGGAAGCAGTTTCTTCATGACGTTGTCTCCTGGAGTTTTCTGGGTATGACGAAGAAAGGAACTCAGTTCGCGTGGCGCTGCGAGGCATGCCACGGAATCATCACGCGCTCGACGATGTCGACCGCGACGAAAAGAATCACGCCGATGCTCGACAGCACCACGAGCGCGGCAAACATCAGCGGCAGGTCGAAGTTGCCGTTGGCCACCTGCAGCACGTAGCCGATGCCCGAGTTGGAGCCGACGAACTCGCCGACCACCGCACCCACCACGGCCAGCGTCACCGACACCTTCAGGCCGCTGAAGATCGCGGGCATGGCCTGCGGCAGGCTGATCTTGAAGAAGGTCTGCAGCCGGCTCGCGCCCATCGAGCGGGCCAGGTCGAGCATGTCGGGCTCGACCGACTTGAAGCCCATCACCGTCGACACCACCACCGGAAAGAAACCCAGCAGGAACGCGCTGATCACCTTCGGAAAGATGCCGAAGCCGAACCACACCACGAAGAGAGGCGCAATCGCCACCTTGGGAATGCTCTGCGAGAACACCAGCAGCGGGTACACGTACGACTCGACCAGCCGCGAGTAGGCGATGACCATCGCAATCGGTATGCCGATCAAGATCGTCAGGCCGAAGCCGCCGAGCGTGGCGAGCGTGGTCTTCCAGCTCTCGGCCAACAGGCGCGGCCATTCGGCCACGAGCTGCTTCACCACTTCCCACGGCGGTGGAATCAGGTAGGCCGGAATCCTGAAGAGCCGGATCGCCACGTCCCACAGCACCAGCAGCAGCAGGATCAAGAGGAACGGGCGCAGGGCCGGAGAAAGCAGGAGCTTGCGGAGCATGAAGACGACTCGGGGCTTGTCGACGGAGGCTTGCTACTGCTGGACCGACAGGCCCGCGGCCTTCACGAGCTGGGCATTGCTCGCGATCTCGTCCTTGATGTAGGCGTCGAACTGCTCGGGCTTGAGCGTCCAGGCATCGGCGCCCAGCTTGAGAAAGCGCTCCTTCACCTCGGGCGTGGCCAGCGCCTTTGCCACTTCGTCGTGCAGGCGGTGGACGATGTCGCGCGGCGTCTTGGCCGGCGCCATCATCCCGATCCAGAAATTGAACTCCGAGCCGGGCACGCCGGCCTCGCTGGTGGTGGGCACGTCGGGCAGGGCGGCGGCGCGCTTGGGCGAGCCGACGGCGAGCGCGAGCAGCTGGCCCTCCTTGATCTGGCCTATCACCGGCGCGATGGGCGAGAAGTAGTAGTCGACGCGGCCCGAGAGCACCTCGGTGACGGCCTCGCCCGATCCCTTGAAGGGAATGTTGGTCGCGTCTATCTTCGCGGCCATCTTGAACTTCTCGGCGTTCAGGTGCGTGGCGCTGCCCTGGCCGGCCGATGCGAAGTTCATGCTGCCGGGCTTGGCGCGTGCGGCGGCCAAAAGCTGCGGCAGCGTCTTGATGTTCTTCGCCGGCGAGATCACCAGCGCGTTGGGCAGCGACGAGATCGGCGTGATGCCGGCGAAGTCGCCCACCGTGTCGAACGGCAGCTTGGCGAAGGTAGAGGGGCTCACCGTGTGCGACGACGAGTGGATCATGACCGTGTAGCCGTCCGGCGCGGCCGTGGCCACTGCCTGCTGGCCGATGGTGCCGCTCGCGCCGCCGCGGTTGTCGATGACCAGCGTCTGGCCCATGCTCTGGCTCATCTTGTCGGCGATGGCGCGGGCAATGATGTCGGTGGTGCTGCCTGCCGCAAAGGGCACGATCACGCGGATCGGCTTGCTGGGATAGCCGTTCTGCGCGGATGCGAGGCCGGGCAGCAGTGCGCCCAGGCAGGTGAGCGCCGCAAGGGCGGTGGTGCGTGCGAGTTGCTTCATGGTCGGTTGTCTCCGCGCGGTGGGGCCGCTGTCTTGAATCGATCAATTCACCAATAAGTGAATTAGCGATTTTAGGAAGGGCTGCGCCGCAGCGTCAACCGCCGCTGCCTAGTGAATACCCGAAGGAGGTCTGGAAAGGCCGCAGGGGCCCGCAGGCTCAGTGCAGCACGTAGCCCAGCACGAGGTCGGTCATGTGCGACAGGCGCTGGGCCATGGCCTTGGGCGCACGCAGGTCACGGCCGAAGATGGCCGAGAGCGTGTGGTTGTTCGAGAGATAGAAGTAGCACAGCGACGCGATCGAGATGTACAGTTGCACCGGGTCCACGCCGGCGCGGAACAGCTTGTCGCGCCGGCCGCGCTCGAGCACCGCGTCCAGCAGCTGCACCAGCGGCGAGTTCATCTCCTGGATGCGTTCGGAGCGCTTGAGGTGCGCCGCGCAATGCAGGTTCTCGCTGTTCAGCAGCGTGATGAACTCGGGGTGCTCCAGGTAGTAGTGCCAGGTGAAGGAGACCAGCTGGCGGATCGCCTCGACCGGGTCGATCTCGTCCAGGTGCAGCCGCTGCTCGGCCTCGCGGATGTCGGCGTAGGTGCGCTCGAGCACCGCCAGGAACAGGTCGTCCTTGCTGCCGAAGTAGTAGTAGATGAGGCGCTTGTTCAGGCCTGCGCGCTCGGCGATGCTGTCCATGCGTGCGCCGGCCAGGCCCCGCTGGGCGAACTCGTCGCGCGCCGACGCAAGGATGGCGAGTTGCGAGCGGTCGGCATCGCGCGAACGCGGCTCGGCCGTTTCGGGCGGGGAATCCTTGGGGGCCTTCATGGCGCGAATTTAACCAATTGGTGAATTAACGCAAGGCGTTGGGAGCGGGCGCACATAATTGCCGGAGACATTGCAGCTGAGGTTCGACTTCCCATGAGTACATCACAACCGGCCGGCCACCTGATCGTCGAATGCCTGGTCGAGCAGGGCATGGAGATCGCGTTCGGCGTGCCCGGCGAGAGCTTTCTCGCGGTGCTCGACGGCTTCCACGCCTACCGCGATCGGGCCCGCTTCATCGTCAACCGGCAGGAGGGCGGCGCGGCCTTCATGGCCGAGGCGCACGGCAAGCTCACGGGCCGACCGGGCGTTTGCTTCGTGACGCGCGGACCCGGCGCCACCAACGCATCGATCGGCGTGCACACCGCGTTCCAGGATTCGACGCCGATGGTGCTTTTCGTCGGCGACGTGGGCAGCGACTTCCGCGACCGCGAAGCCTTCCAGGAAGTGGACTACGGCAGCTTCTTCGGCCCGGGCACCAAGGGCTTTGCCAAGCGCGTGGAGCGCATCGACGACGCCGACCGCATTCCCGAATACGTGGCGCGCGCCTTCGCCACCGCGATGAACGGCCGTCCGGGGCCGGTGGTGCTGGTGCTGCCGGAGGACATGCTGCGCAGCCAGACCGCGGCGCGGCCGCTGAAGCGCGTGGAGGCGGTCCAGCCATGGAGCGACCCGGGCGCGCTGCGCACGCTGCGCGAACTGCTGCTGAAGTCCGAGCGGCCGCTGGTGATTGCCGGCGGCGGCGGCTGGACGGCGCAGGCCGCGCAGGCGCTGCAGCGCTTTGCCGAGAACTGGCGGCTGCCGGTGGCCAATGCCTTCCGCTTCCAGGACACCTTCGACAACCACCATCCGCTGTATGCGGGCGACGTCGGCATTGCGATCAATCCGAAGCTCGCACAGCGCGTGAAGGACGCGGACCTGATCCTCGCGATCGGCCCGCGCCTTGGCGAGATGACCACCGGCGGCTATACGCTGCTCGAGGCGCCGAAGGCCCAACAAAAACTGGTGCATATCCACGCCAGTGCCGAGGAACTCAACCGCGTCTACCAGGCCGACCTGGCCATCAACGCCGGCATGAGCGCCGCCGCGCGCAGCCTCGAGGTGCTGAGCGCACCGCCCACGCTGCCGTGGGAAGAATGGACGTTGCAGGCCCATGCGGACTACGAGGCGAACCTCGAGCCGCAGCCGCTCGCCGGCATGCCGGCCGAAACGCCGCGCGGCCCCATCGACATGGCCGCAGTGGTCGCGCTGTTGCAAAAGCACCTGCCGCCGGACGCGGCCATCACCAACGGCGCCGGCAACTTCGCGAGCTGGGTGCACCGCTACTTCCGCTATCACGGCCTCGCAAAGGGCCACAAGACGCAGCTGGCACCCACCAGCGGCGCGATGGGCTACGGCGTGCCGGCGGGCATCGCGGCCAACCTGGCAACGGGGCGCGTGGCCTTCACGATCGCGGGCGACGGCGATTTCCTGATGACCGGGCAAGAGCTCGCGAGCGCTGCGCAGCATGGAGGCAAGAGCATCATCGTGCTGCTGAACAACGGCATGTTCGGCACCATCCGCATGCACCAGGAGCGTGAGTACCCCGAGCGCGAGAGCGGCACCGCGCTGCGCAATCCCGACTTCTGCGGCCTCGCGCGGGCCTACGGCTACGCGGCCGAGCGCGTGACCGAAACCGCGCAGTTCGAGGCCGCGCTGCTGCGCGCGCTGGCGGCCGATACGGGCACGCTGATCGAGATCCCGCTGGACCCGGAGGTGATCACCACGCGCGGCACGCTCGCGTCGATCACGCGGGCGGCGCAGGCGCGGGGGTGAAGAGAGCCGCGGCGCGCGGTTGCCACAGGCGAAAAAAAAGCCGGCATGAGCCGGCTTTTTGATGCGGGAGCGCGGGGCCCCCGGGTGCTTACTTGACGTGCTTGCCGATCAGCGCGGCCAGTTCGAACATCGACACTTGCGGCTTGCCGAAGATTTCCTTCAGCTTGGCGTCGGCGTTGATGTTGCGCTTGTTGGCCTTGTCCTGCAGGTTGTTCTTCTTGATGTAGTCCCACAGCTTGCTCACGACTGCGGTGCGTGGCAGAGGCGTCGAGCCCACAACGGCGGCGAGTGCCGGGCTGGGGGTCAGGGCCTTCATGAACGCAGCGTTGGGCGTGCGCTTCTTGGCGGGAGCGGCCTTCTTTGCAGGAGCCTTCTTCGCGGGTGCAGCCTTCTTCGCAGGAGCAGCAGCCTTCTTTGCGGGAGCCGCCTTCTTGGCCGGTGCGGCCTTCTTCGCAGGAGCCGCAGCCTTCTTTGCGGGAGCGGCCTTCTTTGCCGGAGCTTTCTTGGCCGGAGCCTTCTTTGCAGTTGCCATGGTTGATTTCCTTTTTTGGTTAAACAGTCACCAATGAAAAACTTGCGTCTCCAGTGGCATTGCGGATGCTAAAGGAGAAAAAACGCGTTTCCAAGGGAAAAAGCGGTTTTTTCATTGGGAGTTGTTGTTTTTTCAGAGGGGAGAACCCGTGGTTTTCAGCTTCGGCGCGCGGGCCAGGTCGCCAGCACCACGCCAACGAGTGCAAGAGCGAACGCAAGCAGCTGCGCCGCGGAGAGGCTTTCGCCGAGCACCAGCACGCCCACGAGGGCCGCGCTCACGGGCAGCATCACGGCAAACACGCCCGCTTGCGCAGCGGGCACATGGCGCAATCCGGTCATCCAGAGCCACACGGTCCAGATGCTCGCGGCCAGCGCATAGACCACGAGCAGTGCCCAGGTTCCGAGGCGCACCGCCGTGAAGTCGAACTGCAGCGCAAACCAGATGCCGAAGGGCATCGACAGCACGAAGCCCCAGAGGTTGATGAGCGAGGAGATCCGCTTGGGGCCGAGCCGGCCGGTGAGCGACTTGCCGATCACCGCATAGGCGGTTTCGCACAGCACCGCGCAGAACACGAGCAGATTGCCGAGCCAAGGCATCGAAGGCGCGGCGGCGCCGTTGTCGCCCGCTGCCGGTGCATGCGCGGGCGTCAGGGCCAGCAGGCCGATGCCGATCGCAGCGCAGCCTATGGCCAGGCCGATGCGCACCGTGATGCGCTCGCGCAGGAAGAGCCAGCTCGCCACCGCCACGGCCGCCGGGATCGAAGCCATGATCACGCCGGCGGACACCGCGCTGGTCAGGCTCACGCCGAACAGCATGCAGATCGAGAACAGGAAGTTGCCGAGGAACGATTCGAGAAAGACCAGCCCGCGCGTGCGTGCACTCATCGGCGGTTCCCCCGGAGCGCGCCGCAGCCAGTGCGGCATGGCGAGCGCCGCGATGCCGAAGCGCAGCCAGGCGAGCAACAGCACCGGGAAGGCCGCCACCAGCGGCTTGGAGAGGGCGACGTAGCCGCCGACGAGCGACATGCTCAGGGCCAGGCAACCATAGGCCAGCAGGCGGCTGGCGGGAGCAGCGGTGTTCAATAGACTGGACGGCTTGTTGTTGGAACGATGGATTCGATGATGCCCCAATCTCCCGGGCCCGATGTCGCGCCGGACGCAGGCGCGCAGCGCCACGTCTTCGTCTACGGCACCCTGCGCCGCGGCGGGCGCAACGACATCGCGCGCTATCGGCCCGTGCCGGTCCACGTGGCCGACGCAAGCATTGCCGCCACGCTGTACGACCTCGGCGCCTACCCCGGCGCGGTGCTCGGCGGGCAGCGGCGCGTCTTCGGCGAGATCTACCGCGTCGCGCCCCAGGTGGAGGCCGAGCTCGACCGGCTCGAGGGCGTCGCCGACGACGGCTCCGGCGAATACATCCGCCGCCACCTGATCGTGGCAGCAGGTGCGCAGCGTTTCGAATGCCTGGTCTACGAGATCCATCCATCGCGCATCGAGGGGCGCGCGGTGATCGACAGCGGCGACTGGATGGCCCATGCCGCTGCCAGCTGAGGCGTGCGCGGCGCTTCGTTTTCACGCCTGAAAGGTCGATTGCACATTGCGAAAAGAGCGGCTGCTGCGGCGCAATATTTTTTCTCAATATGAGAAAAATAATTTTGCATGGAGAAATGTCTTCGTAAGTGGTTGATTTTGATGGACTAAAAATATGTCTTCTATAAGACATAAGAGTCTGGCTTCGGTTTAGAGTAGCTCCACGGCCGCAGCGCCCGATCCTTTCAACCAACCTCACGGAGTGACCATGCCCCAGACCCTCACCGAACAATTGAGCCGCGAACAGCAAATTGCCGCCCTCGAGAAAGAATGGGCCACCAATCCCCGCTGGAAGGGCATCAAGCGCGGCTACAGCGCCGCCGACGTGGTTCGCCTTCGCGGCTCCTTCCCCATCGAGCACACGCTTGCGCGCCGCGGCGCCGAGAAGCTCTGGGAGCTGGTGAACAACGAGCCCTACGTCAATTGCCTCGGCGCGCTCACGGGCGGCCAGGCCATGCAGCAGGTGAAGGCCGGCGTGAAGGCCATCTACCTGTCGGGCTGGCAGGTTGCCGCGGACGCCAACACCTACTCGTCGATGTACCCCGACCAGTCGCTGTACCCGGTGGACTCGGTGCCGACCGTGGTGGAGCGCATCAACAACACCTTCCGCCGCGCGGACGAGATCCAGTGGTCCAAGAACGTGAACCCCGGCGACAAGGGCTATGTCGACTACTTCGCGCCCATCGTCGCTGATGCCGAAGCCGGCTTTGGCGGCGTGCTGAACGGCTTCGAGCTGATGAAGGCCATGATCAAGGCCGGCGCCGGCGGCGTGCACTTCGAAGACCAGCTCGCCTCGGTCAAGAAGTGCGGCCACATGGGTGGCAAGGTGCTCGTGCCCACCACCGAGGCCGTGCAGAAGCTCATCGCCGCGCGCATGGCCGCCGACGTCTGCGGCACGCCGACGCTCGTGATTGCCCGCACCGACGCCGAAGCCGCCGACCTCATCACCAGCGACTACGACGAGAACGACAAGCCCTTCCTCACCGGCGAACGCACCGCCGAAGGCTTCTACAAGACGAAGAAGGGCATCGACCAGGCCATCAGCCGCGCCATTGCCTACGCCCACTACGCCGACCTGGTGTGGTGCGAAACCGGCACGCCCGACCTCGAGTTTGCCAAGCGCTTCGCCGATGCGGTCCACAAGGTGCACCCCGGCAAGATGCTGGCCTACAACTGCTCGCCGTCCTTCAACTGGAAGAAGAACCTCGACGACGCCACCATTGCCAAGTTCCAGAAGGAACTCGGCGCCATGGGCTACAAGTACCAGTTCATCACGCTGGCCGGCATCCACTCGATGTGGTTCAACATGTTCGACCTGGCGCAAGATTACGTGCAGCGCGGCATGTCGGCCTACGTCGAGAAGGTGCAGGAGCCCGAATTCGCGGCGCGCGATCGCGGTTACACCTTCGTGTCGCACCAGCAGGAAGTCGGCACCGGCTACTTCGACGAGGTGACCACGGTCATCCAGGGCGGCAAGTCCAGCGTCACGGCGCTGACCGGCTCGACCGAGGAAGAGCAGTTCCACTGATCCGCTGATTCCGCCAGCACAACGATTTCGCTGTCACCTTCGAGCCCGGCCGAGCGCCGGGCTTTTTTTTGGCCTGGCGGCCAGCGGATAGAATTGCGGCTCTCTGCACCCAACAAGAGCGAGAAAGGCACCTTGGTTATGACACCGCGAACTACTCCGCAAGGATTCAGCGGCTTTTTCTTCGTCTCCGAAGAAAAGGGCCGGTAGCCCGCGCTCGCTGGTTTCTGCCAGCTCTCATCCCAAGCAAAGCGCGGCCAGTCACCGCGCTTTTTGTTTTTTCGCCCGAGGTTTTCCATGATCCAGATCACGCTTCCCGACAACTCGCGCCGCGAGTTCCCCGGCCCGGTTTCGGTGGCCGAAGTTGCCCAGTCCATCGGACCCGGGCTCGCCAAGATGACGGTGGCCGGCAAGGTCGACGGCAAGCTCGTCGATGCCAGCGACGTCATCGACCATGACGCCAAGCTCCAGATCATCACGCCCAGGGACGACGAGGGCCTGGAGATCATCCGCCACTCGACGGCCCACCTGGTTGGCCACGCCGTGAAGCAGCTCTACCCGACGGCCAAGATGGTCATCGGCCCGGTGATCGAGGAGGGCTTCTACTACGACATCTCCTACGAGCGCCCCTTCACGCCCGAGGACATGGCCGCCATCGAGGCGCGCATGCGCGAGCTCATTGCGCAGGACTACGACGTGGTCAAGAAGATGACGCCGCGCGCCGAGGTCATCGAGGTCTTCAAGTCGCGCGGCGAGGACTACAAGCTGCGCCTGGTCGAGGACATGCCCGACGAACAGGCCATGGGCCTGTACTACCACCAGGAATACGTCGACATGTGCCGCGGCCCGCACGTGCCGAACACGCGCTTCCTGAAGGTCTTCAAGCTCACGAAGCTCGCCGGCGCCTACTGGCGCGGCGACGCCAAGAACGAACAGCTGCAGCGCATCTACGGCACGGCCTGGGCCGACAAGAAGCAGCTCGACCAGTACATCCAGCGCATCGAGGAAGCCGAGAAGCGCGACCACCGCAAGCTGGGCAAGGAACTCGACCTGTTCCACATCGACGAAGTGGCGCCGGGCGTGGTGTTCTGGCACCCCAAGGGCTGGGCCCTGTGGCAGGCGGTGGAGCAGTACATGCGCGGCATCTACCGCGACACGGGCTACTGGGAAGTGAAGGGCCCGCAGATCCTCGACAAGAGCCTGTGGGAGAAAACGGGCCACTGGCAGAACTACCGCGACAACATGTTCACGACGGAGTCGGAAAAGCGCGAATACGCGCTCAAGCCGATGAACTGCCCGGGCCACGTGCTCATCTTCAAGAGCGACCTGCGCAGCTACCGCGACCTGCCGCTGCGCTACGGCGAGTTCGGCCAGTGCCACCGCAACGAACCCAGCGGCGCGCTGCACGGCATCATGCGCGTGCGCGGCTTCACGCAGGACGACGGCCACATCTTCTGCACGGAAGACCAGATCCTCGAAGAATGCGTGGCCTACACGGCGCAGCTGCAGAAGGTCTACGCCGACTTCGGCTTCACGGAAATCCTCTACAAGGTGGCCACGCGCCCCGACAACCGCGTGGGCTCCGACGAGCTCTGGGACAAGGCCGAGCACGCGGTGATGGAGGCGCTGCGCCGTTCGGGCGTCGACTTCATCATCTCGCCCGGCGACGGTGCCTTCTACGGCCCCAAGATCGAATACACGCTGAAGGACGCGCTGGGCCGCCAGTGGCAATGCGGCACGATGCAGGTCGACTTCAACACGGCCGAGCGCCTGGGCGGCGAGTACGTCACGGAAACGAGCGGCCGCGCCCATCCCGTCATGCTGCACCGCGCCATCGTCGGCAGCCTGGAGCGCTTCATCGGCATGCTGATCGAACACCATGCCGGCGCGCTGCCCGCATGGCTCGCTCCGGTGCAGGTGGCGGTGCTCAACATCAGCGAAGGCCAGGCCGACTACGCCGCTTCAGTGGCGAAAACGCTGCAGAATCAAGGGCTTAGGGTCCAGCTGGATCTGCACAACGAGAAGATTACGTATAAAATACGCAAGCATTCGTTGCAAAAGCTTCCCTACATCCTTGTCGTAGGCGACAAAGAGAGAGAAGCTGGTGCCGTCGCAGTGCGCGCCCGGGGCAATCAAGACCTCGGTGCAATGTCCCTCGAATCGTTCGTGCAACGGCTCGTCCAGGATGTTGCTGACAAGCGTTGATTTGTCCCGGAAGCACCCTCATATGTGCTTCTCGTCCAAATCATGCCGCTTGTCCGCGAGGACTGACCCGGCGTCCGCTACAGATTTTGTAGCAATTTTTGAAGGATTCTGACCATCGCTACTGCATTTCGCGACCGCCGCCACCGCGAGGAACGCCAACACCGCCTGAACCGGGAAATCATGGCCCCGGAAGTCCGCCTTGTAGGCCCGGAAAACGAGCCATTGGGTGTTATGAGTCTCTCCGAGGCCTTGCGCCTCGCCGGTGAGGCTGACGTGGATCTGGTAGAGGTCGTTGCCGCGGCCAATCCGCCCGTGTGCCGTCTGATCGAGTACGGCAAGTTCAAGTACCACGAGCAGAAGAAGGCGGCCGAGGCCAAGTCGAAGCAGAAGGTCATCGAGGTCAAGGAAATCAAGTTCCGCCCCGGTACCGACGACGGCGACTACAACATCAAGATGCGCAACATCAAGCGCTTTCTTGAAGAGGGCGACAAATGCAAGATCACGCTGCGCTTCCGCGGTCGCGAGATCACGCACCAGGAGCTCGGTCTGGCGCTGCTGCAGCGGATCCGCGATGAGCTGGGCGACCTGATCGTCGTGGAGCAGTTTCCAAAGCTCGAAGGCCGGCAGATGATCATGATGATCGCGCCGGGCCGCAAGAAGCCGGGCGGCGGCGGTGGTGCCGCAAAGCCGGCTTCTTCGGAAGCTTCGGCGCCCGCGGCGGCCTGAAAAGGCTGCTACGGCAGCGGGTAGAGATAGCAGGGTTTGATGAAGAATTTCGCCGCTGCCGGCGCTTCGCAAGAAGGGCAGGCAGTGGCGGGATAAAGAAGTGTCTCGGGGCCAACAAGTCCGTGGAGTATCCGCGGCGCCTCACGAGCACAAACTAAAGGAGCATTCACATGCCCAAAATGAAGACCAAGAGCAGCGCGAAAAAACGTTTCCGCGTTCGTCCCGGTGGCACCGTCAAGCGCGGTCAAGCCTTCAAGCGTCACATCTTGACGAAGAAGACCACCAAGAACAAACGTCACCTGCGTGGTGCAGTCGCAGTGCATGAGACCAACATGGTTTCTGTCGCCGCCATGCTGCCCGGCCGTGGCATTTAACTCAGACGAACAAGGAGTACACACATGCCTCGCGTCAAACGTGGTGTAACGGCTCGCGCCCGCCACAAGAAAGTTCTCGCACTCGCCAAGGGTTTCCGCGGTCGCCGCGGCAATGTCTTCCGCATCGCCAAACAGGCGGTGATGAAGGCTGGGCAATACGCCTACCGTGACCGCCGCACCAAGAAGCGCGTTTTCCGTCAACTGTGGATCGCGCGTATCAACGCCGCCTCGCGCGAACTGGGCCTGACCTACAGCCAGTTCGCCAACGGCATCCGCAAGGCCGGGATCGAGATCGACCGCAAGATGCTTGCGGACATCGCAGTGCACGACAAGGCCGCTTTTGCCGGCATCGTGGAGCAGGTCAAGGCCAAGCTGGCTGCTTGATTCTGCACAGCAGGAGTGCCGCCTTCGGGCGGTTTCCTGCGCCCACGGCACAAGGGCTGGCGCTTGAAAAGGCTCCAGCTCTTTTTTTATTTCCCCGCCTAATTTTTGTTGCTATGAACGAGTTGGACTCCCTTGTCGCCACCGCCCGCGCCGCCTTCGCCGAAGCGAAAACGCCCGCCGAGCTCGAAAACGCCAAGGCCCAGTTCCTCGGCAAGTCGGGCCGCATCACCGAGCTCATGAAGGGCATGGCCGCGCTCAGCGTCGACGAGAAGAAGTCGCGCGGCGCCGCCATCAACGTGGCCAAGCAGGCGATCGAAGCCGCGCTGACCGACCGCCGCCAGCAGCTGGCCGACGAAGAGCTTTCGCTGCAGCTGCGCGCCGAGGCGCTCGACGTGAGCCTGCCCGGACGCCGCCGCATTCCGGGCGGCCTGCACCCCGTGAGCCGCACGCTGGAGCGCATCGAGGAGATCTTCTCGAGCATGGGCTTCGACGTGGCCGACGGCCCCGAGATCGAGAGCGACTGGCACAGCTTCACCTCGCTCAACAACCCGCCGAACCATCCGGCGCGCTCGATGCAGGACACCTTCTACGTCGACCTCAACGGCGACGACGGCATTCCCTACAACCTGCGTCCGCACACCAGCCCGATGCAGGTGCGCTATGCGCATCAGCACATCAAGAAGTACGCCGCCGAATTCGCGGCGGCCGCGGCCGACGCCACCGGCACCGTCAAGGCGCCCGAGATCCGCGTGATTGCGCCGGGCCGCACCTACCGCGTCGACAGCGACGCCACGCACTCGCCGATGTTCCACCAGTGCGAAGGCCTGTGGCTCGGCGAGAACGTGAGCTTCAAGGACCTGAAGGTGGTGTTCACCGACTTCTGCCGCACCTTCTTCGAGAGCGACGACCTCGTGCTGCGTTTCCGCCCGAGCTTCTTCCCGTTCACCGAGCCCAGCGCCGAGATCGACATCCAGTTTGCGAGCGGCCCGCTGGCCGGCCGCTGGCTCGAAGTGGCGGGTTCGGGCCAGGTGCATCCGAACGTGGTGCGCAACATGGGGCTGGACCCCGAGCGCTACATCGGCTTTGCCTTTGGCATGGGCCCCGACCGGCTCACCATGCTGCGCTACGGCGTGAACGACCTGCGGCTGTTCTTCGACGGCGACTTGCGCTTTCTCTCGCAGTTCCAGTAAGCACCCGTCCATAGAAACAAAACCGAATACGAGATCGAAGAGATGCAATTCCCGGAATCCTGGCTGCGCGAGTTCTGCAATCCGCCCCTTGGCAGCGCCGAACTGGCCGAAACGCTCACCATGGGCGGCTTCGAGGTCGAAGAGCGCCGCCCCGTGGCGCCGCCCTTCAGCCGCATCGTGGTCGGCGAAATCAAGGAAGCCGTGCAGCATCCCAATGCCGACCGCCTGCGTGTGTGCCAGGTCGACGCGGGGCAGGGTGCCTTGCTCAACATCGTGTGCGGCGCGCCCAATGCGCGCGTCGGCATCAAGGTGCCCTGCGCACTGGTCGGCGCCGAACTGCCGCCCGGTGAAGACGGCAAGCCCTTTCTCATCAAGCTCGGCAAGCTGCGCGGCGTCGAGAGCCAGGGCATGCTGTGCTCGGCGCGCGAGCTCAAGCTCAGCGAAGACCACGGCGGCCTGCTCGAGCTCGATGCCGACGCGCCCATTGGTGCCGATGTGCGCGACATGCTCAAGCTCGACGACGCGCTGCTCACGCTCAAGCTCACGCCCAACCTTGCGCACGGCCTGAGCGTGTACGGCGTGGCGCGCGAGCTCGCGGCACTGACCGGTGCGCCACTCAAGACGCCCGCCATCGCGCCGGTGGCCGCATCGTTTGCCGACGTGCTGCCGGTCAAGGTGGAAGCGCCCGAGCTCTGCGGCCGTTTTTCGGGCCGCATCGTGCGCGGCGTGAACACCCAGGTGGCCACGCCCGCATGGATGGTCGAGCGCCTGGCGCGCTGCGGCCAGCGCAGCGTGACGCCGCTGGTCGACATCTCGAACTACGTCATGTTCGAGTACGGCCAGCCCAGCCACATCTTCGACCTCGACAAGATCCACGGCGGCCTCACGGTGCGCTGGGGCAAGGCGGGCGAGCAGCTCAAGCTGCTGAACGGCAACACGATCAGCGTGGACGACAAGGTCGGCGTGATCGCCGACGACCAGGCGGTCGAATCGCTCGCCGGCATCATGGGCGGCGATGCCACCTCGGTGTCCGACGACACGCGCAACATCTACGTCGAGGCCGCGTTCTGGTGGCCCGAGGCCGTCCAGGGCCGCTCGCGCCGCTTCAACTTCTCGACCGATGCGGGGCACCGCTACGAGCGCGGCGTCGATCCGAGCCGCACGGTGGAAATCATCGAGCGCATCACGCAGCTCATCATCGAGATCTGCGGCGGCCAGGCCGGCGCCATGGACGACAAGATCCTGAACGTGCCCGAGGCCATGCCCGTCACGCTGCGCGTGGCGCGTGCCGCGCGCGTCATCGGCATGCCGCTCACGCAGGCGCAATGCGCCGATGCGCTGCGCCGCCTCGGCTTTGCGCTGCGCGAAGGCGAGGGCACCTTGACCGTCACGCCGCCGCCGCACCGCTTCGACCTCTTGATCGAGGAAGACCTGATCGAAGAGGTTGCGCGCCTGATCGGCTTCAACAACCTGCCGACCAATGCGCCGCTCGCGCCCATCACCGCGCGCGTGCGGCCCGAGTCCCGGCGCAGCCGCTTCGCGGTGCGCCGCAGCCTGGCCGCGCTCGGCTACCAGGAAACCATCAACTTCAGTTTTGTCGAAGCGCACTGGGAGCAGGACCTGGCCGGCAATGCCAATCCGGTGAGGCTCCTCAACCCCATTGCCAGCCAGATGAGCGTGATGCGCTCGTCCCTGCTGGGCTCGCTGCTGCAGGTGCTCAAGTTCAACCTCGACCGCAAGGCGCCGCGCGTGCGCGTGTTCGAAGTGGGCCGCGTGTTCATGCGCGACGACAGCGTGGCCACCACCGACAGCACCGTGCGCGGCGTCGACCAGCCCATGCGCGTGGCCGGCCTCGCCTGGGGCGATGCGGAAGAAGCGCGCTGGGACGGCAAGCCGCAGCGCGTCGACTTCTACGATGCCAAGGGCGACGTCGAAGCGCTGCTCGCGCCGCGGGTGGCCAGCTTCGAGCTGGCCGAGCACCCGGCCCTGCACCCCGGCCGCTCGGCGCGCGTGCTGGTCGATGGCAAGGCCATCGGCTTCATCGGCGAACTGCATCCGCGCTGGCGCCAGAAGTGGGACTTCGCACTGGCGCCGGTGCTGTTCGAGCTCGACCTCGACGCGGTTGCCGCGCGCCCCGTGCCCCTGGCGCGGCCGGTGCCCAAGCACCAGGCCGTGGAGCGCGACATTGCGGTGGTGGTGGCCGAAGCCGTCACGCACAATGCGTTGATGCAGGCCATCCAATCGGCGGCAGCGGGGCAGGGGCTGCTGCGCGACGCCACGCTGTTCGACATCTACCGTCCGCAACCCGCGCGCGACGGCGCGGCGCCGGCATCCGGCGGCCTGGCGCAAGGGGAAAAAAGCATGGCGGTGCGCCTGAGCTTCCAGGACGACAGCGCCACGCTGACCGACGAGCAGGTGGAACCCGCCGTGCGCGCCATCGTCGAACAACTGAGCGCCAGACTCGGCGCACGCCTGAGAGGTTGATGAGAATGAACGCCGCGGAATTCACGCTCGAAGCCCTCGAAACGCCCGCACTCACCAAGGCGCACCTGGCCGACCTGCTGTTCGAGCAGATCGGCCTCAACAAGCGCGAATCCAAGGACATGGTCGAGGCGTTTTTCGACCTCATCGCCAACAGCCTGATCGAGGGCACCGACGTCAAGATCTCGGGCTTCGGCAACTTCCAGATCCGCGTGAAGGCGCCGCGGCCGGGCCGCAACCCGCGCACCGGCGAGGCCATTCCCATCGGCGAGCGCCGCGTCGCCACCTTCCATGCGAGCGCCAAGCTCAAGGAACAAATCCACGGAAGCATCGAGCAGAGCGGTACTTCCGAGGTCGAGTGGAGCCTGGGCGCCGAATAAGTGCTTGGTGCCCGGCGCGTGCGTAGAGTAATCTCTAAGGTTTCCCGCGCACGGTCTTGATTTCAATGGAGAAAACGCTCCCGCCCATTCCCGTCAAACGCTACTTCACCATTGGTGAGGTCGGCGAGCTTTGCGGCGTCAAGCCGCACGTGCTGCGCTATTGGGAGCAGGAGTTCACGCAACTGCGGCCCATGAAGCGGCGAGGCAACCGGCGCTACTACCAGCACCATGAGGTGCTCATGATCCGCCGCATCCGCGACCTGCTCTACGACCAGGGCTTCACCATCAGCGGCGCGCGCAACAAACTGCAAGAACTCGTGCAGGGCGAACGCGACCGGCGCAAGGCCGGGGTGGTGCCGCTCGAGGGCATGGAGGCCGTCGAGATCGACCAGGAAGAATTCGATGCGGCCATCCACCAGGAAGAAGACAGGACCGGCCCCGAGGCCGAGCCCAAGGCCGCGCCTCGCACGGTCGATCCGTCGCAGTTGCTGCACCTGCGCCGCGAGCTTTTTGAAATTCGTGAGCTGCTGACCGTCGGACGGTGATTTCAGCCGGCTATAATTGAGAGCTTCGGTGTGTGGCGCAGCCTGGTAGCGCACTTGCATGGGGTGCAAGGGGTCGAAGGTTCGAATCCTTTCACACCGACCAATATTGACAGGGGTTAGCAGCGTTGAAGTTGCTAACCCCTTCGTCATTTTTCCGCGTCCGCCTGCTTGCCGCCTACTGCCTGATGCGGTGGATCCGCGCAGCTAGAGTGGCGTTGGCCGATCGGCTAATGCCACCTCATGCCGAAGTCTGTGGCCCGCTACTCTGTTGTGGCGACCCATCGGTCCCCGGGGCCCAATCCCTCGACGCGCATGCGGCCGACCGTTTGCAGGTGAGACAGCCACCCTCGAGAGCTGCTCGCTGCAGCCTATGCGCGTACATCGGGGCGCGGCGGACGCATTGGAAACTACAGTCCTCTGAACAACTCCTCGACGCGGATTCCCAAAGCGCCTGCCAGGGTCTCGATCACCGCGAGGGAGGGGTTTCGCACGCCGCGTTCCATTCCACTGACGTAGGTACGGTCAAGGCCGCAGTGAGCCGCGAATTCTTCTTGCGAAAGATCGCGTTCTTTGCGGAGCTCCCGCAGACGTTTCCCGAATCGAACGGACAGTGAAATCACGGCCGCGATTGGGCTTCTTTGTAGACCAATTGACCACGGACTTATCGTCACATATCATGTAGACTAATCATCACTTTTGGACGATTCGAGGGCTGAATCCATGCCGCAGACAGTCGCCAATTTCCCTCTGAATGCGCGGACGAGTTGTCCTGCCCGCCGGGTGCGTTGGCTATCGTGAGGAAGATAGCTCCAGCCTCGCCATTCCCAACGGCAGGGAAGCCGCACGTCCCGGTCGCGCTGTCGCGCCCGCGCCGCCGTCCTTCCGTTCCTCCGCGGAGCGAGTCCACGGCGCAATTGGGGCTTCAGATAAAAGCGCTTCGGATGGCCGCCGGGATCTCCGGCAACGAGCTGGCCCACCGTTGCGGCGTCTCCGGTTCGCTGCTTTCCCGCGTCGAGCGTGGTCTCGTGTCTCCTTCCGTGGAGACACTCAACCGCATCGCTGTCGGCCTGAACGTTCCGCTGTCGCGATTCTTCTGCGACCACGCACGCCGTACGGACTGGTCATTCGTGCCGGCCGGTCGCGGAATCGTCGTCGGCCGTATTGGCGCGGTGAAGGACTACCGCTATGAGTTGCTTGGCCATTTGCTGTCGGGCAACTTGTTCGTTGAGCCCTATCTGGTGACGCTCCTGCCGCAGGCTGAGCCCTATAGCAGTTTTCAGCACCCGGGGATCAAGTTCCTGTACGTGATCTCGGGACGCGCGCAGTACAGGTACGGCGGCAAAATCGTGAACGTCGGGCAGGGCGACTCGCTTCTTTTCGAGGCCAGCGTGCCTCATGGTGTGGAAGCGATCCTTGAAACGCCGCTCTCATACCTCTCGGTCGTATTCACATTGCGTGGCTGAACCTGCTGAGCCAATTTCCCTGACCGTCAACTGATAGGGCGCATGCAATGCGCGCGCCGATAGGCTTCGCCGCCGACAGTCATCTCGTCTGGTTTCGCACGTGGGATGCGATGGGCCGGCCGAGTCGACGTAGTCGATGCTGCCGCCCCAGAAAATGGGGGGCGACGCGCCGGCAGACCGGACGCAGGTGGACGCCCAGCTCGCGGAAATGGAAGCCAGTGGGACTATGACCACGGCCGAGTTGCAGACCGTGCAGGATGACAACGCGGCCGAGCGGCGTGCCGCAGTTGACCGTCGCCAGGAACTCACCGCGCGGGCGGCAGAACTAGATATCACTCTGGAACGCTTCGCCAAGCTGCAGGCGGTCTACAGCTCCGATTTGGACCGGGAGCATTCCATAAGCCAGTGCTCATGCGGGCTGCAAGGCATCTTCGATCGGTTTCACACGCGTCGGGAATCATCCTCCGGACGCTCTTTTTCATTGGGGAAGTTGGCGAATCGCGACCAGGGGCATGCACTGAAATCCGGCGACTGCCGGCGCCAGGTGGGGGGGACAAAGCCTCCTGTCCGCCTGACCGCAAGCAGGTAGGCTGGTTGCCAAGGCCAACGCCGGTGTTGTCAGCGCAGCGTGATGCCCGCCGTCTGGATGGTCTTCGCGTAGCGCAATCGTTCGGCCGACAGCGTGCGCGCCATGTCGGAAGGCGTGCCGCCTGCGACCTTGAAGCCCATGTCCTCCAGCTTCGCCTGGGTTTCCGGCGCGGAGATCACGGCCTGGATGTCGCGGTTGATCTTTGCCACCACTGCGGCGGGCGTGCCGGCCGGTGCGAAGTAGCCCTGCCAGCTCTCCACGGCAAAGCCGGGCAGGCCGGCTTCACTCATGGTCGGCACGTCGGGCAGGGCGCTCGAGCGGTAGCCGGTGGTCACGGCCAGCGCGCGCAGCTTGCCGGCGCGCACATGGTCGGTCACCGCGGCCAGCGTGATCAGGGTGGCGTCCACATGCCCCGCGAGCACGTCGAGGGTCGCGGGGCCGCCGCCGGAGTAGGGGATGTAGTTCACCTGCGCGCCGGTGTCCTGCGCGATCATTTCGTGCGCCACGTGCGCGATGCCGCCGTTGCCCGGCAGGCCGAGGCTGATCGACTGCGGCTGCGCCTTGGCGCGGGCCAGGTAGCTGCGGAAGTCGTTGATGCCGGTCTTCGGGTTGACCACGAGGATCTGCGGATTGACCACCGCCTTGATCACCGGCGTGAAGGCCTTCTGTCCGTCGTAGGGCAGGCGCTCGAAAAGAATGGCGTTGAGCGTCAGGCCCTCGCCCTGCTGCAGCAGCGTGTGGCCGTCGGCCGTGGCCTTGGCCACGCGCGCGGCGCCGATGGTGCCGCTGGCGCCCGCGACGTTCTCGACCACCACGTTCTGGCCCCAGCGTTCGGTCAGGCATTCGGCGATGAGGCGCGTGAGCTTGTCGGCGCTGCCGCCTGCGGCCACGGGCACCACGATGTGTACCGGTTTCGAAGGGAATCCGGCCGCCTCGTCGGCGGCGGCGGCGGTGAACGGGTGAAGAAGGGCTGCAAATGCGAGCGCGCTCAGCAGCATGGCGCGACGTGGGACGCGGGGTAGGAAGAATATTTGCATCAGGTGGCGCAATCTAGAGGCGCGCCCGGCGCCGGCCAACGAAGCAATCCGGATATGCGTAGAAGAAAAACTTCGTTGGGAGCGCGCGGCCGGCTGCGTAGGCTGTCCGCAGCCCTGTTGTCTTCTCTTGCCTGAAAGCCGCCCCCCATGAGCCTGAGCGAACTGTCTGTCGAAACCGCGGGAAACGATGTTGCCAGTGAACGCGCGCGCGCCGTCGAAGCCTTCCTCGCGCAGGTCCGAAGCCTGCTGCTTCCCGGCGCAGCCGCCTCCCACGACACGCTGCAGCCCGTGGCCGATGCGCTGGTCCGGCTGGGGCAGCGCCGCGCACTGTTTCCGGCCGCTCACTTCCCGGTCGATGCCGAGCACCCCGCGCAGGTCTACCGGCTGGCCGAGGACACCGACGGCGGCTTCGCGCTGTACCTGTCGGCCGGCGTGGCAGGCAAGGCCCAGCCGCCGCACGACCACACGACCTGGGCGGTGATCGCCGGCGTGGAGGGCAGCGAACGCAACGAGCTCTATCGCCGCGAGAAGACGGGCGATCCCGCACGCGATGCGCTGGTACACCAGCGCACCGTCGACGTCGCTGCCGGAAGCGTCGTCGTGCTGCTGCCCGACGATGTGCACACCATCGAGCTGGTCGGCGGCCAGGACGGGCGCCACCTGCACTTCTACGGCCGCGCGCTCGAGCTGCTCGACAAGCGCGTGGTGTTCGAAGGCGCGGCGGGCGGCAGCTATCGCCAATTCGCGGCGCCGAAGAACATCCGCCATCCGGCGATCACGCCGCAGGCACTGAAGGCCGCGCTGGCCGATGGCGAGGAGATCGCGCTGCTCGACGTGCGCGAGGCCGGCGTCTTCGTGCGCAGCCACATCCTGCTTGCGGCCTCGGCGCCGCTGTGGCGGCTGGAAGTGCTGATCGACCGCCTCGTGCCGCGCCGCAGCACCCGCATCGTGCTGGCCGATGCCGACGAATCGCTCGCGCACCAGGCCGCCGCCAAGCTCGTGCGCCTGGGCTGGCGCAACGTGTCGGTGCTGGCCGGCGGCACGCAAGGGTGGGCCGCCGCGGGCTATGAACTCTTCAGCGGCAGCAACGTGCCGAGCAAGGCCTTCGGCGAAGTCATCGAGCACCGGAAGCACACGCCGTGGATCTCGGTCGACGAACTGCACGAGCGCGTGGAGCGCGGCGACGACATCGTGGTGGTCGACAGTCGCACGCCCGAGGAGTTTGCCGACTTCAGCCTGCCGTTCGCCCACAGCCTGCCGGGTGCCGAGCTGGTCTACCGCATCCAGGCGCTCGCGCCCCGGCCCGAGACGCTGGTGGTGGTCAACTGCGCCGGCCGCACGCGCAGCATCGTGGGCGCGCAGACGCTCATCGACGCGGGCATTCCCAACCCGGTGGTCTCGCTCAAGGACGGCACCATGGCCTGGCTGCTGGCGGGCCGCAAGCTCAGCCATGGCCGCGCGGCGCCGCTGCCCGAGCCGGACGCGCACGCGCGGCAGCAGGCCCGCGCCCGAGCCGAGAGCGTGGCGGCGCGCGCAGGCGTGCGCCGCATCGACACAGCCACCTTGGCGCGCTTCGAAGCCGAGGCCGGCGAGCGCTCGCTCTACCGCTTCGACGTGCGCACGCGCCAGGAATACGAGGCCGGCCATCTCGAAGGCTGGCGCTGGGCGCCCGGCGGCCAGCTGGTGCAGGCCACCGACGAATACGTGGGCACCCGCGGCGCACGCATCGTGCTGGCCGACTGGGACGGCGTGCGCGCGCTGACCACCGGCGCATGGCTCGCGCAATTGGGCGGCCACGAGGTGTTCGTGCTTTCACCGCCGGCCTTGCCGGTGCTGGTGCTCGGCCCCGAAGCCGTGCGCGTGCTGCAGCTGCGCACGGGCACACCGCAGATCGCGCCGCGCGAAGCCGCTGCCGCGCTCGAGGCCGGCACGGCGGTGGTGTTCGACGTGGAGCGCCGCTCGGCCTACGAGCGCCGGCATGTCGCAGGCGCGCGCTTCGCGGTACCCGACCGGCTGCAGGAGTTCATCGCCGACCTGCCTGCATCGCAGCAAATCGTGCTCACCTCGTCGGACGGCGTGCTCGCGCGCATCGTGGCCGCGGAGTTGGGTGCGCGCATCGGCCGCGAGGTCCACGCGCTCGCGGGCGGCACGCAGGCCTGGGCCGCCGCGCGGCTGCCCACGGGCAGCGGGCCCGAGGGCGTGCTGACGGGCGACGACGACCATGGGCACAGCCCCTACGCACACGCCGACCTTGCCAGGCGCGACGCCGGCTTCAAGCAGTACCTGGATTGGGAGGTGGGCCTGGTGGCGCAGCTCGAGCGCGAGGGCGACGTGGGCATCCGCCTTGTCGAGCCGGCCTCGGCCTGAACGGGGCCGGGCAGCGCTTACTGGTTCCCGACGATGGCGAACAATTCGGCTCGGGTGGCCGGGTCGGTCATGTACTTGGTATAGAGCGGCGACATCTTCCGGATGTAGGGAGAAAAGTCCTGCACGTTGGCAAACTGGACGCCGTCCTTGGCTACCGCGGCACGCGCCGCGATGCTTCGTTTCTCCCACAGCTCGCGCATCAGGACCGCCGATTTTTTACCGGCCTTCTGGAACACGGTGCGCTCCTCGGCGCTGAGCCGGTTCCACAGCTTGCTGGAGACAACCAGTGCCTCGGGAGAAATCATGTGGCTGTCCAGCAGCATGTACTTGGCCACCTTGTAGTGCCCGGTGGCTTCGTACGAGGCCATGTTGCCTTCGGCGCAGTCGATCGTTCCCTTCTGGAATCCATCGAGCACTTCCTTGTAGGGCACGACCACCGGGGTGGCACCCAGCAGCTTGACCATCTCGATGTACACCTCCGATTGCTGCACCCGGATTCTTTGCCCCACCAGATCCTCGCGCTTCGTCACCGGCTTGTTGGCGCAGTAGAACGAACGCGCACCGCCGTCGTACCAGCCCAGCACCACGTAGCCCGAAGCCTTCAGCGTCTCCGCCAGGCGCGTGCCCATCTCGCCATCCAGATACCGGAACATGTGCGCAGAGTCGTGGAACAGGAACGGGAGATTGAATGCCTTGAGCCCCGGCGCGGCCTCGGACAGCGGCGCCGAATTGAACTCGGCCACGTCGATCTCGCCGGCCTTGAGCATGGCGACGGCCTTGCCCTGGTCGCCCAGCACGGCGTTGGAGAAAAGCTCGATCTTGTATTTGCCCTTGGTTKCCGCGTCCACTTCCTGGATGAAGCTTTTCATGGCCTCCGTGACCGGGTAGCCGTCGGGGTGGGTGTTCCAGGCGCGCAATGGTGTTTGAGCTTCGGCAGCAAGGTTTCCCAAGCAGAGGATGGTCAATGCAAAACTCCAGGATCCAGCGCGCATGAATACTTTCGCTAACAAATATGTTGCGCAGAATAACAGCGGGAGGCCTGGAAAACCTGAACATCCAGTCAGGTTGAAACTACTTTTTGCCTGTGTTCAGAGTGCCGGCGCAGCGTCAGCGAAGGCTTGCGCCAGGTCGGCGATCAGGTCCCGCGGATCTTCGAGCCCGATGTGCAGCCGCACCACGGGCGCATCGCCGGTCCACTGCCTGTGCTCGCGCAGCCTTTCGGGCTGGGCGGCCAACGCCAGGCTTTCGTAGCCGCCCCACGAGGCACCGATGCCGAACAGTCTGAGCGCATCGACGAAGGCATTGGCAGCGGCCGGCGTGGCATGGCGGAATTCGAAGGAGACCAGGCCGCTCGCGCCGCTGAAATCGCGCTTCCACAGTGCAT
The DNA here is from genome assembly GCF_056396385.1 of Variovorax sp. 05T418. Classification (NCBI taxonomy): domain Bacteria; kingdom Pseudomonadati; phylum Pseudomonadota; class Betaproteobacteria; order Burkholderiales; family Comamonadaceae; genus Variovorax; species Variovorax sp. 05T418. The sequence continues at coordinate 77,886 of NZ_JBFTLJ010000004.1, read as the reverse complement.
GGCCGGGGTCGGTGGGCAGCGCCGGGTAGAAGACGCGCGACACCTGCGGCTGCTGCTGCAGGAACTCGGCCACGGCGGTGGCATTGCGCTGGTGCTGTGCCAGCCGAACCGGCAGCGTGCGCAGGCCGCGCAGGGCGAGGTAGGCATCGTCGGCGCCGATGGTGAGGCCGAGCGCCTCGTAGGCGGTCGAGAGTTTGGCGGCCAGCGCAGGACTGTCGACCACCACGATGCCCTGCATCAGGTCGGAATGGCCAGAGATGTACTTGGTGGCCGCCTGGATCGAGATGTTGGCGCCCAGCGCCAGCGGCTGATGGAACCAGCCGCCGCTCCAGGTGTTGTCGGTGGCCACGGTCACGCCGCGGTCGCGTGCGACGGCGCTCAGCGCGGGCACGTCCAGCACCTCGTAGAGCAGCGAGCTCGGAGACTCGAGGTACAGCAGGCGCGTGTTCGGCCGCAGCCGGCTGGCGAGGTCGTCGTGCGTGGGCGAGAAATACTCGACCGTGATGCCCAGGCGCTGCAGCAGCGTGCTGTCGACCCGGCGCAGCGGTGCATACACGCCATCGGCCACCAGCGCGTGGTCGCCGGGCGAAAGCAGTGCGAGCAGCACCAGCGTGATCGCCGACAGCCCCGAGGGCGTGAGGAAGGCGCGGTGCCCGCCCTCGAGGCCGACCACCGCGTCTTCGAGCGCGCGGTGGGTGTCCAGGCCATGGCGGCCATAGGAGGCCACGCGTTCGCCCGCCGTGCGGCGGTGGTGATGGTCGGCCTGGGCGGCCGTGTTCTCGAAGCGCACGGTGCTGGTTCGCACCACGGGCACGTTGACCGGCCCCGCGCCGTCGCGCAGCGCGGGGGCGCCCGCATGCAGCAGCCGGGTGGCGGAATGCAGGCGCTTTCGGGGAGGTGCCGCGGTCATGCCACCGCCTTGCCCGGCTTGAGCTGCGTGGCGTTGTAGTTGACGATCGCGCCAGTCTCCAGGTTCACGCCGATGCGCTGCGAGAGCGTTTCGAGCGGACGGCCATACAGGTGGAAGTGCAGCGTGGGCTCGTTGCCGATCACGTGGATGCTGTGCAGGTCGTCGGGCAGGAAGGCGATCGGCGTGCCGGGCTGAACCGTCACTTCGCGGTCGAGCTCCAGCCGGGCCACGGCCGGGTCGCGGCCATCGTCGGTGCGGCGGTAGATGCGGTTCTCCTCCTGCCCTTCGACGGCCACGATGGCCGCCCAGGTCGTGTGGTTGTGCGGGATCGAGGTCTTGCCCGGGTTGATGGAGTTCAGGTAGAGCGCGATGTCGTCGTCGCCGTCCTCGGGGTTCAGGCGGTAGCGCGTGGAGGCGCCCACGCCTTCCGTGGCGGCCGGCGGCGGAAAGTCGGTGCGGGTGAAAAGCTCGGTCTGCTGCGCGAGCTTTTCGAGGCGCGCCGTGATGCGCGCAAGAACGGTGCGGTCGAAGGGCTGCGTGCTCGCGATGCCGCGGATATCGGTCAGTGCCTGGTCGACGGCGACGCGGCGCCGGGCGGCCAATGCAGTGCCGGAGAGGCTGTGGGTGGTGGTCATGGCTTGAGGGCAGTGGTGGGTTCAGAGCGCAAAGCGCAGCCGCTCGAAGGGCAGCGCTTCAGGAAGGGGAGCGGGCCGTGCAGGCGCCGTGCGCGCGCCTTCGCCGAGCGCGCGGCGCAGGAAGGCGCGGGTGCGCTCGCTTTCGGGCTGGCCGAAGATGCGCGGCGCAGGGCCGTGCTCGACGATGACCCCGGCCTCGGTGAAATACACCTGGTCGCTGATCTCCTCGGCAAAGCGCATCTCGTGCGTCACCAGCACGCAGGTCAGGCCCTCCTGCACCAGGTCGCGGATCACGGTCAGCACCTCGCCGACGGTCTCGGGGTCGAGGGCCGAGGTCACTTCGTCGAACAGCATCAGCTCGGGCCGCATCGCCAGCGCCCGCGCGATCGCAACGCGCTGCTGCTGCCCGCCGGAAAGCTCGCCGGGATAGGCCGCCTCCTTGTGCGACAGCCTCACCTTGTCGAGCAGCGCACGCGCTTCGCGCTGTGCCGCGGCGCGGTCGCGGCCCGCCACGCGCGTGGGCGCGATCACCAGGTTTTCCAGCACGGTGAGGTGCGGGAACAGGTTGTACTGCTGGAACACGAAGCCCACGCGCTTGCGCAGCGCGATCAGCTCGGCTTCGGAGCGCAGCGCGTCCACCTGCGTGTCGCCCACGCGGATCGCGCCGCGCTGCGGCCGCAGCAGGCCGGTGATGCAGCGCAGGATGGTCGACTTGCCCGACCCCGAGGGGCCGATGATGGACACGGCCTCGCCGCGCCGCACCTCCAGGTCGATGCCCTTGAGCACCTCGTTGGCACCGAAACGCAGGTGCACATCGCGCAGCGCCACGAGCGGCGCTTCGTGTGCGGCAGCCGTGGTGGCGGAGGATCTATCAGTGGCGGTCATGGCGACGCTCCAGCGCGCGGGTGGCGCGCGCGATCGGATAGCAGCAGGCGAAGAACAGGCCCAGCAGCGTGAAATAGACAAGGATGGTGAAGTCGGTGCGCGCCACCGTGTTGCTCGCGATCTGTGCCGTGTCGACCACGTCGTGCACGCCCACCAGCGAGGCCAGCGCCGTGCTCATGGTGATGCTGGCATAGAGGTTCATCCACGGCGGCAGCATGCGGCGCAGGCACTGCGGCAGCACGATCAGGCGAAAGATCTCGCTGCGCCTGAAGGCCAGCGATTGCGCCGCCTCCCACTGCGCGCTCGGGATCGACTGGATCGCGCCGCGGAAGATCTCCGCCACGTTCGCGCTGGCCGGCAGTGCCAGGCCCAGCACCACCTTGATCCAGTCGGGGAAAGGAAAAGTCCACGACACCAGGTGCAGCTCGAACGGGAACACATAGGTCGTGAAATAGACCAGCACCAGCACGGGCGCATTGCGAAAGACCTGCACATACCAGCGCGCGGCGACGCGCAGCACCCGCAGCGGCGAGAGCGACAGCGCCCCGACCAGCAGCCCGGCCAGCGTGCCCAGCACCATTGCGAGCACGCTGATCTCGATGTTCGCCAGGAGGCCGCGCAGCAGCGCGGGCAGCCATGTCCAGAGATGGACGAAGGCCGTGGGCGTGGTGCCGGTGGCGGCCCAGAAAGCCACGAGCGCCAAGGCGGCCCACGCGGCCAGGGCCCACGGCCTGCGCCACGCGGGCGTGCCGGCGTCCGCGGCGATGGCCGGGGCGCTGCCTTGAGGAAGCGCGATCTCACTGGCCATAGCCGGACATCCTCAATCGTTCCTCGAGCCAGCGGCCCACCAGGCTCACGAGCCAGGTCAAGAGGCCGAAGAAGACCAGGATCAGCAACAGCAGTTCGAGCACGTTGTCCCGCTGCGTCCAGATCATGATCGATTCGTAGGTCACGTCGCCCACCGCGATGGCCGAGGCCACCGCGGTCATCTTGACCAGGTCGACCAGGTTGTTCACCAGCGCGGGCAGTGCGAAGCGCAGCGCAAGCGGCAGCTCCACGCGCCACAGCAGCTGGCGCTGCGAGAAGCCGAGCGAGCGCGCCGCCTCCAGCGTGACGCGCGGCACGGCCTCGATGCCCGCGCGCAGCGCCTCGGCATGGAACACGCCCTTGTGCAGCGACACCACGATCACCACCCACACGAAGGGCGTGAGCGGATTGCCGCCGGGCAGCTTCACGTGCTGCGTGATCAGCATGTTGAGCACGAGGAACGCGCAGTACAGCTGCACCAGCGTCGGCGTGTTGCGCGTGACCTCGACGAAGGCGCGCGCCGGCTGCACCAGCCAGGCACGGCCCGACGTCAGCGCCGATGCGATCAGCACGCCGGCCGCAAGGCTTGCGGGAATGGTCAGCAGGCACAGCTGCAGCGTGACGCCGAGTCCGCGCAGGAAGGCGCTGCGCTCGCCCAGGTCGAGCACGAAGGCGTAGTTCAGCCCCACCGTCTTGAGGGCGGCCACGGCCTGCGCGAGCAGTGCTTCGCTCATCCGACGCTCATCAGGGCGCCTTGAACCTGGCCTGCAGTTCGGTCAGCAGCGGCTGCGGCGGCTCGATGCCGTTGCGCTTTTCGGTGGCAATCAGCCAGCCGCTGCGGTGCCATTGCTGCACGACCTTGTCGACGGCGGCGATGGTGTCGGCCTCGCCCTTGCGGGTCCACACCACCGAGGGCGCGGGCAATATCTCGTCGCGGATCGGCGCCGCGTAGGCGGCCCATTCGGCGTTGCTGCGAAGAAGCGGCTGGATCAGCGTGGCGTCGTGCACGGCCGCCACGCAGTTGCCGCCGCGCAGCGCGAGCAGCGATTCCGCAGAGGTCTTGAAGCCGCGCACCTGCGCGCCGTATTGTTCCTGCAGCGGCTTCACGTAGCTGCTGCCCTGGGAGGCGCAGACCACCTTGCCGCGCAGGTCTTCCCACTTGGCGATGCCGCTGGTCTTGAGTACCGCGGCGGTGCCGCCCACGCGGTAGAAGGGCGTGGGCGCATGGCCCAGGATTTCGCCGCGGTCGGCGTTGTATTCCATCGAGGCGATCAGCAGGTCGACCTTGCCCGACTGCAGGAACTGCACGCGGTTCGAAGGCTGCACCTGCACCAGCTCGGCCTCGGCGCCGAGCTGCTTTGCAAGATCACGCGCCAGGTCGGGGTTCCAGCCCACCAACTGCTGCGTGGCCGGATCGATCGAGCCGAAGGGACCGCCGCCCACCACCACACCGATGGCCACCTTGCCGCGCTGCTTGATGCGATCGAGCGTGGCGTCGGCGTGCGCCGCAGCTGCGCCCAGGCCCAGAACCGCGGCCAGTGCGATGGCCATGCGGGAAGAGAAGAGGGGGGTGGGTCGGAGGCGGGAGGTCATCGAATGGGAAGAGCGAAGGAATCGGGCGGAGAGAGAGCCGGCGATCTTGCGAGGCCGCGTCCGCCGCCGCAACGAATGCCTTCGACTATCGATATGCATTTTTTCGTGCGAAGACGGATCGGGTCGTTAGACCATTTGGTTGTTTGGAATCGACTTTTCGGTTGTTTGAACTTCATCGCCCCGCTCCTAGAGTGATGGCCATCGCCACCAAGCCGGATGGCGAATGAAGAAGCAACGCACAGGAGCCCAAGCGCATGTCAGTGGAAGTTGAAGAAGATCTCGCCCTCTTGCCGCCCGCCCTGGAGGAAGCGCGCATTCGTGCGGCCGATGCGGGATGGCCCTATGCCGGCGGCGTGACGCCGCCCGTCGCATGGGCGCTGGTGCAGGGCGGCCGGGCCGTGCTGGTGGATGTGCGCTCGGGCGAAGAGCGCAAGTTCGTGGGCCATGTGCCCGAGAGCCTGCACGTGGCCTGGGCGACCGGCACGGCGCTCACGCGCAATCCGCGCTTCGTGCGCGAGCTGGAGGCCAGGCTGGCGAAGCACGGCGGCAAGGACGCGGTGGCGCTGCTGCTGTGCCGCAGCGGCAAGCGCTCGGCACTCGCGGCGGAAGCGGCCGCCAAGGCCGGCTTCACGCACGTGTTCAACGTGCTCGAAGGCTTCGAGGGCGAGATCGACGCACGCCAGCACCGCGGCGCCTCCGACGGCTGGCGCTTCCACGGCCTGCCGTGGGTGCAGGACTGACGGCAGCGTTCCAGCATTCCTTTCCAGGGAGAACAACCACATGGCTCATTTCGAGGTGGGCGGCATCGTGCGCGCGCTGCATGGCGTGCGCGACGAATGGCGCGATTCACAGCGGCGCTCGCGCGAGCCCGGCGCACGCGAGTTTCCGTCGCGCGACGCGCTCGCGCAGATCGTCGAATCGCTCAAGGGCGCGCTGTTTCCGATGCGGCTCGGCCCGCCCGACCTGCGCCATGAGAGCGAAGACTTCTACGTCGGCCACTCGCTCGATTCCGCTTTGCAGGCCTTGCTGGCGCAGGCCCGCCTCGAGCTCGAATTCAACGCCCGCCACGAGCCGCGTTCCCCGGGCGAGATCGACGATGCCGCGACCGATGCGGTGCGCCGTTTCGCGAGCGCGCTGCCGGGCCTGCGCCGCCTGCTCGACACCGACGTGCTCGCGGCCTACCAGGGCGATCCGGCCGCGCGCAGCGTGGACGAGGTGCTGCTGTGCTATCCCGGCGTGCTCGCGATGATCCACCACCGGCTGGCGCACGAGCTCTACAAGCTTGAATTGCCGCTGCTGGCGCGCATCGTGGCCGAGCTCGCGCATGCGCAGACCGGCATCGACATCCACCCCGGCGCGCAGATCGATGCGGGCTTCTTCATCGATCACGGCACGGGCGTCGTCATCGGCGAGACGGCGGTCATCGGCAACCGCGTGCGCCTGTACCAGGCCGTCACGCTCGGTGCCAAGCGCTTTCCGACCGATGCCGAAGGCAACCTGCAGAAGGGCCTGCCGCGCCACCCGGTGGTGGAGGACGACGTCGTGATCTACGCCGGCGCCACCATCCTCGGGCGCGTGACGCTCGGCAAGGGCGCGGTCATTGGCGGCAATGTCTGGATCACGGAGGATGTGAGGCCGGGCGCGAGCGTCACGCAGGCCAGCCTGCAGAACGCGCCGCAGGGAGCGGGCGCATGAAGGACTTCGTCGAAGACTTCGGCGTGACCATCCGCCAGCTGCGCGAAGGCAAGGGCTGGTCGCAGGAGGCGCTGGCCGAGCGCGCCGACCTGAACCGCTCCTATGTCGGCGAGGTGGAGCGCGGACGCGTCATTCCGTCGATCGTCACGGCGCACAAGCTGGCCGCGGCGCTGGACATCAACATGGTCGGCCTGCTGCTGCGTTGCGAGCAGCTGGAGCAATCGCGCCTGGTGCGCAGGATCAACTTGGCGGCTATAGCCTGTTGAGGGAAAACCCCAGGCCGCCTGACACTTGCGGCCACCTTCCCCATACGGAGCCTTGATTCATGAGCGCAACAGTCGGTGGTATCACCGCCCTTGGCGACAACGCCGCCCGCCAGCTGGCCAACGCCACCAAGACAGTCCCGCAGCTGGAGACCATCAGCCCGCGCTGGCTGACACACCTCTTGCAATGGGTGCCGGTGGAGGCGGGCATCTACCGCGTCAACAAGGTCAGGAATCCCGAATCGATCAAGGTCACCTGCACCTCGCGCGAAGAAGAGAACCAACTGCCGCGCACCTTCGTCGACTACGAAGAGAACCCGCGCGAGCACTACCTCAACGCCGTGAGCACCGTGCTGGACGTGCACACGCGCATCTCCGACCTCTACAGCAGCCCGCACGACCAGATCAAGGAACAACTGCGCCTCACGATCGAAACGATCAAGGAGAACCAGGAGAGCGAACTCATCAACAACCCCGACTACGGCCTCCTGGCCCAGGTGAGCGAAGAGCAGCGCATCTTCCCGCTGACCGGCGCGCCCACGCCCGACGACCTCGACGAGCTGCTGACCAAGGTGTGGAAGGAGCCCGCCTTCTTCCTCACGCATCCGCTGGCCATTGCCGCCTTCGGCCGCGAGGCCACGCGCCGCGGCACGCCGCCGCCGACGGTGAGCCTGTTCGGCTCGCAGTTCATCACCTGGCGCGGCATTCCGCTGATCCCGTCGAACAAGGTGCCCGTGGCCGACGGCAAGAGCAAGATCCTGCTGCTGCGCGTGGGCGACAAGCGCCAGGGCGTGGTGGGGCTGTTCCAGCCGGGGCTCTCGGRCGAGCAGGGCCCGGGCCTGTCGGTGCGGTTCATGGGCATCAACAACCATGCGATCGCGTCGTACCTGATCTCGCTGTACTGCTCGCTGGCGGTGCTGACCACCGATGCGCTGGCCGTGCTCGACGACGTCGAGATCGGCAAGTACCACGACTATCCCGACACCTACAAGTAAGCCGCGGTGAGCAGCACACCCTCGATTCCAGGCGAGGCGCCGTTCGATCCGGCCGTTCTCGCACGCATGGCGAGCGCCATGTTCTCCGCACCGCCGGGCGCGCAGTTTCCTGCCAACATCGCGCCCCCGGGGTCGCCGCTGGCGAGCCCCGCGGGCTTCGGGCCCAGCGTGCCCGGCACGCCGATTCCGCAGGGGCAGATTCCGGGCGCCAACCTGCTGCCGGCATCGCCCACGCAGCTGCCTTCGCTCGCGAATCGCGCGCCGGCGCTGGCGCCGCACGCGGTGGCGGGCAATGGCGTGCCCGACACGGTGCTGTCGGTGGCGCCGGCTTTCGAGCCGCGTTCGGGCGGTGCGGTGCAGGGCGTGCCGCAGCAAGTCGGCGCACCCGTGGCGCCGCAGGCCGGGGCCTCGCCGTTCTACTTCTTGAGCGACGGTTACGGCCATCCATCCGCTGGCACGACCCCCGCCATCTCGCCCCCCGGGCAGGTGTTGCCCCCTCTCCCGCTTGCGGGGGAGGGCGGGAGCGTTCAACCACTTGCTGGCGTTCCGTCGCCGCAGCCCCTCACCCCAGCCCTCTCCCCGGAGGGGCGAGGGAGCCAATCCCGGATGCAAGGGAGTGAGAAGCCGCAGTTCTACTTCGTTGACGCGGTGCGCCTGCCCAATGGCTTCGTCACGCCGGCCAAGCCCGATCCGCGCGGGCCCGATGCGGTGCCGCTCGCGGGCAGCGGCCGGCATCCGCCGTTCGACGTCCACGCCGTGCGCCGCGACTTCCCGATCCTGCAGGAGCGCGTGAACGGCCGGCAGCTCGTGTGGTTCGACAACGCCGCCACCACGCACAAGCCGCAATCGGTCATCGACCGCATCGCGTACTTCTACGAACACGAGAACTCCAACATCCACCGCGCGGCGCATGAACTGGCCGCACGCGCCACCGATGCCTACGAAGGCGCGCGTGAGCGCGTGCGAAAGTTCATCAACGCACCCGAGGTCGAAGAAGTGATCTTCGTGCGCGGCACCACCGAGGCCATCAACCTCGTGGCCAAGAGCTGGGGCGGGCAGCATGTGGGCGAGGGCGACGAGATCATCGTCTCCAACCTCGAGCACCACGCCAACATCGTGCCGTGGCAGCAGCTCGCCGCCGCCAAGGGCGCGAAGCTGCGCGTCATCCCGGTGGACGATTCGGGCCAGGTGCTGCTCGACGAATACCCCAAGCTGCTGAACGACCGCACGAAGATCGTCGCCGTCACGCAGGTCTCGAACGCGCTGGGCACCGTGGTGCCGGTGAAGGAGATCGTCGAGCTGGCGCACCGCGCGGGCGCCAAGGCGCTGGTCGACGGCGCGCAATCGGTCTCGCACATGCGGGTCGATGTGCAGGACATCGGCGCCGACTTCTTCGTGTTCTCCGGCCACAAGGTGTTCGGCCCGACCGGCATCGGCGTGGTCTGGGGCAAGCGCGAAGTGCTGGAGGACATGCCGCCCTGGCAGGGCGGCGGCAACATGATTGCCGACGTAACTTTCGAGAAGACCGTGTTCCAGCCGATCCCGAACAAGTTCGAGGCCGGCACCGGCAACATTGCCGATGCCGTGGGGCTGGGCGCGGCCATCGACTACGTGAACAAGGTCGGCATCGAGAACATCGCGCGCTACGAGCACGACCTGCTCGTGTACGGCATGGCGCAGCTCGGCGCGATTCCGGGTGTGCGGCTGATCGGCACGGCGGCCGACAAGGCCAGCGTGATGTCCTTCGTGCTCGACAGCTACACCACCGAAGAGGTGGGCCACGCGCTCAACGACGAAGGCATTGCCGTGCGCACGGGCCACCATTGCGCGCAGCCGATCCTGCGCCGCTTCGGTGTCGAGACCACCGTGCGGCCGTCGCTGGCGTTCTACAACACCTTCGACGAGATCGACCGGCTGGTGTCGGTGGTGCGGCGATTGGCAGGGCAGCGGCGCGGCTGAACGCCGGGGGGCCGGGCCGGCTCGGCGGCTTCGTGCGCCGGGCGCATATCGATCCCTGCTTTTCTTCGTTGTGCACGCAGGCGGCCGTTGATACGGTCGCCTTCTTTGCATTGCGAGGCAACCAACCATGGGCGCGAGAGATTTCGAGCGGCAGCTTCTTTCGGGGAGCGACGGCTCCGACAGGCATCAGGCCGATGTCCTGGTGATCGGCGGCGGCCCGGCGGGCGCATGGGCCGCGGTGAGCGCGGCCGCGCAGGGCGCGCGCGTGCTGCTGGCCGACAAGGGCTTCTGCGGCACCTCGGGCGCCACCGCGCCCTCGGGCACCGGCCTGTGGCATGTGCCACCGGACGGCTCGGCGCGCGAAGAGGCCAAGGCCAGCCGGCTTGCCATGGGCGGCCATCTCGCCGAGCATGCCTGGATGGACCGGGTGCTCGAGCAGACCTGGGCCAACGTCGAGCGGCTCAAGGACTGGGGCTATCCGTTCCCCGCCGACGACCAGGGCGCGCTGCGCTGCACTTCGCTGCAAGGGCCCGAATACATGCGGCTGATGCGCAAGCGGGTGAAGGAAGCGGGCGCGCGCATCCTCGACCACAGCCCGGCGCTGGAATTGCTGGTGGACGAGCACGGCACTGTCTGCGGCGCCACCGGCGTGAACCGCCAAAGCGGCAGCACCTGGGTGGTGCGTGCCGGCGCGGTCGTCATCGCCACCGGCGGTTGTGCCTTCCTGAGCCGGGCGCTCGGCTGCAATGTGCTCACCGGCGACGGCCAGCTGATGGCGGCCGAGGTCGGCGCGGCGCTGTCGGGCATGGAGTTCTCGAACGCCTACGGACTGGGGCCGGCCTTCTCGTCGGTCACCAAGTCGCTGTTCTACAACTGGGCGACTTTCTACACGGCCGACGGCACGGCCATCGAAGGTGCGGGCTCCTCCAAAGGGCGCGGCGTCATCGCGCAGACGCTGCAATCGCAACCGGTGTTCGCCTGCCTCGACCGCGCCGACGCGCAGATCCGCGCATGGATGCGCACGGCGCAGCCCAACTTCTTCGTCTCCTTCGACCGCCAGGGCATCGATCCGTTCACGCAGCACTTTCCGGTGACGCTGCGGCTCGAAGGCACGGTGCGCGGCACGGGCGGCCTGCACCTGGTGGACGACAGCTGCGCCACCTCCGTGCCCGGCCTCTACGCCGCGGGGGATGCGGCAACGCGCGAGCTGATCTGCGGCGGCTTCACGGGCGGCGGCAGCCACAACGCGGCCTGGGCCCTGTCCTCCGGCTTCTGGGCCGGCGCAGGCGCGGCGGCCTTCGGACGCGACGCGCGCGCCGTGGGTTCCAGCCGCACGGCCTTGCGCGCCGGCGGCGTGGCGCTTTCCTCGCGCGGCGCCGCGGCCTTCGACAGCCAGGAAGTGATTCGCACCGTCCAGGCGGAAGTCTTCCCCTACCAGCGCAACTGGTTCCGCGAAGGCGATGCGCTGCGCGATTCACTCGCACGGCTCGATGCCCTCTGGACCCGCCTGCGCACCAGCGCGCCGGCTGCCACGGCGACAGAGGCTGTTCGCGCACGCGAAGCCGCCGCCATGCTGGCCACCTCGCGCTGGATGTATCGCAGCGCCCTGCAGCGCACCGAAACGCGCGGCATGCACCGCCGGCGCGAACACGGTGCGGCCGACCCGGCGCAGCGCCACCGGCTGCTCAGCGGCGGGCTCGACGAGGTCTGGGTGCAGCGTCATGCCGTGCGGGACGAGGTGGCCGCATGATCGAAGTCATCAGCGCCGAGCGCTGCACCGGCTGCAACATCTGCGTGAACGCCTGCCCGACCAACGTGTTCGAGGCGGTGCCGGGCGGCCCGCCGCGCATCGCCCGGCAGGACGACTGCCAGACCTGCTTCATGTGCGAGCTGTACTGCCCCGAGGATGCGCTCTACGTCGCGCCCATTGCCGACCGCAGTGCCACCGCCGAGGAGCGCGATGCCGCGGCCGCGGCCCTGATGGGCAGCTACCGCAGTGCCATCGGCTGGGGCCGCGGCCGGCAGTCGACCGCTTCGGCCGATGCGAGCTTCGAGCTCCTGCGGCGGGCGCACTGAGCCCTTTTTTTTCTTCCTTCCTGCTGCGAGTCCTCCCGATGTCCGATCTCTCCAGCCGCCGCCGGTTGCTGCGCGGCGCCGTTGCCGCAACCGCCGCGAGCGCATTGCCCCGTTTCTCCTTTGCGCAGGGCAGCGGCCAGGTGCTGCGTCTCGGCTACATCGGCCCCGGCAAGAAGCCCGCGGCCGCCACCGGCTGGGCGCTGCGCCAGGGCCACCTGCTGCGCGAGCTGGCCCCGCTCGGTTTCAAGGAAGTGACGACGCGCAATTTTCCGAACGGGCCCGATCTCAACGAGGCTTTTCTTTCGGGCGCGCTCGATGTCGGCATCTACGGCGACACGCCCGCCGTGGTGGCCCGCTCGCGCGGCCTCGAGGGCCAGCTCATCGGTTTCGACGCGGTGGGCATGAACGTCTGGCTGCTCACGCCGCGCGACGGCGTGCGCAGCGTGAAGGCGCTCGAAGGCCAGTCCATCGGCGTGGCGCGCGGCTCCTACATGCACCGCTACGTGCTGGGCCTGCTCAAGGAGAACGGGCTGCAGAAATCCGTCAAGGTGATCCACATGTTCCCGCGCGACGGCGAGGCGGCGCTCGACCAGGGCTCGATCGCGGCCTTCGCAGCGCAGGTCGACGTGGGACCGCTGCTCGCTTCGCGCGGCTATCCGGTCATCGACGAGGCCGAGAAGCACCCGGCGCTGCGCGGCACCTCGGTGATCGTTGCGTCGAGCAAGCTGCTGGCGGCCGCGCCCGGACTGCCTGCGGCCTGGACGCGCGCACGCCGCACGGCGCTGCAGGAGATCCGGCGCAACAGCGCGGACTATTACGCCTTTCACTCGGAGGTGAGCGGCTTTCCGCTCGAGATCGTGAAGATCTCGCACCCGCTCTCCCACTTCCCCGAGGCCGCGTATCCGCCCGAAGGCCTGGCGCTGCTGGACGAGGTCAAGAAGTTCCTGCTCGCCGAGAACCTCGTGAGCCGCGATTTCGCGCTCGCGCAATGGCGCGCCCAGGAAGACTGATGCGCACCGTGCTCAGGAATGGCAGACGAAGCCGTCCTTGAGCAGCGTGATCTCGAACTGCAGGTTGCCCACGCGCGCGCCGCGCGCCTTGTCCAGCGTACCGTCGGCACGCCATTGGCGCAGGGCCGCCGCCAGGTAATCGCGCGAGACGACATCGCTCTCGGGCAGGCGGATGGCTGCATCCGACGGTGGACGCAGGCCGCTCGCCAGCGGCTTGTAGAAGCGCCATTCCTCGCTCCGCATGAGCCGTTCCAGCACCTCGGCGTCCTCGGCGAGCGCCGCGCATTCGCCGGCCATGAAGGCCGACGCCGCATGCACCGAAGAGGGATAGCTGCGCGGCTGCGCGCCATAGCGCTGCGACACCGCGGCGGCGTAGCCCGAACCTTCGCCTACGCAGACCGGTGCGCCGCGCAGCGCAGATGGCTCCTGAACCTTGCCGCGCCTGAGCGAGACAACCAGGCCGCGGCCGATGTCGTAGCTGCCGGGGGCGGCCGCGATGCCGGAGGTGGCTTGCGCGGGCACGCCGGCCACCAGCAGGTCGACGCGGCCTTCGCGCAGCGCAGCCTCTTGCGCCGCAGGGTCGAGGCCGACCAGCTCCAGCGGCACGCCGAGCGAAGCCGCCAGTTGCCGTGCGAGCGTGGCGTCGAAACCGTCGGGTTCCGGCGGCGTTGGCGCCTCGGGCGGGGCAGGGCGCGGATAGCGGCGCACGCCGACGACCAGCTTGCCGCGCTCGATCGCATGGGCGAGCACCGGTCCCTTGGGCAGGCCCGACAGCGGCGGCGTCGTGAAAGCCCGGGCGCCGCCGAGGCCCGCGACCGCCATGGCCAGCACGAGCGCCGTGCCGGCCAGTGCCAGCCCGCGCTTGGGCAACCTGTGCTCAGTCATCGAGGCTCAGCCCCTTGCGCCAGCGCAGCAGCCGGCGCTCCAGCAAGGCCAGCAGGTAGTTGAGCAGCAGGCCGAGCACGGCCAGCAGCAGGATGCCGGCGTACATCGTCGGGATCTGGAAGGTCTCCTGCGAATTGAGCGTGAGAAAGCCCAGGCCCGAATGCGCGCCAATCATCTCGGCCGCCACCAGCGCCGTGATGCTGTAGGCGCCCGCCAGCCGCACGCCGGTGAAGATCGACGGCAGCGACGCCGGCAGTACCACCTTGAAGAAGACGAAGCGCTGCGAGGCGCCCATCGACAGCACCGAGTTGACGAGCAGCCGGTCGACCTGCTTCACGCCGCTCACCGTGCTCAGCAGCACGGGCCAGAACGAGGCCCAGAAGATGATCGCCACCTTCGACAGCTCGCCGATGCCCAGGAACAGGATGAACACCGGGAACAGCGCGAAGGCCGAGGTCTGGCGAAACAGCTGCAGCACCGGATCGACGATGGCCGCCAGCCGCTTCGAGCTACCGATCAGGAGACCCAGCACCACGCCCGAGAAACTCGCGAGCAGCAGGCCCCACAGCGAGCGCTGCAGGCTCGCCGCCACATGCTTCCAGAGCTGGCCGGTGTCGACGAGCTGGGCGATGCTCGCGAGCACGGCGGACGGTGGGCTCAGGTAGGCATCGCTCACGACGCTCAGGCGCGGCAATGCCTCCCACAGCGCCAGGAAGATCACGATGCCAATGCCGCGTTCGGCCACGCGGCCAAGGCTGCGCGCGAACCTGAAGAAGCGGCCCGGCGGGCGGGCCGCCGGCGCATCGAGCACCGCGCTCATGACACCACTCCCTCGAGCGACCGCGGCTTCAGCCCGAGCTGCACTTCATCCTTCAGCACCTCCCACGCGCGCTGGCGCAGCGCCGCGAACTCGGCCGTATGGCGCACCTGCGCCAAGCGCGGGCGCGCGAGCGGAATGTCGATGATGTCCTTGATGCGCCCGGGCCGCTGCGTCGTCACCGCCACGCGGTCGGAGAGGTACACCGCTTCCTCCAGGCTGTGCGTGATGAAGACGATGGTCTTGCGGTACTGCTCCCAGATGCGCAGCAGCTCGCCCTGCAGCACCTCGCGCGTCTGCGCATCGAGCGCCGCAAACGGCTCGTCCATCAGCAGCACGTCGGGCCTGTAGGCCAGCGAGCGTGCAATGGCCACGCGCTGCTTCATGCCGCCCGAGATCTCGTGCGGGTAGCGGTCTGCAAACCCATGCAGGCCCACCAGTTCGAGGTATTCGTGCGCGGTGCGGCGGCGCTCGGCCTTGCCAATGCCGCGAATCTCCAACCCCACGGCGATGTTGTCGAGCACCGAGAGCCACGGAAACAGCGCATAGCCCTGGAACACCACGCCCTGGTTGCGGTTGATGCCCGCAAGCGGCTGGCCGTTGATGGCAATGCGCCCGCCGGTGCGCTCCGTCAGCCCGGCCAGGATGCCGAGGAAGGTCGACTTGCCGCAGCCCGAGGGGCCGAGCACCGAGAGGAATTCGCCGTCGCGCACATCCAGGTCGAAGCCTTCGAGCACGCGCACGCGCTCGCTCGCACCGCGCGCCGCATAGTCCATCCGCAGGTCGCGGGCCGAGATCTTGAAGCTCATGGCGGGCGTGGGGTCAGGACTTCGCGGCCTGCTGCTGCGCGAAGGGATTGAACTCGTTCGTGTAGACGTCCTTCACCGCCACCTTGCCGGCCGCGAGCTTGCCCTCGGACTGCAGGATGTCGATGTAGTACTGGATCGGCGGCTCGGTCACCACCAGGTCGTCGACATAGGCGTAGCGGTCGACGTTCTTCAGGTCCATGTTGATGCGCTTGGCCACCAGCTTGCGCGCTTCCTCGGTGTTGGCGTTGACCCAGTTGCCGGCCTTGGCGAGCGCCGCCACCACATCGCGCACCGCCTCGGGGTGCTGGCGGATGAACTGGCCATGCGCGCTGTACGGCGCCATGCCGCCCAGGCCGCCGTCCAGGTCGTAGTCGCTCCACAGCCGCACCAGGGGCTCGGCGTTGTCGGCCCGGCCCGAGAAGGGCGCGTGGATGATCGCGAGGTCGGTGTTGCCGGTCACCAGCGTCTGCTCGGCCTGCTCGTCGGGCACCACGACGAAGTTGATCTTCGCCACGTCCACGCCGTGCTGGCGCAGGTACTTCTTGGTCACGAACTCGGCGCAGGCGCCGAAGCTGTTGAAGCCGATGGTCTTGCCCTCCAGGTCCTTCGGGTTGCGGATGCCCGAGTCCTTGCGAACGAAGTACTTCATGTGCGGCGCCTCCTGCAGCGTCTTGCCGCCCGCGGCCACCACCTTGAGGTCCGCGCCCGACGCAATGGCCGAGATCACCAGCGGCACCATGCGGCTGCCGAAGTCGATCTCGCCCGTGCCCACCAGCGGAATGATCTGCGGCGCGGCGATCTTGCCGACGTACTCGGGGCGGGTGTTGGTGCCGTCGAAGTAGCCGAGCTCGTCGGCCAGGTAGATCAGGTCGAACGACGGGTTGTTCGGGTACTTGAACGCCACCTTGTCGCCGGTCTTCTTCACCACGGCCGGGCCACCGGCCTCGCGCGAGCAGCCCGAAAGCCCGAGGCTGCCGATGGCCGCCACGGAGGCGAGCGAAGCGAAGGTCTTGAGCGCCAGGCGCCTCGAAGGCGGGGCGCTGGCATGGGAAGAGGAGGGCGTCTCGATGGGCATGGCGGCGCGCTCCGGCGCGGGAGCGGTCTGGCTGGTTGCGAAGCGCCGATCCTAGGAAGCCACGCCTGCTTCCTCAACGAAGAAAACCGCGCATCCATAGCTGAAATGCTTCTAGCAGCCATGCGCCAAAAGCGCCGCGCGGCCGGCACATTCATGGCCTGGCCTTTTTCTTCTTCTGCTCTTCCACCATGACTCACAAATTCAAGATCGTCGCTGTCTCCGGCGGCCTGCAACGCCCTTCGCGCACGCTCGCGCTGGTCGAGGAACTGCTGGAGGGCCTGACCGACGCCTGGCCCGCCGAGACGCGCCTCGTCGAACTGGGCCAGTTGGTGCCGAAGTTCGGCGGCGTGCTGCAGCGCGGCCAGCTTCCAGCCGAGGTCGAGCAGTCGCTCAAGGACGTGGAATCCGCCGACCTGCTGCTGGTGGCGAGCCCGATCTATCGCGGTTCGTACACCGGGCTTTTCAAGCACTTCTTCGACTTCGTTCATCACGAAGCGTTGATCGACGTGCCGGTGCTGCTTGCGGCCACCGGCGGCAGCGACCGCCACGCACTGGCCATCGACCACCAGCTGCGCCCGCTGTTCAGCTTCTTCCAGGCCCACACGCTGCCAGTCGGCGTCTATGCGACCGACAAGGAATTCGACAACTACCGCGTGAGCGGCGATGCACTGCGCGCACGCATCGCATTGGCCGTCGAGCGCGCATTGCCCGTGCTGCGCCAGCGCGCGGGCAGGCCGCTCGAAGTGCCTTCGCTGGCGCTGGCCTGAGCGATTCGCCGATGTCCTCCCCGCTTGAACTTCTTCCCGACGGATTCGCCGTGCCGCGCAAACCGCGCAAACCGCGCAAACCGCGCGACCCCGATCCCGCGCGCGTGCGGCGCATCCGCAGCGACGGCGAAGCGCTGGAGGCCGCCCACCGCCTTGCCGCGCTGTTCGCCCCCGGTGCTTCTGCGCGCGACCGCGAGCGGCGCTTGCCGTGGGATGAGCTCGACCTTTGGTCCGAGAGCGGGCTCGGCGGCATCACCGTGCCGCGCGCGCATGGCGGTGCCGACGTGTCCTACGCCACGCTGGCCGAGGTCTTCGTGATCCTGTCGGCCGCCGACGCCTCGCTCGGCCAGATCCCGCAGAACCACTTCGGCGTGCTGGGCGTGCTCCGCGAGATCGGCACCGAGCCGCAGAAGACCCGCTTCTACGCCGAGGTGCTCGCGGGCCAGCGCCTGGGCAATGCGGGGCCGGAGCGGCGATCGAAGACCATCGCGGAGGGCGCGACACGGCTGCGCCGCACGCCCCAGGGACTGCGCCTGGACGGCGAGCGCTTCTATTCGACCGGTGCGCTGTTCGCCCACCGCGTGCCGGCACGCGCGCTCGACGACCAGGGCCGCGCCGTGCAGGTGTGGTTGCCGCGCGATGCGCCCGGGCTCACGGTGGTCGACGACTGGTCCTCCTTCGGCCAGCGCACCACGGCCAGCGGCACGGTGCGCTTCGAGGCCGTGCCGGTCGACGAGGCGGACGTGCTGCCGCTGTGGCAGCTGGCCGACCGGCCCGGCCTGTTCGGCCCCGGCTCGCAGCTCCTGCAGGCGGCCATCGACCAGGGCATTGCGCAGGCCGCGCTCGCCGAGGCAATCGCCTTCGTGCGCGAGTATGCGCGGCCCTGGACCGATGCCGGCGTGGCCCGCGCGGCGGACGACCCTTACATCATCCAGGACGTGGGCCGCCTCGAGGTGGACTTGCATGCCGCGCACGAGGTGCTGCTGGAAAGTGGCCGCACGCTCGATGCCATGGCGGCCCGGCCCGTCACCGCCGAATCCAGCGCGCGCGCCTCGGTTGCCGTGGCCGAGGCCAAGGTGCTGACGACGCGCATCGCGCTCGATGCCAGCGAGAAGCTGTTCGAGCTCGCCGGCTCCTCGGCCACGCGCGAAGCCCACAACCTCGGCCGCCACTGGCGCAACGCCCGCACCCACACCCTGCACGACCCGGTGCGCTGGAAGGCGCACCTGATCGGCAACTACCTGCTCAACCACGTGCCACCGCCGCGGCATTCCTGGAACTGATCGATGACGCTCACCGCTCTTCTTCCCGATCGCACATCCGAGGCGCCCGCGATGCGAGCTCCCGCCCGCGCCGATGCACAGCCCGCACCCGTCCCTGCGCAGAGGCCGCTGCGCATCCGCGACGATGCCCAGGCGCTGCAGATCGCGCGCGAGCTCGCCGCCGACTTCGCGCGCGATGCCGCGGTGCGCGACCGCGAGCGGCGCCTGCCCTGGGACGAGCTGGAGCGCTTCACCGCCAGCGGGCTCTGGGCCATCACGGTGCCGCGCGAGCATGGCGGCGCCGGCGTGTCGGCACGCACGCTGGCGGAGGTGATCGCCATCATCTCGGCCGCCGACGGCTCGCTCGGGCAGATTCCGCAGAACCACTACTACGCGCTGGAGGTGCTGCGCGTCGGCGGCACCGAGGCCCAGAAAAGCTTTTTCTACCGCCGCGTGCTCGAAGGCGAGCGCTTCGGCAATGCGCTCGCGGAGATCGGCCACAAGGACTTCAAGCGCCGAACGCGCCTGCACGAGGAGGGCGGCAGCCTGCAGGTCGACGGGCAGAAGTTCTACTGCACCGGCGCACTGTTCGCGCACTGGATTCCCACGCTGGTCGTGGCACAGGAGGGCGAACGCGAAGTGACCAAGCTCGCCTTCGTGCCGCGCCGCGCCGAGGGCGTGAGCATCGTGGACGACTGGGACGGCTTCGGCCAGCGCGTGACGGGCAGCGGCTCGGTGCGCTTCGAGGGGGTGCAGATCGACCCGGCCTGGGTCGTTCCCTTCCTGGCCTCCTTCGAACGGCCCACCACCATCGGCCCGTTCGCGCAGCTGCTGCATGCCGCCATCGACCTTGGCATCGGGCGCGGCGCCTTCGAGGCCACGCTGCCCTTCGTGCGCGAGCGAGCGCGGCCGTGGATCGATGCCGGCGTGGAACGCGCCAGCGAAGACCCGCTCGCGATCCAGCTGACCGGCGAGGTGGCGGTGCGCCTGCGCGCGGCCGAGGCCCTGCTGCGCCGCGCCGCGCGCTTCGTCGAAGCGGCCCAGCGCGCGCCCGGCGAGCACAGCGTGGCCGCGGCATCGATCGCAGTGGCCGAGGCCCGCGTGCTGAGCACCACCGCCTCGCTCGACGCCGGCAACCGCCTGTTCGAGCTGGCCGGCACCGGCGCCACGCTCGACGGCCTGGGGCTGGACCGCTTCTGGCGCAACGCGCGCACCCACACGCTGCACGACCCGGTGCGCTGGAAGTACCACCACATCGGCAACTACCACCTCAACGACCGGTTCCCGCCGCGGCACGGCGCGCTGTGAGCACCGATTCTTTTTCTTCTTTTCCCGTTCTTCTTCGGAGTCTTGCTTGAGCCGCTTCCCATCGCTTTCCGCCGCGCTGTCGCGCCGCCGCCTGCTGCAATTCGCCTCGGCCGCCGCCACCGCCGCCGGCGCGGGCCTGCCCGCCTTCGCGGCCCTCAAGGAGCCGCCCGGCACCACCAAGGTCCTGAAGGTAGGCGTCACGACCGGGCCGCACGAGCAGACCTTCGAGGTCGCCAAGCGCGTGGCCGAGCGCGACTACGGCCTGAAGATCCAGATCGTGCCCTTCACCGACTACAGCCGGCCCAACGCCGCGCTCGATGCCGGCGACCTGGACGCCAACAGCTTCCAGCACCGGCCCTTCCTCGCGGCGCAGGTGCGTTCGCGCGGCTACAGGATCGTCGGCTTCGGCCGCACCTGGATCGGCCCCATCGCGATCTATTCGCGCAAGTTCAAATCGTTCAAGGACCTGCCCGAGGGCGCCAGCATCGCCATTCCCAACGACCCGTCGAACGAAAGCCGGGTGCTGTTGCTGCTGCAGAAGGCCGGCGCCATCAAGCTCAAGAGCGGCATCGACCCGATCGCGGGCATCAACGCCACGCCGCGCGACATCACCGAGAACCCGCGGAAGTTCCGCTTCGTCGAGATCGAGGCCGCGCAGCTGCCGCGCACGCTCGACGACACCGATGCCTCGGCCGTCAACGCCGACTATGCCAACAAGGCCGGCCTCAATCCGGCGCGCGACGGCATCCTGGTCGAGGACAAGGAAGGCCCCTATGCCTGCCTGATCGCGGTGCGCGAACAGGACAAGGAACAGCCCTGGGTGCAGCAGCTGGTCAAGGCCTACCAGACCGACGAGGTGCGCGACTTCATCGTCAAGACCTTCGCGGGCGGCGTGCTGCCGGCGTTCTGACATGGCGCAGAAGAAGAAAGAGATCCTGCTCAACGCGTTCAACATGAACTGCGTGGGCCACATCAACCATGGCCTGTGGACCCATCCGCGCGACCACTCGCTCGAATACAACACGCTCGAACACTGGACCGGCATCGCGCGCACGCTGGAGCGCGGCCTGTTCGACGGCCTGTTCATTGCCGACATCGTGGGCGTCTACGACGTCTACCAGCACAACGTAGACGTGACGCTGCGCGAGTCGATCCAGTTGCCGGTGAACGACCCGCTGATGCTGGTATCGGCCATGGCGGCGGCGACCCGGCACCTGGGCTTCGGCGTGACGGTCAATCTGACCTACGAGCAGCCCTACCTGCTGGCGCGGCGCTTCTCGACGCTGGACCATCTCACGCGCGGACGCATCGGCTGGAACATCGTCACCGGCTATCTCGACAGCGCCGCGCGCGCGATGGGCCTGGCCGAGCAGATCGCGCACGACGAGCGCTACGAACGGGCCGACGAGTACCTGGAAGTGCTCTACAAGCTGTGGGAAGGGAGCTGGGAAGACGCGGCGGTGCGGCGCGACAAGGCCGCGCGCGTCTTCGCGGACCCGGCCAGGGTGCACAAGGTGCGGCACGACGGCCGCTACCACCAGGTCGAGGGCTACCACCTGGCCGAGCCCTCGCCGCAGCGCACGCCGGTGTTGTTCCAGGCCGGCAGCTCCGGCCGCGGCCAGCGCTTTGCCGCGCGGCACGCGGAGTGCGTCTTCATCTCGCCGCCCAGCAAGGAAGCAGCGCGCCAGACCGTGCAGGCACTGCGCGAACAGCTGGTGCAGGCCGGCCGGCGTCCCGACGACGTCAAGGTGTTCGTCGGCGCGGCGGTGGTGCCGGGCGCGAGCGCGAAGGAGGCGCAGGAAAAGTACGCGGACTACCGGGACTACGCGAGCCGCGAGGCGGGCCTGGCGCACTTCTCGGCCAGCACGGGCATCGACTACGCGCGCTACGGCCTGGACGAGCCGATCGACTACGGAAAGACCAACGCCATCGAATCGGCCACCCGCACCGCCGAGCAGCAGGGCTGGACGCGCCGCAAGCTGCTGGACCTGTTCGAGCTCGGCGGGCGCTACCCGGCCATCGTCGGAGATGCGGCGCAGGTGGCGGACGAACTGCAGTCGTGGATCGACGAGACCGGCGCGGACGGCTTCAACCTGAGCCGCACCGTGGTGCCCGAGAGCTACGAGGATTTCGTCGACCTGGTCGTGCCCGAGCTGCAGGACCGCGGCGTCTACAAGACCGCCTATGCCGAGGGCAGCCTGCGCCGCAAACTGTTCGATGCCGGCGACCGGCTGCCTGCGCGCCATGCGGCGGCGCAGTTCCGCCATCGCGCCGGCGAGGCCTGATCAACTTTCGGCCCGGCTTCCCACTGCCCAATAGAAGGTCGGCCGGGTTCCGTTGATCGCGTGGTCGCCGACCGCGCGCGCCTTGTAGATCACCGGGTTGTGCGAGGCCAGCGTGCGCGCGTTGCGCCAGTGGCGATCCAGCCGCCGGTCTTCCTGCAGCGCCGAGGCGCCGCCGACATCGAACAGGCGCGTCGCGGCGTTCAGCACGGTGTCGACGATGCCGACCTGCGCCTTGGCGGTGCGCAGCTCCACGTCGACGAGCAGGCTTTCGGGAACGGGCTCGCCGCGCTGGTGCATGCGGTCGATGTCGCCCAGCCCGCGGGCCACTGCAGCCACCGTTGCGGCGGCCGTGAAGGCCGCGCTGGAAAGCTGCCCCACCACCTGCTGGACCAACGGATCTTCCCGCGGCGTGGTGCCGCTGCCGTGGCTGTATACGCGCTTGCGCGGCTGCACGAAGGCGACCGCGTCGCGCTCGATCGCGCGCGCGATGCCGGCCAGCGTGGCCAGGTGGGTGAGCTGGAAATGGGCCGTGAGCG
Source organism: Variovorax sp. 05T418 (assembly GCF_056396385.1). Lineage (NCBI taxonomy): Bacteria > Pseudomonadati > Pseudomonadota > Betaproteobacteria > Burkholderiales > Comamonadaceae > Variovorax > Variovorax sp. 05T418. Next base: position 55,314 of record NZ_JBFTLJ010000004.1, on the reverse strand, counting down.
GCGTCGGCCGGTCGCGGTCGTAGGTCAGCACATTGCCGGCCTCGACAGCGACACGGCGAAAGCGCGTGGTACCCGACCCGGTCAGGCGTTGGCCGAAGCCGCGCCAGTCGTCGATGCGTTCCACGCCGCTCGCTTCCGCGGGCACAAGCACCAGCACCCGGCCTTGCTTGCTCGGATCGTCCGCGCGCTGGGCGGTCACGGGAATCCAGTCGGCATAGAGCGTGCCTGTGCTGTAGTACTTGTCGCCATCGAGCAGCCAGCCCTTGCCGTCGCGCGTGAGCGTGGTTTGCAGCGTGCCCAGCTCGGCCTCGCCCAACTCGGTGGTGGCATTGCCGAAGATCGCGCCGTCGGCCGCGCGCCGCAGCCAGGGTGCATGCAGCTCGGGATCGATCTCGGCATAGAGCCGTTCGATGAAGCCGAAGTGCGCGCGCAGGATCTGCGGCAGGTTCGAATCGGCGGCGCCAAGCTCGATGAGCAGGTCGAACAACTGCTCGACCGAAGCGCCAAGGCCACCGTGGACCCGCGGCACGCGCAGCGCGCCGAAGTTCGCTTCGCGCAGCCAGGTGACGGCGTCGTAGGCCAGTGCGCGCTCGTTCTCGCGTTGGGCGGCATGTTCGGCGATGCGGGCGAAGACGGGGCGGAAGCGCTCGGCGAGCTGTTCGCAGGCAGGGGGTGGTGGGGGCATGAACGATGAGGTACCAGGAAAGGTGGAGAAGGCGGTCACGCGATGGCGGCCGGATGCGCCTCGCGCGCCGAATGCGCCGGATGCGCCGGATGCGCGGGTCGCCGCAGCCCGAGGTGCTCGCGCAGCGTGCGGCCTTCGTACTCGGTGCGGAACAGGCCGCGCCGCCGCAGCTCGGGCAGCACCAGTTCGATGAAATCGTCCAGGCCGCCCGGGAACCACGGCGCCATGATGTTGAAGCCGTCCGCGCCGCGTTCCTCGAACCACTGCTGCAGCTGGTCGGCAACGCGGGCGGGCGTACCCACCACCTGCTGGTGGCCGCGCGCGCCGGCAATGCGCAGGTAGAGATCGCGGATGCTGAGGTTTTCGCGCCGCGCCAGGTCCAGCAGCAGCCGCTGGCGGCTCTTGGGGCCGTTGGTTTCCGGCAGTTCGGGCAGCGGGCCGTCGACCGGCAGCCTGGAGAAATCGAAGCCTCCGATCACGTTCGACAGCAGCGACACGCCGACCACCGGGTGCACCAGTTGCTGCAGCTGCTCGAACTTCTCCTCGGCCTCTGCCTGCGTGCGGCCGACCACGGGGAAGATGCCGGGCATGATCTTCACGTCATCGGGGTGGCGGCCATGGCGCGGCAGCCGGCCCTTGATGTCGGCGTAGAAGGCCTTCGCCTCGTCGAAGGTCTGGTGCGCGACGAAGATCACTTCGGCCGTCCGCGCGGCCAGGTCGCGGCCCGCTTCGGAGGCGCCGGCCTGCACCACCACCGGCCGCCCCTGCGGCGAGCGCGCCACGTTGAGCGGGCCGCGCACCGAGAAGTGCGTGCCCTTGTGGCCCAGCACGTGCAGCTTGTGCTCGTCGAAGTAGCGGCCGCTTGGCTTGTCGCGCACGAAGCTGTCGTCCTCCCAGCTGTCCCACAGGCCCGTGACCACGTCGTGGAACTCGGCCGCGCGCTCGTAGCGCAGCGCGTGCTCGAAATGTTCGTCGCGGTTGAAGTTCTGCGCCTCGCCGGTGCCGCTGGAGGTCACGAGGTTCCAGCCCGAGCGCCCGCCGCTGATCTGGTCGAGCGAGGCAAACTTGCGCGCCACGTTGAAGGGCTCGTTGAAGCTCGTCGACACCGTGGCGATGAGCCCGATGCGCTCGGTCAGCGCCGCAATGGCGGCAAGCAGCGTGAGCGGCTCGAAGTGGTCGGCGCGCGCCGTGCGCGAGAGCGACGCCAGGTCGCTGTTGCGAACGCCGACCGAATCGGCCAGGAAGATGGCGTCGAACTTGGCCGCTTCCGCCTTCTGCGCCAGTTCGACGTAGTGGCGGAAGTTGCTCCCGGCATCGGCCTGCGCGCCCGGATGGCGCCAGGCCGCGATATGGTGGCCGGTCTGCATGAGGAAGGCGCCGAGCTTGAACTGGCGCGTGGATGAAGCCATGGGTCGAATGCCTTGGAAAAAGAGAGAAGGAGCGCGATCACCACGCCAGCTGCAGCCGCTGCGGCAGGCCGGTGCCGACAGTTTCGGGTGGCGGTGCGGCGGCCGGCGTGCGATCGGTATCGGCATCGAGGAAGTCGCTGAGCACGTCGTCGCGCAAGGCAATGAATGCCGGGTCGCTGCGGTTGCGCGGGTGCGGCAGATCGACCTCGACGGTGCGCCGGATGCGGCCGGGCGAGGGCTGCATCACCACCACACGATCGCCCAGGAAGACGGCTTCCTCGACATCGTGGGTCACCAGCAGCATGGTGATGCGCTCTTTCTGCCAGATGCGCTGAAGCTCGTTCTGCAGCCGCGAGCGTGTGAGTGCATCGAGCGCGCCGAAGGGCTCGTCGAGCAGCAGCACGCGCGGCCGGTTCACCAGGCCGCGCGCAATCGCCACGCGCTGCGCCATGCCGCCGGAGATCTGGTGCGGCCACGATTTTTCGAAGCCCTCGAGCCCGACCAGCGCGACATGCTCGGCCACCAGGTCGCGCTTTTCCTTGGCGCTGAAGGGTGCGTTGCGCAGGCCCACCGCGATGTTCTGCTCCACCGTGAGCCAGGGAAAGAGGCGGTGGTCCTGGAACACGATGCCGCGCTCGCGGCCGGGGCCCGAGATCGGTTCACCGTCGAGCAGGATCCGGCCCTCGTACTGCGCGTCCAAGCCGAGGATGAGCCGCAGCAGCGTGGACTTGCCGCAGCCGCTGGTGCCGACGATGCTCACGAAGCGGCCGGCCGGAATGTGCAGGTCGATGCCTTCGAGCACCTGCAGTTCGCCGCCGCTGGCCTGCGTGCTGGCATAGCGCTTGCCGAGGCCGCGGATGTCGAGTTCGTTGGAGGGGTTCGCAAGGAGGGAGGTCATGGAAGGTGAGTTCTTTCTGCGTGCGTGGTTCATGCGCGCCCGGTCCAGCGCGCCAGCCGGCGCTCCAGCGTGCGGGCCGAGGCGTTCATGAGCCAGCCGACGAGGCCGATCACGAACATGCCGAAGATGACCAGGTCCATCTGGAAATGCTCGCTGCCCTCGATCAACGTGTTGCCGATGCCGCGGCCGGCCACCAGCAGGTACTCGGCGCCGATGGTCGCAAGCCAGGAATAGATGAGCGCCAGGTAGACGCCCGTGAAGATCGAGGGCAGGGCGGCCGGCAGCACCACCTGCGTGACGGTCTGCCAGCGCGTGTAGCCATAGACGCGCGCCACCTCGAGCAGGCCGGCCGGCGCGGTGCGGATGCCGTCGCAGGTGTTGACCACCACCGGCACCAGCGCGGCCAGCGAGAGGAACACCACCTTGGCAACGTCGCCAAGGCCGAACCACACCGAGATCAGCGGAATCCACGCGAACAGCGAGATCTGCTTGAAGGTGTTGAAGCTCGGACCGGCGATGCGGTTGAAGAGCGCCGACAGCCCCAGCAGCGCGCCGAGCACGAGGCCCGACGCGGTGCCGATCGCAAAGCCCGTCGCTTCGCGCGCCAGGCTCGCGCCGAGCGCACGCCAGAGGCGTCCGCTTGCCACCTGGTCGATCGCGGTATCGAGCACCTTGGCCGGCGAGACCAGCAGCGCCGAGTTCACGACGTCGAGCGACGACAGCAGCCACCACAGCAAGACAGCCGCCACGGGCAGCACGAAGCCGCGCCAGCGGCTGCGCTGCTCAGGCTGCAGCGGTTGCACGGCAGCCAGTTCGGCGGCTTCCCGCGTGACGGTGTTCATGGCGCGGCTCCGCCCGGCTGGCGCCGGTGCATCGAGGTTTCGAGCCGATCGAGCAGGCGGTCGATGGCATAGCCGATCGCACCCACCACGATCACGGCCGCCATCACCAGGTCGAGCTGGAACAGCTGCCGGCCATAGACGATGAGGTAGCCCAGCCCTTCGCTCGACGCCACCAGTTCCACCACCACCAGCGAGAGCCAGGCCTTGGTGAAGCCCAGCCGCACGCCGGTGAAGAGCGTGGGCACGGCGTGCGGCAGCACGATTTCCAGCACCTGCTGGCGCCGCGTATAGCCATAGACCTGGCCGACTTCGCGCAGCGCGGACGGGGTCTGGCGGAAGCCCTGCAGCGTGTTGAGCGCCACCGGCACCAGTGCCGCCTTGGCGATGAGGATGTACTTCAGCGGCTCGCCAATGCCCACGATCAGCAGCACGAAAGGCAGCCAGGCCAGCACCGGGATCTGCACCAGCGCATTGAAGCTGGGCAGCACATAGGTCTCGAAGCTGCGCGACAGGCCCATGGCCGAGCCCAGCGCGAGGCCGAGCAGGGTGCCCACTGCAAAGCCGACACCCACGCGCGTGAAACTGGTGCTCACGTGTAGCCAGAGATCACCGCTCATGGCCAGGTCGCGCAATGTTTCCCACACGAACTGCGGCGGCGGCAGCACCTGCGGCGAGATCCAGCCCTGCTCGGCGCCCGTGAACCACAGCGCGAGCAGGGCGATGGGCAGCAGCCAGGGGAGCGTGCTGTCGCCGATGCGCCGCCAGGGCATCCGCGCCAGCAACGGCGCGATCGTTCGCGCCGCGGACGCGGGCGCGTCGTCGCGAGGCCGCAGGACGGCTGCCAATTCGACTTCGGCGCTCATCGGTTTTTCCCCCTCTCCCTCTGGGAGAGGGCTGGGGTGAGGGCCAGCGGCGCTTGCAGATGCGGTGCTCGTGCGAAGGCCGATGCCCTCACCCTAGCCCTCTCCCGCCAGCGGGAGAGGGGATAAGACAACGCCCTCATCGCGAAGCGACCGATGGACTCGCCTTCGGCTGTCCCTTGGCGTCGTAGGCCGTCCAGTAGTTCTCCAGCCCCTGCTTCTTCAGCGCGTTCTTCAGGTAGCGCGTGTCGAACCAATCGTCGACCGACACCTCGCGGCGGATCAGCTTGAGCTTGAGCGCGTCGGCCACCACGGCCTTGTAGCGCCCGATGATGAAGTCGTCGGCCAGCGGCGAGTTGCGCACCGCGAGCTGCTGCTGGTCGAACTCCGCCGCCCACGAAGCCACCGGTGTGCCGCTGCGCGCCCAGATGCGGAAGAGCTCATCGCGGTTCTTCTCGTCCGACGACCAGCGCGCCGCCCGCACGAACACGTCGACCACGCGCTGCACCTCGGCCGGGTTGGCCTGCTCGAAGTCCGCGCGCACCAGCAGCGAGGCCTGGCGCGTGAAGGCCGGGTCCTGCCCCTGCGTGGAATACACCACCTTGGCAAGGCCCTGGTCGCGCACCTTGAACCACTCGTAGCCGCCGAAGGCCGCATCCACGCCGCTCGACACCAGCGCGGCCTGCGCACTGCCGGTGTCGAGGTTCACGCCCTTGATGTCGCGCTCGGCCAGGCCGTTGGCTGCCAGCACGTTGATGGCCACGAGGTGGCCGTTGGTACCGCGGAAGATCGAGACCGTGCGGTCCTTCAGGTCCTTGATCGAGCGGATGTCCGACTTGGGCGGCGCCACCAGGTACAGGTTGTTGCGCGCGCCGCTCGCCAGCAGCAGCTTGGTCTTCAGGCCGTTGGAGCGCCCGACGATCGACGGCAGGTCGCCCTGGTAGGCGAAATCGATCTGCCTGTTCGACAGCGCCTCGTTCACCGCCGGTCCGGCACCCTTGAAGAACAGCCATTCGACCTTGATGCCCGTGGCCTTGAACTCCTCCTCCAGCCAGTTGTTGACGCGCGCAACGCCGCCGGGCGAACCGCCCCAGGTAACGGGATCGCCGCCGCCCGCGGTGGCCACGCCGATGCGGATGGTGTCGGGCGCCGCCTGCGCGGGCAGCGCGGCCACGGCCACCAGCGCAAGCGTGCCCAGTGGCGCGGCCCAACGGCGCAGGCGGGTGAACAGGGAGCGTGCCGCGCCGTTCACTTCGCGCCTTTCAGGCCGAGCTTGCGCCCGACCTCGGTGCCTTCGAAGAAGCGCGGATTGGCCTCGGTGTAGAAGCGGTGCGGGTTGTCGAAGACAAAGGCCTTGAAGTCCGCGGCCGAGATCACGCCTTGCTGCACCAGGTCCCAGGTTTCGGCCAGCGGCTCGGTGAACTCGGGCACGTCCCAGTGGCCCACGTCGGACGACCAGATCGCGTTGATCCTGGTGCCCAGCGGATTGACCTTGGTGTTGAACGCCGCGGCCACCGTGCGGTCGTCGGCCTCGGAGCCGAAGTAGAAGTTGTTCACCCAGCGGTCGCGGATGTCCTCCACCTTCTCGATGCCGGCGAGCGCGAAATCGTCGATCTCCGATTCGTTCGGCTCTCGGCTGTGCGGCAGCGCCGAGAGGCCGAGGCTGTCGCGCAGCAGCGTCGACTTGTCGATCGTACGGCCCTTGAGCAGGTCGCCGCCGTAGCGCTCGAACAGCGAGGCAAGCAGTTCGACGTCGGCCTCTGCGGGGTCGTAGTTGCGCACGGCGTTCCTGTTGCGCTTTTCCCAGCGGTCCACCAGGTGCGTGTAGACATGCGAGCCCCAGTCGGCACCGCCTTCGAGCAAGCCCACGCGCAGGCCGGGAAAGCGCCGCGTCACGCCGCCGAAGAACAGTGCCTTGGCAAAGGCTTGCGAGCCATCGGCAAAGTGGCCGATGTGGTTGTTCATGTAGTTGCTGATCGACTGCCGGCCGGTCCAACCCTGGCTGCCGTAGTGCGTGGTGACGGGCACGCCCAGTTCCACCACCTTGGCCCAGAAGGGGTCGTAGTCGTGCTCGCTGTCGATGCCGTAGAAGTCGATGTACCCGGTCTGCTTCGCAATCTCCGGGTGTTCCTTCGCCGGATATTTTTCGGCGATGGCGCGGATCGGCCGGCGCACCCCGCCTGCGATGTTGATCACCTTCAGGCCGAGCGTCTTGACCGCGAACTCCAGCTCTTCGATGCCTTCCTGCGGCGTGTGCAGCGGAATGCCCGCCACCGGCGTCAGGCGGTCGGCATACGGCCGGTACTGGTCGGCGTGGAAGTGGTTGATGGCGCGATGCAGCGGCTGGCGGTATTCGCTGCCGGCCGCGGCGGGCGAGAGCACGTCGTTGGGGAACAGGATCGAATAGTCCGAGCCCTGCTCGCCCAGGCGCTCGTAGAGCAGCGCGGGCAGCGTGTAGGTGGCCAGGTCGTAGGTGTTGCGCGTCACGCGGGCCCACCAGGGCGCGCGCAGCGTGCGGTGGAACTGGCGCTCCTCGGCCGTCTGCTGGTACCAGTCCTTGCCGCCGCCATTGCGCGTGACGAAGCGTCCGCCCAGCGCCTTGCGCAGCGCGTCGACCAGCTTGCTGCCGCCGTACTGCGCCACGTAATCCTCGAGTACGGGCGCGTAGTCGTTGACGTGGACATCCGTGTCGATCACGGGATGGTCGAGGCCGGCCTTCACGGCGGCGGAGCGCGAGGCATGCACGCGGTTCAAACGATCGTTCATCTGCGGGTTCCTTGGAAGGGAAAGGAACGCCGCAGGCTACGCGCGGCTCACGCGCTTGCCAAAGAAGGCTTTCGGTATTGCTTAGCCGGTGCGTGCATAAGGAGCACAGCTCGGCGCGGATGTTGCGGGGCGGTACTTCGGTTTCGGGCGGCGCATCGAGGTACTCATGTTTCCACCGGAAGCTCCAGCGTGAACGCCGCGCCGGTGCCCGGCCCGTCGCTGTGGGCCGTGAGGGTTCCGCCCATTTCATGCGCGGCGATCACGGCGCTGTGCAGGCCGAATCCATGGCCGGTCTTTTTCGTGGTGAACCCGTGCACGAACACCTGGGACAGGGCCTGCGTCGCAATGCCCACGCCGTTGTCCGCCACGCAGATGCGCAGCCGCTGGCCCGCCACCAGCTCCACGCGCACCGTGAGCCGGGGCTCGCGGTCGGTCACGCCGTCCATGGCCTGCTCGGCGTTGCTGATCAGGTTCACCAGGATCTGCAAGATCCGCCCCTGGTCCAGCAGCAGTTCGGGAAGAGGCGCAATCTCTTTTTCCACCACCATCCGGCGCTGCGCCAGCGCCTCGGCGTTGATGCGCAATGCATCGTCCACCAGTTCGCGGACCTGCACCTTTTCCAGCAGCCTCGATGCGCCGGCGTAGGCCTGCTGCGCGGCAATGATCTCCTTGATGTGTTCCACGTTCTTGCCCAGTGCCGCCAGCTCCTTGATGGCGTCGTTCTGCTCTGCCACCAGCGCCGAGGCCAGCTGGCGCAGATAGCCCGGAAGCACCTTGCCCTTGGGGTCCGAAGCGAGGAACGCGCCCAGGTCGTCCGCGTGCTCTTCCATCAGCTGGACGGCCCGCGCAAGCCCCGGGGCCTTGGAGGCGCGAACGCGCGAAAGAATGAGCGCCGCGGACACGTTCACGCTGTTGAGCACATTGCCGACGTTGTGCAGCACGTTGGTGGCGATGCGGGCCATGCCGGCCAGGTGCGAGGCCTCGACCAGCTGCTTGTTCACCTCGGCAACCTGGCGCTCCGCCTCCTTCAGGTCGGAGATGTTCTTGGTGATGCCGAAGGTTCCGACGATCCGGCCCGCACGGTTTCGCAGGGGCATCTTCGTCGTCAAGGCCCAGGTGTCGGGCCGCCCGTCGATCCAGGTTTCCTTTTCGATCTTGCCGATCATCGGCACACCCGTGCGGATGATCTCCTGCTCGTCCTCGAACGCCGGACGCGCATGCTCTTCGGAAAAGACATCGAAGTCCGACTTTCCCACCAGCCCTTCGGGTGTGGCCATTCCAAACTCCAGCGCCTGCGCCGTGCTGGTCTTGATGAAGCGGGACTGCGCGTCCTTGAAGTAGATGTGGTCCGGAGAGTTGTCCAGCAGCGCGCGAAGCAGCTCGCGCTCGTTGGCCAGCATGGCGTCGTCCTCTTCCTGGTTGCGCGGGGCCGCGTCGAGCAAGACTCCCTGGCTGCCGATGGCCGTGCCGTCAGGCCCCCGCACCGCAGACTCGATCACCTGCCAGGAAGCCGCCTCGTCGGAGTCGATCTCCGCAGGCGTGCGGCCCAGGATGCGTTCTGCAGGCATGCCCTTGAGTTCGCAGAACCTGGCATTGACGAAGGTGAAGCGCCCCTCGGTGTCCTTGCGAAAAATGCCGACCGGCAACTGCTCGACGATCGGTGCCGTGCTGTCCTCCAGGAGGGTTGCGCTTGCAGGGGAGGCGGGTTGGCTTTGCATGGCGATGTGCTGCAGGTTCCCAAAAGTGCTTTATAGCTCCCTGCCGAGGGCAAGCACTGTTCGGCCAACGCACCCCATCAAACCGCGGCGGCTCCCACAGGATGCGCAGGCCGGTCGCAATACTCGATCAGCAGTTCGGTGAGGACGCGAATCTTCCGTGCGGGATGCTGGCCGGGCGGCCGGACGACATAGGCACCTGCCGGCGGTGGCGGATGGCGCGTCATGACCGGCACCAGCGCCCCGGAGGCCACGTGTTCATGGGTGAGCCAATCGGGCAGGTAGGCGATGCCCAGTCCTGCCGTGGCAGCGGCGACCAGCGCCGTGCCGTTGTCGGCCTTGAAGCGCCCTTGCGGGCGAACCGTGATGGTCTTGTCGCCATCCGTGAGGTGCCAGGCTTCGGTTCCCTGCATGAGGGCCTCGTGGGCGAGGAGCTCCTCCGGTGTCTCGGGCGATCCATGCGCCTTGACATAGGCCGGACTCGCAACGAGCTTTCCATGCACCGGGCCGATGCGTCTTGCAATCAGGTTGGAGTCCGGGAGATAGCCGACCCGTATCGCACAGTCGTAGCCCTCCGCGATGAGATCGACGAAGCGGTCGCTGTAGCAGGTCTGGATGTGAAGCCCGGGGTGGCGTCGTGCCATCTCCGCAAGGATGGGCGCGAAGTGGGTCGGGCCCAGTGAAAACGGCGCAGCAATGCGCAAGCGCCCACGAAGGTCGCCGGCGGGCAGGATCGCTTCCCTGGCCACGTCGATCTCGGCGCAGACCCTGGCTGCATGGTCCCGGAACGTGGCCCCGGCTTCGGTGAGCGCGGCCCCGCGGGTGGACCGCGCAAGCAGCTGCACGCCAAGCTCCTCTTCAAGCCTGAAGAGGCGGCGGCTGACGATCGACTTGGACACCCCAAGCCGCAGCGCCGCGGACGAAACCCCGCCGGCATCGGCAACTTCCACGAAGGTCCGCAGCTCTTCGATGTCCAATTTGGTGTTCCTCATTGCGCGACACAGCTCGCCGCGAAATGGTACTACCGCATCAAAAAGAGGAACAACAGAATCCTGCTTCGGGGCAAGCAATGTCCCGCTCACAACCGAAACAAAGGATTCATCAATGACTTTTCGCAACGGCCTGGCTTCGCTTCTTCGCCCCGAAGACTCGGTACTCGTTCTCATCGACCACCAGCCCTACCAGCTCTCCAACCTGAACAGCCATGACCCGCAGGCCGTGGTGAACAACACGACCGCGCTGGCGAAGCTGGCAAAAGCCTTCAACGTTCCGACCATTCTCACCAGCGTGATCGCGGCGCGCGGTGGACTTCTCTTCAAGCAGATCACCGACGTATTTCCAGACCAGGAAGTCATCGATCGCACCTGGGTGAACACCTGGCAGGACGAGAACGTGGTGAGCGTCGTCAAGGCGACTGGCCGCAAGCAGCTGATCATCGCCGGCCTGTGGACCGAGGTCTGCGTCGCAATGCCTGTCATCCAGGCCGCCGGCGAAGGCTGGGATGTGACCGTGATCACCGACGCATCGGGCGGGATTTCGAAGGAGTCCCATGAAGTTGCCATCCAGCGAATGATCGCGGCCGGCGCGAACGTGATGACCGTGATGGCGCTCTGTGGCGAATGGCAACGCGATTGGGCGCGCACCGAGCACGTCGAGGAACTGACCGAGATTCTCATCCAGCACTTCGCCGGCAGCGGCATCGCGTATCTTTGGGAGCAGCAGTTGCTCAACACGCCTGTGCCTGCCAAGGCAGGATGATCTGAGGGGGGACCGCTCATCCCGCTTCATGCCGCATTCGCCTTCTCTTGAATGGCTTGGCATTGTTGGAGGAGGGCGTCGAAGGATTCGATCTCCTCGAGAAACAGGCCGTCGTCGACCATGTGCTGGTAGTCGGCGGCCAACTTGGCCAAGGCGCCGTCGTCGGGAACCAGGCGAAGACCACCCGAGACGGCGGCGTGATAGTCGATCGGTTCGCCATTGGGGCTCCTCTCCGTGAAGAAGATGCTCTTGTGATCGGCCACTGCCTTCGCCAGCGCCTTATCCCTCAGCGCTGAATCGGCGAAGCCGGCGGCATCCAGCCGAGTGACATCGTGCCAGTGACGAGCGAACCGGTCGCCACCGCGGAAGGCGCCCTGCGCGCAGAAGACATGGATTGCGGTGGCCTTCTCCCAGAAGGTCCGCTCGGCGCGCATGACTTGCGGCATTGCTTCGGGGAACTCCACTACTCCCGACAGATGCGCGGCGGCATCGCACTGAACGGAGCGCAACTCCGCAGGTTCGCCGGTAGACCGAGCTCCGAATTCGAGCATGACCACCGACGGGACAAGGCGCTCGTCGGCAGAGAGCTCGAAGAATTCAGCCATGCGGCACCAGCGCACTGACTTCCTGGGCCATCCAGGTGGGCAGGCGCGCGCGTGCCGAAGCCACTTCCTTCAACTCGGCCGGCGGCAGTTTGGCGCGCAGCGCACGCAACGCCTTGCCGGCCTTCTCCGGCCCGAGCCATGCCAGCGCCCGCACCACATCGCCCGCGGCGCGGCCTGGAAGGATCAACTGCCACACCGGCGCATGCCGCAACTCCACCGTTTGTGCTCCCAGCTTCAAGCGACGGCTTGGGCCCGACGTCAGATAAACCGCCCGCATAGGTACCTGCGTGGTGAGACCCAGCGCGTTGGCGGCAGACGCACCATGCGGCACGATGGTTTCTCCGCGCTGGCTCGCCAATGCCTCGACCATCCTGGCAGCCGAAGGCGCCCGGGAGCCGAAGCGGCTTTCAACTGGCAGCACATAGATGCCGCGGCCCGCGCGCAGCAGCGCGCCGCGCTGCACGAGGCGGGACAGAACCTGGTCCACGGCGGCGCGATTCCCCAGGTGCAGCAGTTCTTTCGCGATCAAGGGCGTGCCTTCCGGCAACCCGGCGGCGTGCTCCATAACTTGTTTGGCGAGGGTCTGCATGGCGGTGAATCCTGAGTGTCAGAAGTATGATGGAATTTCTGACAGTTTTCAAGACGGCGTCGCGAATGCGCGGGGCGCCAGGTCGACTACGTCATTGCTTCACACGTGGCGGGGGGCGGCAAACGCCCGGCCAGCGGAGTTTTGAACGCGCCCTGAATGCCGCCCGCGGCGAACTGAAGATGCACCAAGCATCGAAATCGTGGCGCCTCACCGCGCCGCTGCGTGCGTTGCGGCGAACGCTTGAATAAGCGCTCAGTAGATCACCGTCACCCGCATCGAATTGCTCCCGTCGCCCTCCGCAGCAGCACCGGCCGTTCGCGGCGCGGCGCGGGCCGTGATGGCAGCCATGGCGCCGATGGCGCTGCGCCAGGTGGGGTCGAGGGTGTCGAGGCCGTCGGCGGTGGTGCCGGCGACCGTGAAGGTCGTCTCGCCGATCTTGTCGAACTGGTATTCGCGGCCCTTGATGAGCACCGACTTCATGTTGGTCCAGACGCGGTATTCGTGCCCGCCATTGACCGGCGTGACCTGGAGCACCTTGAAGGTCGGGAGCACGATCATCGTCACGTTGAACCGCGCCGCAGCGCTGTGCGGGCCGTGCGTCGGCTCCGCGGAGCCGAGCCGCAGCGGCAACAGCAGCATCATGCCGACGGCGGCCGCCGTGCGGGCCGCACGCGGTGGAAGCGGCGGGCCGGCAGAACCCGCACGGGACAACATGTTTCCGGACATGGGACCTCCTCTCCTCGCAACCTCGGTGGAGGGCATCGCATCGATGCCCCAACTTGGGTTATCGGCAGAGTAGCCGGAAAATTAAGGCCGCCCGTGCTTTTTTTGGAAGGGCTTTCCCGCTGGCCTTGGCCGTTCAGTAGGTCACGGTGACCGTCACGGTGTCCAGGTAGCTGTCCGGCCGCACGTTCACGTTGCTGCCAAGGACGCGGCCGTACACGGTCAGTGACTGGGCTGCACCCGTGCCCGTGCCTGCGACGGTGTTGGTGCCTATGACGCTGCCCCATGAGACCGAGCGGCCCGCATTGCTGTAGAGACGGTAGGGCACCGCGTCTGTGTTGCCGGGCACACCGCCTGTCGGCGTCATCGACCCCGCGCCGGTCGTCGAATTGTTGGAGGGCGTCAGCGCCACCGTGTAGCTGGTGGGCGTGGTGCAGGTGACGTTGATCGTGCTGAACCGGTCCCGGTCGGCCATGCCCGGCAGGCCGTCGATGGTGCCGAAATTCAGTGGGTCGGCCGTGACCAGGCAGCTTTTGGCGACGTTGGCGGTCACCACGAACGGAAAGTTGTCTGCCGCCGTGCCGCCGCACGCTGCCGGCGTGGCGCCCGTGCTCGACGAGAACGTGATCGAGGTGTGAACGGTACCGAAGTTGTCCTGGTAGGCGCCCGGAGGTACGGCGCCCTGGAGGGCGATCAGATCCCCTCGCATGGTCGTGCTTCCCGAGAAGACCCCCGGAATGGTGCCCGAAGTCCGGCGAGGAACGGTGAACGTGGTGACGAAGGGGTTCGGCACCGTCCCGTTGCCGCTCGAACCCCAGATGACGTTGCTCGTTCCCTGGTAGAGCTGGAACTTCAAGCTGTTCGTACCGCTCTTCATGACGCGCGGGTTGAAGTTGGTCAGGCCTTCGTCGCCGTCGCCAATGTTGAAGCAGATCCTGACCTGTTCGGCGGTGGTGCTGTTGTTGGTGCAGTTGTAGCTCAGCGTGGCGGTGGGAGAGGAGGGGGTGCTCCCGTCGACCAGGTCGACCGAACCGAAGGCCAGGTTCGTCATGTCTGCCGTGCAAGTGATCGTGGCCTGCGCACTCCCCGCACCCACCCACCAAAGCAACGCACAAAACAGCGGCAAACGCAGCGCCCGCAAGGTGCGGCTCAAAGAAAAGCTCATGGCGTCTTCCCCTCCCTGATGCAGCGCAGCGGCCCGATCTGCGGAATGCCTGCGCCTTCCTTGCGATAGTCGAAGCTCACGCGGCAGCGGCCGCCGCCCGGCGTCTGCACCTCGAGCGTGTTGCGCGCCTGCAGCGACTCTAGGTACACCGCGCCGTCAAAGCCCACCAGCGCGGGCTCGCCGGTGCCGCCATTCACGCGCACCCGGCTGCCCAGCGGCAGCGGCTTGCCCGCCTCGTCCGCCAGCAGCAGCGCCGCCGCATTCACGGGCGTGATGCCAAAGCGCACCAAGGTGCCGGCGCGGTCGCTTGGCGTGGCCACCGTCTTCACGCGCTCGATGCGCACGTCGGCCGGCAGCTGCATCGGGTCGATCGACAGCTGGTTGTTCTGATAGGCGCGCAGCGGTGCCACCAGCAACATGCCGTGGCTGTCCGTGGTGCCGATGTCGCGGTTCTCCAGCCTCACCGGCACGCCTGCGATGCCGTCGGTGGAAACCACCGCAAAGGCGTCGTCGATGCGCCGCGCCGCAAAGGGCTGGCCGCCCATGAAAGCGATCGAGCCGGTGGCACCCGCGTAGGCATAGCGGCTGTCGCCCAGCACGCTGATGCCGGCCATTGCGCGGCCGTAGCGGCCCAGGTAGTCGACTTCGGCCTGGCCGCCGTTCTGGCCGCCGCCCTGGCGCAGGCCCGCGCGCCAGCCGATGCCGCCTTCGCCCGGAATCGAGCTTTGCGCGTCGGCCGAGAAGGTGGTGCGGTCGCCATCGCGCTGCACGCCCGTGCTGGCCGTGATCTTGCCGTCCAGCGCCCAGGTAAAGCCCACGTACAGGCTGCGCTCGCGCCGGTTGTCCAGGTTCTGGTTGAGGCTCACGTTCACCGAGGCGCTGCGGCCAATCGCGCTGAACCAGTAGACGCTGGCCAGCCGCGTTGCCGCCTGTGCGGGATAGCGCAGGTACAGGTAGCTCAGGCCAAAGCTGCCAAAGCTCCCCGTGGTGTAGCCGACCGATGCGCGGCCCGATCCGCGCGGCGGCGCGCTGCCGTACAGCGACGCCACGTCGCGGTACTCGCCGTAGGTGCGCGTGCCCTCGACCGCAAAGTTGAAGTGGTTGTCGCGCCAGCTGTAGCCCAGGTTGACCAGCGAGCCTTGCTCCGAGCGGTAGCTGCTGTGCGCCACTGCGCCCGCCAGCACGCCGCTCTGGCCGAGCAGCCAGGCGCCGCCCACGCCGGCCTTCACCAGCCCCTTGGTGGCTTCGCCGTGCGCTTCCATCGTGAAGCTGTTGTTCACGCCATAGCGCCAGGTGCCGCTGGCCGCCGGATCGCTGCCGTATTGGAACGAGCGCAGGCCGTAGTCCTTGCGCACCATGCCCAGGTCCACCGACCAGTCCGACAGGCCCGCTTCCAGCAGCCGCTGCGTGTCGTACAAGGAAAAGTCGAGCGTCGTCGCGCGCCCGAAGGCATCGGTCAACACCACCTGCGCATTGCCCGCGCCGTTGATGCTCGGCACCGTCTTCAGCTGGAACGGCCCCGCGGGCACCTGGCCCGTGTACTGCCGCATCCCGTTGATGTACAGCTCCACCTGCGAAGGCAGCGCAGCCGCTCCCAGGAAGGCTGGCAGCGGCGTGGTCGTGCGATAGGGCTGCAGCGCAAAGTTGCGCGACAGCTGGACGCCGCCGATGCGGGTGGAGCGCGACCATGGCAGCGAGGCCGTGGTCGTGTCGCCCACGCGCAGCGTCAGCATGTCTTCAGGGAACGAGGTGCTCAGCGTGGTGTCCAGCCGCACCGAATCGTGCGTCCAGCCTTCGCTCGGGAGGCGGGTCGAGCGCGACATCATCGTGTTGCTGAGCACCGTGCTTCCGGTGAACGCGCGCAGCTCGGTCAGCGCGTTCAGGCTCGACGTGTTGCCGCGCCCCTGCGTGCCGTACAGGTCGTAGTTGAGCAGCAGGCCGGGCGAAGCACTGGCCTTGGGCACGATGGTGGTCGATGTGTCCACCACCGTGGTGGGCAGGCGCAGCACCTCGGCCGAGGCATTGATTTCAACGCTCTGGGTTGCGGCGTCGTACTTGATCTGCAGCCCCGGAAGGCTCTTGAGCCGCACCGGGTCCGACACGCCCGCCGGCAGCACAAAGCCCAGTTGCCGCAGCGTGGCGGCACTGGCCCACAGCTCCTGGCCGCGCAGGCCAAAGTGCACCAGCCCCTGCGGGTTGCCGTTGAGGCTCAGGTCCAGATAAAGATCGCTGCCGGTGGGGCCGGCCAGCTCGCCCTCCGCGGGCGCGACCAAAGATGCGCTCGAGCCGGCTGCGGCATTCTCAGCCTGGGCGGCAAAAGACATCAGGCCGGAAAGAAGCAGCAGTGGCAGCAGGCGCTCAGCGGGCGCGTGGGAGCGGCGGGATTTTTTCCTGCGTCGCGTTGCCATTGATCTTCGTTTCCAGGATGCCGCCGAGGGCAAAAGCCTCCGCGGAAGTCTTCAGTGGCCAACGCATGCGCGCACCCGGCAAAACGTAGCCCAGCAGGCCCGCATGCACCGGCGTGCGGCGGCCCACCGTGTCGAGAAATTCCACATCGGCAAGCTGCGCATGCATGCCCCCGGTGTTGGCCACTTCGAGCACGGCCTGGCCTTCTTCGCGGCGCAGCGACCATGCGAGCTGCGGCTCGGACGACTGCGCGCCCGCCGCTGCAATGAAGATCGGAACCGAATAGCGCAGCACCAGCTGCAGGCCCTTCTTTTCCTTCATCTCCACCGGCAGCTCGTCGATCACCACCCGGTAAGAGCCTTCGACCGTGCCGGCCGGAACGCCCGTGCGAATCACGCGGATCAGCTGCCTGTCGGAGGCGGCCAGCTGCACCATCGGCGGACTGACCAGCAGTTCGCGCGAGGGCGTCAGCTTTTCGGTGCCGTTCTCCTGCGCCCAGTGATAGACGCGCACCTGCGCATGCACCACCGTGTCGCCCGTGTTGCTGAGCCAAAGGCCTTCGGCGTTTTGCGTGGCCTGCAGCGTCAGCGTGACCGGCGACACCTGCAGCCCGCTCGCCGATGCGACCGCCTGCACCAGGGCAAGCGCGAGAACGGCGGTATGGCGGAGCAGGCGGCGCATGGGCGGCAATCGATCGATCAATCGATCAGTAGTTGACCTGGACCGTCACCGTGTCCGAGTAGTCGCCAGGCGTCACGTTGGCGCTGGCGACCGTGGCGTACACGGGAATCGTCTGTGCCGCGCCGGTGCCGGTGCCGGCCACGCCGTTGCCCACGGCGGTGGACGTTGCCGTGCTGCCCCAGACCGAGCCCGTAGCGCTCACCGAACGGAGCTGGTAGGCCACCGTGTCCGAACCGCTTGCGGGGCTCATCACGCCGGCGCCGGTGGTGTTGTTGTTCGAAGGCAGCAGGCCGATGTTGTAAGGCGTGGTCTTGGAGCAGGTCACGCTGATGTTGCTGTTGCCGCTCAGGTTGGTGGCCGACGAATCGACCGTACCGAAGTCGATCTTCGAGCCGGCGCCCGCCACGACCGAGCAGGCCTTGGCCACAGTGATCAGGACCTGGAACGTGGCCGTGGCCGGGCTCGTGGCTGCCAAGACAGCGCTGGTGGTGACTGCAAGGGTGGCTGCAACGATGAGGGAGAGTTTTTTCATGGTGAACGCCGACTGGTTAAAAAAAAGAGTTGTGAAGACGGGGTTGAGGACCACGGGGCTTGCTGTAGCAAAGTAACCTTATAGTTCTCAATGTGAGATTATTGGAACTTTAGTTTCAAAAAGTCAACAGACGCGCTCCAAGTCGTCGCGCGGTGTTGACACGCTCTGAGGTTTCCCGTGGGTACCCAATCTGCCGGGGCAGGGGGTACCCCGCCGCCTGGCAAATGGATGTTTTTGGCTCGAAGGCGCCCCTGTACGGGGGCAAGAGCTCCGGTACGTGCCGGATTCCTTCTGGCTGTACAAACCCGCCCAAAAGGCGGGGTGTGCAGAAGCAATCGGCACGGCAAGGGCGGGAGTCGGTTTTTCGAGTGCCGATGCCCGTTTTGCTGCGACCTAAGTCACTTCTGACTTACAAAATGTAGCCTGAAGTACCAGTTGTCACAGAAGCTTGCTCACATTTTAAAAGCGATTTTGCCAACTCCATCACGGATTCCCGTAGCGGGGAGGGGCGCGCAGGGCGCCTGAACCGACCCCGGCAGGGCTTCAGCTGGTGATGCGTGGCAACAACAGTTAACTGACCCAGGCTCCGATCCGGAGCCGGAGTGGTTTCAGTCGTCCGACCGCGAGACGAAGAGCAGGCACATGAGCACCACGCCCAGAAAGGCGCCAGCTACAAAGATTCCGGTGTCGATTGCGAAGGTGTGCATGGTGTTTGGCGGCAAATTCCCTCCCAAAGGCTTCTTTTCGAAGCATTGGACCGAGCGCACCTGACCATCTCCTGAGTGCAATAGGAATGCAGCAGCGGCGCTGAATAAAAGCGCCGGCCTCCCCAATACGTGGGATGACAACTTGTTCGTTACTCCCTACTACCTCGTGCATCCCACGGCTAACGGTTATCAACTTTGTCCAGCAAGGGCATCCATCACATTTTGATAGACTAATGGGTAGCAAAACGTAAAAGCCGTTAGCTTTTCGTGGAAAAGTGATCCGCATCACTTTCTTAATACAAACGTTTAGCTACAAAAGATAAAATATAGGTACAGGGAGGAGCATTCAGCAACAGCTGACCCCTGTTTGGGCCGTGGTCGGCCTCGCTGCAACAACCAGGGGACTGTTTTGAGACGAGAAGTGAACGCGGCGGCATGGATTGCCGCTGCAATGTTGGGTGTGGCCGTGCTTCAGGGCTGCGCCGTGGCTCCGGGCATGGGTACCGTCGAGCCGTACCAGGTTGCCGAAGACCTGCCCCCCAAGTTCCAGTACCTGCCCGACGCCGCACCGGAAGACCGGATCACCCCCATCACCCCGGCCCTGGTGCGCACGCTGGCCAAAACCTCGCCCAAGGGCGTGCCGCCTGAAGTGCAGGCCCTGTTCGGCAAGCCGCAGCGCTACACCATCGGCCCCGGAGACGTGGTGGGCGTCATCGTGTATGACCACCCCGAGCTGCTGCCCAATGCCGGCGCCGTCATCTCCCAGCAAGCCGACCCCACCGGCGTGAGCGTGGCGCCAGGCTTCATCGTCGATTCGTCCGGCGAAATTGCCTTTCCCTACGTTGGCCGCGTCAGGGTTGCGGGCCTTACCGAGGCCGAGGCCGGCGACCTGATCTCCAAGCTCATCGTCACCCAGGTGCGCGAGCCCGAAGTGACCGTGCGAATCCAGTCGTTCCGCAGCCGCCGTGCTTATATAGAAGGCGAAGTGCGTGTACCCGGCTCGCAGATCTTCACCGACGTGCCCATGACGCTGAGCGAGGCCATTAACCGCGCCGGCGGCATCACCGCCAACGGCAATCGCGCGGATGTCACCCTGGTGCGCGACGGCAAGTCCGTCGACATCGACCTTACGCGCCTGCGCCAGGCTGGCCGCGACGGCAATGACATTCCGCTGAGAAACGGCGACACCATCCGCGTGGGCGCCCGCGAAGACGCCAAGGTGTACGTGATGGGCGAAATCCTGCGGCCATCAGCACTGCCGGTGCGCACCAACGGCCGCCTCAACCTGAACGAAGCGCTGGGCGAAGCAGGCGGCCCGGTGCTCACCACCTCCAACCCCGGCCAGATCTATGTGATTCGCCAGGGTGCCACCGGCCTGCCCGCGATCTTCCACCTGGACGCCAAGAACCCCGCCGCCATGGTGCTAGCCAGGCAGTTCAGCCTGGAGCCGCAAGACGTGGTTTACATCGACCCGGTGCCGCTCGTGAAGTGGAACCGCGTGATCAGCTTGATCTTGCCCGCCGCGCAGGTGGTGAACCTGGGTAGCGAAACGGCGGACCGGTTCCGCTGATAGCGGGCCAGGGTTTGTCGTGGTGAACATCTTTTGCCACGGCGGCCCAGCCGAATTGTCGGCCGCGCGCCAAGTCTCGAAAACGAGTTTGGCGAGCACTGCCACGTGCGGCCTTGTCTCCTTTTGATCAGAGCGCCCTTGTCCGGAGCCAGCCTCGAATGAACTCGAACAATTCCAAGATTGCGGTGATCGGCCTCGGCTATGTCGGCCTGCCGCTTGCCGTCGAATTCGGCAAGAAGCGCGATGTCGTTGGATTCGACATCAACCCCAAGCGCATTGCCGAACTGAGGGTAGGGCGCGACCACACGCTTGAAACCACCCCAGGAGAGTTGAAGGCAGCAAATCGCCTGGCGTTCTCATCGGATATGGCCGACCTGCGCGATTGCGGGATTTTCATCGTCACGGTGCCCACCCCCATCGACAACGCCAATCGCCCAGACCTCACGCCATTGATCAAGGCCAGCGAGACGGTCGGCAAGGTCATGCCGGCCGGCGCAATCGTCATCTATGAATCCACTGTGTACCCGGGCGCGACCGAAGAGGTGTGCGTGCCGGTGCTGGAGAAACACAGCGGCCAGAAATTCAATGTCGACTTTTTCTGCGGCTACAGCCCTGAGCGGATCAACCCCGGCGACAAGGTCAATACGCTGACCAAGATCAAGAAAATCACCAGCGGCTCCACTCCAAAGGTGGCGCAGATCGTCGACCAGCTTTACGCCGAGATCATCACGGCCGGTACCTACCCGGCGTCAAGCATCAAGGTGGCAGAGGCCGCCAAGGTTATCGAGAACACGCAGCGCGACTTGAACATTGCGCTTGTGAACGAGCTGTCCGTCATCTTCGACAGACTGGGCATCGATACGCTCGATGTGCTGGAGGCCGCGGGCAGCAAATGGAATTTCCTGCCTTTCCGGCCCGGTTTGGTTGGAGGGCACTGCATTGGTGTCGACCCTTACTACCTCACGCACAAGGCCGAGGAAGTCGGCTACCACCCCCAAGTAATTCTTGCGGGCCGGCGCATCAACGACAACATGGCCCGCTACGTGGCGCGCAACACCATCAAGCACATGTTGCGCAACGGCATGGATGTGCCGCGCTGCCGTGTCGGCGTGCTGGGCATTACCTTCAAGGAAAACTGCCCGGACATTCGCAACAGCAAGATCGTGGACATGGTGCGCGAGTTTGAAACCTGGGGTGTCCAGGTCGTGGTGGCCGACCCGTGGGCCGATTCCGCAGAGGTCGCACACGAATATGGCCTGCAACTGGGCGCCGTGGACTCCGAACATCCGGTGGATGCACTTGTGGTAGCGGTTGGCCACAACGAATACAGACAAACCAACCCTGCCGCGCTGCGCGCCATGTGCCGCGGCACGAAGCCTGTACTGGCCGACGTCAAGAGCCTTTTCAACCGGCACCACGCTGCCGAAGCTGGCTTTACCGTCTTTCGCCTTTGATATCTGAAGAAACCCAATGAAGAACTTTGCCCTTATCGGCGCAGCCGGCTACATCGCTCCGCGCCATATGCGAGCCATCAAGGACACTGGCAACCACCTGGCGGTGGCCTATGACATTAACGACTCGGTCGGAATCATCGACAGCATCTCTCCGCAGAGCGAATTCTTTACCGAGTTCGAGCGCTTTCAGGAACATGCCCAGCAGCTCAAGCGCAATCCCGCGAGCGCGCTCGACTATGTTGCGGTCTGCAGCCCCAACTATCTGCACCACGCCCATATCGCTGCCGGGCTGCGCCTGGGCGCCGACGTCATCTGCGAAAAACCGCTGGTCCCAACGCCGGAGCTTGTCGACGAATTGGCGCTGGTGGAAAAGGAAACTGGCCGCAGGGTCTACAACATCCTTCAGCTGCGCCACCACGAAGCCATCTTGAGGCTGCGTGACAAGGTAGCCAAGGCGCCTTCGGACACCAAGTTTGATGTGGAGCTCACCTACATCACGTCGCGCGGCAAGTGGTATGCCGAAAGCTGGAAGGGCGACAACCGCAAGTCCTTTGGCGTTGCGACCAATATCGGCGTGCATTTCTACGACATGCTGCACTTCATCTTCGGCAAGCTGCAGCGCAACGTGGTGCATTACAGCGGCGTTGCAAAGGCCGCCGGTTACCTTGAATACGAACGTGCGCGCGTGCGGTGGTTTCTCTCCATTGACGCTGACGATCTTCCGGCCGATGTCAAAGGCAAGAAGACGACGTTCCGCAATATCGACGTTCGCGGCGAAAAGCTCGAATTTTCTGAAGGCTTTACCGACCTGCACACCGTGAGCTACCAGGAAATTCTTGCTGGCCGCGGCTATGGGTTGGCCGATGCACGCCAATGCATCGAAACCGTGAATGTCATTCGCAGCGCTGTTCCCATCAAAGGCGAACAAGGCGAAGTGCATCCCTTCGTGCGGCACCTGGCTTGAGTGAGATTGGAATGACCTACAAGGCTCACCCCACGGCAATCGTCGATGAAGGTGCTCGCATTGGCGACGGCACGCGCATCTGGCACTGGGTGCATGTCAGCGCACAGGCGACCATTGGCGAGGGTTGCTCCCTCGGCCAGAACGTCTACGTTGGCAACGACGTGACCATTGGCCACAACGTCAAGATCCAGAACAACGTCAGCGTTTATGACGCGGTCACCTTGGAAGACGACGTGTTCTGCGGGCCGAGCATGGTCTTTACCAACGTCTACAACCCGCGTTCGGCCGTCGCGCGCAAGGACGAATATCGCCGGACCCTCGTGAAGCGGGGCGCCACGCTGGGCGCCAACTGCACCATCGTTTGCGGCAGCACCGTGGGCGAATACGCCTTCATTGGTGCTGGCGCCGTAGTCAACAGAAACGTGCCGGCCTACGCGCTCATGGTCGGAGTGCCAGCCAAACAGATCGGCTGGATGAGCGAGTTTGGCGAGCAGCTCCTACTACCGCTGCAGGGCAGGGCAGAAGCGGTTTGTGAACACACCGGAGCGCGCTACTTGCTCGACGGCAACGCCGTAATCAAGCTGGAAGCCAAGACGCCATGATCGAATTCATCGACCTCAAAGCCCAGCAAGCGCGCATCAAGGACCAGATCGGTGCGGCTATTCAGCGCGTGCTGGCACATGGGCAATACATCCTCGGCCCCGAAGTTGCCGAGCTGGAAGAGAAGCTGGCCGCCTATACGGGCGCCAGGCATTGCATTACCGTGGCCAATGGCACGGACGCATTGCAGATTGCGCAAATGGCGCTCGGCATCGGGCCGGGCGATGAAGTCATTACCCCTGGCTTTACCTACATCGCTACCGCCGAAACCGTAGCGCTGTTGGGCGCCAAGCCAGTGTATGTGGACATCGATCCGCGCACCTACAACCTGGACCCAGCGCTGCTGGAGGCTGCAATCACCCCGCGGACCAAGGCCATTGTTCCGGTGAGCCTGTATGGCCAGTGCGCCGACTTCGACGCCATCAATGCCATTGCCGCGAGGCACGGAATTCCCGTGATCGAAGATGCAGCGCAGAGCTTTGGCGCCACCTATAAGGGCCGCAAGAGCTGCAACCTCAGCACCATTGCGTGCGCTAGTTTCTTCCCCAGTAAGCCGTTGGGCTGCTATGGCGATGGCGGCGCCATCTTCACCAACGACGACGAACTAGCCAAGGTGATGCGTCAGATTGCACGACATGGGCAGGATCGGCGGTACCACCATATCCGGGTGGGTGTGAATAGCCGGCTGGATACGTTGCAGGCGGCAATTCTGTTGGCGAAGCTCGAGATATTCGATGACGAAATCGCAGCACGTCAAACTGTAGCCATCAACTACGGGAATTTACTAATCAAATCCGGCGTCGCGACGCTTCCATATATTGAACCGCACAATTCAAGCGTTTGGGCTCAATACACGGTGCAGGTGTCCAATCGAAACGAACTGCAAACCCAGATGACCCAGAGCGGTATACCTACCGCCGTTCATTACCCAATCCCACTCAATCGACAGCCCGCGGTCCAAAATAAAACTGCACATCTGCCTGTCGGAAATGAATTGGCAGATCTTGTACTGAGCCTTCCGATGGGCCCGTATCTTGAGGCCCCTACGCAGCAATTGATCGTGCGAAAATTGAAGCAATTTGCTCCGCAGATTTGACCGTGAAAAAACGTCTGATTCAGGCGATCGCCCTCCAATCATGCGGACCCCTTCTGCTCTTGGCGCTGTCCGTGTCAATTTCTAGATTTTTTGGCCCTCTAGAACAAGGAATTTTCATTTCCCTGAAATCTTGGGCGGATGTGCTTATTGCAATAGGCTGCTTTGGTTTCCCGCAAAGTGTAATTATTGCCATCAACCGGCACGACTCTGCTGAAAAAAGTTTGTATGTTGCGACACCAGTCTATGCCGCGATGTTCGTCCCAATTTTTATCGCGATTTGCTATTTTTTTGGTGCCACCAAAAATCTTCCATTCGTTGAGATTTTCGTCGTGGTGATTGGAATAGCTTGCATTGTGCTGGTCAACATCTGGCGCGGAATATTGTTAACTATCGAAGATGGGTTTCGTTTTCATTTAATTACCGCCCTGCCGACTACGATGTTAGTTGCTGTTGTTGCGGTGGGACTTAGCTGGGGGCTTTCGCTCAAAACAAGTCTTCCCTATTTTTATGTCGCGTGCGGGTTGATAACGCTTGGCTTTGGATATCTAATTTTCCCTTGGCGGATGGTTAAAAAATTGAGTGGTAAACCCATCAATTTTTGGCAATTAATTGTCAATGGAGGTGACGTTTTCATACAAGGCCTTTCAAATACGCTCCAGATTTATTTTTGTTTTGCCTGGCTGAGGCATGTTGATGGACTTGCATCAGTTGGCTATTTTAGTATGGCCCTTGTTGCACTGAATGCATTTGGATTTCCTCTGCAATCTATCGCGCCCATGATACTTAATAGATGGAGCAAACAAGGTGATCGACAAGCCTTGCATTCCGGGGCTAAGGAGATGAGGAAGGCTATTCTATTTGTGGCGCTGATTTCAATTGCGTCGATTTTGGTTACCCCATTGGCCGCTGTTCAAATCTTGGGGCCGAGTTTCGCTCACGCAGTGCCTGCAATTCAAATTATGCTCTTGGCAATCATGCCTCTCTTGGTGTTTCGGTTGGCAAGTTTGAGGCTCGTGGCAGTTGGGCAATTTAGATTCAATTCATTTATAGTGGTCGCGCGAAGCTTTTTGCTAATTTGTTTGCTCTATCTTGCAGGGTTGCAACTAAATGGTGGTCAGCCAGCCACTATTGCGGCCGTATGCTGGGTTGTCGTGGAGGTGTTGGCTGCAATTGTCATTAGCTATAGAGTAAATCATGTTCGAAACGCTTTGACCAACGGCATAAGAATATGATTCGACTTTTCCTTAATATAGTGAAGGCACTCGCAACGTGGTTTTACTATAGGGTGGGTTTTTTTAGGGCATGCATCGTTGGTGTTCAGCACGTTGATTGGCGTGCCCGGATCAGCCCGAAGGCTATTCTCCACGGGGTTCGCGCCATCGGGAATGCAGAAATTGGGCGCGATGTCGTGATTGGTGCCGGAACTTACATCAGTTCGGGCGTTCTTCAGTCCGGACGCATAGGCCGGTATTGTTCAGTTGGACCCGATGTATTCATCGGGCCGACTGAGCATCGGCTTGATTATTGGACGACATCTCCGTACGAGGCTCAAGATCGAGGAGAAGATGCGGGAATAACTATTCGAAATGTCCCACCCCCAACAATCGGCGATGGTGTATGGATTGGGGCGAAGGTAGTAATACTTCGCGGAGTTGCCATCGGAGACCATTCGGTAGTGGCGGCTGGAGCGGTTGTTACGACAACAATACCTCCTAATGAATTATGGGGTGGCGTGCCAGCCAGAAGAATTCGTGATGTAAATTTCGGTTTTCCCGAGTCAATGGTGAGTTCCACATGAAGGCAAATCCTATTAATCAGCGGCCATATTCGTCCGCTGCTGGAAATATCAGCATTTATAACGGAAGCCTCTTATTGATTGCCTTGCCACTTTTGCCAATGCTATCCGGCGGTATAGGTGTCAAGTGGCTGGGCTACGTCGGTTTGTTTGCAGCATTCCTAGTCTTAATTAGAGCGCCTCTTCGCCGCCAACGACGTAATGAATTTGAGTTGGTTCATTTGTTCTTTCTCAGTTTGCTTCCAATCGGGGTGATCAGTGCGTCATCGCTTGACAGTCAAGCGCTCGTGCAAACCCTACAAATTATCCTTATTGCGTTGATAATTTGGCAGGGGCCCAGCTTGGCGTACACAAATCGAGCGGCTAAATTTTCAACCAAACTCTGTCTTGCGCTATCCGTTTTTGCACTTGTCGATCTAATTTACGGATTGGAAGTTTTGTCCGCCAATCCAAACCTTTATGGGGTCGCAGCGTTTTGCTGGGGTGCGATAACGATTAAAAATCGCATTTCCTGCAACGGCCGTATTGGCCGCGCGCGGCTGATCGCGCTGCTCGTCGTCCCGTTTGTAACAGCTCTCGCTTCGGGCAGTAGATCATCTTTGGCCGCGATTTTTGTCATGATTGCTTGGATTGAGGTCGGCAGATTGCCGGTTTTGAAGGGGATTCGCTCGATCGGCGCCATGTTAGTGATTTGC
The DNA here is from genome assembly GCF_056396385.1 of Variovorax sp. 05T418. Lineage (NCBI taxonomy): Bacteria > Pseudomonadati > Pseudomonadota > Betaproteobacteria > Burkholderiales > Comamonadaceae > Variovorax > Variovorax sp. 05T418. The sequence continues at coordinate 28,799 of NZ_JBFTLJ010000004.1, read as the reverse complement.
GCGCCAATTGTTTTATTGCTCAATGTTGACTCTGACGCAATAGGCTCCGCGACGGAATTAATTCCAGCAATCGGTGAGAAGCATGCTCTTTCGGGTCGAGATGCAATATGGTCTTCTATTTATGTCAGCGTAAGTTCCAACGGGTTTGCTGGCTTTGGACTTGGAAGCATGCCTGGCGATTTGCAGAACGGGGTGAATGACGGCCTGTCGGCTCACAACGGCTTTTTTYAGATCTTCTATCAATTTGGTGTCTGGGGGTTTGCTATCTACGTTCTCACTTTTGCATTTTTAATAAAAAGAATGCATCGTCGAGATGACGCAGGAGCAAGTGTTGCAATACTCTTGGGCGCTATTGTCTTGGAGATGTTTGAAGTCGTAATGACGCAAAACCACTTTGGCGCAGGTTTGTCGTTGTGGTCCATTGCAACGCTCTCATCTGTCTCGCTCAATCGCGATCCAAGAAAATAAAATGAAGATTGTCATTCTGGGAAATGCGGCGAGCATTCACATAATTCGCTGGGCCAACGGATTAGTGGAGCGAGGCCTGTCAGTGCACGTGATCAGTGCGCATAAGGGGATTGGCGGGTTTGATCGGCGCGTTGTTTTGCATGAGCTTCAAAGAAAAGCACCGCTTGGCTATGTTGGGGCAGTATTTGAACTGAGAAGTTTGCTTAGGGTAATTCATCCCGATGTTCTAAATGCTCATTACGCCACCGGTTACGGTTTTTTGGCTCGATTATCTAGGTTTAAGCCATTGCTGCTCTCCGTGTGGGGCAGCGATGTTTATCTGTTCCCGAAAAAATCGATTTTTCATCGAGCTTTGTTGCGCGGAAATTTGAATGCGGCATCTGCGGTGGCTTCTACAAGTTTATGCATGTCGAGGGCGGTGCGCGAGAACTTTCGACGCGGGTCGATATTCATAACGCCGTTTGGAATTGATGAAGATGATTTCACGCCCCCGAAAATTGGGTGTAGAGGCTCTGCGGTGGTAGTCGGAACCGTCAAATCCTTAAAACATGAGTATGGAATTGATACTCTAATTAATGCGTTCTCTATTTTGCTGAAGGATCTGGGCGGCGATGCTTCTTTGTATTTGGAGGTTACCGGCGCCGGAGTGGAACTAGATAACTTAAAAATATTGGCAGGGGAACTGGGAATTGCCAATAGGGTGACTTTTCACGGCCAAGTGCCTCATTCGAAAGTCCCGGCAATGCTAGAAAGGCTTGACATCTACGTGGCACTCAGTCGATCGGAAAGCTTCGGAGTCGCGATTTTGGAGGCGGGCGCGTGCGGAAAACCCGTGGTGGTTTCCGATGCGGACGGACCAGCCGAGGTAACTATTCACGAGACGACAGGATTGATCGTAAAAAAAGACGATCCCATTGCTGCAGCTAAGGCTATTTCAAAATTGGTCCGTAATGCCGACTTGCGGATCGCCATGGGGCGTGCAGGGCGTGCTCATGTGCTTAAGAATTACAGTTGGAAGAGATCTGTTGATCTTATGCTGCAGGCATACGAGGAAGTATCAGGATCAAAAAAATAATTCTGATATGGATCTTCATGCATCCTTGGATGCAGCACTCAATTTAAGTTATCTACGCCGCTCTTGCGGCGCGTGAATGCACTACTCTCTGAACATGAAACAGGTTTGGATTCTTAACCACTACGCTCAAGAACCGGGAGGTGCGGGTGGCACCCGCCATTTCCATTTTGCTAAATATTTGGAGGCGCTGGGCTGGCAAGCCACGCTGATCGCTGCTAGCGTTGAGCTCAATAGCGGTCGTCAACGGCTGCAGCCCGGTGAGGCACTGCGGTATGAGCGCATTGATGGCATTCCGTTTTTGTGGGTACGTACGCCCGAGTATCGAGGCAATGGCGGTGGCCGCATGCGAAACATGCTGGCCTATATGTGGCAAGCAATCTTGAAAAAAACGACTCGACAGTTGCCGAGACCTGACGTCGTATTCGGCTCTAGCGTCCATCCCTTTGCTGCGGTGGCGGGTGTACTGTTGGCGCGCCGGTTTAAGGTGCCATTTGTGTTTGAGGTACGCGATCTTTGGCCGCAGACCCTCGTGGATATGGGGCGGTTGCGTGAACGCGCTTTCATGACTTGGGCGCTACGCAAACTGGAGTTATGGCTCTACCGTCGCGCGGCAAACATTGTGGTGCTGTTGCCGCGTGCTTGGGAGTACATCGCCCCGCTCGGCATTCCAAAAGAACGCATTATTTGGATACCCAATGGCGTTGATCTGTCGTTGTTTCCGCCGTCCGAACTCCCTGCTCGAAGATCATCTGAGCCGTTTACGCTCATGTATTTTGGTGCGCATGGGCAGGCCAATGCTTTGGACAACGTGTTAGAGGCGATGAAGCTTGTAAGGGATCGACAGCAGAACCCGCACATTCGTTTGCGCATGATTGGAGATGGCCCGCTAAAGGCAGTTTTGACGGCGCAGGCGCAGCGACTGGGCCTGGACAACGTAAGTTTTGAACCCCCGGTGCCTAAGAGTCAAATTCCGAAGTTGGCTTCTGAAGCGGACGCGTTTGTTATTCCTGTACCTGATTTGCCAAAGCTCTATCGATACGGAATTAGTCCAAATAAACTTTTTGATTATTTGGCTGCGGAGCGTCCGATTATTATCGCGACGGGAGCCGCAGATAATCCGGTCGCGGATGCTGGTGCAGGGTTGTCCGTAGTTGCGGGGCGGCCAATCGCACTCGCAGACGCTATTCTAAAAATGGCGTTGATGCCGCAAGAAGAGCGCAAGCGCATGGGACGTGCGGGCCGGGAATACGTGGAAAAAAATCATGATTTTCGGCAGCTAGCAAGTCGATTGGCCGTGATGCTGAACGAGGTTTCCGAGTTGCAATTTAACTTCAAAAAATGAAATCGCCAACGACCATACTGATTCTTGCACCCCATACCGACGATGGAGAGTTTGGGTGTGGCGGAACAATTGCGCGCTATGTGTCAGAAGGCGCTCGTGCCATCTACGTGGCGTTCTCTGCAGCTGAACAATCGGTCCTACCGCACCTGCCGAGTAATATTTTGAGAACTGAAGTACGTCAGGCCACTGCTGAGTTGGGAGTAGCCGGTGAGGATTGCTTGGTTCTCGATTTTGAGGTTCGCCGCTTCCCAGAGTTGCGCCAACAGATCTTGGACAAGATGATTGAATTAAATCGGGAATTTAATCCCGACATGGTGTTTCTACCCAGTGCCAACGATACCCATCAGGATCATCAAACTATCGCGCAAGAAGGATTTCGAGCTTTTAAGCGGACTACCATGCTGGGCTATGAGGTGCCATGGAATAACCTGGATTTTCGTACGAGTTGTTTTTTTGATATCGGTGACAAACATCTGGAAAAAAAGATCCGAGCGATCGGCATGTATGAGTCTCAAAGACATCGCACTTATGCTAACGCCGAATTTATCCGCAGCTTGGCATTGACCCGGGGAGTGCAAATTGGCAAGCGATATGCGGAAGCATTTGAGGTGGTGAGATGGGTCATCAGTTAAAAAGTCCCCTGTCAGCATGCTTGCTGGCAGAAGCACTTGGCCTCGCTTGGCACGGCCGAGATGTGGCCATTACGCAAATTAAGCCGTTTTCTACGATTGACGCGGGCGCGCTGTGTTTTGCAAAAATTGTTCCGCCTGAATTTTTGAAGATTCCAGCGGTGTTGATTGCACCGCTCGGCACGGAGCCGGGTATCGGCGCGGTAATTGAGGCAAGTAACCCAAGATTGACATTTGCAAGAGCTTTGCATGTCATGGCTGTCAATCCCGGCTTCGACGAGCCCTTATTACCCGCTGTCATTGCTCCTGATGCAATAGTTAGCCCGACGGCTGTGATCGGACGGGATGTTCGCATTGGTTCTCGTACTGTAATTGGTCACCATGTGGTGATTGCCGACGGTGTCACAATTGGTGCTGATTGCCATGTCAAATCGCAAGCGGTTATTGGGGAGTCGGGCTTTGGATTTGAACGAGATGAAAATGGAATCCCGGTACGAATGCTGCATTTGGGTGCAGTGGTAATTGGCGATCGAGTTGAAATTGGAAGCTTCACCACGGTATGTAGAGCTACACTTGGTTCAACGATTATCGAAAGTGATTCAAAGATAGATGATCACGTTCATGTCGCTCATAACTGTCGCATTCGGCGCGGGGCGATGGTGACTGCCTGTGCAGAAATCAGTGGCGGAGTTGATATAGGTGAATTTTCATGGATCGGCCCTAACACATCTATTATCCAAAAGGTGAGCGTGGGGAGTCATGCGTTCGTTGGCATTGGCTCTAATGTGACTAAGTCAGTCTCTGATGGATTTGTTGTTGCGGGTAATCCGGCGCGAGTTCTGCGGCGTGCAGGGTAATCTTTGAGCATCTTGATAAAACGGCGACGGGAAAGCAGAAAAAGAGGCTTCGATTGATAAAGCGGATTTTCGATCTCATTTTGGCTGCTATTGCATTATTAATTGTTGGTTTTCCACTATTAATTTTGATATGGCAAGTGCGGTCCAAATTGGGCAGTCCAGTTTTTTTTCGCCAGACACGACCCGGATTGAGTGGGCAACCATTTGACATGGTCAAGTTTCGCACCATGACCGACGCACGCGGCCCGGATGGACAGCTATTGGCTGACGCAGATCGGTTGACCCCGTTCAGCCGTTTGCTCCGCGCCAGTAGCCTCGACGAGTTGCCCGAACTTTGGAACGTGATCAAGGGCGACATGAGCTTGGTCGGGCCCCGTCCGTTGCTGATGGACTATCTGCCTCTGTACTCCGCCGAGCAATCTCGGCGCCACAACGTACGCCCCGGCATCACCGGCTGGGCGCAGGTCAATGGCCGCAACGCGCTGAGCTGGGAAGAGAAGTTCAAGCTCGACGTCTGGTATGTCGACAACCGCACGCTGTGGCTCGACATCAAGATCCTGTGGCTCACAGTGCGCAAGGTGCTGGTGCGCGACGGAATCTCTGCGGCGGGCGAGGCCACCATGTCCCGCTTCACCGGCTCTTCCGCCGCCACTTCGCACGGAGGCGAGTCATGACGCAACCCTTGTTCGCGGTCTACGGCGCGAGCGGCTGCGGCCGTGGCGTGATGCCGCTGGCGCGTGCGCAGCTGGTGGGGCAATGCATTGCTGGAACGCGGCTTGTTTTCATAGATGACCAACCCGCTGAACCTGTGGTCAATGGCCAGCGGGTGCTGCGCTATGCGGAATTCCTGCAGCAAGAAGCGAGCGAGCGCCATGTCGTTCTGGCCATTGCCAACAGCAAGGTGCGCGAGCAATTGGCTGAGCGCTGCAAGGCGGACGGCGTGCACGCCTGGACGGTGAGCGCGAGCAACGTGGTGCGCATGGACGACGTGGAACTGGGCGAGGGCGCGGCCCTGAGCCCCTTCGTCACGCTCACGTCCAACATCCGTATTGGCCGACATTTTCACGCCAACCTTTATAGCTACGTCGAGCATGACTGCGTGATCGGCGACTTTGTCACCTTTGCGCCGGGCGCCAAGTGCAACGGCAATGTGGTCATCGAAGACCACGCATACATCGGCTCGGGTGCGGTCATCAAGCAAGGCCGTCCGGGAAAGCCATTACTCATAGGGCGCGGCGCGGTGGTCGGAATGGGCGCTGTGGTCACGCGAGATGTGCCGGCCGGCGCCACGGTGGTCGGCAATCCGGCCCGTCTCTTTTCTTCCAAAGGTTGATTGTGCTGAATACCTCGTTCTCTCCCTGGCCCAGTTTCACTGCTGAAGAGGCCGAAGCCGTGCAGCGCGTGCTGCTCTCCAACAAGGTCAACTACTGGACTGGGCAGGAATGCCGCGAGTTCGAAAAGGAGTTTGCCTCGTGGACGGGCACCGCGCATGCCGTGGCGCTAGCCAATGGCACATTGGCGTTGGACGTGGCCTTGAAGGCGCTGGGCATCGGCACGGACGATGAAGTGGTGGTGACGCCGCGCACCTTCATGGCAAGCGTTTCTTGCGTGGTCAATGCAGGTGCCACGCCGGTGTTTGCGGATGTGGAGGCCGACAGTGGCAATCTTTCTGCAGCCACCATTGCGCGGGTGCTCACGCCGCGCACGCGCGCGGTCGTCTGCGTGCACCTGGGCGGCTGGCCTTGCGACATGGATCCGATCATGGCGTTGGCCGAGCAGCATGGCTTCAAGGTCATCGAAGACTGCGCCCAGGCGCATGGTGCGCACTACAAGGGGCGGGCGGTCGGCTCCATCGGGCATGTGGGCGCCTGGTCCTTCTGCCAGGACAAGATCATGACCACTGGCGGAGAGGGCGGCATGGTCACCACCAACGACGAGTCGCTCTGGCGCGCCATGTGGGAATTCAAGGACCACGGCAAGAGCCACGATGCGGTGTTCAAGCGCGAGCATCCGCCCGGCTTCCGTTGGCTGCATGAAAGCTTCGGCACCAACTGGCGCATGTTGGAGATGCAGGCCGTGATCGGCCGTATCCAGCTGCGCCGCATGGCCGACTGGACCGCGCTGCGCACGCGCCATGCACAGGCGCTGTGGGCGGCCTGCCGCCCACACGCGGCGGTTCGCGTGCCGACTCTGCCCGAAGGCAGCGTGCATGCGCACTACAAGTGCTATGCCTACGTTCAGCCCGAGCGGCTGGCCCCCGGCTGGAACCGTGACCGTATCGTGAACGCCGTCCAGGCGCTGGGCGTGCCCTGCTACCAAGGTTCCTGCTCGGAGGTCTACTTGGAGAAGGCTTTCGATGGCACCGGCTGGCGGCCGGCGGAGCGCTTGCCGGTGGCGCGCGCCCTGGGCGAAACCAGCGTCATGTTCCTGGTGCACCCAACGCTCACAGCGGCGGAAATGGACGCCAGCTGCGCGGCCGTTGGGCAAGTGCTGCAAGAAGCGAGCGCCACATGAACTTCCATGCGGCGCCCAGTTGGTGGCCCCGGCCCGGTGCCGCGGTATGGAGCTGGCTGCTGGCTTTGGCAATGCTCGCGCTGCTGGTGTTGAGCCTGGCCCCAGCCTCGGTAGCTTCTGCCTTGCCTTCGACTGGTTGGGACAAAAGCAATCACGCCTTGGGTTTTGCGGTGCTGGGGCTGCTGGGCCAGTTGGCTTGGCCGGGGCGCACGGCCATCGTCTTGACCACATTGCTGGCCTATGGCGGGCTCATCGAGCTGCTGCAATCGTTGACGCCTGATCGTGTTGCCGAGGCTACCGATCTGTTGGCGGATTGGGTGGGGCTGCTGCTGGGCGCGGGCCTGGCCTTCTTGCTGGAGCGCCGGCGTAGCGACAAGAACTTATCGAGGGAGTCCACATGATCGATCGTCTGGCCCAACCTGTGTTGGCAATGCCACGGCCTTTGAAGCGGGTGTTGGCCTTGTCGGTGGACGCTGGCCTGTGCGTGTTGTGCGTGTGGATAGCACTCAGCCTGCGCTACGACAGATGTGTAGAGCTGGCGGGCGTGCACTGGCTGGCGGTAGCGGGCGCGGTCATGCTGGCGCTGCCGTTGTTCGTGATCACGGGCCTTTACCGAGCAATTTTCCGGTACGCCGGCAGTGCGGCGTTGATGGCGATTGGGCGCGCCTGCTCCTTGTTCAGCGTGGGCTACGTCATGATGTTCACCTTGGTCGGCGTGGAGGGCATTCCGCGCACTGTGGGCCTGTTGGTGCCTGCGCTGCTGTTGTTCACCGTGGGCGCTTCGCGGCTGGCTGCGCGCTACTGGCTGGGCGGCTTGTATTCGCAGCTGCTGCGGAGCAAGACGCTGCCGCAGGTGGTGATCTACGGCGCCGGCAAGGCCGGGCGCCAGCTGGCTGCGGCGCTCGCGCACAGCCCCGAGATGGTGGTGCATAGCTTTGTCGACGATTCGCCGCATCTGCAGGGCCGCACCCTGAACGGGCTGCCGATCTACGCGCCATCGTGGCTCAAGGCCAATGCCGTCGCGCAGGGCATTACGGATGTGCTGCTGGCGCTGCCTTCAGTTTCGCAAGGGCGCCGGGCGCAAATTCTGAACGAACTCTTGTCGCTGCGCCTGCACGTGCGTACGCTCCCTGGCATGGCCGACCTGGCGCAGGGAAGGGTGCAGGTCAAAGACCTGATGGAGGTCGACATCGAAGACCTGCTGGGCCGCGATCCGGTGGCGCCAGTCGACCATCTGCTCCACCGCCATGTGCGCGGCAAGGTGGTGCTGGTGACGGGTGCGGGCGGCTCCATTGGCAGCGAGCTGTGCCGCCAGATCGCACAGCTGAAGCCTTCGGTGCTGTTGCTGGTCGAATGGAGCGAGTACGCGCTGTATGCCATTCATCGCGAGCTCGAGCAGAAGGCGCCCGCGCTGAGCGTGGTGCCGCTGCTGGCCTCCGTATGCGATGGTGCGCGCATGCGCCAGATCATGGGCGTGTGGCGGCCCCACACGGTCTACCACGCGGCCGCCTATAAGCATGTGCCGCTGGTGGAGCACAACCCTGTGGAAGGCCTGATCAACAACACGCTGGGTACGCTCACCGCGGCCTTGGCGGCGCGTGACCATGGCGTAGGCCAGTTTGTGCTGGTGAGCACCGACAAGGCAGTGCGGCCGACCAACATCATGGGCGCCAGCAAGCGCCTGGCCGAAATGACGCTCCAGGGCCTGGCCCAGCAGAAGCCGGGCACCTGTTTTTCGATGGTGCGCTTTGGCAATGTGCTGGGCTCCAGCGGTTCGGTGGTGCCGCTGTTCCGCCAGCAGATCGAAGCGGGCGGGCCGATTACGCTCACGCACGAAGACATCACGCGCTACTTCATGACCATTCCTGAAGCGGCGCAATTGGTGATCCAGGCTGGCGCCATGGCTGAGGGCGGAGACGTGTTTGTGCTGGAAATGGGTGAGCCCGTGCGCATCATCGACCTGGCGCGTCGCCTGGTAGAACTGTCAGGCCGCACCGTATGCGACGCGCAAAACCCCGAAGGCGACATCGAGCTGCTGATCACCGGGCTGCGGCCCGGTGAAAAGCTTTATGAAGAGCTGCTGATTGGCGACAACGCGATGCCCACCGCCCATCCGCGCGTGATGAAGGCGCATGAGGCCTGCCCGCCCTGGCAAGAGCTGACCCGGCAGATCGATGAGTTGGGCGCGCTGCTGGAGCTCAACGACGTGCCTGCAATCAAGTGCAAGCTGCAGCAGCTTTTGGGTGGCTACCGCCCGCACGCAGAGGTGGTCGACTGGGTGTATATGGAGCTTGAACGCCAGAATGACCTGCTGCCCGCCCCGGTATCGGTTGCACCTGATTCCGTCGCCTCCGGCGTTGCAGTGCCCCCGCCGGTGCTCGCTTCCGTCTGATCTCTTGTTGCGGTGCTGGGCCGTGCCCCAGCATCGCACTCGCCCGAAGCGCGGGCCTACTCGTTGTACTTGTACGTGGTGTACCTGTAGCCACCGTAGCGGTAGCCATGGCTGCCGTAGTGGCGCCGCGTCAGGTCGATGCCGTTAAAGATGACGCCGCTGACCGCCTTGCCCGCGTGCGCAAGGCGCTTAGCACTTTCGTTGAGTTCGCCGAGCTGGGTCTGGTCCGCGCGGGCCACCAGCAGCACTGCGCCCATGTAGGGTGCAACCGCGGCCGTGTCGGCGGCCACCAGTACCGGCGGCGTATCGATGATGACCAGTTCGTACTGCGCCGAGAGCACGTCGAGCAAGCGCACGAAGGTTTCCGACATCAGCATGTCGGCCGGATTGGTCGGCAGCTTGCCGGTGGTCAGCACGTCGAGGTTGGGTAGCACCTGCGAACGGATGACTTGTTGCGCCGAAAGCTCGCCAGCCAGCAGTTCCGAAAGGCCGCCGTCACGCGGCAGACCAAACTGCTTGTTCAGGTGGCCCTTGCGCATGTCAGCGTCGATCAGCAGCACGCGCTTGCCGGCATGCGCCATGATGGCCGCGAAGTTGCCCGAAACAAAGCTCTTGCCGATGCCAGGAGTCGCGCCCGTGATCAGCACACGGTTGTTGCCGGCTTCGAGTGTGGCGAATTGCAATGCGATCCGCAGGCTGCGTAGCGCCTCGATGGGGGGGCTGTCTGGATGAGTCACTGCCAGCAGCTGGATGCCCTTGGCGCCGGCCGCAACGCTCTGGTCCAGGGTCGTCTGTTCGGGTGTAAAGGGCACAACCGAGTACACCGAGAGGCCGGTATGGGCCTCAATCTCTTGTGGATCCTTGATGCCCGCAAAGAAGCTGCTGCGCATAATGGCCAGCGCCGCGCCAGCCAGCAGGCCCAGCACCAGCGAAATCGCGACAATCAGCGGCTTCTGCGGCTTGATTGGCTCCTTTGTCTTCACGGCCTTGTCGAGCAGGCGCACGTTGCCGGTTTTGCCTTCCTTCACCAAGCGTAGTTGCAGCGCATTGTTCTGAAGCGACTGATAGAGGCCACTATTCACCCGCACGTCGCGCTCGAGGCGCAGCGCATCCTGTTGCAGCGTGGGCATGCGGCTTACGCGCGCATTGAGCCCACCGATCTCCTTCTCGATAGCGACAATTTGCCCATCGATGATCTTCACGCGCGAATTGGCATCGGTGAATCGCGCCGCCACCTCGCGGCGCTTCTGCTGGGTCTCGAGCAGCTTGGTCTGCAGTTCGATGGTCTGGGCGAGCACGCCCTTGGCTTCTTCATCAAAGGCTATGGTGCCGTTCTTGTTCCGAAAGCGCGTGTAAGTGTCTTCAGAGGCTTCGAGCTGGCGCTTGAAAACAGGCAACTGCTCGTCCAGGAATTGCAGTGTTTTCTGCGCCTCCGCGGCCTTGCGTTCGACATTCTGTTGTACATATTGTTCGCCAATGGCATTGAGAATGCGTGAGAGTCGATCGCGGTCGTTGTCTTCCAGCGCTGCGCTGATCACGTTCGATTGCTTGCCCTGTTCAGCGAGTTGCAGGCGTTTTTGCAGATCCTCAATGGTGCGTAGCTGCGAGGCGCGCGATACGACGAATTGCGCGCCCGGCTTTCCTTCGAGTTTGTCGATCAGCAGATCGATTGCGCCGTCTTCCAGCACATGGTGCAGCGGCTGGCCAACAGTGCCGGTCAGCGGCTGGTCCAGCGCGTCGTGTTTCAGGTTGTATTTGCCTTCGCCCAGAGCTGTGACCAAGAACGGCGTTTCATCTTCAAGCTCTGATGGCACATCGAAACGGGCAATGCTGATGCGTTCCTTGCCGTTGACATAACCACCAATGCCGAGGAAACCGGGCTCCGAAAGCCCGTCGGCCCGCCGCGCCAGCCAGGTGCCGAGTACCGGCAGGTAGCGCGGCTTGGCGTCAATATATGCGCGCGTTTGATCTACGGCGGCACCAAGCACCATCCGCGAACGGATAACCTGGATCTCGCCGGTGGCAGGTGTCTTCACATCGAAAAGACTGGAGGTTTCGCCGAGGAAGCCCTTGGCATCGGGGGCCGCATCTTCGACCTGGATCAGCAGGTTGGACTGATAGACCGGAGTGGATAGCAGTGCGTAAGCCACGCCTACTATCAAAGCCAGTACGGTGACAGCGGCAACGAACCACTTGCGATCGAGCAGGATGTCGACGTACTCCGACAAGTTGATCTCATCATCTTCCGGCCTCGTGGCTGAAGTCGCAGCAGCCTGGCCAGCCCGCGCAGCATTGGAAGTAGTCACAGCAGGAGTGTTCATTTGAATTGCCGAATCCGTTCGGCCCATGTCTTGACGCCGGCGTCGATGAGTTGAAGTGCGTGCTCGAAGGCTTCCTGGCCCATGCGGTAGGGGTCGGGGATGTTCAGCTTGGCGGTTTCGGCAAGCCGAAAGACCCTGCCGCGCGTGAGCGGGTAGGTGTTTTCGATGTGGCGGCGCTGCCCCTCGTCCATGGTGAGGATCAGGTCGGCCTGCACACACATGGGCTGGGTGATCTGGCGCGCGCGGTGGGCGCTCAGGTCAAGGCCGCGCGCGGCCATCAATTCCTGGGCAATGGGGTCTGCGGGGTGGCCGATCAATGCACCGGTGCCGGCTGACGAAACGGTGATCTCCGGCAGCGCATCGGCCAGCAGGACATGCGCCATCGGGCTTCGGCAGATGTTGCCAATGCAAACGACAAGAACGGATTTCAACGGGTTCGCCTTTCTTTGAAGGAAAAAACGCTCATGGGCTGCGATCGAAATTCAAGAGGTTGTCTCCGGCACGCGGCGTGTTGTCTGGCGGGGCCGCAAAGTTGAATGCGCCCTGGTCGCGCACGGAGGTCAGTTCATAAAGGGTGTTGCTGCGGGCCAGGCGCGCGCCGCCGTCGCGCGTGAGCGGCGACCACGCAAAGCCCAGCGCAAACTTGCTGGACCGCGGCAGCAGCGCATCGAGCGGAATCGAAAGGTAGATGCCCTTGTCGAAGTCGCCTTCGCCAAACTGCTTTGACGAGACATTGGTCTTGGTGGCGTAGGCGCCCAGCACAAAGCCGTTGTCGAAGCGGCGGATGACTTCGAGCGTCACGCCGCGGTCGCCCGCAAGGTACTGGCCCGCGCTGATCTTGGCCATGACGCCGTTCCAGCCGGTGTCCCAGTAAAGGGTGGCGTGGCCGGTGGTCACCTTGTAGTCGCGCAGGCCAAAGTCCTGGTTGAAGTCGCGCTGGCGCACGCGGTTGATGTCCACGCCAAAGGCCACCGGCGAGCGCGCGGGCCGGTACAGCCATTCGGCGCCCACGCCCGCAAACATGGATTCGAGCAGGCCGCCGTACATGCTGTAGTAGTGATTGCTCGACAGCTGCCCCACGTGCGTGAGCTGCAGCGATGGAATGGTGAAGCGGCTGGAGGTGACGTACTCGCGCTGGTAGGTGCGCACGCGCGGCAGCTCGCTGGGCGCGGTGTAGGTGAACTTGTCGTAGTTGTCGGCCAGCCGCAGGTTGACTGCGCCGCTGAGCCAGGTGCGCTGGGTAAAGCGGTATTCGGCGGTGGCCTGGATGCCAAGCTGGTAGAGCAGGAAGGCGTCGGGCCCGCCGACGATCTGGCCGTAGCTGGGTGCAATGCCAAAGGTGAACTTGTCGCGCGGGCGCACCCAGGGGGCGTTTGTTTTAGGAGCGGCGGCCTCGGTGGCGGCGGTGTTCTGGGCGGGGCTGCTGCGCGTGTCGTCGGGGCGGGCCAGCTCGGGTTCGTAGTCGCGCTTGGACACGGCCCGCGCGGCATGCGGCGGCAAGGCCTCGATGCGCGCGGCCGCCCATTCGGCGCGGTCGATGGCCTGTGCATGCACTGCAAGTCCGCGCTCCGAATAGTGAAAGACAAAGCTCTTGATGGCGTCCGGCGCATCGTGGTGGAGCACCGCAATGGCTTTTTCGACGCGCGCGGTGCGGTAGACGGTGTTGCTGTCGGTCACCCACACGTGCAGCACGTCGTCCTTGGGCGCAATGCGCTCGACGATCCATTCGGTCTGCGCCTCGATCTCGGCCGCGGTGGTGGCCCAGCCGGGGGAGCGCGGGGCGGCCTCTGGCCTGAATTCCGGCAGCGGCCGGTCGAGCGGCTTGGGCGACTGCGACGCGGCCAGGTTGCTCGACAGCGTGAGGCCAATCATGAACTTGTCCCCGCGCTCGAAGCCGGCAGACAGCGTGACCTTGGGTGACACCTGGTAAGACAGGCCGATGTTGATGGGCGAGCGCTGGCGCTGGTTGTTGTTCTGCGGCTCGCTCTGGTAGTCGTTGCCTTCGTATTCGAGCTTGAGCGTGAGCGGGTCCCACGGGGTGCGCCACTGCACGCCGCCAAAGAGGGCGGCCGGGCCACGAAAGTAGGAGCCGAACCTGCCTTGGCTGGTGCTCGAATTGGCGCGGGTGTCGAAGCGGCTGCCCAGCAGCTTGAAGGGGTTGCTGATGTTGCCGCTCGCGCCCAGGTAGCCCCAGCCGATGCCAAGGCTGAAGTCGAGGTCGTACCAGCGCTTGCTTGCCACCAGGTATTCGCCGGAGAACAGGCCGGTACCGCCCAAGTCGCGAAAGCCCAGCGCAAGCTCGGGCACGAGGGGGGTTTCCTTGAGCAGCCGAAACTTGATGTCGATGCTCTTGTCCTTGTTCGACTGGCCGGTGTTGCTGGCTTCGTACGCGCGGTTGGAAATGGAGGTGTAGCGAAAGCCCGCCTCCATCCAGTCGAGGGGCTGGAACATGACGTTCAGCCGCGTGTAGGGCCAGATCGACGTGAGCGATGCGCGCGTGTCGCCGGCCACGCCCATGCGGGCCGATGGCGTTTGCAGCAGGCCGGTTTCGCCCCAGTCGTTGCCGCTGATGTCGAGCGGCCGCGGCTGCGAGGCCACGGCCTCGGGCAGCGTGGCGGCGACGGTGGGGGCGGCGAACACGGGTGCGTTGGCGGCCGGGGGAGCGGTGGTGTTGGTGGTGGGTTCCTGCGGCGACGGGCCTTGCACGGCAAGAAACTTGATGAGGCCTTCCGACAGGTCCGCCAGGGCGGCCATGCGGCGCGGCGGGGCCCAGATCCAGGCGCCGGGCGCGGGCTCGTCGGCGGGCTCGGCGTTCCAGGCGCCGATGCCGGCGCGCGCGGTGCGGCCGTCGGGCTGGGCGATCCAGGCCCAGTCGGCGCCGCTGCCCAGACCGCAGGCGCTCAGATAGTCGAGCGCGGAGCGGCCGCCTTCGTGCGCCACCTGGCAAAAGCTGCCGTCGGGCTGCACCACAGTGACCGAGCGCAGCGGAGCGGGCGGCACCGCGAGCCGCTGGCCTTCGCGCAGCACCGGGTCTTGCCCGGGGTTCGCCTGCAGCCAGCGCGGATCGACAATGCCCAGCGCCACGCGGCCGGTGGCCGGCAGGCTCTGCAGCACGGACAAGAGCTGCTCGCGCGAAGCCCGTTCTTCAGGCGAGGCCGATCGAACGGCCGCTTCCACCCGCACCAGCAGCGACTCTTTCAGGTACTGCTGTGCGAGCAGCTCCTGCGGCACCTGCCATGCAAGGCCGGGGCCGGCTGCATCTTCGGGTTGGCGCAGCAGCCAGTCGCTGAGCCGCTCGCCCGGGCGCACTTGCGCAGCGTCGCCAACAGGGCGGTCGGTGGCTGCGGCATGGGCGGAGGGAGTCATCAACACGATCGCTGCGGCCAACAGGCTGAGGCGGAAGGGGTTGGTGACGGGGCCGGGCGGGGGCGGGGGGCTCATGAACCAGCTGCGCTTGTCGAGGCAACGTTGGCTGGCACAGAGGGATTCCACCGCTCGAAGCTCAAGCACAGATCACGGGAAAGGCACTGCTCGGAATACACCGCCTCGAGCTTGTCGCCCACCTGGGCGAGGCCGAAGCGGGCCGGCGGCAGCGAGGCGGAGGCCGGGCGCGTGCTGCTGCGCTCCTCGATCCAGCGCAGCGAGCTCGCGGGCCGGCCGGCGAGCATGCTGTCGGTGGGCGGCGCGATTTGACGCTGCTCGATGTCGTCGCGTATGCCGGAGCGGTAGCCGGGCATCAGGTCGCGCTCGCGCTGGAAGCGTGTTGTTGCTGTCGTCGTGCTTTCGGCGGCGGTGGCGGAGGGCCAGGCGGGCGCGTTGACAAGGCGCACGGCGCGCCAGTCGGTCGTGAGGCCGGCGGTGGCCACCAGGCGCCCGTGGCGCAGGCGCACCGTTTCACCCGAGGCGCTGTACCAGACCTCTGTAGGACCTTCGGGATGGGGGTCGACGTATCCGAGCACAAGAAACACGGTGCGGCCTTCGAAGGTGGCACGCAAATAGCTGAATTCCGGACGGAATGTGTGGGAGTCCGACGGCGAGGCGTTGTTGTTGTAGAGGTGCCGGGCCGTGGCAAGCATTGCCGAGGAGCCCGAGGAGCATCCGCCCAAAAAAAAGGATGATGCGAGTACGCAACATCCTAGTTTTTGCACCGCGCTGGCGGTGCTTTGGAATCTCGCTGGGAACCCCCCCTTGCGGAGGGCTCCGATCATTACCTGGTGCCGGTGGTACCGGTGGTGCCGGTGCCGCCAGGGCCACCGGGGAGGATGAAACCGCCACCACCGCCGCCGCCGCCACCGCCGAGAGCCGCTGCCAACAGCACGCCGCCGCCAGCTGCCGCACCGATTTGCTGGGTGGTCAGGCCGCCACCGCCGGCTGCGCGCACGGCATCAGCGGCGGTTGTCGGGGGCACAGGCAGTTGTTGTGCAAGGGCCGGCGCAGAGGCCAGGGCTGCAAGAGCCATGGCTGCGATCAGGTGACTATGTTTCATTGAGTTTTTCCCCGTTCGGATGAAGCTTGGAAGTGAGCGACAGCGTCGACAACCGATAGTAACCGGCGATTGCGCATTGTTACCCTAGTCAACGGGGCCGATCTTACCACTGCACAGAGGGAAACAGGTACCTAAAACAGGGGAGGCGGGGCAGGTGGCGGGCCGCTGTACCGAGGCTATTTTGGTGTTACAGGCAGAAACTTAGCCCGGAATTAGAACTTTTGCTCTGCAATTTCAAAATGTTTGACAATTGCAACTTGGTTGCTGTAAATCGGTTATTACCATTGAATTGTTTTGTTTCAACAATTGCGTGACGAGACGGCGCTGCCTGCATCGCCATGCACCAGCCGCTCGAACACATCCTCCGAGCCCATCTGGCCCCCCTTGAGCATGATCTCCATGCCATCCAGCGCGGCATCGTCGCTGTGCACGCGGCACAGCGACGCGCCGGCGCCCATGTCGGCCACGTAAGAGAGGCCCCACGCGTCGAGCGCCTGCACGGCGTGGCTCGAGGTGTCGCCGCCGGCAATGCCGACGCGTTGGAGCGGCGCCATGGCCAGCACCCTGGCGAGCAGGTTGCCGCCGGCGCGCGAAAGGGCCTGGGCATCGACCTTGTTGTCAGCCTCGGTGGGCGCTTCGTTGGCGGGCCGGGTGCAGGCCAGCACGTTGCGGCCGCGGGCGAGGCCCTGCGCGATCTCGCGCGCATGCCGCTCCAGCGTGGCCGCGTCGCGCTGCGCAAGGCGCGGCGCGTCGAGCCACACGGTGTCGAATGAGTGCGCCGCCGCCACCTGGCGCGCGGTGACGGGCGAGAGGCTGCCGGCAAGCACCAGCACGGGGCCGCGCGCTGGGCCCGTACGGCGTGGGTCCGCTTGCGCATCGGCTCGCGTGCCGAGTGTGCCGGCCAGTGCATCGACCACGCTGCTCGGGCCCACGGCCAGCAGCGTGGCGCGCCGGGCTTCGGCCCACAGCACCTGGCCGATGGCGGCGAGCTGCGGGGTATCGGCCACATCGAACAGCACGGCTTCGGCGGTGTTGCCGGCGTCCGTGCGCAGCGCGCGTTGGAGTGCCTCGCCGAGCGCCACCGGTCCCTGCGACGCGGCCGTGAAAGGAATGGAGCGCACGCCGGCCAGGCCCTGCTTGGCCAGGTGCAGCCTCAGGTCCGCCTCATGCATCGGCGTGACCGGATGCCGGCTCATCGTCGGGTGGCGGTCGATGCGGAACACCTCGCCGCCCGCGCCGGCCGCGGCGAACAGGTTGCCGAACAGGCAGTGCCGGCCGATGTTGGGCTGGCCGCCGACGATCGCGGTCCAGGGCTGTTCGACGGCGCCGCGCAGCGTGCGCACGGCCCCGCCGATGGAGCCGATGTGCGGTGCGCTGTCGAAGGTGGAGCAGGTCTTGTAGTGCAGCACGCGTGCGCCCAGCGAGCGGAACAGCGCGGCGACCGGGGCCAGTTCGGCCTGCATGGCTTCGGGCGCCATGGCGCGCGCGGCGCCCGCGATGCCCAGCACGTCGAGCGGCCCGGCCTGCGCGAGCCGCGCGGCGTCGGGCGTCTTCAGGAACAGCAGGGCACGCAGGCCTGCGCGCGCGGCGGTGCCGAGGGTGTCGGTGGCGCCGGTGAAGTCGTCGCCGTAGTAGACGATGGCCGGCGCTTGCGTGGCCGGCATCACGGCTTGCCGAAGAAGGCCAGCGCGCGAGCCAGCTCGGGCGCGCTGCGGGCGGCTTCTTGCAGCGCGGTGCCGGCGCGCGCGGCCGACCAGGCCTGGCGGATGCTGGTGACGCCGGCCGCCGCGCCATCGGGATGCGCGAGGATGCCGCCGCCGGCCATGAAGAGCAGATCGTCGCTGCCGATGGCGGCCCAGGTGGCGGGCACGGTGCCGGCCCACTGGCCTGACGAAAAGGCCGGCATCACGCGGTCGTCAGTGGCATCGGTCAGGGGCGTGAAGCAGTCGCGCGCCGATTCGATGACTTCGCTGTCGGGCTGCGAGAACTTGCCCTGCAGGCCGTGCACGTGCATGTGGTCGACGCCTGCCAACCGCCAGAGCGTCTGGTAGGCCTGGAACGAGATGCCCAGGAGCGGATGGCGCGACAGCGCGCCGTAGCCGTTGCGGTGGCCGTGCAGCGCCAGGCCGGTGTGGCGGCGCAGCGTCTGCATGCCCGAATGGCCGCACCAGTTGAGGCTGGCCATGACGCACGATCCGCCTTCGCGCTCGACGAGGTCGGCATGCCGCTTCATCGCATCGGTTTCGTCGGTGATGTTGAAGGCCACCATCACGTGCTTGCCGGTGCGCTCCTGGTGGGCGCGCACCACGGCCATCACGGCGGGCACGCGCTCGGCGAGCGGGGCGTGCGCGGGGTTGGCGCAGACCTCGTCGTCCTTGATGAAGTCGACGCCCGCGGCGCAGAGCCTGGCGACGAGTTCGGCGGTCTCGCCGGCGGACAGCCCCACGTTGGGCTTGATGATGGTGCCGACCAGCGCGCCGCTCGCCACGACGGTGATGCGCCGCGTGCCCGCGATGCCGGCGCGCGGCATCTCGAACTGCGCGCGGTACGCGGCCGGCAGCTGCAGCGATTCGAGCCGCAGGCCCGTTACTTCGCCCAAGTCGTAGAGGTTGCCCGACACGGTGGCTGCGAGCGTCGGCAGGTTGGCGCCGATGTTCGCCACCGGAAACGAGATGTCGATGTGCGCACGGCGCCATGGGCCGCGCGCGCCTTTGCGCTCCAGCAGTGCGTTGGGCAGGCTCGGCGCCTCGGCCGGTGCGAGCTCGGTGATGGCCTCGACCGTGGCGCGCGCACGTTCGCGCAGCGCATCGGTCTCTCCCTCGACGCGCGTGAAGGTGCCGCACGATTGTTCGCCGGCCATCACCTCGGCCACCGCGGCCGGGTCCAGCGGCGTCTCGACGAGGTAGCGCGCGCGGATGCGTTCGGCCACGGTCACAGCTTGCTCAGGTCAGGGAAGGGCCGCACCGGCTCGCTGCCGTCCCAGCCTTCGGAGGCGCTGCGGATCAGGTCGAACATCTTGCCCTTGGGCCCCGCCACTTCGGACAGCTCGATCACCGTGCCCGGGTGGTATTCGGTGTCGAAGTAGATGAAGCGGCCGCGCTCGCCCACCTCGCCGCTCATCACGGGCTTGAAGCCCTGCGCGGTGAGGCGCGCCAGGTCGGCGTCGTAGTCGGCCGTCCAGTAGGCGACGTGCTGCAGCCCGGTGCGGCCGGCCTGGAGGAAGTCGCGGTACATCGAGGGCACGTCGTTGCGCGTCTGGATCAGCTCGACCTGCACATAGCCCGAATTGGCCAGCGCCACCGAGTTGTGGGGCTCGTGCACCTGGCCGTTGTAGCGGTAGTTCTTGATCGGCACCTTGGGGTTGTAGAACCAGGGGCCCACGCCCAGCGTGGTGCTCCAGTAGTCCATGGCGGCCTCGATGTCGTGCACGACATAGCCCAGCTGGCGAATCTCGCCGAGGAATCGACTCATTGCGGTTGGCTCCGTTGATGTGAGTGTGTTGTTGTGGTCAGAACTTGAGAAAACCGGTCGAGAACCACGGGAACGCGGCCACGATCGCCAGGCCCGCCAGCATCGCGGCGATGTAGCCCCAGATGTGCTTGATGCCTTCGTCGGGGCTGACCTTGCTGACGGCGCAGGCGCCGTAGTAGCCCACGCCGAAGGGCGGCGCGAACAGGCCGATGCCCATCGCAAAGATCACCACCATGGCGTAGTGCACTTCATGCACGCCCGCGGCCTTGGCAATGGGAAAGAGCAGCGGCCCGAACAGCACGATGGCCGGAATGCCCTCGAGCACGCTGCCCAGCACGATGAAGGCGACGATCGACACGGCCAGGAAGCCGTAGGCGCCGCCCGGCAGCGCGCCCATGACGCGTGCCAGGTCCTGCGAGAAGCCCGACTGCGTGAGGCCCCAGGCCATGGCCGTGGCGCAGCCAACGATGAAGATGATCGCGCCCGAGAGCGAGGCCGTGTCGACCAGCATCGGCTTGAGCCGCTTCCAGTCGAACTGCCGGTACACCAGC
Source organism: Variovorax sp. 05T418 (assembly GCF_056396385.1). Taxonomy (NCBI): domain Bacteria; kingdom Pseudomonadati; phylum Pseudomonadota; class Betaproteobacteria; order Burkholderiales; family Comamonadaceae; genus Variovorax; species Variovorax sp. 05T418. The sequence goes on along the minus strand of NZ_JBFTLJ010000004.1, from coordinate 8,693 downwards.
AGCCCGACGATGGCCGAGTAGACGATGCCGATGGTCGACACCTCGGTGGCCGTGGCCACGCCCTCGACCACGGCGGCGCGGATCACGAAGGGCAGCAGCACCGCGGGCAGCGCCACCAGCAGCAGCTTGCCGATCTCGCGCTTGCTGTGGCGCTGCACACCGCTCAGGTCTTCGCGCCGGTAGCGCCACCACACCACCACGCACAGCGCGGCGCCCAGCACCACGGCCGGCAGCAGGCCGCCCGTGAACAGCGCGGCAATCGAAATGCCCGTGACCGAGCCGATGGTGATGAGCACGATCGATGGCGGAATGGTCTCGGTCTGCGCGCCCGTGGCCGACAGCAGCGCCACCAGGTCGCCGGGCTTGGCGCCGCGCTTGACCATCTCGGGGAACAGCACCGGCGCAATGGCCGCCATGTCGGCGATCTTGGAGCCCGAGATGCCCGACACCAGGTACATCGCGCCAATCAGCACATACGAGAGGCCGCCGCGCACATGGCCCAGCAGGCTCGCAAGAAACTGGATCATGGCGCGCGCCATGCCCGTCATTTCGATCAGCGCACCCAGGAAGATGAAGAGCGGCACCGCGAGCAGGATCAGGTGCGACATGCCTTCGTCGAGCCGCCCCACCATCACCAGGAGCGGCGTGCGCGTGGTGAGCGCCAGGTAGCCGAAGGTGGCCAGCGCGAAAGAGAAAGCGATGGGCACGCCAGAGAGCACGGTGGCCGCCACCACCACCACGAAGAAGATCACCAGGTTGAACTTGCCGAGCGTGGCAAAGAGCGGCGCCGCCAGCCAGAAGGCCGCCACCAGCGCTGCCATGCCGAGCACCGCGACGGCAATTTGCCGCCCGGTGCACACGCGCACGAGCCGCAGCAGCGCCATTGCCAGCATGATGGCGATGCCCGCCGGAATGGCCGCGGCGCGCCAGGCGTTGCTGATCTCCAATGCGGGCGTGACGATGAACGATTCTTCGTGCGCATAGTCGACCGAGGGCCAGACGATCAGCACCAGGAACGCGATCGATGCCGCGATGGCAAAGGCGTCGAGCATGGCGCGCGTCGAGGGCTGCACCTTCTGCAGCAGCGCCGTCATGCGCATGTGCTCGCCGCGCCGCAGCGCCACCACCGCGCCCAGCATCGAGAGCCACAGGAAGAGGATGGACGCGAGCTCGTCCGACCACACCAGCGGCGCATGGAACACATAGCGCGACACCACGCCCGCGAACAGCACGCAGATCTCGGCCAGCACCAGCAGCGCGGCCACGGCCTCGACCAGGCCGCCGAGCACGCGGTCGGCGCGGCCGGCCATGCCGCTCAGTGCGTTGGCGGACGGCCCGGCGCCTACGAACGGGGCCGCCTCGAAAGTGGATTCATGCACCATGGCCGCTCAGGCCAGCTTGCCGACGGCGCCTTCGAGCAGCGCCCACGCCTCGGGGCCGAAGCGGCCCTTCCACTCGCCGTAGAAGCCCGATTCGCGCAGCTTGGCGCGAAAGCTCTCGGCCACCGGGCGGTTGATGCTGAGGCCCTTGGCCTGCAGGTCTCCCACCACCGATTCGTTGAGCTTCTTGATGTCTTCACGCTGCTGCATGCCGGCGTCGTTGATGGCGCGCGCGACGATGGTCTTGAGGTCGTCGGGCAGTGCCTCCCAGGCGCGGCCGTTGGCAATGAACCAGTAGCCGTCCCAGATGTGGTTGGTGAGCGAGCAGAACTTCTGCACCTCGAACAGCTTGGCCACCTGGATGATGGGGAGCGGGTTTTCCTGCGCATCGACGATCTTGGTCTGCAGGGCCGAGTACACCTCGCTGAACTGCAGGCTCGCGGGCGCGGCGCCCAGGCCCTTGAACATCGAGATCGACAGCGGGCTCACGGGCACGCGGATCTTCAGGCCGTCCATGTCCTTGGCGCTGGTGACCGGCGCCTTGCTGCTGGTGGTCTGGCGAAAGCCGTTGTCCCACATCTTCTCGAAGGCGTAGAGGCGCGACTTGGCAATGGCGCCGCGCACATGGGCGCCGAGCTTGCCGTCCATGGCGCCCCACACCTGGCCGTAGTCGTTGAACGCAAAGCCCACCGCGTTGATGGCGGCCACCGGCACCAGCGTGGCAATCACCAGCGCCGAGGGCGTGAAGAAGTCGATGCCGCCCGAGCGCACCTGCGCCAGCATGTCGGTGTCGCCGCCGAGCTGGTTGTTGGGGAAGATCTTGATCTCGACCCGGCCCTTGCTTTCCTTGGCGATGCGGTCGGCCGCCTCTTGCGCGCGGATGTTCAGCGGATGGCTGAGCGGCAGGTTGTTGCCGTACTTGTACGAGAACTCCGCGGCGCGCGCGATGCGCGGCACGGCCGACACGATGCCGGCGGCGGGGAGGGCGGAAAGCGTGCGCAAGGCACCGCGGCGGGTCAGGCGAGTGAGCGAGGTCATGTCTTTTGTCTCCAGGATCTTCGGAATGCGGTTGATGCAATCTGATGCACCATTGGATTCGAGCCACAGCGAAGATAAAAGCATGCATGATCCGGGTCAAACTCGATCTTGATGGTTTTTGATGTATGCGGGATAACCCTTCAACCGATGCGCGGCGCGCGCGCGTGGTCGACATCGCGCGGGCCGCGCAGGTGTCGACCGCCACCGTCGACCGCGTGCTCAACCGCCGCCCCGGCGTGCGCGACGCCACGGTGCAGCGCGTGCTCAAGGCCGCGGGCGAGCTCGACTACCTGCCGGGCCCCGAGCTCTATGCCGCGCTCACGCCGCCGCCTTTGCGGCTGGTGTTCCTGCTGCCCGCCGGCACCAACCGCTTCATCCGCATGCTGGGCGACATGGTGGGCTATTCGCAGGAGCACTGGGCGCCGTTCAACGTGCAGTGCCGCACGGTGTTCATCGAGAGCTTCAATCCGCACGAGCTGGCGGATGCGCTGCGGCGCCACGGCCAGCGCTGCGACGGCATCGCGATGATGGCGCTGGAGCACCCCGCGGTGCGCGAGGCGGTGGCGGCGCTGGCGGCGCGCGGGCTGCCGGTGGTCACGCTGATCTCGGACCTGTCGAACTCCGAGCGCGCGGCCTTCGTGGGGCTCGACAACCGCGCGGCCGGCCGCACCGCGGGCTACCTCATCGGCCGCTTCATCGGTGCGCGCGCGGCAAAGGTGGCGCTCATCGCGGGCAGCCTGAGCTACAAGGCGCATGAAGAGCGCGAGGCCGGCTTCCTGCACGTGATCGACGAGATGTTTCCGCGGCTCGAGGTGGTGGGCCTGCGCGAAGGGCAGGACGACGCCGGCAAGAACTACCGGCAGACACGCGCGCTGCTGGAGCAATACCCCGACATGGGCGGCATCTACAACATTGGCGGTGCGTCCGACGGCGTGGCGCGCGCGCTGAAGGAAGCGGGGCGCGAGCAGAAGGTGGTGTTCATCGGGCACGGGCTCACGCCCGACACGCGCACGCTGCTGATCGACGGCAGCATGGACGCGGTGATCACGCAGAGCCCGCACACCACGCTGATGAGCTGCGTGCGCATCTTCGCCAACCTGCGCGACGGGCGCGAGGCGCTCAGCGGCGTGGAAACCACGCGCAGCCAGGTGATCTTCCGCGAGAACCTGCCCTAGGATTTTCTCGCGCCGAGGCCTTCGATCAGTAGGCCGCGCGCGGCGCGGGCTCTTCGGCCGCCGGTGCGCCGCTGAAGTCGGCCGCGAGCTTGCGAGCCGCGCCCGCGAACAGCAGCACGTCGACACCCACCGCAACAAAGCTGCAGCCCAGCTCCAGGTAGCGCCGCGCCAGCTTCGGGTCGGAAGTCAGCGTGCCCGCGGCCTTGCCCGAGGCCACGATGGTGCGCATGGCGGCCTCGATGGCGGCCTGCACTTCGGGATGGCCGGGCCGGCCGCGGTGGCCCATCGACGCGGCCAGGTCGGCCGGGCCGATGAAGACGCCGTCGATACCGTCCACCGCGCAGATCTGCGGCAGGTTGGAGAGTGCCGCCACGGTTTCGGCCTGCACCAGCAGGCAGACCTCCGCATCGGCGATGTCGAGGTAGTCGGTGCGTGCACTCCACTGCGAGGCGCGTCCCACCGCGCTGCCGACGCCGCGGATGCCCAGCGGCGGATAGCGCGTGGCCGACACCAGTGCGCGCGCCTGTTCGGCCGTGTCGACCATGGGCACCAGCAGGTTCTTGGCGCCGATGTCGAGCAGCTGCTTGATGAGCGCCGTGTCGCCCTGCACCGCGCGCACCACCGGCTGGGCGCGGTGGGGCGCCACGGCCTGCAAGGCGGCCAGCGTGGAGCGCAGGTCGTTGGGCGCGTGCTCGCCGTCGATCAGCAGCCAGTCGAAGCCGGCGGTGGCGCTCACCTCGGCCATGTAGGGGTCGGCCATCGAGAGCCAGAGGCCGATCTGCGGCTGTTTGGCGGCCAGGGCTGTCTTGAAGGCGTTGAGGGCGGGCATGTTTTTTCTTTTCCGTTGGATGTGCAGGGTGGGTCAGTCCAGCTGGCCCTGGCAGACGTATTTGGTATGCAGGTAGTCGTCCAGGCCATGGACCGAGCCTTCGCGGCCGTAGCCCGAATCCTTCACGCCGCCGAAAGGCGCGGCCTCCGCGGCCAGCGCGCCTTCGTTGATGCCGACGATGCCGGCTTCGAGCGCATCCGCCACGCGCCAGATGCGGCGCACGTCGCGCGAGTAGAAGTACGCGGCCAGGCCGAAGGGCGTGTCGTTGGCCTGGGCCACCACCTCGGCTTCGCTGGCGAAGCGCGTCAGCGGAACAACGGGGCCGAAGGTTTCTTCGCAGGCGCAGGCCATGGCGGCGTCGGCGTTGACCAGCACGGTGGGCGCGAAGTAGTTCGGCCCGAGCGCGGGCAGCCGCGTGCCGCCCGCGAGCACGCGTGCGCCGCGCGAAACGGCGTCCTGCACATGGCGCTCGATCTTCTCGATGGCGCGCGCATTGATCATCGGGCCGATCTGTGAGGCCGGGTCGCTGGCCGGGCCGACGCGCAGCGATCCGACACGTGCCGCGAGCAGCCCCGCAAACTCGTCATGCACGGCCTCGTGCACGAACACGCGGTTCGGACACACGCAGGTCTGGCCGCCGTTGCGGAACTTGGCGGCCATCAGGCCGTCGACCGCGGCGTGCAGGTCGGCATCCTCGAACACGATGAAGGGCGCATTGCCGCCGAGTTCGAGCGACAGCTTCTTGAGCGTGTCGGCCGAGCGGCGCGCCAGGTGCTTGCCGACCGGCGTCGATCCGGTGAAGGTGATCTTGCGCACGCGGGCATCGTCCAGCCAGGCGTCGACCACCTCGGGCGTGCGCTCGCGCGAGGCCGTCACGATGTTGAGCACGCCCGCGGGCACGCCGGCCTGCGCGGCCAGCGCCACCAGCGCGAGCGAGGTGAGCGGCGTGTCCTCGGCCGGCTTACACACCACGGTGCAGCCCGCGGCCAGCGCCGGCGCGATCTTGCGCGCGATCATCGCGGCCGGAAAATTCCAGGGCGTGATCGCGGCCACCACGCCCACCGGCTCCTTGATGGCGAACATGCGCCGGCCCGGAACAGGCGCGGGAATCACGTCGCCATTGGCGCGCGTGGCCTCTTCGGCAAACCACTCGATGTAGCTGGCGGCGTAGGCGACCTCGCCGATGCCTTCGGCCAGCGGCTTGCCCTGTTCGCGCGAGATCAGGCGGCCCAGGTCTTCCTGATGCGCGAGCACCAGGTCGTTCCAGCGCTTGAGGATCTGCGCGCGCTGCTTGGCCGGCGTGCGGCGCCACGCGGGGAAGGCGGCGTGCGCGGCATCGGCGGCGGCACGCGCGGCATCGGCGCCGGAGTCGGGCACCTGCGCGATGAGCGCGCCGGTGGCGGGATCGGTCACGTCGAGCGTGCGGCCGGCGGCCGCGCACCATTCGCCGGCGATGAAGTTGGCGGTGCGCTGCAGGTCGGGGCGGGTGAGATTGAGAGGCATGTCCGTCGGTATCAAAAGAAAGTCAACTCACGATGCCCAGGTGCCATGGCACGAATTCATGGTCGCCCAGGCCCAGCGCTTCGCTGCGTGTCCGCTCGCCGGAGGCATGGCGCAATATCTGCTCGAAGATCCGCTGGCCCAGCTCGGGCACCGAGAGCTCTCCGTCGAGCACCACGCCGCAGTTGATGTCCATGTCCTCCTCGAGGCGCTTGAACATCGGCGTGTTGCTGGCCAGCTTGATGGTCGGCGCGGGCTTGCTGCCGAACATCGAGCCGCGCCCGGTGGTGAAGCAGATCAGCTGCGCGCCGCTCGCGATCTGCCCGGTCACGGCCACCGGGTCGTAGCCCGGCGAATCCATGAAGACGAAGCCGGCCTGGTCGATGGGCTCGGCGTATTCGTACACGGCCTGCAGCGGCGTGGTGCCGCCCTTCATGGCCGAGCCCAGCGATTTCTCGAAGATGTTGGCCAGCCCGCCGGCCTGGTTGCCGTGCCCCACCACGCCGTTGAACTGCGCGTTCTGGCCCGCCGCATAGCGCTCCCACCAGGCCAGCCGGTCGAGCAGCTTCTGGCCGACCTCGGGCGTGGCGGCGCGCCGCGTGAGCATGAATTCGACGCCGTGGATCTCGGGTGTTTCCGAAAGAATGGCGGTGCCGCCGTGGCGCACCAGCACGTCCATGGCCGCGCCCAATGCCGGGTTGGCCGTGATGCCCGAGAAGCCGTCGGAGCCGCCGCACTCCAGGCCGATCTTCAGGTGGTTGGCGCCCACGCGGGTGCGCTCGGCCGCGTTGGCCTCGGGCAGCATTTCTTCCACGGCGCGGATGCCGGCCTCGATGGTCTGGCGCGTGCCGCCCACGTCCTGCATGACCATCGTGCGCATCAGGCGGCCCTGCTGCAGGCCCTGCGAGTCGACCAGCGCATCGACCTGGTTGCGCTCGCAGCCCAGGCCCACGATCAGCACGCCGGCCAGGTTGGGATGGCGCGCATAGCCGGCCAAGGTGCGCCGCAGCACGTCGAAGTGCTCGCTCGGGGACGACATGCCGCAGCCGCTGGTCTGCGCGAAGGCGGCCACGCCGTCCACGTTGGGAAAGGCCGCCAGGCGCTCGGGCGTGAAGTGCGCCGCGATGCGCTTGATGACGGTGGCCGAGCAGTTGACCGACGACAAAATGCCGATGAAGTTGCGCGTGCCCACGCGGCCGTCGGCCCGCACAAAGCCCATGAAGGTGGCGCGCTCGGCCTCGGGCACGTAGGCCACCGGCCGCAGGTCCTGGCAGAAGGCCGGGTCGCGGTAGGAGTCGACCAGCGTGAGGTTGTGGCTGTGCACGTAGTCGCCCGCCTCCAGGTCGCGCGAGGCCACGCCAATGACCGTGTCGTACTTCTTCACCTGCTCGCCGGCCGCAATGGCGCGCGACGCGATCTTGTGTCCCGCGGGAATCTGCGCGCGCGCCCGCACGCCGAATTCGGCAATCGTTTCGCCGAGGGCGATGGGTGTCTTGGCAACCAGCACGTTGTCGTGCGGGTGCAGGCGAAGCAGGGGGCTGTCGGCCATCAACCTTTCTCCATCAGTTCCTTGAGATTGAGCTTGCGGATCAGCTCGGTCTCCTGGCGGTAGACGGCTTCGACGTACCTGCGGTACTCGGGGCCGTCCTGGTACATGACCGGCGCGTCGATGCTGTCGGCCACCTTCTTGAATTCCTCGCTGGCAACGGCCACGCGGAACGCATCGCGCAGCTTCTTTTCCACCGCCGGCGGCAGCCCGCGCGGCGCGCCGATGCCGTTGGGTGCTTCCACCACCACGTCGTAGCCCAGCTCCTTGAGCGTGGGCGTGTCCTTGAAGCGCGGCGTGCGCGCCTCGCCCCAGGTCGCGAGCAGCCGCAGCTTGCCGCTTTCGACATGCGGCGCCCAGGAGCTGCTGTCGGCCAGCATGTCGACCTGTTCGCCCAGCACGTCCTGCAGCGCGGCCGAGCCGCCCTTGTAGGCAATGGCGTTGAACTTGACGCCGGCCGCCTGCGCGAACTGCTCCATGCCCACGTGGGTGGCGCCGCCCACGCCGGCATGCGCGTAGCTGACGACGCCCGGCTTGGCCTTGGCCTGCGCCACCATGTCGCGCAGCGACTTGAAGGGCGAACTGGCCGGCACCGCGATGCCGAAGGTCTGGCCCGAGGTGCGCGCGAGGTAGCTCAGGTCCTTGAGCGGATCGATCTGCACGGTGCCGATCTGCGCGAAGCGCGTCACCGAGATGGGGATCTGCCCGATGGTGTAGCCGTCCGGCCGGGCCGAGGCCAGCGCCTTGGTGCCGATCATTCCCGAGGCGCCCGCGCGGTTCTCCAGCGCAATGGGCTGGCCGAGCTCGCGCGCCGCAATCTGGCAAATGGCGCGCATCGAGCGATCGGCCGTGCCGCCGGCGGGCCACGGGCAGATGAAGGTGATGGGGCGTTCCGGGTAGTCGGCCGCGAAGGCGCGGCCGGTGGCGGTGGCGAGCGCGGCGGCGCCAAGGCCGCCCAGCACCAGTTGGCGCCGCTGCAGGGTGCGATGCAAGGTCATGCGTGTGTCTCCGACGATTGTTGTTCGAGAAAGCTGGGCGCATTCTTCAGTAGTTTGTCATCGGGCAGGCCCGACCCCTGGGCATGAAGCGTGGGTCGTGGCTGGCGATCGATGACGCATGGTCATAGGATGGAGCTCGGCACTGCTGACGAGGTCGGCGTTTGCTTGGTGTTGCGAACCCGTTCAGTAGTTGGACCCGCAGTCCTGCGAGCACCCCGGAATGTGGCA